>JAFVRN010000027.1 GCA_017504265.1 Alistipes sp. | reverse complement strand
GTGCCACAGGCGGGGTTACAAAACCGCCGACTGCACTCAGCGCAGGGAAGCAACTCATCAACACAAAAACAGAAAGCAGGGAAAGTGTAATTATATATGCAACCTTGTCGTATTTTTTAGACATGAGGAAATGGGCTTTTTATAACAATGCAAAATTACAAAAAAAATTTATGATTATCAAATTTATTACCTAAAAAGCCATAATGTCATAAGTTGACACCATGAAGTGGTAATTCTGCTACAAGTTCAACAGAAGATGTTTCAGAGAAACCCTCTTCGACAGCATGCTGACGACTGCCATTAAGCACAAAAATTATTTTAGGTATAATATCGCATAATCATAAAAATTTTTAGCACTTGCCAACGAGGGAGAGATTTTGCGTATGACCTACTCGGTCAAAAAGTGATTTGGTCACGAATTTGGTCCAGGTCAATGGTTTTTCGGGAGCTGGTCAGTGGTTTTCTCGAGTAAATCTGTCGCATAACGACGACAAAAGTGCGACAATCATACGACAAACTGCGACATTTCTTACACTTTGAGTGTTAGCTGGTTACATCGGGGTGAAGGCTAACTTTCTGATATGCAACAAAAAAAAGAGAAGAACTCTCGTTCTTCTCTTCTGTACCCCCTCAGGGGCTCGAACCCTGGACCCCAACATTAAGAGTGTCGTGCTCTACCAACTGAGCTAAAGAGGCATTTACAACCTTTCGATTGCGAGTGCAAAGATAAGGCACTTTTTTTAATCTGCCAAACTTTTTCGTAAAAAAATGTGAACTTTTTTTTATCTTTTTTGCATACATCAATTGCTATCCATTATAAATCAGCGTTATACACAAACAGCAAGCTACAATATTTTTTTGGTTATTTATCGCTATTCCACTCCCCATTGCCATCATCATAGAAGATAGGTCGCTCGCCGGCGATACGTCTGGCGGCCAAATAGCCCTCATAGAGAGCTATACCATTAGCACTATCATCTGCAAGGAAGTAGGCTACAACCGACGGATGACGCTTTGTTGTATGTATCATCGAGGTGATACGCGACACATACTCCGCAGTCCACGATGGATTATTCGAGGGGTTACCGCCACGTCTACGGGAGTCGCCCGACAAAGAGCTATTAATAGGTGCTGTAACTGCCACATAGAGCCCCACAGCATCGCAATAGTCAAGAACAGCGTCTGACACGACACCTGCCGTAAAACGAAGATAGCGGCAGCCTGCATCTCGAAGCGAGGCAACAGTTGCCACATCTGCATCGGGCGACAGTTCATGCCACTCGACAGGCTCTCGGGTGCCATTTACCCAAAAATCGCCATCCTCATAGCGTATCTCACGCAGCGCGACAGGCAAATCATAGAACTCCACGTCACGGCCACCTATACGGTTATGGAGGCGTAGGCTAAGGCGCGTGGGAGCGACCCTACTCCACAATAGGCTATCGCTAAGCGACGCACCAAAGCGCAGGGTATCTACGCCGTACATGCCAAGAGTCACATCGCGATGTCCTCCGCTAAGGCGCACTGTATCGTTCATATACAGCTCGTAGTATAGGCGTGCCTGCTTTTCGCCAAGTGTCTGGTTACACATAATAACACTGAAATTGGCATTTACAACACCACCGACACCTATATCTGTGCGACACGCAACATCACGCACACGTACACGAGGCTGTGCCATGACATATACCGCAGGCTGCTTCAGTCGCTGTTCGAAGCACTCTATAGTCTTCAATTCCTTGCTATCAAGGAGGCGCAGCTCGATACTATTCTTATCCTCCTTGGCCTGCTTCGTAGCATTATACTCCGCTGCGACATAGCCATTGCTTGAAGCACCGACACGCTTACCATTCACCCACAACTCATAAGCTCGGCCCAACGCCTCAACACGTATGAACACCTGTCGCTCGACCCACGAAAAGGGATACGTAAATGTGGCGTGAAGCACATCATTCTCATCCGCCGTCCACTCGCTTATAGGCTGCATATATCTCTGCTTATCCATCCTATGCGATGCAGCATCGGCCGCCGTGGCATAGGGGATAAGGGGTGTACGGGGCAGGTCGCAACCATCGTTGCGATGCTGTGCATACACATTCACACCACTGACAAGCAGTAGTGCCGCCACCAACGGCAATAGTATATAGCCTCTACAAAACATAAGTCTACTCTCTATTTTGGTACGACGTTCTTGAATTACGCCACTCTATAACCTCGGGGCTAAGTTCGTCTACTCTATCCTCCCACTCTCCATTCTCGACCAAACGGCGACGGTCGTAGTCTATACGTTCGGTTATCGGGAAGCGAGGTTTCTTCTGTACCGAGCTGCTCTCACGTCGTGATGTACGTATATCACGCTGCACGACACTATCGCGCTGAGGTCGTCTATCATAGTACCACTCAAAGTCGGGCAGGCGCAACTCCTGAGTCTCGGGTATCATCTCCATAGGATATAGCACATACTCAGGATTTTGCTTATAGGCAATCTTATCTATCTCGCCATTGAAGAAGTAGAAACTTATGCCGGCACTCTCGATATACATCAGACCTGTGACATCGGTGGTATTCTCCTCCTCCTGCATATAGTATATCGTTTGAGCATTACCATCCACATCGTTGCGGTAGACGCTACCGTTCTCGAAGTAGGCTTTCATATCCTTGCCCTTCACCTGATTGTAGTACATGGTATCTATCTCCGAACCCATAATCGGATTGCCCATAAAATGTACTCGTTTAATACGCTGCTGAGCAGTATATATTGCCATCGAGTCCGAGGTTATTTGGTTCTGCTGATTCCACATTACAGGATCGATATACAGGCGTATCACCGAGTCGGTATTCAGTATAAGCAGTGAGTCACAAACCATCTGCGAGTCGCTACGATACATCTTTACGTTGCGGTAGGCCTTAATCATCTTGTACACACTATCCTCGGGGATGCGCTTCTCTACCGCTGCCAACGAGTCTGCGGCGAGCGAATCCGCGGCAAGCGAATCTATCTGCATCGTATCTCGCGCCGAAGCCAGAGAGTCTACAGCAGGCATATCGACCGACAGACTATCGGATGCCAACGTATCGAGCGTGTAGTCCTCGCCCGTATATACCTTACCTCGTTTTAGGGCACGCGCCTTAGCCTTATCTATCTTGCGACGTCTACGCTCCTCGGCCTTCTGCTTGATACGCTCCATACGTGCTGCCTCTTCGTCTGCAAGACGTGCATTTCGAGCCTTACGCTTAGCTATTATCGAGTCGAGCTTAATATCGAGCAACGAGTCCTTGATATAACGAATAGAGTCCTTCTCGGCTCTCTTAATAGCGTTTACCGAGTCACGCAGACGCAACTTCTCGGCACGCAACTTATCACGCTGGCGACGTTTTTCGAGCTTTGCGCGATAACGCAGCTGTTTCTCCGTAAGTTGTGCCGTATCGGCTTGTGAAAGCATCGTCGTATCGTTCTCGGCCACAGCATATTCCGCAGCATCTACGGCGGCATCAGCGACTACCTCCGTATCGTTATGTGGCTCTGCACTGCCGTCATGCTCTATGTCGCCATCGTTGTCACTTGTAACATCTGCCGATGCATCGGCAGCCTCCTGATCCGACAACGCCTCATTCTCAACACGTTCCGGCGTAGGCTTCTCCACACCTGCCGTATTGGTAGTGCCATCGGCCATACTACGCTCAGGCGATCTCTTCGCATCCTCAGCTGTGACACTCTCCACATCACTTGGCACAACCTCTGCCTCCTGCTCCTTCGTAGCTGCTGAGACATCGCCCTTGTCCGGCATATCGGCATCTGCGCTCTCTTTGGCCGCATCCTGAGCATCATCGGTTCCCTGCGATGCGCTCTCCGCACCCTCTGTATTCTCCGCATCTGTTGCCTCCTCCTCGGGAACATAGGC
Source organism: Alistipes sp. (assembly GCA_017504265.1). Lineage (GTDB taxonomy): Bacteria > Bacteroidota > Bacteroidia > Bacteroidales > Rikenellaceae > Alistipes. The sequence goes on along the minus strand of JAFVRN010000027.1, from coordinate 14,833 downwards.
CGAAATGGTATACATCCACAGCGTATCGGCCGAGAGGAAGAGGGAGTCGGGCTGCTGAGGGTCGTAGTTAATCATCGACGGGCGACGTGTAAAGAGGGCATTACCCGGGTCATCCCACCACTCGCCATAGTCTGCAAAGCCGATAATCTTCTGAGTGGTATCATCAATCTGTATGTTACTACGGCCTATAATATGCCCGCTAGTACGGTAATACTCTATCGAGTCGCTCCATATCTCACGCTCGGGCGAGAGGATATAGGCATCACGTGTCAGGTAGTGCAGATCATCGGCCTTGGTATAGCTACCGCGATTAGCGAATAGATACTCCTCCTTATCGTTCCATATATTCGTATTATGGAAATATTGAGCATCCTCAGTCTCGGTGTTGAATATCACCGAGTCGCCCTTCATCTGGTACTTATCGTCACGCATCTCGACACGGTCCACAGCTATAAGATCGTGTGTTTGCGTATTGTAGTAGCCACGTTCCGACTCCATAAGACTCTCGCCCTTCTCCACATAACAACCGCCATAGAACTCGCCGACCTCGGCCGAAGTATCGAAACGGCAGTTGTATGTATACATCACTGCATCACCATCCACAACCTTTATAAGCTCCGAGAATATGGTTGCCGTATTTGTCGCATGGCTATACTCCGCCTTATCGCCATAGACATACGTCGTATTCTGGTTGATAAGCACGTTGCCGAAGCACTCGAAACTCTGATTGGAGTAGCGCACAGCACTATCGGCAAGAATGACTGCTCCGTTGTGGTGTGCAGCAAAGTTACCCACAAGGATAAATACAGTAGAGTCGCCATAATCTATGAGGTATGAGTCGTCTGCGACCATATCCACCATACGTCGCTCACCGCCCTTTTTCTGCGTAGGGGTCTGCGATAGAGCCTCGCTTGTAGCCAACTCTATAAAGCGAGTTGTCACACGACCACGGGCACTAAAAAAGAGCGCACCTATCAATAGTAGTACGACAACAAGTGGGGCTATATATTTACGATGCATATCCTGATGTGGGTTTGGGTTATGGTTCTGAGGCTACTTTATCCAGCGGGGATTTTCGAAGTTTTCGCTACGATACTCCGGGTCGATATATACATACATGGCATCAATCTTCTTATTAAGCCACTCCTTGTATACCTTCTCCTGCTTGCGTTGCAGAGCCATCTCCTCAAGACGCACATAGTCATCTACAAGTGAGGCGGTATGTGCCGGAATGATTTCGACAAGCTTGACAATCTTGCTAAGCTGGTTACCCGTAAGGTCTACCGCCTGAAACGAGTCTGATACCTCACCCACTTTCAGGCGCATAAGCGCATTGTAGTCCTCCAAGAGCTTACCTCCCTCGGCACCGAAATCCTCTTTAAGGAAGCGTGTTGCCGTAAGGCGTGCGCCATCGTATACACCCTGACGCTCCAATATATCGTGGTTGGATACAATACCGCCATTCATCTTCGACGAGGCATCATCCGAGAAGCGCAGTGCCGCCTCCTCGAAGGTTATCGAGTCCATACGTATAAGATTTGCTATGCTATCAAGCTCATAGGCCGGTTGTAGCAACTCATCACGCGTGAACGTAGGGCGCAACACGATGTGGCGACAATGGTACAAATCACCCTGTTTATCGATAAGTTCGATGATGTGGAAGCCGAACTCCGTCTCCACAATCTCGGATACCTGTCCCGGTTTCAGTTTTTCAAGGGCCTCGGCAAATGGACGCACATAGGTCATAGCCGGAGCGGGCTGCATCTCACCACCATGTATTGCTGCACCATCCACCGAATACATACGTGCCAACACCGAGAACTTGGTCTGACCCGTAATAACTCTTTCGCGCATATCCAACAGACGCTCCTTGGTACGCTGCTGCGCCTCTTTGAGCGATGATGGGAACTTGGTAATCTGCGCATATACATACTGCTCGCCGATCATTGGCAGGCTATCCTTGTCGATGTTGTTGTAGAAGCGTTCCACCTCACCGGGGACTACCGTAACCTTCTCCACGACACTCATCTTCATAGCCTGAGCGTATGCCTGCTCCTCGTAACGCTGGCGAAGCATCTCACGATAGGTAAAGATTGGCATATGCTCCTTAATCTCCAATTCCTGCATACCTCCCGCCTCGTCAATGAGCATTTGCAGATAGTTCTCTATACGCGCCGAGATATCACTCGTATTGACCGGTACGGAGTCCAACAACGCCTGATTATGCAACAACTTCTGCTCCATTAGGCGTTCAAGGGCCTCGACCATAGGCTCTCTTTCGGAGGTGTAGCCCATCTGTCGCTGCTCCATTACCAGAGCCTCGGCATACTCGGCAACCTCGGAGTGAAGAATAGACGAGCCGCCCACAACTGCCACAACCTTATCGAGCATCACCTGACGACGTTGCGCCACAGTATCGTTTACGCTTAGCGACAGCAGTAATACAAGTACCGCTGTCATCACCCTATTTATTGCTGTATGATTCATATTCCACCTATTTTTCTAATTGGTTTGTCACACTATCCCCCTTCTCCATTTCGGCAATATCCTCCTCGTCTATATGCTCCTCGGCATCACGTATCTTGATACTATCCTCGGGTAAAATCTCCGGCGTATAGTTCAGCGAGCGCAGCAACACACTGTCGGTAAGCATTATACGCCCCGACGCAACAGCCTCGCGGCGCAACTCATCCTCGTAGCGTCCGACAATCTCGGAGCGTCGCTCGGCATATAGCATACGACGTATATCGTTCTCTATGCACTCCAACGGAGCTACCTCCCCCTTGCGGGCAACATCCGTAATGATGAAGTAGAAGAGCGCATCATCAGTAGACATCTGTTGCACCCCACTCTTCGATAGCAGATCATCGTAGGAGCGTGTACGCACCGTAGGCAGATGACTTAAAAAATCGGAGTACGACACCCACTCCTCGGACATATCCGTAAGTTGCAACGAGTGTTTCTCGGCCAATGCCGTAGCCTCCTGAGCATCGCCATGCTTGGCGACATTACGCAGAGCTGTTGTAAGCGTCGATGTATTGCGGAAGCTGCGAGGAGCCTTTACCACCACACCACGCACCTTATTGTGATCGAGTTTGAACATCGCTGCATTGGCACGATAGTGAGCCGCAATCTGACGCTCTGTCACATCAAGGTCAATAGCCCTATCTATGTAGTATTGGTCGAGTTGGCGCATAATCAACGACTGGCGGTATCCCTCCACGAGCTTCTCTATATCCTCCTCATACGAAGACAACACCTCCTCGGCTCTCTCCATTTTGAGCTGTTTAAGCACCCAGTTATCAATGTACATTCGTGAGAATGTAACGCTGTCATCACCCACAAGACCTGCGGGGAAATCGCGTTGCAGCTCCGAGCGTAACAGCTTTCTGTCGTCTACCGATGCCACAACCTCGTCTACCTCGGCAGATACCATACGCTCAATACTCCCAAAACACGATGAGAGCAGCATTGCAACCACGATAGGCAGTATGTATAATAAGTTTCGCATATTCAACCTACAAAGATACATTTTTTATTCGTAATAACGCATCTTTACGACAGAATATTGCTAAGCAATATAAAAACAAGAGGCACTTACGTACCCCTTGTAACGATGGTGAGCTATTTCTCCCACTCGAATTTCTCGAACTCCGTATCGCTATTCTTCCACGATGGTTTACGGCGTGCATATATAATAAATGGAATACCCACGAAAAACAGCGCACCTATGATAAGCACCGAGAACCATACGGTGGTGCTGCCTACGGCTATCTGCGAAGGTGGTATAAAGCTTAGTACGAAGGCAAGCAACGAGCCGCAGAAGCCCAAGCCGGCAAGAAGCCATATCAGCATATTTCCACGGCCTCCCAAGCGGAAGGGCCGATCATACTTAGGCAGCTTATAACGCAAGACGATAGCCGCCGAAAACATAAGCATATACATTATAAGGTAGAGCAACACGGTGAGCTGTGAGAGTATCTGATAGAAGGATTGCACCGAGGGCATAACCACAAATAACATACCGAGGATGGTTACTATGACACCCTGCACAATAAGTATATTACGTTGCACACCACGGCTGTTTGTCTTCTGGAAGAATGGTGGCAGATAGCCAGCACGACCAACCGTAAAGATACCCTTCGAAGGGCCTGCAACCCATGTGAGCACACCTGCCAATACGCCAAAGACCAACGCAATAGCTATAATAGACCCTGCCCACGACATATGTAAGAAGCGGAAATAGTTGTCGAAACCTATAAGCAACGTCTGCGTAAGGCTTATATCCTTAGCCGGCACGACGATACCCAGCGAGAATGTGCCGAGGATGAAGATAAGAACCGTAACCAACGAGCCTATGATAATGGCACGAGGGTAGTTACGCTTGGGATTATCCACCTCCATAACGTGAATACCCATCATCTCCATACCTGCATAGAAGAGGAATATACTGCTGGCAAGGACCAAATTGTTGAAATTCGAGAGATCGGGGAAGAAACTCTCTTTCATATTCAGGTTATTTACACCACCCTTTGCAAGATAGACCACAGCAAGGATGATGAGCAGTGCAGCCGGAATGATAGTGCCTATGATACCACCCCACTTACTCACCTTACCAACCCAGCTGAGGCCTCGCAGCGAGATAAACGTTGCTATCCAATATATAGCCAATACGACCACAAGCGTAAAGAGTCGGTTCGATGCCAATGCGGCATCCGTAGTCATATCCGTACCAATAAAGGCGATACTCACAGCTCCAAACGTAAGCACCGTAGGATACCATATCGTGGACTGTATCCATTGTAGCCATATCGCCAAGAATCCAACCCTCGCACCAAAGGCCTCGCCCACCCAGCGAAAGACTCCTCCCTGCTTCGAAGAGAACATCGCAGCCAGCTCGGCAGCGACCAAGGCCGTAGGGACAAGAAAGACTATGGCAGCAAAGAGGTAATAGAAGGCCGAAGCAGGGCCATAGATAGCCTCGGTGGCAAGTCCACGAAGGCTTACAACCGCCGTAACGTTCATTATGGCCAATGTCATAACACTGAGCCTGAATGTGTTGTTTGTACTATTTGTCTGCATAACAATCGGAAATTTGATTACTCGCAGCCTAAGTACAATTATAGTGCCGCAAATAGATTTTTACCCCACTGAGTTTCACTATCTATAAGAATTACCTATAAAGAAATAAAAACAAAGAATGAAAAAACTATTGCAATTAATTATTTGTATATTATCTTTGCAACAGGAAATAAAACAAAAGGATAAATTACAAACCTATAAAACTGATAAGATTATGAAAGACTTGAAAGGAACTAAGACCGAACAGAATCTATGGATTGCATTTGCAGGTGAGAGCCAGGCACGTAATAAGTATACTTATTTTGCATCTAAGGCAAAGAAGGATGGCTACGTACAGATCTCAAAGATTTTCGAGGAGACAGCAGCCAACGAGAAGGAGCATGCCGAGATTTGGTTTAAGCTTCTTGGTGGCATCGGTTCAACTGCCGAGAACTTGAAGTCGGCAGCCGAGGGCGAGAACTACGAGTGGACAGATATGTACTCGTCAATGGCTAAGGATGCTCGCGAGGAGGGCTTCAACCACATCGCATTCCTCTTCGAGGAGGTTGCTAAGATTGAGAGGGAGCACGAGGAGCGTTACCTCAAGCTACTCGCAAACGTAGAGGGCGGATTGGTATTCTCGCGTGACGGTGATATGATCTGGCAGTGCTCGAACTGTGGTCACATCCACATCGGCAAGAAGGCTCCCGAGATGTGCCCTGTATGTGCTCATCCTCAGGCATACTTCGAGATTAAGAAGGAGAACTATTAATAGGTATAATGGTTGAATAGTCCCTATATGGGCATCAACAAAGTGGGGTTGTCCAACAATAGTGTTGAACGACCCCATTATCGTAGATAATCTATAACAAGAGAGAGTATCAGAGATAGGAGTGTGACTCGGATATAAGTCTGTTAGACGTTCTCATATAAAATTAAACAATAGTATGAATATATTGTCTATACTCGCCATACCTTTTTTGGGCACTATCGCAGGAGCATCCATGGTGCTCTTTGCTCGTCGCGAGGTATCGCCACGCATACAGAACGGACTGCTCGGATTTGCCGCAGGTGTTATGGTTGCCGCCTCGGTATGGTCGCTTATAATGCCCGCCATTGAGCTGTCGTCGGCAATGGGTGGTATGAGCTGGCTGCCGGCGGCCGCAGGCATCATACTCGGCATGTTGTTTCTGTTGCTGCTCGACAGTTTTGTGCCTCATATGCACCCTACGACAGATAGTCCCGAGGGTATGCGCTCATCGTTGGGCAAAAGACCGATGCTGATGCTCGCCGTAACCCTGCACAACATACCCGAGGGTATGGCCGTGGGAGCTGTAATTGCCGGAGCGATCTATGGCGAGACGGGGATAACTCTTGCAGCAGCCACGGCCCTGGCAATGGGTATGGCTATACAGAACGTACCCGAAGGGGCTATAGTATCGTTGCCGCTGCGTGCCGACGGCACTTCGCGTCGCAGAGCATTTGCTCTCGGCTCTATATCGGGTATTGTCGAGCCTATATCGGCTCTCCTGATGATTCTTATGTTCGAGTATATATCACCCACACTACCCTACCTGCTTAGCTTCTCGGCCGGTGCTATGCTCTATGTCGTTGTCGAGGAGCTTATTCCCGAGACACAACGTGGCGAGCACTCCAATATCGGCACTATCGCCTTTGCTGTAGGCTTTGTGGTTATGATGATTCTCGATATAGCCCTTGGGTAGAGGCGTATAGCGCACAACAAGGCAACGCCTTGCCACTGCTTTTGCAGGGCTATGCCCTGCCCTCTGCTGTGCAGAGGAAAGGGTAGTTCACGCCTGCGGCGTTAAAGGGTAGTTGAAGGGTAGTTAAAGGGAGCGTGGCCTTTGTGTTGCAGGGCTTTGCCCTGCCACTGCGGAGCAGTGTGGGTTAGATGGGGATTTTTCCACCGAACCCACAAAACCCACAAAACCCACAAAACCCACAAAACCCACAAAACCCACAAAACCCACTGAACCCACTGAACCCACTGAACCCACTGAACCCATAGAACCCACAACACTCGGGATAATGAGCGGTTAAACCCCAAATTTTTGTCAGAAGGGTGCCGAGTGCCACACTCGGCAAAAATGGCGACGATGGGTAGTACCTGAGCGTACGTCCCATTGTCGCCATTTTTTGTTAGGGGCAGCAATCGACCCCTTATCACGAAAATTTTTGTTAGAGTGGCGCAGTAGTGACGCTGACACGAAAAAGGGCGGATGGGACATACTAAGCGTATTTCCCATTCGCCCTTTGGACTGAAGCGTCGCTAATGCGCCGCTATCACAAAAATCACGAAAATTATTCGGTTACCTTAATAAGCTCCACCTTAAACTCCAAAGCCTCGTTAGGACCAATATCGGCACCTGCACCACGCTCACCATAGGCAAGCTCAGAAGGTATCCAAAGGGTAATCTGACCACCCTCCTTAACCAGCTTCATACCTTCGGTCCAACCCTTGATAACGCCATTGAGTGGGAATGAGATAGACTCACCACGCTCGTAGCTCGAATCAAAGACCTTTCCATCACGAGTCTTACCCTCGTAGTTTACCTCAACAACGCTGCTGTCCTTGGTAGCCTGCGCACCTGTACCCTCGCGATCGATACGATAGAGAAGGCCAGACTCGGTCTTTTGCACGCCATCCATCTTCTCTACCTCTGCCAACCAGGCAGCTGAAGCCTCGGCATTTTCAGCGAGCTTTGCCTGACGCTCCTCCTCCATGATACGCTTCTGCTCGGCAGTATATGCAGTAAACACATCGCGCATCTGCTGCTGGGTGAGCAACATAAGCGAATCGATATGCTCTGCAGACTCCAAAGCAAGACCATCATCCACGGCACGCATAACACTCTTCATATCGAGCTCAGCGCGAAGACCCTTAATCCAAGCACCCATATTCGAGCCGATCATCTTAGATACATCTTCGCGTGTGAAGTTTTCGTCATAGAGGGCAGGAAGTGCAGGGAGTGTATCGGGACAATCTGTCTCAATCATACTCTGCATACGCTTTGCATTCATAAAGGGCATAACGTGAGTATACTGATACTCCATCATACGGCTACGCAACGCCTTAATCTCCTCTCCCTCAACATCGCCATTCTTGTAGAAGTCGAGGATTGAAGCCTTGACAACATCACGATCAAGATCCATATCGCCCATACCGAAGTTGAGGTTAAGACCGAGGTCTGCACCTACGGCATACGATAATGAATCTACCTTACCCTTGCCGAAACCGGCACTACCACAGGCAGTCATCGAGATAGCGACTACTGCCATTACCAATGTAATAAATGTTCTTTTCATCTTTTTTTGATTTGTTATTATACTGATTGTTATCTATTCATTCATTGCACTATCCGCCGAGCCACCATCTTCTACAGCTTCACCATCTTCAAACGTTGCATCTGAGGGGGTATTGTCCTCAGCATCTGCCAACGTATCCTCCTCGAAGGCATCGTAGTAGTCCACCATGGTATCATCCATCGCCTCGTCGGGCATAGATAGTTCGTACTCCTCATCATCGAGAAGCATAGTCACCGTATAGCGATCCTTACCCGTATAGTTGCGCAAATCCTCGAGCTTAACATCGTTTATAGCAAAGCTACCCTCAGGCATATCGGCGTGCTGGAACGACATATACTCCTTGACTATGTTGTTACGATAGGTAAGAAGTCGCACAATCTGCTCATCTGCCATATCTCCATATAGCGCCATAGACTTAGCACCTATCTTCATATGTGTAGGGTCTATGCCTCGTGCCCATAGTTGCGAGTCGGCAAACTCCACAACTTCGGAGCGCGACACCTTAAGCTCTTTGACATGGGCAAAGTCGAGCATACCGAAACGCTGCGAGCCATCGCTCTGCGTAGAGTTGTAGTATGCTATTTTCAGGTTGAGGTCGGCGATACGCTGCTTGGCACGCTCATAATTTACACGTTGTGTGAGGCGCACCTGTATATCGGGACTTGCTTTCAGCTCCTCGGCCATCTTATCGAATCGCGCATAGTGCTCCGAGTCGAAGCCCGTAGCGAGCATATCCACGTCGATATGTCGAAAGGCATCCTGCTTATCACCTGCCATCCACTCGAAAGGAGCTGCCACAATCTTTAACAAGAGGTTGCCTATGGCACGCATAATGAGCTTACGATACGAAAACTCGGGAGCATCGATACGGCCTGTGATGGGAAGGTCTACGTTGATATTATCCTTGCGATCGGTAAGGATGAAGATACCGAGTTTGAGAGGGATGTTATATTCGGCATCGAGCGATTTGTCCTTCTTACCCACACTGAAGTTGTACGTACCCAACTGATTGATACCGCTAAGTTCACCGTTGGTCACCACATTTTGGCTTCTGAACGTAAGGTTGCCATCCAATACCGGAAAGGCTGTATAGTGCTCTACGTATGTCGAGAAATCCTTTATGTCTACGTTGGTAAACATTGCCAAAAGACTCTGGTTGTAGAAGTCTGCAAGCGAGCCCTCCCAGCGCAGTAGTGCCGAGCCTTGCTTTTGCAAGTTTGTGCGTACCGTCACCTGATTAACGCCCACGAGATTGAAGTCGTCACACTCTATACCCAAATTACGCAGTCGATAGTCAAATTTCTCGTGCATAGTAGCATCGGCATAGTATACCTGACCGCCCGAGAGTTTGATGTGGTCGATAAGCAGTGTCATATCCTGCAACGGTGCCACATCACTGTCGGTAGTCAGCGTCACACGCTCGCGCACCTCGTACATATCATCCTCAACCTCGTCACTTACCGTCTCCACGCTAAGTTCAGCACGGTCATAAAGCAGATTGTTGTAGTTGGTAGTACCATCCTCGTTGAATATCATACGCAACGAGTAGTTCTCGGCACCGAGCATGGATAGATGGTAGTATTGTTTTTCTACGTTCATCTCCTTGATAGCCAAGCTAAGGCCATCAGCTACAAAAAGCTCTTCGCCACGGCTATCGAGAAGCTCCACATCGCGTAGCGAGATACCTCCCACAATATCGGAAGCCAGCACCTCGGAGAGATTTCCACGCAACGACATATCGACAGCTGCAACACCCTCCATCTTCGTTATATTGACGTATGGCACGACATATTTGTAGGTATCGGCAAGGCGGAAACCCTTCAATGCGGCATCGAGTGCATAATCCATAGTGTGACCATTGAGCGATACCGAGCCACCCAAAGTAGCATCACGATTAATATTCATTGCCCACTCCACGGTATTGAATCTATCCTGCAATGATAAGGTATCGGCCTTAATAGCTATTGCCGAAAGTGTCCAACGCTGGTGGGTAGAGCTATCATAGTAGGCAAGTTCACCCTCCGTAATGGCAGCATCCACAACAACTACATCCCACGATGAGGCAGTATCTGCTGCCTCCTCGGCAGGTTCACCCATATAACGCTGAGAGAGATACGACACGAGGTCATCGAAGTTGAACGTCGTATCTTGCTGTTCTATATGCAGATATGGCGATTGCAGATGCGCTCTTGTGACATAGGCACGGCTATTGAGCAACTCACCAAGTTTAAGTCGTATGTCGATATGCTCCGCAGCGACAAAACGCGTGCTGTCATCAGCCTCTAATAGTGCAAGGTCATCGACGGTGATACGTCCCTTAAAGAGTTTTATGCGTAGGTTGTCCATAGAGAGACTTCTGCCGACAAGTTCCTTGTCATGCTCTTCGACATAACGCTCAACGATAGGCCCTAACCACCCTACAACGACACCAATGATGATGATTAAGAGTAGCAACAGTAGGCCTATGCAGCGCAACAGATATTGCCACCACTTAGTACCACTCTTATTCGTATTGTTTGTATCTGCCATAATTCTTTAATATCATCATTACGCTACAGCCACTACTTCTGCCAGCGCATAGTGAAGCTACGCAGAGGGCGAATAAGGAAGTTGGGAAGAAAACGACAAATAGGTATAAAAAGCCTGAACCACCAATCCGGAACTACAATACTGCGTCCCTTAAACATAGCATTCAGTCCACGACGTGCGCAGCTCTTGGGCGACATCAGTATTCCCCACTTCACGCCAAACTTCTGCAAATCCTTGGATAGGCCGTAAAGGTCGGTAGCAATACCCGCAGGACATATCGCCGTCACCGATACTCCCGTAGCACGCAGCTCCTTAGCAAAGGCCTGGGTAAAGCTCTTCACATAGGCCTTGCTGGCACTATATAGAGCCAACCCCGGGAAAGGCATCCATATCGAATATGAGGACATATTGAGAAGGCGACCCTTGCCGCGTCGTACCATATCCTCGCCATAAAGACGACACATAAGCGTAAGCGTCAGGTCGTGCAACACCAAAAGACGTTCGATACGCTCCGTCGGAGTGTTCAATATATCGCAGAACGAGAAGATACCCGCATTGTTGATAACGACATCGAACTCATAGCCCTGCTCCGTAGTCCAAGTATGCAACAGGTGTGCAGCATCCGTGGTAGCCATATCAAGGACCTTAGCAACACAACTCACACTATATCTGTTCGATACAATATCGGCCTCTTGCACCACATTGTCGTCGATGTCTACCATCACTACGTTGTAGCCCAACTCGGCAAGACGTTCGGCATACTGACGGCCAATACCGTGACCGGCACCCGTTACCATGGCCCACGCCGAGCCACGCCTTACCTCACCTCTATTCTTCTTGCAACACATCGCTACTTAATCTTGTTTATCTCGCGCCACAGACGCTCAGGGATATGCTCTTTGCAGTTGTGACAACATTGCATATCCACCGAGTACATACGTGCCATACAGTAGTCACGGTGGTCACAGCCGCTGCGCGTGGTAATATCTCCCGCCTTAAGCTTATTGACAAATGCCGGGTCATTGACCAAGGCACGTGCCATCTGCACCAACTCGAAGCCCTCATCCAATACACGCTCAATGCCCTCGCGCGATACCAAGCCTCCGACATATACCAAGGGGCCTTTGAGCGCAGCACGGAACTTCTTGGCATTCTCCAAGAAATAGCACTCCTCGAAGTCGTACTGCTTGATAAGCCACTGTCCTGCAAGCGTCACGACAATCTTCTGCAACCACTCGTTCCAACCCATATAGTAACCCATAGTCTTTGTGGGGATACGGCCACGCATAACGGCCATAGGTGCCTTCGACACGAATCCCGACGAGAGGACTATGCCATCTACATCATAGCTCTCAATACGCTTGGCTATCTCTATGGACTCCGGAATCTGGATGCCCTGCTTGAAGCCATCCTCCATATTGTGCTTTACCAAAACACCCATGCCACGTCTGCGAGCAGCTTCCACAACCTCCGTCAAACACATATCCATAAAGCGCATACGATTCTCCAATGAGCCACCAAACTCATCGCGACGATGGTTAGTATAGGGCGATAGGAACTGTGATATAAGGTATCCGTGACCTGCGTGTACCTCGATAGAGTCGAAGCCGGCATTATAGGCCACCTCTACCGCCTTGCCAAAATCCTTGGCAAACTCCGCTATCTCTGTCTTACGCAAACGTCGGTGAAATGTCGGAGAGTAGAGATTAAAGCCATTTGATGCCGATACAGGGAAGCTACCCGCCGTAGACCAGTGAGTCATATTACCACAGTGTCCGAGCTGTATACCTACAGCAGCACCCTCCTTATGCACCGCATCCGTCAAGTCACGCAACTGTGGTACTATCTCGTCACGCAACCACAACTGCTTATTAAACGATATACCGCTACGATTTATCGAAGCATAAGCTACGGTAGTCATACCTACGCCACCCTTAGCCACGCTCACGTGGTAATCTTTAAGAGCCTCCGTAGGGCCAAAATCCTTACCCATAGACTCAAAGGCCGCCGAGCGAATAACTCGGTTGCGCAAAGTCACACTACCCAGTTTGTAGGGTGTAAATAACTTTGAGTCGTTAAGTTCCTTCTTATTATCCATTGTATTGTGTGTGTGTGTAGTTTCCGTTAATAAATAAAGGGTATTATGCGCTTGCGGCCAAGCGATGTGAACTCCTCGCCGAACTCCTTCTCGTAGCGCTTGTACAGCGATGCCGAACGAGGGCCGAGATTTGCAAATGTCCACCACGCAAATACCACACCTGCCCACGACCAAGAGGCTATGGCAAAGCCTACCCACTCCATAAACTCGCCAAAGTAGTTGGCAGACGATACATACTTAAACATACCGCCCTTGGGGATATAGTGCTTCGTATCACCCGGACGACGCAGATTGCGAATAATGTAGTCGGAGTGTATGTTGGTTATAAACCCGAAGAGGAATACCGCAGCACCTATGTAGAAGTATGGCTTCGACATCCAACCGTCGTAGTAGCCCATCTGCGGAGCATAGTAGAATATCCATCCACCCTGCATCACGGCATTTAGCGAGTTGAATACCATACCCATAAGCACAATGCCGAACGGCATCTTCGAATTACCTCGCATAAGAAGCGGGAAGATAAACGAACGCTGGAAATAGTGCGTCTGAAATATGACAAACAGCAATAGCGGAGCTATCTCGAACTTGGCAGGCGACAGCCACCACAGTATTGCCATTAGGATAAATACGGGCGACTCCATAAGCACCCAACCCACCTTGTTGGGTACAGGAAAGCCGAACTTGGGGTTGAACAGATAGCCATAACCTGCATCAACAAAATAGAGAGCTACAAATACTACAAGGGCAGCTACAGCCATTGCCACAAGGAAAATATTGTAGCACTCCAACGATATCAAATCCGAAAACATATCTTTAACTTTTTATTCTTCTGCTTCTGCGACTACGAAATGCCCTCATATCATAAGACATAATATAGGCATATAATCATGCAAAGTTACGACTTTTTCTTGATATACATATATGTATTGTCGTAATTTTTCTTTTTAGCACAAGTTTTTCAACTTTATGATGAGTTATAGTCCGATAAATTTTGACATTAGCTCACAAATTTCTATATTTGCATAACTACACCGACCCAATCCCGATATATGAAGCAGGGCAAAATAGAGTTTATCAAGTTCAGTATTGTGGGAGCTATATCGTTTATTTTCCACAATATCGTCTATCTTTTGCTTATAGAGTTCGGCATAAACGATACGATAGCCTACTCAGCGGGATATTGTACGTGGGCCGTTAGCAACTTTCTACTATCGAGCTACTATACATTCCACACGCAACCCACCCTAAAGCGAGCCTTAGGCTTTGCGGCAAGTGCCACAATATACTATCTCATTCAGCTTGTGGGATTCAGCATCTGCCAGTGGATAGGCCTGCCCGATATAGTCATCACGCCTATTGTCTACACCTTCGCCTTCCCATTCAACTTTGTAATGGTACGCTTAGTCCTCAAAGAGCGCAAAAAGGAGCCGAGCATCTAATGTGCAGAGAGGAGTAGGCGCAAGCATAGCATTTGAGTTGCAGGGCGAGGCCTTTGTGTTGCAGGGCTTCGCCCTGCCACTGCACAGCAGTGTGGGTCAGATGGGTTAAATGGGTCCAATGGGTTAGATGGGGATTTTTCCACCGAACACACCGAACCCACCGAACCCACAAAACCCACAAAACCCACCGAACCCATAGAACCCACTGAACCCACTGAACCCATAGAACCCACAGAACCCACAACACTCGGGATAATCAGCGGTTAAACCCAAAATTTTTGTCAGAGCGGTGCAGATGTTGCGCCGATAAAGAAGTTGGCTCGGATGGGACATACTAAGCGTATTTCCCATTCGAGCCAACGATTGAGGTGCGACAGAT
>JAFVRN010000047.1 GCA_017504265.1 Alistipes sp. | reverse complement strand
CTGTGAAGAGAGCCTTATCCTCGCCGTCGGCAACACTCGTCGTCTTGTCGGCTACCAGGGCAACAACTACCGTTGGCTCAGGTTCAGGCTCGGTAGCGGTAATCTTTACCACCTCCGACTCTGCATCGCCCACCTTGGCCTTGAACGAGTACTCGCCGGCTGTGGTCGTAGCAAACTCGGCCGCTGCCAAAGGCTTATTATCGGCAAGGTTGATGATTTCGAAGCCCTCGCTTACAGCCTCGTCATCCACCTTAACTGTGAAGAGAGCCTTATCCTCGCCGTCGGCAACAATCGTCGTCTTGTCGGCTACCAGGGCAACAACTACCGTTGGCTCAGGTTCAGGCTCGGTAGCGGTAATCTTTACCACCTCCGACTCTGCATCACCCACCTTGGCCTTGAACGAATACTCGCCGGCTGTGGTCGTAGTAAACTCGGCTGCTGCCAAAGGCTCCTTATCTGCAAGGTTGATAATCTCGAAGCCCTCGCTAAGAGTATTATCATCAGACTTTACCGTAAATGTCACCTTGTCCTCGCCATCGGCAACGATAGATAGTTTGTCGGCCTCCAATACAATAGTAGGTATGGGGTCGGGCTCAGGCTCGGTGGCCGTAGCGACAATGGCTATCTCGATCGACCTCTCTACCGAGGCATCGCACATTGCATCGAATCTATACTCGCCGGCCTCAGTAGTGGTAAACGTATTACCCTCGAGCAGCTTACCTGTGGTAAGGCACTTAATCTCTGATTCGGCCGTAACATCCTCGCCATTGTATGTTACCGTAAATGTAACCACATCCACACCATCTGCCTTGATCTCCATCTTATCGGCTGTAATGACGGGAACTTCACACCCATCGAGGCCCTCTACAGAGATAGAAACTTCGTTTGACGAATACTCTCCATAAGTAGCCTTAAACTTGTACTCACCCGCCTCGGTCGATACAAATGTATTACCTTCGAGAAGCTCATCTGTCGTAACGTTAGTAATGCTATAGCCTGTGGTAACCTCCTGCTCATCGACAAATACCGTAAATGTCACACAATCCTCGCCATCCGATTTTATATAAGACTTATCGGCAACAAGTTCCACAACATGGTCTGGCTCGGGTTGGGGTTCTGCCGCCGCCTGGCGCAGATTTACAACAAAACTTAGCTCATCGTAGCTCACCGTAATAGTCGCAGTACGTAGCTCCTCTTTATCGTTTGCCAAAACACGAAAAGCAATCTTATCTGCAACAGCAATATCCGTAACCCAATCTGCATCGCACGATGCCTCGACACTCTTGCCATCGACACCATTCTTCAACGAATAGGCAATCTCGCCACTACCTCCTTGCGCCTCAAAGAGCATTGTCTCGGAAGAGAGCAACACAAGTTCCGGCTTCTTCACTTCAACATTGGGCTGCTCCTCGCATGCGACAAAGGCAGCCAACAGTAAAAACAGTAGGGATAAAAACTTTCTCATAACGCACTCTATTAGTATAACTTTTCTATCAGCTACAAATATACAATTTTATTTAATAAGTATAGATACGAGATCTCCTTTTTTCATCTTAGGGATAAAATTTTGTTTTGCATAGCCAAGTTTAGATGGACTTTTTTCACACTTTTCTTGGTCGGCTCATTTTTTTGTACTAACTTTGCAATGATAATGTGGTTTATTACAACCCATGATGTTATTAACCGAGTAGGAAAGATTTATGGACGATGGCTGTCATCCCAACAATAACCGCTGTATCGTATCTCAATACGATACCCTTCGTCTATGGACTACGCCACGCAGATAACCTGCGTGCCGATTTGCTGTTGGCACCACCCGCCGACTGCGCCCGCAACTACATAGAGGGTCGCGCCGATATTGCCCTACTCCCCGCAGCCGTAGTACCAGAACTAACACATACCAACATCATCACGGACTATTGCATAGGTGCCGTAGGACCTGTACGCACCGTGACGGTAATGTCGAATACGCCTATCAGCACCGCAAAGCGCATATGGCTTGATGCCCACTCTCGCACCTCGGTACAGCTATGCGGTTATTTGGCACGCAACAAGTGGCATATAGAGCCCGAGTGGCTGCATATGCACGATTACAGCATCGTAGACAACCCACAAGAGGGAGATGCCTTCCTGCTTATCGGCGACAAGGTATTCAATTATGAGGGTCGCTTCCGCTACACATACGACTTGGCTGTAGAGTGGCGAGAGGTCACATCCCTGCCATTTGCCTTTGCAGTATGGGTAGCACGCAAGGGTGTATCCTACGAGATTACCGACGAACTACAACACGCCTTGACATTTGGCGTGGAACACATATGGGAGTCTATTACCGAGTCCGACTATATGGGCAAGGATAATGGGATGACCTCCTATGACTATCTTACTCGCAACATAGACTTCATCCTCGACGAGGAGAAGCACCGCGCATTAAAGAAATTCTGGGACGCAGGCATACGTATAGTCCCTCGATCCTATTAAAGAAGCCGTTAGACATCGTCTTTCGACTTCTTACCTCCGATAACCGAGGCAGATTGCAGCCTCAAAAAGCCCGTGTGGGCAAAGTTGAATATAAAGAATAAAACTTTTGGAGGAGATATGATTACCATCTATCTTAAGCAATACAACAAGATTATCCGCAATGCCGATCCCGATCTCTTCGACGAGCTCGGCTTCGACGATATTCTATGGATCGACCTCATGCAGCCATCAATCAAGGAGCAGAAGGCCGTAGAGAACTTTATGGAGCTGAGCTTGCAGACCAAGCAGCAGGTTGAGGAGATTGAGTCTACCTCGAAGTACTCCGAGACCGAGAACGCCATAATCTCGAACTCAAACTTCTTTGTACCTCAGGGTGAGACATTCACCGTAGAGCCAGTATCGTTTATCATATCCAACGAGGGTGTGCTTGTTTCGATGCGTCAGGCCGAGTTCCGCACATTCCGTGAGGCTGAGAAGCGTTTGCAGATGAACTACCGCAGCTACTCGACAGGTTATCACATCCTCATCTCGCTGTTGGAGGTACGTATCGACTACGATGCCGACCTTGTGGAGATGGTGGGCAAGCAGGTAGCTGCCGTAAGCAAAGAGATAAGCAGCGGCTCGAAGATCGACAAGGAGGTATTGTACCGCATCAACGCCTTGCAGGAGAATACGATGTTGTTGCGCGAGAATATCTTTGACCGCCAGCGCGTATTGTCGAGCATCTTGCGTTCGGAGCGTTTCCCGAACGATATATATCCGCGCTTGCAGCTGATGCTCAAAGACGTGAACTCGCTTATCAGCCACGCCGATTTCAGCTTCCAGCGTTTGGACTATATCCAGGATGCTGCACTCGGCCTTATCAATATCGAGCAGAATGAGATAGTCAAGATTTTCTCGGTGGCAGCCGTTATCTTCATGCCCGCAACGCTTGTGGCGAGCATGTATGGCATGAACTTCAAGTTTATGCCCGAGCTGAGCTGGGAGTATGGCTACATTTGGGCTATCGCATTGATGCTCATCGTATCGGGCTTCACCTTCTGGTTCTTCAAGTTTAAGAAGTGGTTGTAGAGAGCTGATGCGTATGGCGTATATCGGCACTACGTCGGACTACTTCTATTACAGCGTGGATATCATCCCCTCGGACAAGAAGTCTCCCTATATCGTGATGTCTGCATCAATCGAGGATATCATGAAAGAAAAAGCAGAGCTAACTGCAAAGTAATTCAGATAGCCTCGCTCTCCAAAGACAAAAATAGGAGAAATTATTTGGTAAAGTGTTGCAGATAACGAAATTTTAGTTATCTTTGCGCCCGAATTAAGTACTTAATTATAACAAAAAGACGAAATGAAACAGGGTATTCATCCGGAGAATTATCGTTTAGTGGCGTTCAAGGACATGTCGAACGACCACGTGTTTTTGTGCAGGTCCGCCGTTTCGACAAAGGAGACCATCGAGGTGAACGGCGAAACCTATCCCGTGTATAAGATGGAAATCTCTAACACATCTCACCCTTTCTACACAGGTAAGATGAAGTTGGTAGACACCGCCGGTCGTGTGGATAAGTTTATGAGCCGTTACGCAAAGCGCTACGATAAGAAGAACAAGTAGTAGACTTGTTACTCCCAAAAGAATAGGGCCGACCCGAATGAGGTTGGTCCTATTTACTTTATATGACATACCGGATTTGTTCCACTCGCTACCTGACAAATATCATCTCCTCGTATATATCGCCATCGACAACCACCGTAAGCAGATACTCCATACCCCGCTCCACCTCGCAGCAAATCTCACCCATACCTATGTCGTCTTTGAGCACGATATAATCACCCGTAGCTATATTGTGCAAATGTAACTCTGCCGATGCAACACCCGCAGATAACCTCACTATAAGCATATTATCGACATTATAGCACGGCTCGACACGAAAATCGACACGTGGGCGTATAGGCCCAAGATCGGGACGCTTGTTCTTAATCGGGATGTTCTTAATATCTTTGTTCTTATCAGACTCATCTTTATCCGGGATACTTGGGCTACATATATTTTCGTAATCTCCCTCGACAGAGCATCCGATAAACGATACCGCACCCATCAGCGATATCAGCAAAAATAATATACCTCTTACACTCTTCATACTCCTACTATTTATCCGACAATGCTGCTATAATCTCATCAGCATCCTCAATATTAGCACTCTTAATCTTCTGCTTTATGTTGTATCGCAACTTCGATACGGTTGAAGGGTCACTGTCAATAAATATGGCAATAGCACGATTGGAAAATCCCGCAAAGAGATATAATGCCACACGCATATCACGCTCGTTGAGACGAGGCACCTGACTGCGCATACGCTCCATTATATTGCAACGATATTTATTTACGGCCGTTTCCAGCTCCTTCATTCTATGCTCGTCACACTTTATAGTCTCTATGGTCTCCTGCAAGCGATTAAAGACCAAGTTCTTTTGGCGCGAAGTGCCTATATGGTCATAATATATATCGCATAGGTGATTAAGTTCACTAAACCTGTCACGATAGAGCGCACTTACCGTGGCGTTTATCTCCTCGGGGACAGCGCGTGCTGCGAGCTGCAACTCACGTATGGTCTCGACATAGTTTGCTATATCCCTATTTTTACGTTTCAGTCGCGAAAATACAAACAGCATCAGCACCACAACAATAATGGCACAGCCAACGAATATCGCCGTATTACGCTGCCACGTAAGCTCCCTCTCGCGACGCTCAGCTGCGAGGCTACGCTGCAACGACTCCACCTCGACATTCAATATAGGCTGCTCCAACGACCCTAAAACAACCCTATCCTGACGGCGTTTGCTCACCTCCTGCCAGTAGAGAGCCTCTCGCATATCGCCACTAAAACGCGCTACGAGATAGTGGGCATACTCGACATCCTCCTCATTGACATACTCTGCACCCTCGGCACGCTCAATATACTCCTTAGCCAAGGCATAGTCGCCCTCGGCCGCCTCGACAATAGCCAATGTCGCATAGTAGTGACATAGATCGTTTATTGGGATATCTCGCTTCTCGAACTCCTCGACATAGCCACGACAATCATCATAGCGATCGTCGTAGATACACAAATCGCACAACTCGTGCAGCGTTACCGAGGCAAACTCGCCATAATCGACATCATAGGCATAATTCAGGGCACGGAGCAACGACTGCTCTGCACTATCGTACTCACGCATAAGCATATGTGTGACACCTATATCGTAGTCCACACTCGCCACGTGATAATCAAGTGATGCTCGCTCGAAGCATCCACGAGCCTTGATATAGGCATCGAGAGCGTTACCAAATAGGCAGTCCAAGCCATATATATCACCCTTGGTACGGTTTATAAGTCCCTCGATACGAGGGTTATCCACATATTCGAACGAACGCTCTGCCTCACCAAGCATCGTTACAGCCTCGGCCATACGCCCGCTATTGTGAAGTACCCAGGCGTGTTGATATAGAGCCCTGACACGCTCTTCGTGTATATCGCTATCGAGATAGTAACGAGCCATGGAGAGGGTAAGGCTATCGCTGTCACTATCTATATTATTGTAGTAGCAGGCCTCGCTATAAACCAAAGCATAGCGCGCCCTATCCCTATCGCTACGTAGCATCGAGGCATCCACACCACGCATCAGCGACAGTGCTCTCTGCGGCTCATCAATAGCACACTGCTCTGCTTGGGCGATGGTTGCTGCGGTCTGTTTGTCCGTAACACATCCCAAGCCGAATACTACCATAGCCACAACCACACCGTAGTACCACTTGCGTATATGTATACCTATATTCATATATATATACGATGGAATCACATCACAAATATAGGAATTATTATTTTAATCTCCAACTACCCTACCCATACTGCCTCATAGCACCCCAGAGATATCGAATAAAATATAACTTTGAAAAAATTTATTAAAATTTAGATATAATTTCACAAATATTTTATTATCTTTGCCTAACAGAATAAACATATGTCGCAGTTATGACATCACTTGCAAAGTTTTTTAATATAGATGCCACTGAGAGCCTCAAAGGTATCACGCATAAGAACAATATCATCAAGCGAAACATCATCGCTTATATGGCTATCAACGGTGAGTCCACCCTCTCGGAGCTTACACGTGAGCTACACATCAGCGTGCCCACGATGACCAAACTCGTGCAGGAGCTCGTCGATGACCATATCGTAAACGACTTGGGCAAGGTGGAGACCCCGGGCGGCCGTCGTCCCAATGTCTTTGGCCTGGCCAACTCGGCGATATACTTTGCCGGCATTAATGTCGGCCGCGACCATATGACATATGTTGTTACCGACCTGCAAAATAATGTGATAAGCGAGCGCACCGACAACAGCTTCGAGTTGGTCGATAGGCCTCAATGCTTGGAGCGCATCTGCCAAAATATAGAGGCTTTCGTTGCCGACTGCGGCGTAGACAGAGAGAAGATTCTGGGTGTCGGCGTATCTATGGTGGGACGAGTTAATCCCGAGACGGGAAGGTCGTATAAGTATTTCACATCAAGCGAAGAGTCATTGCGCGACATCATCTCGGAGCGCATCGGCATACGTGTAATGCTCGAAAACGACACCCGTGCCCGCTGCTATGCCGAGTATACTACCGGCAAATCGAAGAACGAGAGCAACGTGCTCTACCTGCATATGGGTCGCGGTGTGGCTATCGGTATCGTCATTGACGGCAAGCTCTATTATGGCAAGAATGGCTTTGCCGGCGAGTTCGGACACATACCATTCTTCGACAACGAGATAATATGCGCTTGCGGCAAGAAAGGATGCCTTGAAACCGAGGTGTCGGGTATCGCCATAGAGGAGAAGATAGTTCAGCTCATCAAGAGTGGCGTGAACACCCACCTCAGAGAGATGTACGACCGCGGTGAGAGCATACATATCAACGACATCATCGCTGCCGCCCGCAACGACGACAACCTCGCCATAGAGCTTATCGAGGAGGCCGGCGAGAAGGTGGGCAAGGCTGTTGCCTTCCTTATCAACACCTTCAACCCCGAGACCGTTATCGTGGGTGGCAACCTCGCACAAGCCGGCGAGTACCTTATGTTGCCGCTAAAATCTTCGACAAACAAGTATTCGCTCAACCTCGTATATAAGGATACGAAGTTCCGCATATCTAAGATGTCGGATAGTGCCAATGCCTGGGGCGTTGCGATGCTTATACGCAATAAGATTATCGGTCTGTAAGATGATAAATATATCTTCCAATAGCTGCCGACTGCGAGCTCTCGAACCCTCCGATGTGGATATGCTCTACCTTTGGGAGAACGATCCCGATATATGGCGTGTCAGTGGCACTACTGCACCCCTGTCGCGTGAACGTATAGCAGAGTTTATCGCAGAGCAGAGCTACGATATATACGCCACACGCCAAATGCGTCTTATAGTTGAGAGCGAGGGCATTGCCGTAGGCAGCATCGACATCTTCGACTTCGATCCGCAACATCTGCGCCTGGGTATAGGCATACTTATATACGCACCCGAGGAGCGTCGCAAAGGCTATGCACAGGCTGCTATCGAGGCTATCAGAACATACTGCCACAACACACTATGCCTCAAACAGATATGGGCGAGTATTGCTGCAGATAACCAGGCAAGTATTTCTCTCTTTGAGAAGTGCGGATTTCAACGTTGCGGCACCCGCAAGGCTTGGCTACGCCGTGCCGAGGGCTTCATCGACCAATACGAATACCAACTTCTGCTGTAACACAGATAGAGATTTCACGCCACATATGCCGCACTTCGAAGCCGGCATACTTGCATCCCGTTGATCGACTCTCATCCCACATCATAAATATTGCAAAACGTCCAATATCGATTTTTTTACGAAAAAGTTCTACGAATAGCGATTATTTCAAAATAAATTGCTACCTTTGTACTACTAAATGTGATTGTGTCACTGCTATTACTATGCAAAATATTCGCACATACAAGCCTAATCAGGCTCAAATTCGCATAGGGGGGGGGGATTTAGCATCTTCTCTTTCAGGTAGTTACACACATAAGCATAATATCCACACAAATATAGACCATCATACACCGCCACCCATTGGCGGATAACTTGGTGTTGTCCCACATCGTCGATGTACACGGGCAACACCTCTTTGTGTTTCTGCACTAACTAACATTATTTAATATATTTTCACATTTTTAACTTAACTTTTTTATTATGAAACGATTTTTAGCTTTGGCTTTGGTTGTCCTCGGTTTGGCAGCCTGCCAGAACGACCCCGAGGTCATCAACCCTGTTGGTGGCGAGGTCGATTACGAGCTTACTGTCGCTGCTCCTGAGCTTGGTACTACACGTGCCGTTACCGGTATGGACAGTGCACAGGGTGCTATTGACAACTTCGACGATGCGTTGATTTGGGACACAGCCGATCTTCGTTACATCCTCGAGATTTACAACGCCGATGAGGATGGCGAGGGTACAGACATCACTCTTGTTAAGGAGCGTATGGTACAGGTAGTAGATAAGTACGAGCCTGTTGTCTTCAAGTTCCGCATTATCCCTGGCCGTACCTACAAGTTTGTAGTATTCGCTGACCTTGTAGCCGAGGGCGACAAGCAGGCACAGTACAACCCTGCGGGCGGTGTTGTTGCCGAGGGTCTTCGTCACGTTATCGGCTCTACCCTTGCTGACATCACAGTTAAGGAGGACGACATCAATGACGAGTATGGCGATGCTTACTTTATCTCTAAGAATATCGAGATTAATAATGCTTTGCAGCAGTCTTTGGAGCTTACACGTCCTTATGCAAAACTTCGCGTTATCACTACCGACATGGACGAGCTCAACCTCGATGTTCAGCCTGGTTATGTTGTTGTAACTTATGATGTTGATCAGCCTACTTCATTCAACGCTATCAACGGTAAGATCTCTACAACTCCTGGTACTAAGTCATTCGATTTCACCTACGAGATGGATGGTGACAACAAGGTTATCCGCCCATATACCGCAGGTAAGGATGCTGTGAACAGCTCTATCCAGAACTTGGAGGCTAAGCTTAGCAATATGACACTCTTCACCGACTACGTTTTGGCCGTAGACGAGGAGAAGCCTACAAAGTTCCGTATGGACGTATACGAGGATGTAGCTATGAACTCTCCTATCAAGTCTAACTACTTCTCTACCGATATTCCTCTACGTCGTAACTACCTTACAACCATTATCGGTAATGTGCTTACTACCGCTTCTGAGGTAGAGATCACTATCGACAACAAGTTCGTAAACGAGGGTGTTGAGGATGACAATCACTATATCGAGGTATGGGATGGTAAGTACAAGAAGCCTGCACAGAACGCTGCCGGTGAGTATGAGATTTACGAGGCTTCTGAGCTTGCTTGGTTGGCTGCATCTGTAAACGGCACTCTTCCATCTACCTTCAACACTAAGCCTGCCGATAATTTCAAGGGTAAGACCTTCAAACTTATGGACAACATCAACCTTAACAACGATCGTTGGATTCCTATCGGTTATAACGGCAAGTCATTCGAGGGTATCTTCGATGGTAACGGCAAGGTTATCGAGAATCTTACAGTAGGTACTACAGGTGAGGAGCCTATCGGTCTCTTTGGTCAGATCTACGGCTCGGCTGTAGTTAAGAACGTTACTGTACGCAACGCCTCTATCAACGGTTACAAGAGAGTTGCCGTTATCGTTGGTGCTAACATCTGCGCTGATATTGAGAACTGCCACGTTGATGGTGCTAAAGTTGTTGCCTCTACTTTGAATAAGGATGCAGGCCAGCACGTTGGTGCTATCACCGGTTTCTTATCGGCTGATGGTGGTGCAGCTTCTGTTAAGGAGTGTACTGTAAAGAATGTTGAGGTTACTGCATTCCGTGATGTTGCTGCTGTTGTTGGTACTGCTAACGGCGGAAACAATCCTCTTATCGAGAAGTGCTCTGCTGAGTATGCAAAGGTTACAGCTGACCAGACACCTGAGTATGGCAGTGAGGCTGATGGTAATGCTGGCATTATCTTGGGCCGCAAGGCATCTAATGCCGTTGTAACTGAGTGCATCGAGGGCGAGGGCAACGAGGTTATCCGCAAGGTAGACTCTTCTAAGGAGCTTGAATACGCCATAGCTGATGCTAAGGAGGGTGATGTAATCTACTTGTGTGGCAGTGTTCAGATGCCAGCCAACGCAAAGAACAAGAACCTTATTTTCAACGGTGAGAATGGAGGTATCATCAATGTTCGTAAGAGCGATGGTAATTTGAACGGCTCAAACGTAACATTCAACAAGGTTACTTTTGTGACAATAAATTCTGGCGAGGGTTACTTCAACGGCTTCGTTCACCATGGTAATTTTGTTTACAACGAGTGTACATTTACAACTACATACGCTGCTATCAACAGCAATCACACATTTAACAAGTGTGTATTCAACATCGAGGGCGATAAGTACAACGTATGGAACTACAATGCCGGTGGCAAGTCACTATTCGAGGAGTGTACATTCAACTGCGATGGTAAGGCGATGTTGCTATATGGTTACACCCCTATCGAATTGACAATGAACAATTGCGCATTCAACGACAATGGTAACATTTCAGGCAAGGCTGCAATTGAGATTGGTGATGACTATGGCTCAACATATAAGTTGGTTGTAAATAACGCCACTGTAAACGGCTTTGACGTTAATCCAAAAGGTACTATCACCGATTCTACTCTTTGGGGCAACAAGAACAATATGACTCCTGAGAAGCTTACTGTAATCATCGATGGCTCTACTTGGGTTGGCGGTAGCACATTTGTAGATGGCAATGGCAACTATACCGTAAGCAACGTAGACGGCCTTAAAGCAGCTTTTACTGCTAAATATGCAAATATCATATTGAAGCCAGGCGTTTACGATTTGAACGATAAGGTTTACCAACTTGGAGCTACAACAATCAAGGCTGCTGATCCAGCAAACAAGCCTGTGATTAAGGGTAAGCTTGTTGCAAGCGGTGCTCTTGTTGCAGAGAACATTCGTTTTGAGGGTAATGCAATTACACCTATGGACGCCTACAGCAACCTCGGTCGCTACGAGAAAGCAGGCTATGCAGCTATTATTCACCTTAAGAATGTTGCAGGTACATTTGAGGGTTGCGAGTTCGACTATGAGGGTGCAGCAATCAACTACTTCTTGGATGCAAATAGTTCTTTGTTGAAGGTAAATGATTGTGTATTCACAAACGACGCATTCATCTACACAAAGGCATTATGTGAGATTACAAACTCGTCATTTGATACAAGTGTTCCTGTAAATGCTTGGCCACGCGACACAAAGGGTCATCCAGCCTGGACTAGCAAGATTACATTTACCGGTAATAACTGCTCATACAACGGCGTAGTAGCAGCAGTTGTACTACTTTCTCAGTCTTGCCCATGGCGCAATATTGAATTCAATGTACAGAATAATAACGGCACTTTCACAAACTATTACAGAGCAGTGAATAGCGTTATTAATAATACAGCTACCGGTGTAGCTAACGATGGTTCTGTAACATTTGCAACAGGCTCAAAGAAGTTCAAGATTAATGATAACGGCACATTTGGTGGCGACATCGTAGAGTAACATTCTCTACATCCCTATTGGTACTGCTCGATTGGGTTCGGGCAGTACCCCGAAGACATCAGTCGGGTGTTGATGGAGCAGCCAACGATGTTCGATTGTGTCCTCAAATGGTTAAAAAAGTGTTAATGG
>JAFVRN010000046.1 GCA_017504265.1 Alistipes sp. | reverse complement strand
CTCCCCCTCCCGCTGCACGGGTATGTAAAAGAATACCCGCACTGTGCCCCTCGCTCCACCGCGTATGACAACCACCTACATCCACTTACACCCACTCACCGCCACCACACCACCACCCATTATCCCCCCCCCTCCCCCAAAAAACACCCTCCCGCTGCACGGGTATGTAAAAGAATACCCGCACCGTGCCCCCTCGCTCCACCGCGTATGACACCCATCTACACCCACCTACGCCACTCACCGCCACCACACATTATCCCCCTCCCCAAAAAAAACACACCCCTCCCGCTGCACGGGTATGTAAAAGAATACCCGCACCGTGCCCCTCGCTCCACCGCGTATGACAACCACCTACACCCACTCGCACGCCACTCACCGCCACCACCACACCACACATTATCCCCCTCCCCAAAAAAAATCACTCCCTCCCCGCTGCACGGGTATGTAAAAGAATACCCGCACCGTGCCCCCTCGCTCCACTGCGTATGACACCCACCCACACCCACTCGCACGCCACCCCCACACCACCCATTATCCCTCCCCCAATAAAACTCCCTCCCCGCTGCACGGGTATGTAAAAGTATACCCGCAGAGTTTTTGGGGTTGCAGTATGATTATTGCAATATTTTTATTAAATTTGCTACTGCTTATGTCTAACTAAAAAGAGTGTTTATGACCTTTTTACTTGTAATGCTCGCGATATCGTTTGCGGTATCTGCGCTCGGATGGATATATTTTATCTACTTCTTCAGCATCGGTTACGGCTTCTCTATATCTGCCCTCGCAGTGGCCATACCGTTGATGTTTGCCGAAAATCTATCGTTGCCGGCAATATTACTATGCTGTGTGATGTTTGTCTACGGCATACGTCTATCGCTATATCTGTTGATACGTGAGCGTCGCTCGGCATCGTACAAGAAGATTCTATACCAACCCGATAACACCAAGCGTAAGCCACTATTTGCGATGTTTATGATATGGATATCGTGCGCGTTGCTATACGTAGGTCAGATGTCGCCCGTGGCATTCTATCTTTATAACAGTGCAAATGGTGTGGCGGTAGCAGATATTTGGGCGTGGGTAGGTGTAGCGGTGGCTGCTCTCGGCGTGATTATAGAGATTATCGCAGATGCCCAGAAGAGCCGCGCAAAGAGCGTTAATGCCTGCCGCTTTGTCGATACCGGCCTCTATCGCATTGTGCGTTGCCCGAACTATTTCGGCGAGATATTGATGTGGACAGGTAGCTATGTTTTCTGCATAGGGGCATCGGCTACGCCATGGCAGTGGGTGATAGCTTCGTTAGGATATATCGGCATTGTTTACGTGATGTTTAGTGGCGCACGTCGCCTCGAACTACGCCAAAGCGAGGTGTATGGCTCAGATCCCGATTTCAAAAATTACATAAGTCGAACACCTCTTATCATCCCCTTCGTGCCGATTTACAGCGTAGCTAAGCATACATGGCTGAAAGGGTAGTGCTGATATTTAACATAATGTAGCTAAAATTCCACTTGCGTAATTATTTGCCCGCATAGCTTGTGAGTTTATCGTGGACGTATCTCTCGAAATCGGGAGAGTCCACGATAGTTATATCGTCGAGGAGGCCGATGACGAAACGCCCGATGCCTATATAGTTGCATACCTTGGTGTCGAGAAGCCATTGGTTGTCTCCTATCTTATGCAGATCTCGCTCCGAGAGAGGATACTCCTCGATAAGCAGGTTGCGCGACAGCATGCCGAGATGCAGCTTGACGGGAAGCTGCTCGTAGCCGGTCATACGAAAGATGTCGATATGGCCGATGTTATGCTCTGCCTGGTATTGCCACTTGCTGTCGAGAACCTCAACACTGCCTATACGTGAGGTCTTAAAGAGCTTGGTCTGACCACTGCTTATCTCGTAGCACCATATCTGAGTATAGTTGGTCGTAAAGCTGAGAGGTTCGACAAAACGGTCGCTGACCTTGCCTGTATGTGACGAGGCATAGTTGTGTAGATATACCTGGTTGCGCGACTCGATGGCATCGATAAGGTGGTTCACATTGGTGGCATTCTTGCCTCGCACAATAGAGTTGGCCACAGATGTGCAGTGATATACCGAGGTGAGCTTACGTCGCAGGTTCTGTTTAAGCATATTGGTGTCGTCGAGAGCCTCTATGAGCTGATTGACGATATGCGCCTCCTCGTCGGTGAAGTGTACCAGTTGCGATATCTCCTTGAAGTAGGGGCTCTCCTTGCCGAGCTTATATACGCCACCTTCGAGCTTATGCACAACAAATCCGGTATCCTTGAAGGTCTCTATATATCGATATATAGAGCGATAGGTGGTGTCAAGACGCTCAGCAAGCTCGTTTACGGTGTAGTTTACATTTCCTGTCATAAGCTTCATAAGGCGAAGCAGACGCTCAATCTTTGGCTGATCCATATCATGCTATTTGTGAGTGTAAAGATACTAAACATTATTTTAATCTACTATTTTGGTAGAATAAAAATAATTACTATCTTTGCACCACCAAACAGAAATGTTGGAATCGGAGAATCCGTAGCTCAGCAGGTAGAGCACAACACTTTTAATGTTGGGGTCCCGGGTTCGAGCCCCGGCGGATTCACCAACCTTTAGCGAGCAGCAGAGTTTCACTCTGTTGCTTTTTTTGTTGTGTCGCTTTCTGTGCAAGCACAATGCACACAACAAAAATAGCACCTTGCTTATAGCAAGTGCTGCTCGTCTATCCTCCGCGCCTACTCACATAAAGCGGGTTGAGCCGATAGATAGGGTTTATTGCTCGGGCTTGCGCCCTGCGCTATGTGGTATCGGCTCTTCGGCTGCGCCGTCCGAGCCCCGGCGGATTCACGGAGATAAAGGAGAGCCAAAGCTCTCCTTTATCTCCGTGAATCAGTATTTACATTCCCTCTAAATCCCCCTTTGACAAAGGGGACTTGTATACAGGCACACTCATATTCGTATCCCCCCCCAATAATATTATTCTCTTATATCGCAGGTGGAGCCGATAAAGAGTTGTTTATTGCTCGGGCGTTGCCCTGCGCTACGAGGTATCGGCTCTTCGGCTATGCCGTCCGAGCCCCGGCGGATTCACGAATAAAGGAGAGCCAAAGCTCTCCTTTATTCGTGAATCAGTATTTACATTCCACTCTAAATCCACCTTATTCTTGTTTCTTGGGATAGGATTCTATATACATCTTTTCTATGACTCCTTGTGGATCAATAATATATACTCGTGGAACATAGGTCGTTGCATACAAATTGAAGATAGCTCGATTATTGTCGGCAATCATATCTACGGTATAGCCATTCTTACTGCAATACTCTTGTAGTTGAGTTGTTGTGGCATCCCGTCCGACGGCGAGTACCGTCATGGCCATATCACCGCTCCAGGTTAGATAGTCTGCAAATAAATCTCCGCTATGTAGATCATCCAACAGTGTCTTGCAATCGGGGCAGGTGTGCGAAAACAGAATCAGCATCATATACTCACCTCGATAATCCGCGAGTGACACCGCCGTTCCATCGAGAAGTGTTGCACTGAACAACGGTGCATTATCACCCTCCTCAACTAGGCTACTCTCCTCGTACGTTGGCAAATCTTCAATCACGAGCTCATTACACCCCGTAAATGTAAACGCTGCTATGGCAACAATAATAACACAAAACTTTCTTATATTTACCATACAAAAACGCTCTCTTAAATATCCACAATAAATGGTAATATATTCTTTTATTTGCGTACAATCATCGCAAAAAGAGCAAGATTTTTAATGCTCACCGACTCTTCTCGCACCACAAATATACGACGTTTTCACGAATATTTACCGCTTTTTATAGTTCATAGTCGAAGAAATATCACATTTAACTAAAATTTCTACCATTTTTACTTGGAGGGGGGGGGGAATTTTAGTATATCTTTGTATGTTGATACATACATGTATTCACATGTATTTGTGTGATGGTGTAAAGATTTAATCAAACTACTAACAGATAATACGATGAGGAAGGTTGCACTTCTTATAGCATTTCTTGTATTCGGCGTTGTTGCATCCAACGCCCAAAATGTGGCAATCAAGACAAACTTGCTCCACGACGCGACACAATCGATAAACCTTGGCATCGAGGTCGGCGTGAGTAAGCGGTGGACTATCGACATCTCAGGGAACTACAACTCGTGGAGCAAAAACTCCAGCGTTAAATGGAAGCACATCTACATTCAACCCGAGGCACGCTATTGGTTCTGCGACCGTTTCGCCGGTCACTTCCTGGGGGGACATCTGCTCTATGGTGCCTTCAACTTCGGGAACCTCAATAACAACATACGATTCTTGGGCACGGATCTCTCTCCGCTATCTAAATACCGCTACCAAGGATTTGGCTACGGCATAGGCATATCGTATGGCTATGCCTTCATGTTGAGCAAACACCTCAACATAGAACTTGAGTTGGGCGTGGGTTATATCCTTGCCGACTATCAACAGTATGAGTGCGACGCGTGTGGTCGATACATCGACGAGGGGCTACACAACTATTTCGGGCCTACGAAGGCTGCAATCAATTTTGTTTATCTCTTTTAACACATCGATATATGAGAAGAGTTTTAGCTATTTTGGTGATAACGGCCACCATCGTTGTTAGCACATCAGCCCAAAGCCACGACGGTATTATGATTGATAGATACTCTATGGAGCGCATTGGCGATAGCATACGTCTCGACATACGTTTCAATACCACTGAGCTCGATATTCGCAACAACGAGGTTGCTGTGCTTACCCCAATGATTGTTAAGGGCGACGAGAACATCACCCTACGTTCATGTGGCGTATACAGCCGTATGCGTGACATTTACTACACTCGCAACGAGCATCTTGCCCCCACAACCTATACCGATATGCGCTTTCGCGAAAGACGCGTACCTGCAACGATAGACTACAGTGTTGTTCTTGCATATACCGACTGGATGGAGAATTGCTCGGTGGTTATCGCACGTCAGGGCTATGGTTGCTGTGGCGGCAGGCTATGGGATGAGTGTGAGGAGCTTATCGAGCGTTTCCCCTACGAACGATATATGCCCGAGATGATATACCTGCGTCCCGAGGTTGAGGTTGTCAAGACTCGCACTCTTCGCGGATCGGCATATATCGACTTCCCCGTAAGTCGCACAGAGATATATCCCGACTATCACGACAATAGAAACGAGCTACTGAGGATTACGAGTACTATCGACTCGGTAAAGAACGATAGCGATATAACTATCCGCCATCTATCTATCAAGGGTTTTGCATCACCTGAGAGCCCATATAAGAATAATGCCCGTTTGGCAAAGGGGCGTACTGCATCATTGAAGGCGTATGTAGAGGATATGTACCACTTTGGCGAGGACTTTATCGACACATCCTTCGAGCCTGAGAATTGGGAGGGTCTTGAGGCTTATGTCGAGAATTCAAATCTTAAGCATCGCGATGAGATATTGGCGGCTATACGCTCAAATCGTGAGCCCGATAACAAGGAGTGGCATATTAAGTCTAATTGGCCTGATGATTATCGCCACCTGTTAGAGGTATGCTATCCTAAACTCCGCCGTTCGGATTATGTTATTGAGTATGAGATACGCAGCTATACAACACCCGAAGAGATTGAGGCTGTAATGTTTACTGCACCCCAGAAGCTCTCACTTGAGGAGTTTTATATCCTTGCACAAAGTTATGAGCAGGGTAGCGACCTCTATAATGAGGTGTGGGAGATTGCAATACGCATGTATCCATCCGACCCTGTAGCAAACCTTAACGCCGCAAATACAGCAATGATTAAGGGTGACTACGACCGTGCTATGCGCTATTTGGATAAGGCAGGCGATAGTGCCGAGGCATTATACGGCCGAGGTGTTTTGGAGGTGGTGCGCGAGGATTTCGACGCTGCACGACCATACCTACTCGAGGCCGAGAGAATGGGCATCACGAAGGCTCGCGAGGTTTTAGACAATCTTAGAAATCGCTGGATTGTAACAAGTGAAGATAAATGAATATACAATTTAATAAATTAACAAAACCCATTAAAAATTATGAGAAAGTTTTTAGCTTTGGCTCTTGCAGCATTCGCATTTGCTGCTTGTAGCGAGAAGGGAGAAGAGGGTACACAGGGCCTTCAGAAGGGCGAATTAGAGCAGTCGTACCTCACTATTACATTGGCAGCTGACAACATGGGCACTCGCGCCCATGAGGGCGAGTATGAGGAGGGTACTGATGCCGAGCGTGCTGTAAAGAGTGCCTATGTATTCTTCTTCGATGAGAATGGCAACGCCTTTGATGTATCGTTTGATCAGGCGACAAATACCACGACTCATGGTGGCGGTAGCAACTATCTAAAGGTAAACCTTGAGAAGGATGGCTCTGATATGAGCAATACCATCTCCGACATTCATAAGGAGGTTCTAATTATCAACAACTACCGAGGCGAGTATCCAGCCAAGATACTTGCTATCCTTAACTGGACACCTGAGAAGTCAAGCTATAAGCTCAGTGAACTTCAGGCTAAGGTTACAGAGCTTGGAAATGATACCAAGGGCTTTGTAATGAGCAACTCGGTATATGCCAACAGCAAAAACCAGGTTGTTGATGCCGTACCTCTTACCATTGCCAACATTGGTGATATGAAGCCTAACGAAGAACCAGACCCTGACAAGGTTGAGCCGGTAACTATCCATGTTGAGCGCGTAGCTGCAAAAGTGATTTATAGTGCCGACAAGGAGAAGTTTGCCATTGGCAAGAATGTAAACAATACAGAGATATATGCTCAGATCAAGGGTTTTGAGCTATATAACGACTATGAAGAGTCATGGCTATTGAAGCGTATCGACCCAACATGGACTAATATCGGCTTCTCATGGAATGATGCTGATTGGTTCCGTTCATTCTGGGCAAAGTCACTCGGTAAGGATTTCACAGACAATACATTCGACTGGGACAACGACAACAGTGTGTTGAATAGTATGGACTACCTCGGCGAGAATACTCGTCCTGAGGTCGAGAATCGCACAAAGGTTATCGTAAAGGCACAGCTTGTCGATGTTGATGGCAATCCTATTGAGATTACTAATTGGTATGGTAAGGAGTATGTCGGTGAGAATAACCTCAAGGTTGTCGTTGCCAACACACTTCAGGGTCTATACTTCTGGGGTGATGGTTACACATTCACCGGTGCAGCCCATGATGATTTGCAGTGTATAGCCCGACAGCCTGAAGATGAGAACGCCTACGAGGTTTACTTCCAACTTTCAAACAATGGCAGTCAGAAGAGCTGGTATAAGTACGAGAATGGCAACTACAACCCTATCGATGTGGATGATTTGAACGCTGAGCTTGCTCAGGTTCAGCCTGCATTGGTTTACAAGAACGGTATGACCTACTACTGGTTGGATATCAAGCACCTCGGTAATGAGGACACCACAGCAGAGTATGGTGTTGTTCGTAACCATGTCTATAAGGTGAATATCAGTGATATCAAGGGCTTCGGTACTCCTATCTACGACTCTGAGGAGGACTTTATCGTTCCTGACAAACCTGAGGATGTGGTATCTTATGTATATGCACAGATAAATATTCTTTCATGGCGTATTGTTGAAAACAACTACGAAATCTAAGAACCTAATTTAGTATAATTATGAAAAAGTATCTATTTATAGCATTGGCTGTCATTGGTTTGGCAGCATGTGCAAAGGAGGATATCAGTGGTGGTAACGGCCCATCACACAGTGGCGAAGTCGAGGAGTCTTACATAGCAATTAGCCTTGCAACATCGGAGAGTACGCGTGCCGATGGCGATGACGGTTATTTGGTTGGTACTGATATTGAGCGCCAGGTGGCATCGGCCCATTTCTTCTTCTTCAAGGATGGTGTAGCTTTCCCCGTAACTGTGACTGATGGCGCAGTGACAGCTCCCGGTACAGGTGTTAATTACCTTGCTGCAACTCTTAACCCTGGCCCGGACACCGGCTCAGCTCCTAACATATCGGATATCAAGAATGTAGTTCTCCTGCTCAAGAGCTATAAGGGCGAGTATCCCAACCAGATTGTGGCTGTTCTTAACTGGTCGCCCAAACCAGGCGAGTCATACGACTTAGCAGAGCTTGAGGACGCTGTTGATCTTCATGGTCCTTCAGATGATAGCGATTATTTCGTTATGAGCAACTCGGTGTACCTTGCAGGTAACAACGTGATGAAGGCCACGCCACTTACCGTAGATAAGATCTACAAGACCGAGGGCGAAGCTAATTACGACCCTGTAAAGATCTATGTTGAGCGTGTTGCAGCAAAGGTTACTGTAACGACAGCTAATGGCGCAACAAAGTTCCCATTGGGCGATACCGTTAAGGTTGATGGTGTAGATACCGATGTCTATGCTCACCTTCTTGGTTGGGAGCTTCACCTTGATAATACTCAGTCATACTTACTCAAGAAGATTGATGCCTCTTGGACCGATGATTCACTTGGCTTCCCATGGAATAACTCTCCATACTATCGTTGCTATTGGGCGACATCATTGCCAGCACCATCAGGAGATGACGAGTCTTTCAAGATGTCCTACTCAACACCTCTACCAGCTGGCTTTGCAAATGACTATGGCTACGCTATTGGTAACAACAATAACATCCTAAATGGTGAATTCACAGAAAAGTCATATACATATATCGGCGAGAATACCAATCCAAAATATACTGATACTAATGGTAACGAGCTAAACCCCTGCACCAAGGTTATCCTTAAGGCTAAGCTCGGCAAGGAGGATGGCACACCGTTGGAGATTGCAAAGTGGATGGGTCAGCAGTATATTGGCGAGGCAAACCTTCGTACAGCCATAGCAAACACCCTCGCGTATACACTCTACGCCAAAACCGTAGAGGGTGGAAATGATGTCTACACAAGCATTAAGCCCGAGCATTTGAAGTGTGTGGCAGGTGGTAATGGAGCTCACGCTTCGATCATCGACGACAACAATAGCTATGTACAGCTTTCGGATTTGGGCGAGACTAAAGATTGGTATCAGCTTGTTAATGGTGAATATGAGCCTGTAGGAGCAGACTCTAACACAGACCCAAATAGCGTAAAGGCTACAAACGAGTTTCTTGCAACAAGCCTAGAACCATCTGTTCTCTACTACTCAGGCGAGACATTCTACTACATCGACATCAAGCACCTAGGTAATGATGACACCACAGCAGAGTATGGTATTGTTCGTAACCATATCTACAATTTAGTGGTTACGACTATTGGTGGCTTTGGTAGCCCAACATATGTTGGTACTAATGATATCATCAAGCCGGAGTATCCCGATGATCCTGAGGCCCAGGAGTCATTCGTATCAGCACGGGTTAATATCCTCGCTTGGCGATTGGTTAGCCAGACGGTTAATGTTCAGCAATAACAATTGATACTTCAAGGGGTCGTCACACCTCTGGCGACCCCTTATATAAAATACGAAACTAAACATTAAATGAAAAGAGCGCAGATATTTAGACAATGGATGGTGGCACTGACAATGGTGGTGGCAGTGACAACATTCCTATCTTGTACGCGAAGTCATATCTTCGAGTACGAGGGCGATTGCGATGTTTACTACGACATACGCTTCAAGTATGACTACAACATAAAGTATGCAGATGCCTTTGCCAACGAGGTAAACTCCCTTGCGCTCTATATCTTCGACGAGGATGGTATCCTCATCGAAAAGGTTGTTACCACCGACAAGGAGGAGCTTTCGAAGGAGGATTTTTATATACGCTTAGAGCTCCCCGCAGGATGCTACACACTACTCGCCTGGGGAGGCCTCGGCGAGGAGGAGTCCTTCGATATGCTTGCAGACGAGGAGATTGGGACTACGCGCATTGAGCAGATGCAGGTTAAGATGACCCGCAACTACGATAGTGCAGGCAACGCATATAGCGATACTGACTTAGAGGGTCTATTTCATGGTATGATGGAACTTAATGTGACAAGTGAGCCGGGCACATACAAGAAGACTATGTCGCTAATGAAGAATACGAATGTGGTGCGTGTCATGTTACACGAGATGTCGGGTTATCCGCTACAAAAGGAGCAATTCATATTCGAAATCACAGACCATAACGGTCTTTACAACTATGATAACACACGCCTCACAGATGAGGCGATAACATATAAACCTTGGTATTGGGAGAGTATATACACTGAGTTTGAGGAGCACGATACTACTCGCCAAGCTGACATAAACGCAGTACTTGCAGAGCTTACGATAGGTCGTATAATGGCAATGGAGTCGCCAATGCTTAGGGTTACGAACAAGGAGAGTGGCGAGGAGGTCTTACGATTACCTCTTGCAGACTATGCTCTTATAGTTAAAGGCAATTATCATAAGGATATGACCAATCAGGAGTATCTCGACCGTCAGGATGAGTACTCATTGACACTCTTCCTCGATGAGGGTGAGTGGGTAAGTTCACAGGTAGTCATCAACGGCTGGCGTGTGGTGATAAACAACACTGAACTAAACTAAATAGAGGTTAGACAAAGAGAGATAGAGTGAAGAGTTTGGTAAAATATATCGTCATGCTACTGTGTGGCATACTCTCGGTATCGTGTGTATTCGATAACGAGCTATGCTACATTGCACTTGATGGCGAGCGTACCATATCCTTCACTATTGGGTGTGACGAATCTCTAACGCGCGTGGAGTGCAACCCTACAAACGAGGGCGTACCGTTCGACTACTACATCGATCCTACAACCGTGCGAATGATGTTGCTTAACCTCGACAATAGCCCTATTGGCGAGATTGGCCGTCTTCAGATTTGGCCCATAAATCAGGAGCAGACGCAGTTCCAAATTACCGGCGTACTACCTGATAACATGGAGATAAACCTCCAAGACCCAAGGTGCAAAATTGTGGTTATAGCCAACACCGCACCCGAGACTATTGAAAATGATAAGACTCGCTATAACTACACGCAGCTCGACCCTCGCAACGAGGATAGCTCAATACCTATGTGGGGCGTAATGACTACCGATATCTCTCCACTGCTTAATGCCACACACTACGAGCTAACCGAGAGTCTTTGGCTATTGCGCGCGGCAGCAAAGATCGAGGTTAAGCTATCGGACGAACTCAAAGAGCGAGACACGGAGATAACATCGGCGACATTGAAGTACTACAACAAGGAGGGCAATGTTGTCCCTGCAAATTGGCAGTCGTGCAACAATACGCAGGAACTTAACTGTGAGCTTGGCTTTAACATCTACCGCTACGCAGCGGTGACCCTCCCCCTTATCAAGGACGAGGAGTCGGACGACTACTATTTATATATTCCCGAGTACGACAACATCAACTATCCTGGCGAGCGCAACAAGATAAGCCTCTCGTTCTACGATCAGGGCGAGGAGAAGATATTTGAAGACGCCATCTCGTTCTGCGAGTATAGTAATGGCAATAGGATTGAGGGCACAGACTATAGCATCATACGCAACCATATATATAGATTTACCGTATGCTCTATTGCGGGCGAGAGCCTAATGCTCGAATACCATGTCGCCGACTGGGATGCCGAGGATTGGGGCAATAATGAAGAGTATAATGAGCATGATATCACCTATCCTACATACCTTAATCCATTAGTGCCATACGATTACATAATATCAACAGACCAGAAGAACTATGTAATTACAGAGTCGCCAAAGATGTACTTCAGTGGTAATGCCAATCTTGAGGCGGGGGCATTTGTCGCCTACTTCAAAATTCTCTCCCCAAACAGTAATCTTGAAGCCGTGCAGTGGGAGCCCGGATTTATGGCATCCAAGGAGAACTATCGTATTAGAGTCTACCATATTGAAGATGGCGTAACTATCACCGAGCTTGTATTCGATTCCGGCGGCGACAGCGACCTGCAAAAGCTATTGCCTGCGTGCGAGGCTAATGATTGGTATAAGATAGTCATCTTCCCATTAAGTGCCGATGGTGCAGAGAGTACCACTATTGATCTTGGAATATCATACTATCAGGAGTGGACAGACCAGTACATAAATCTATTTATCAATGGCGAGTATGACAATATTCGCTGGCCAAATAGCGGTACAAACCCGAAGATTATTGAGATTAAACATGTCGCTCAACCTATAAATTAGTGTCACGACAATGAATATACGAGTAATACATATAATGTCAGCACTTACGCTCTTGCTCCATATTGTGGGCTGCAGCTCTCATTTTGAGGAGCATATCCCCAGTATGGACAATCGTATAAAGCTCTACTTTATGCCCTATGGCGAAACTCGCGCCACTATTGCAGATAATGAATATGAGTCATACCTGAGCCATCTTGACATCTTGTTCTACAAACTCAATGACGATGGCATAACATATAGTGGATTTTACCACGAGCGAGTATCAGTATCTGCAACTCCTGATGGCGTAGTATCGCTTGGTCTTACCAAACAGGACTTTGAAGAGGATAGAGCCTACAAAGTATATGTCATAGCCAATAGTGATCATGATGAGAGCATATACTACAAAAACGGGGCGCTCGTTGAACATAGCGATTTCCTCAATCTTGACCAGACAAATAGCAACATACATCTTTCAGGTATTGAGTTTGGAAAACCACATAGTAACTATCCCCAGATGTTCCTTATGGATGGCGTGGCATATATGGGTGATAGCGAACCAGCGACACAATCTACCGTAATTATCAATAATAGTGGTTCAACAGATGATGTGCTACTAAAAGTCACCTTAAGACGCGCTGCTGCCAAGATTATTGTTAATATCAAGCCTGGCAACAAGGTAATCTTCACGCCAGAGCTTATTGCTCAATCACAGGGTTACTTGATGCGAAATATGCCCACACGCACTACACTTGTTGAGGAGGGAGGCTACCCTCTAACAGAGGGTGGCGCGCGTCCATATTGGGCATCGACCACTATATCACAATCACCATATTGCACACTCATTGAAGACTCCGATGGCATTTATAATCTACATATTACCGCCTACTGCTACTCACACACCTGGAATAGTAGTGAGGTATTCGACAAGGGTACATCATTGGTTATTATGCTTCCAATATTGTATAAGGAGAGCGATGATAGCACCCCTATAGAGTATATACACAACTACTACCAGATATCTTTCAGCAAGATGGAGGGAAGTGTGGGTAATAGCTACCACCGAATTAAACGCAATACGCTCTACGACCTACGCATTAACCTTAATGCACCAGGAGCCGAGGACTACTCTGCGCCAGAGAATATAGAGGCTTTATACTACTTCACAACGCCTTGGCAAGGAGTAGATCTTGAGGTCACGGGCGAAAGCACAGTGAAATATCTGAAGGTGAATAAGAACAAACTTATATTGTATAATATCGATGAGGATCTTGAGTCTCTCTACTTCTCATCCTCGTCGCCCGTGACAGTATCCTATGTTCCCGATAGCGGTTACTATCTTAATAAGTATAGCGAAAGGGTGCCATTAAGCGATAGCGAGATAGAGAATATCTATGGCATTGTAGATGCCAATGCTCACTCGGGTAATATCGGAGTACATAGCGAGGTGCCGACAAATAACACAACTCTCTATTTCCAAATTCAAGTAAAGAACCAGGAGGGTCTTACAGAGATTATCGATGTTGAGCAGTATCCATTGATCTACATCACAAACTCACTGCCGTGGTTCTCATACCGCGACGATTACTTCTATCGCACTACGGACGGACACTCGTTTAGGGGCAATGTAGATAAATTAACCGCAGCAGGAGATGACCCTACGACATATCTATTCGAGCGCGACCATATCGTGAGCATCTATACAATTGACGAGGTAGATCTTGACACAAAGAGTGTCAAGTATACCTATAACAGTGCTTCGCCGACAAATGGCTACGGCTGGACAGCCTCCAAGGTGCGAGGCAATAAAAACAGCGATGGTAAGAGGTATGCCATCAACTATTACTCCTACACTTACGCACGCAGTGGCGGTAACTGGTGGGGTGGTGGCAGCTACTCCTGGAGGTTGAATACCTCAAACTGCGAAACACACAATGTGCGTAACTATAAGGTTCGCGTGATGGCAACATCACATGACTATACACTTGCTCGACCGAACATCGACGAATATGGATATACGGCAGGTGATGATGCTAACGCCAAGTTGGTATCACCCTCGTTTGTTATAGCCTCGCGCCTTGGTGCGGTGCTCTCGACATATAGCAATCTTGACGACCTAAATAGTCACGAGAAGTTGGTTGTCTTTGCCGACCACTGCAAGAACTATGTTGAGGTTGATGATATTAACGATGATGGTCAGGCTCCATATACGGTATATGATAACGGGCGACTACCTACTGAGGCAGAGCTTAAGATTATCATGGAGCTTCAGG
>JAFVRN010000045.1 GCA_017504265.1 Alistipes sp. | reverse complement strand
TTCCCACTTGGGAGGGCTTTTTTGATTTCGAAACCAAAGAGAATTTAGAGAATTTAAGGAGTTTAGGGAAATCAACTAAATAGCATTAAACTCTCTATATTCCTTAAACTCCCTAATATCCCTATACTCCTTAAACTGCTTTGCAGTGGCAGGGCGCAGCCCTGCAACACAAAAGCCACGTCCCTTCAACTACTCTTCAACTACCCTTTAACGCCGCAGGCGTGAACTACGCTTTCCTCTGCACGGCAGATAATAAGAGTTGATATTGTTTGATTTTTCGCATTTTTACTATACCTTTGTATATATTTAGGCCATAAGACATATCCGCTAAAATAATTATCAAATATGAGCAGAGAGAGAGCGAAATATCAAGCTCCTTGCATCGATGTATATTACGTCGTGGTGGAGCAGGGATTTATCAGCAGTGCCGACTATAATTTTACCATCGGTGGTTGGCAGGATGGTGGCAACTTTGATGGTATAGCAGGAGTAGAGGACTAACTAAAAGTATAAAGCCGTGAATATCAAGAATTTATTATTACATATAATAGCGTCATTATCGCTGGTAGGATGTGTCGAAGAGATAGACGATGGACAGACATCTAATGCTATAGAGCGTGGCGATTACGCCATAAACATAGGAGGTGTTATTGATGGTGGCGAGTCACGAGTGAGTGGCAATGCGTTTGAGGATGATGACAGTGTAGGTATCTATGTCATTAATTATAGTGGCGGTATGCCTACGACGCTTGCCGATAGCGGAAATCAGGTGGATAATGCCGAGTTTGTATACTCGGCTGAGGATATGGTGTGGAGTACAACGCCCAAGGTCTATTATCGTGATAAGATAACAACGGTTGATATCATAGGTTACTATCCCTATATGGTGGTCGATGATGTCGATGCACAGCTATTCTCCATATCCGACGATCAGAGTTCGTCGGGTTACGAGCTATCCGATATGTTGTGGGGTAGGGCTGTTAGCGTAAAACCTACGGAGGATGTTGTCGAGATATGCTACAATCACATTATGTCGTCGCTATCGCTTGTACTTGTCGAGGGCGAAGGCTGGGGTAGTGATGAGTGGCGTGATGCTAAAATTACGGCAGCGGTCATCAATACCAAGGGTGATTGTCGCGTAGACCTCTCGGATGGTAGTGTCAGCATCGACAAGGAGGCTGTGTCCATGACCATTACACCTCGTTATGAGAGCGGCATATACAACGCTATTATTGCACCGCAGAGCATATCGGCATCTACGGCACTATTTGCCATTACGGTAAATGGTACGGGGTATACCTATCGTCTTAGCGATGCTGTTACATTCGAGTCGGGCAAGCACTATACGTTTAGAGTGACACTCGACAAGCAGCACTCACAGTCGCTGACGGGTACTGTTATTGGCACTCGCTATTCGGTAGATTATAACACCTTTGCACAAACCGAGAGTGTCAATACCAAGGATTGTGCCTTTGATGGCGACCTCAATACCTTCTTCGCCTCATACGAACGCTCCAATACGTGGGTGGGTCTCGACCTCGGCGAGAAGCACGTAATAACCAAGGTGGGCTATGCTCCCCGTCCTACGATGCCACACCGTGTGGAGCTGGCACTTATCGAGGGTGCTAACAGCCCCGATTTCAGCGATGCGCTACCCATATATCTTATTAAGGAGTCGGCTCCCGAGGGTGTTATGACCTATGTCGATGTAAGTTGTTCGCGTGGATTCAGATATGTGCGTTATGTCACGCCCAACGATTGTCGTTGCAATATTGCCGAGTTGGAGTTCTATGGCATTAAGGGCGAGGGT
The DNA here is from genome assembly GCA_017504265.1 of Alistipes sp. GTDB lineage: Bacteria > Bacteroidota > Bacteroidia > Bacteroidales > Rikenellaceae > Alistipes. The sequence goes on along the minus strand of JAFVRN010000045.1, from coordinate 1,414 downwards.
GACGATTCGCAACTATACCAACTAACCAACCTGCCTACGGTAGTTATCAATACGGAGGGTGCTGCCGACATCGTATCTAAGGAGGTTGAGATAAACAGTGCGGTATACATAATCTCGGAGGAGGGCACCGACCTTCTGTGCGATACCAATACGGCGGTGCGAGGTCGAGGTAATGCCAGCTGGGAGTTTCCCAAGAAACCATACCGCTTGAAGTTTAGCGAGAAGCGTAGTCCTCTGGATGCTCCTGCCAAGGCTAAGAAGTGGACACTTATAAGCAACTATGGCGATAAGACGCTTATGCGCAACATCCTTGCCTTCGAGGTCAGCCGTCGTATAGGCATGGCCTATACGCCCTATTGTCATCCTGTCGATGTCATACTCAATGGCGAGTATAAGGGGTGCTATCAGCTTTGCGACCAGATTGAGGTGGCCAAAGGACGTGTCGATATTACGGAGATGGAGCCTGATGATGTCAGTGGCGACAACCTATCGGGTGGTTATCTTATCGAGATAGATGCCTATGCCTATACCGAGAAATCGAAGTTTACGTCGAGTCGTGGCACGCCTGTTACTATTAAGTCTCCAGATGATGACGATATAGTACCGGCACAGAGTACCTATATCTCCGACTTCTTCAATGCAATGGAGAGTGCTGTGTTCGCCGATAACTTCGCAGATGCCGAGGTGGGATATCGCAAGTATCTCGATTTGGATAGCTTCCTACGCCTATTCCTTGTAGGCGAGTTTGCTGGAAATACCGATACCTATTGGAGTGTATATATGTATAAGGATAGAGGTAGCGATAAGCTCTACTCGGGCCCTGTATGGGACTATGACCTTGCGTTCGATAACGATGTCAGAACCTATCAGATTAACAATCTGTGGGACTATATCTACGCTACAAACGGCTCTGTCGCAAGCGAGAGTGTGCGCAGTATGGTGACACGTATTGTAAAGGAGGATGCAGCAGCTCGCGCACGCCTTGTCGAGTTGTGGAATGAGGCTTGTCAGTCGGGAGGCATAGATGAGGCTTCGCTTGTGGAATATGTTGAACGTCAGCGAGTATTACTTGAAGAGTCACAAGAGATTAACTTTAAGCGTTGGGATATACTCTCGACACAGGTACACCAAAATCCAAAGGCCTTAGGCTCGTATGATGCTGAGGTTGATGATGTTGTCAGATACATTAAGAGTCGTCTTACAAAGCTCGATGAGCTTATCAAACGCGAGTAGCTCCTGTCATAGGAGCGTAAAATAAGGAGCGTGTCCAAACTGATCTGACCCCAAAAAGTTGGACTGATTAATAAAAAGAATTTTACTGGTAAAGAGTTCGGTATTGCACCGGACTCTTTCCGTTTAATTTTAGTTTAATACGGTCGTTATTATAGTAGTTAATATACTTTCGCAACTCACG
>JAFVRN010000010.1 GCA_017504265.1 Alistipes sp. | reverse complement strand
TTGGGAGGGCTTTTTTGATTTCGAAACCAAAGAGAATTTAGAGAATTTAGAGAATTTAAGGAGTTTAGGGAAATCAACTAAATAGCATTAAACTCTCTATATTCCTTAAACTCCCTAATATCCCTATACTCCTTAAACTGCTTTGCAGTGGCAGGGCTTCGCCCTGCAACACAAAATCCACGCTCCCTTTAACTACCCTTCAACTACCCTTTAACGCCGTAGGCGTGAACTACCCTTTCCTCTGCACAGCAGAGGGTAGGGCAAAGCCCTGCAACACAAAGGCCTCGCCCTGCAATTTGCCGCTATTGCATTGGTATTATATACATAACACTTTGTTATTTGATTTTTTTTTGTACCTTCGCGCCCGAATTGTGTTATTTTTGTAACAACAAATAATTTATATATTAACTAAAACTATTTTACTATGTTCAAAGGACATCCTAAAGGTCTTTATGCCTTGGCTCTTGCAAACACCGGTGAGCGCTTTGGCTACTACACGATGTTGGCGGTATTTGCCCTCTTCCTTCGTGAGAACTTCGGGTTGGAGGCAGGTGTTGCAGGTGCAATATACTCTACCTTCCTCGGCTTGGTTTACTTTATGCCCCTTGTAGGTGGTATGATGGCCGATAAGTTTGGTTTCGGCCGCATGGTAACACTCGGTATCTCGGTGATGTTTGGCGGTTACCTGCTTCTCTCTGTGCCTCTTGGTGGCGAGACTGTTGCTATGATAGCGATGATGGCAGCATTGGTGCTTATCAGCGTTGGTACAGGTCTGTTCAAGGGTAACTTGCAGGTTATGGTTGGTAACCTCTACGACGATCCTAAGTATGCCTCGAAGCGTGACTCAGGTTTCTCGCTCTTCTATATGGCTATCAATGTAGGTTCGTTGTTTGCTCCTACCACTGCGGTGGGCATCAAGCACTGGGCTGAGACATCGCTCGGTTACAGCTCTAATGATGCTTACCACTTCTCGTTTATGGTGGCTTGTGCAGCGTTGATACTCTCGATTCTTATCTACTATGTATTCCGTTCAACATTCCGTCATGTTGAGGGTGGCAAGAAGAAGGGCGAGGCTGCTGTTGTTGAGGATAACCTCACTCCCGAGCAGACCAAACAGCGCATCGTGGCTCTCTGCCTCGTATTTGCCGTTGTTATCTTCTTCTGGATGGCCTTCCACCAGAACGGTTTGACCTTGACATACTTCGCCGACGAGTTCACACGTACTCAGGCCTTTGGCTTCGACACGATGTTGTTCAACGTATGGAACTTGGCCCTTATCATCATAGCGGTATACGCTACCTTCTCTATCTTCCAGAGCGAGGGTGCTAAGGCTAAGATCTTCTCGGGAGTGCTTGCATCGGCAATCCTTGCGTTCCTCGTATACCGTGCTATGGGCATCGAGGCTACCGCAGAGATTACGGTTGCTGCTCCTATCTTCCAGCAGTTCAATCCATTCTATGTTGTTGCCCTGACTCCTGTGTCGATGGCAATATTCGGCTCTTTGGCGCGTAAGGGTAAGGAGCCTTCTGCACCACGTAAGATCGCTTACGGTATGTTGGTTGCGGCTATCGGCTTCGTGATTATGGCCGTAGGTTCTGACGGTTTGAATACCCCTAACGAGCAGCAGCGCGCCATCGCTGTGGAGAAGGCAGAGACCTTTGCTCAGGAGTATCACGCAGTTGCAGCTACTGCTGAGGATTTCGAGACATTGAAGGCGGATGCTGCTGTGGTTGCTACAATCAAGCCTGCCACCGACTTTATGGGTAAGCTTAATAAGAATACGAAGCCTATCTTCTTCGATGTTTACAATGCAAGTGTAGCCATCATCAATGCTGAGACATCGGCAGTCGATGGTGAGTCTGACGCATCTGTTGCCGAGGCAGAGGCTACGTTGGCTGCTATCAAGGCTGATACCAAGCCTGAGACACGTACATCGCCCTATTGGTTGATTGTAACCTACCTTATCCTTACCTTTGCTGAGCTCTTGCTCTCTCCCATGGGTATCTCATTCGTATCGAAGGTTGCTCCTCCAAAGCTCAAGGGTTTGATGATGGGTGGCTGGTTTGTGGCAACTGCCATCGGTAATATGCTTGTTGCGGTTGGCGGTTTCCTCTGGGCAGGTATTCCATTGTGGTCTGTATGGACAGTATTCATCGTACTCTGCTTACTGTCAGCACTATTTATGTTTGTGATGATGAAGCGTTTAGAGAGCGTTACAAAGTAGTATCCGCTACCACACAAATAATGAGGAGGGTGTTCAAACGAACACCCTCCTCGCGTTATGTATATGTAGTGAATTGTCCCCTTGTTATGCTCCGAGATGCTCTGCGAGGATTTTTATGCCAATGGCGATAAGTACAATGCCGCCGATAATGCCGCTCTTAGAGCCGAGGTGTGAGCCTACCACACGTCCGAGATATATGCCCGATGCAGATAGTATGAAGGTCACCACGCCGATTACGGCTGCTGCCATCCATATATCAGCACCTATGAATGCCATAGATATACCGATAGCTAAGGCATCGATACTTGTCGCTATGGCCATCAGTAACATCGTGCGCCAGCCGAAGTCGTTATTGACTCTCTCCTCCTCGCCCCAAACAGCCTCTCGTATCATATTCAGGCCAATGACAAGCAGTAGTGCGAAGGCTATCCAATGGTCAATGCTGCCTACAATCTCCGAGAAACTTATGCCTATGAAGTAGCCTATGATTGGCATCAGAGACTGAAATCCGCCAAACCATATGCCGGCAAGTAGCGTGTGTCGCAGTTCTATGCGACTGAGCGTAAGACCCTTGCTGATGGATACGGCGAAGGCATCCATGGCAACACCTATAGCTATAAGCAGTATCTCGAAACTTCCCATATATTAATATCTCTATCTATTGTAGTCGTCGAGGGCGGGTGTTGCAGCTCCCTCCTTGTCGAAGAGCTTACCCCACTGTGGCGAGGTGGCCTCCCAGATGAAAGTGCCACGACCAAGGTTGTCGGGGAGAGCGCGCACTATACGCTCGATGGCGAGGTAGTGATCGCGATATTCCACTACGATAAGCGGCTTCTGGTACTTAGCGACCAAAGCGTTGGCATTTGCCTCCAACTCCTCCAATGTGCCATGCCATTCGGGGTAGTACGACTGACCGATGATGTCGTATTCAACGCCATATTCGGCCATAGCGTCAAAGAAACGCTCCGACTCCTCGGCCTGTCCTCCAAGTGCTACGTGTAGCATAATTTCGGCATCGGGGCAGCACTCCCTTGTGGCGCGCACACCCTCTTTGAGTAGCCCGCAAAGACCCTCGAACGAATGGCGCACCGAGCCGTATGGCCACAACATACCGTTGCTCACCTCGTTACCCACCTGTACCATGTCGGGTGTGGTATGTTGCGCATTGAGGGCTTCGAGCACCTCACGCGTATGTTCGTATACCGCACAGCACACCTCATCATAGGAGTATGTTTGCCACGCCTGAGGCATTATCTGCTTCTGTGGGTCGGCCCAATTATCGGAGTAGTGGAAGTCGAGGAGAAAGTACATCCCCGCCTCCTTTATGCGCTTGGCCATCTGCAAGGTGTGTTCCAAGTCGCAGTAGCCATCCCGACGTGAGTATCCTAACTCCGACTTGGGATCTACAAATAGGCGCAGACGAATGTAGTTAAAGCCGTTGTCGCGCAAAATAGCCAAGGCATCGCCCTCGACACCTCCGTCCGAAAAGCGTATGCCCTCATCCTCTTGTGACTGCAACCACGATATGTCAGCCCCCGTAGCGTAGGGCTTTTCAATTGTCACCTGTGCTGAGATGCTACCTATGGCAGCAAAGCAGATAGCGATAAGTATAAGCCTCTTCATAATATTACAGTTTAGATGTTTGCAAACCCTTTGAGCTTGGCTATCTCCTCGCTCCACAGCGCCTCGTTGGGTGTCTCCAAGATAAGCGGTATGTTGTCGAAGCGGCTATCCTGCATAATATATCGGAAGCACTCCCAGCCGATCTCTCCCTCGCCCAGTGGAGAGTGGCGGTCGACGCGACTGCCCAAGGGGCGCATAGCATCATTGAGGTGCATACCTCTCAGATATTTGAAGCCAACGATATGCTCGAATGCCTCGAACGTAGCGTCGCACGCCTCCTTGGTACGCAGGTCGTAGCCCGCAGCAAACGAGTGGCACGTGTCGAGGCAGACACCCACACGACTCTTATCCTCAACTCGCTCGATGATATATGCCAGATGTTCAAACCTATATCCGAGGTTTGAACCCTGTCCGGCAGTATTCTCTATGACAGCCGTCACGCCTGATGTGCGCTCCAATGCCATATTTATAGACTCGGCGATACGCTCCAAAGACTCCTCGGCCGAGATTTGTTTGAGATGACTTCCGGGGTGAAAGTTTAGACGATCGAGTCCCAATAACTCGCAGCGATGCATCTCCTCGAAGAACGACTCGCGTGACTTGTTGAGGCCCTCGCTATCGGGATGTCCGAGGTTGATAAGATAACTGTCATGGGGTAGTACCACAGATGCCGCATATCCGGCCTCGGCCATAGCGCGCTTAAATGTGGCTATCTGCTCGTCGCTTAGCTGTGGTGCAAGCCACTGTCGTTGGTTCTTGGTAAATAGGGCAAAGGCCGTAGCCCCGATGCTTTGTGCATTCTTTATAGCATTCTCTATACCTCCTGATGCACTTACGTGTGCTCCAATATATTTCATAATCCTACTATTTATCATTTAATAATGTACAAAGATAGGAAATTTTGAGAAAAATGTGTACATTTGTGCATCAATAAATCTGTTATCACTATTAGCAAAAACTATCATGATGAAACACATCTATTCTATTTGTTTATTTGTTGCTATGCTCTTTGCGACAGAGACAATGGCACAGGTAACTATCGACGAGGTAGCATCTAACCCCGAAAAGAAGGAGTTTGAAAACGAAGTTAAGAGTGGTGAGGTCGATGCAGAGTACTTCTCGGAGGCGGCCTACCGTGCCGAGCGTCGTGCTATACGTCAGGAGCGTAACACCATAGATTTCTCGGCCAATCTTCACGGCTCGCTCACTGCATTCAGTAAGTCGTGGCAGGCATCGGGCGATAACACCATCACGCTCCTTGCCAATGTAAACTTCCTGCACACCTTCAAGAAGGGTAAGTTTACCATCAACAATACCGCTTCGGCAAAGTTCGGCTACAACAATATGAAGACCGACATCGGTGATGGTCAGCAGAAGGGTCTATGGTTTAAGAATGTAGACGAGATAGCCATTGCCACTGCTCCCCAGTGGGATATGGTAAAGAACTGGACATATGGTGCCAACATCAAGTTCCGTACACAGTTTGCTCCGGGCTATGCGGCACGCACCTCGAAGTATAATGGTGAGGCACGCGTGTCAAACTTCATGGCTCCAGGATACCTCGATGCCTCTGTCGGTTTCACCTATGTCATCCCCTCGGAGAAGTTCCCGTTGAAGCTTAACCTTGCGCCCATTGCCATGAGTGCCACCTATCTTGAAGATAGCACCGTCACAAACCGCTACGGTGTTCCTGAGGGACGTAAATCTAAGTATGAGGGTGGTCTCTCTGTTCAGCTTGACTTCGATAAGTCGTGGGGTAAGAATGGCTGGTTGCGTTACCGCACGACAGCCTACTCATTCTACGGTTGGATTAGCGACCTGTCACAGATGGCCAAGGCCGAGGACAAGTCGGCCTACGAGCATATAGTACCTACTCTACGTTGGGAGAATACCATCGATATCAAGGCCTCTAAGTATCTCTCTACGCAGATCTACGTACAGCTATACTACAACAAGGCCGAGATAGATAAGTTGCAGGTACAGTCAATGTTATCTGTAGGTCTTACCTATACCTTCAAAAACAAGTAATTTGTTGTGATAAGGGGTCATCTACTGCCGCTAACGAATTATCTCAGCAATGGGCAGTACGCCTAAGTACAGCCCATCGCCTCGAAATTCGCCGAGCGTTGTATCTAACCCCTTCTGACAACAAATTGGGGTTTAACCGCTGATTATCCCGAGTGTTGTGGGTTCAGTGGGTTCAGTGGGTTCTATGGGTTCTGCGGGTTCTGTGGGTTCTGTGGGTTCTATGGGTTCTATGGGTTCTGTGGGTTCTGTGGGTTCTGTGAACGCGGTGGAAGAATCCCCATCTAACCCATTGGACACATTTAACCCATCTGACCCACGCTGCTTTGCAGTGGCAGGGCTTTGCCCTGCAATAATGGGTTTTGTGGGTTCTGAATTGTGAACAGTATCAAGTTCCGATGAGATGCTTAGGGCAGTTGAGACCATTGAGATGGTTGCGGCAGAGAGGTCGTAGCGGTCTTATAGCTCCTATTGGTCACATCAGTTCCGTGGTGAGGATAAAATTCCTCACACAGCACGGCGTTATTGTATTGTTATGGTTGGCACGAAATTTACCGTGGTCAGCTTTTTGCGGCAGTAGCTCAGTCGGTAGAGCATCGGCTTCCCAAGCCGAGGGTCGCGGGTTCGAGCCCCGTTTGCCGCTCACAGCATAATCAGAGTATGGAACGTAGTACAAAAATAAGAATATGGGCTGCAATAACTATCCTTATTATTGTAGTTGCAGCAGTGTGGTTGGGTGTAATTCTCGGTCGCCATGGTGAGCGTAGACGCTCGGCAGCGGCAATGGCTGAGGTTATAGAGTATATAGACCGCAACCGTAGCGACATCCGGGAGTTTAACGAGGATGTCGAGAAGCTAAAAAACTATATGGCGGGTGACGATAAACTTATGCTGACTGTTATGCATCTGCGCAACAGCTATGTAGACCGTTTGTCGCTCGACACCATATACGAGATGGCCATTCCGGCACTTCTATCTAAACTCGATCCCCATTCGGAATATATTCCGGCACGTGATTTCGATGCCGTAAACGAGCATCTCGAAGGCGAGTTCGATGGTATAGGCATAGTCTTCAACGGCTCGACAGATACCATCATGGTGCTCAACGTCATCCCGCAAGGGCCATCGGATAGGGCGGGAGTAAGAGCCGGTGACCGCATAGTACGCATCGACGGCCGCAATGTGGCGGGACAGAAGATTGCGCAGGACTCTATGGTACGCCTTATGCGTGGTCCGCGAGGCTCACGTGTCAAGCTATCCATACAGCGTATAGGATTGGATGGCGAGGTAGAGGTCGAAGTAGAGCGCGATGCCATTGAGATACGAAGCATCGAAACGGCATTTATGCTCGATAAGGCGGCCGGCATAGGCTACATACGTCTGTCGCAGTTTGCGCGTACATCCTACGACGAGATTACAGCCTCGATGGATAAGTTGCGTGGCGAGGGTATGCGTTCGTTGATACTCGACCTTAGAGGCAACTCCGGCGGATTTCTCGACCAGGCAATACGCATTGCAAATGAGTTCCTGCCCGAGAAGCGGCTTATAGTATATACCGAGGATCGCAACGGTCATCAGCAGCGTCAATATAGCAATGGCCGTGGCAGTGCGACGGATATAGCCTTGGCCATCCTTGTAGACGAGACAAGTGCCTCGTCGAGTGAGATATTGGCAGGTGCTATACAGGATAACGATCGAGGTCTTGTTCTTGGTCGCCGCACCTTTGGTAAGGGCTTGGTGCAGTCACAGATACCATTCAAGGATGGCTCGGCGATACGTCTTACCGTAGCTCGCTACTACACGCCTACGGGACGCTCCATACAGAAGCCATATACAAATGGTGACGAGCTATCTTACCATATGGAGATTTTGAACCGCTATAACAATAACGAGTTCTTCTCGGCAGATTCGATACATTTCGACGACTCGATGAAGTTTACCACGCCCGGTGGCCGCACGGTATATGGCGGTGGCGGTATAATGCCCGACATCTTCATACCGCTCGACACGCTGGGTCGTAGCGACTATTACGAGGAGGTATGGAACAGCAATGTGCTATATCGCTATACGCTCGACTTTTCGGATAAGCATCGCAGCGAGCTTGATGCCATAACCTCACTCGATGAACTCGACGAGTTGCTGTCGCGCAGCAACCTTGTCGAGGATTTTGCCCGTTATGCCTCGGAGCACGATATCAAGGCAGATCCCAAAGGCTTGGAGGAGTCACGACACATAATCGAGGCGCAGCTAAGAGCATACATCGGTCGTAATACGCTCAGCGACGAGGCGGGATTTTACTACAATATATACGCCATAGACGATGTTATGCAGCGTGCTGTCAAGGAGCTTAAAAGTAAAAAGAATAAAAGAAGATAGCTATGATTAATAGGTTGATAGGTATAATATTTACTATTCTATGCTTAGCTGCAATAGCCTACGCCATCATCGAGCGCGACAGTTACAGCTCTATGATATTCGACGGCGATATTGCAACCACCGAGGTATCTGTCGAGAATGAGTCAGAGCCTATTATGGAGGTTGCGGACTCTGTTGCAGCAGATGCGCTAATCCTCCCCGATACCCTGACCATTGAGTAGGGTCACTCATTAGATAGAGATTGTATAGGTAGAAGATGGCATGAAGGTCTCTCTTGTCATCGGACCTCTATCCAACCTCATAACAAAATGGAGGTGGCTAATTAACTTTTAGCCACCTACACTTACGTTTAGTAGTCAATAAACCCTCTGACGACTACTTTTTTGACTTAGGAGCCAAAATCATATTCATCTTCTTGCCATCGAGCTTAGGCATAAGCTCCACGCGTCCAAACTCCTCCAAATCGTTGGCGAAGCGCAGTAGTAGTATCTCACCCTGCTCCTTGAATACGATAGAGCGGCCACGGAAAAAGACATATGCCTTAACCTTAGCACCCTCTTTTAGGAAGTTCTCGGCGTGTTTTAGTTTGAAGTTGTAGTCGTGGTCGTCGGTCTGAGGACCAAAACGAATCTCCTTGATAACAACCTTCACCTGCTTAGCCTTGATCTCCTTAGCCTTCTTCTTCTGTTGGTAAAGGAACTTCTGATAGTCGGCAATGCGGCATACGGGAGGATCGGCCTTAGGCGATATTTCGATAAGGTCGAGTTCCATCTCGTCAGCCAGACGTATAGCCTCCTTGATAGGTAGTACAAGGTTGGGCTCAACGTTCTCTCCTACGACGCGTACAACGGGTGCTGTGATGTCGTCGTTGATACGATGTGGGTTCTCCTGCACCGGACGACGTCCGCGAGGGTCACGTTGCTGCTGCTGTTGTTGGTTGTTCTGGTTATTCCCCTGCACCTGCGGGCGCGGGCGGAATGGAAATTGTCCTGCCAAATTGGTTAATTGTTAGTTAGACTTATATTATTTGTTTGCTTCGATCTCGTTGGCTACCAACTCCTTCATAAAGGCTGTGAACTCCTCAACGGTCATCTGACCCTTGTCGCCTTCGCCCTGAGCACGTACCGATACCTTACGCTCGGCAGCCTCCTTCTCACCTACGATAAGCAGATAGGGGATACGCTTGAGCTCGTTGTCACGAATCTTGCGGCCAATCTTCTCATTACGGTCATCCACCTGAGTACGTACATCGTGGATGTTGAGCTCTCGGGCTACCTCCTCGGCATAGTCGTTGTACTTCTCCGAGATAGGCAATACCACAACCTGATCGGGTGTGAGCCACAATGGGAACTTACCACCGGTGTGCTCCAACAGAACCGCTACGAAACGCTCCATAGAGCCGAATGGTGCGCGGTGAATCATGATAGGACGGTGTAGCTTGTCGTCCGAACCCTTATACGTAAGGTCGAAACGCTCAGGAAGGTTGTAGTCTACCTGAATTGTACCAAGCTGCCAACTACGACCCAACGCATCCTTGACCATAAAGTCAAGCTTAGGACCATAGAATGCTGCCTCACCAAGCTCAACGGTGGTCTTAAGACCCTTATCCTCGCAGGCCTTGATGATAGCCGCCTCGGCCTTCTCCCAATTCTCGTCCGAACCGATATACTTCTCCTTGTTGTTAGGATCACGCAGAGATATCTGTGCTGTATAGTTGTCGAACTTCAATGTGCGGAAGATATATAGCACGATGTCCATAACCTTCTCGAACTCCTCCAAGAGCTGGTCGGGACGTACGAAGAGGTGGGCATCATCCTGTGTGAACGAACGTACACGTGTAAGACCGTGCAACTCGCCCGACTGCTCGTAACGGTATACCGTACCGAACTCGGCCAAACGTACAGGAAGATCCTTGTATGAACGAGGCTTCGAACGATATATCTCGCAGTGGTGAGGACAGTTCATAGGCTTGAGCAGATACTCCTCGCCCTCAAATGGAGTGTGTATTGGCTGGAACGAGTCCTTGCCATACTTGGCATAGTGTCCCGAGGTAACGTACAAATCCTTGTTACCAATATGTGGGGTTATAACCTGCTGGTAGCCATACTCCTTCTGTATCTGGCGCAAGAAACGCTCCAAACGGTCGCGTAGCTCGGCACCCTTAGGCAACCACATAGGAAGACCCTGGCCTACACGCTGTGAGAACATAAACAGTTCGAGCTCCTTGCCGAGCTTACGGTGGTCACGCTTCTTGGCCTCTTCCAGCAACGCAAGGTGCTCGTCGAGCATCGACTTCTTGGGGAAAGATACACCATAGATACGTGTAAGCATCTTGTTCTTCTCGTTACCACGCCAATATGCACCGGCTACCGATGTCAGCTTGATAGCCTTGATATATCCTGTATTTGGGATGTGTGGACCACGGCATAGGTCTGTAAAAGCACCATTTGTGTAGAACGAGATGGTACCATCCTCAAGGTCGGTGATAAGCTCTACCTTGTACTGGTCGCCCTTCTCGGTAAAGGTCTTCAACGCATCGGCCTTAGATACCTCGGTACGTACGAGCTGCTCCTTGTTGCGAGAGAGCTCCACCATCTTCTTCTCGATGGTTTCGAGGTCGGCCTCCGTAATGGCCACCGGTGAGTCCACATCGTAGTAGAAACCGTTGTCGATTGCCGGTCCGATACCAAACTTGATGCCCGGATAGAGGGCCTCCAAAGCTTCGGCCAACAGGTGCGACGAGGTGTGCCAGAAGGCGTGCTTACCCTCGGCATCGTCCCACTTGAAGAATTTAATCGAACAATCGCTGTCGATAGGGCGCATCATATCTACCGTTGCGCCGTTTACCTCGGCTGCAAGTGAGTCAGCAGCTAAACGAGGGCTGATGCTCTCTGCCACCTGAAAGGCAGTTGTCCCTTTGGCATACTCTCTTACCGAGCCATCGGGAAAGGTTACTTTAACCATAATAAAATGTGTTTTTAGTGTTTATAGTTTGAGTGCCTTCGTAGCTCCACAATAACGAGACGGATTACTACTCAGTTGCACTCCTTGTTTCTCTACTCTTGCTCCTCCTTCCGCCCTAATGCGCGGGCAAGCGAGGATATGCGGTATATGGCCATTATGCTAATCAATACCGATGCACCCCACAAAATCCAATCTGCGGGTTTTGAGGGCATCCAATTCGTGATGCAGAACGATACTGCAAGGCCGAGAAGTACGGCACTGATGACGATGCTTACGATGATATGTATCTTTTCCTTCATGGCCCTTTGGCTTAATCGTTATGTTGGCTTAATCGTTATGCTCGGTGTCTGGCAGATCTTTAATCGAAATGTCACGACCCTTCTCACGCTCGAAGTGCTGCAATGGATTCTCGTTCCACTCCTCCCACTCTCTGCGGCGGCGTACGATGTCTATCGCCTCATATATGGTGTTGCGCATAGACTCCTCGTTGGCGATACCCTTGCCTGCAATGTCGTAGGCTACACCGTGGTCGGGCGATGTGCGTACTTCGCTAAGCGATGCTGTATAGTTTACGCCATTGGGTGTCAGGGTCTTGAATGGTGCAAGGCCTTGATCGTGATACATAGCGAGTATGGCATCGTAGTTTTTGTACTGTCCCGAGGCAAAGAAGCCGTCGGCAGCAAAAGGCCCAAAGGCGAGAATATCGTTCTCGAAGGCCTCGACTATTGCCGGCTTGATTATCTCACCCTCCTCCTGGCCAAGCAGACCTCCGTCGCCAGCGTGTGGGTTGAGTGCAAGTACGGCGATGCGGGGACGAACTATGCCGAAGTCCTGACGCATTGATGTATTAATCTGTTCTATGCGAGATACTATCAATTCGCGAGATAGTGCCTCGGCGACACGTGATACGGGAATGTGTATCGTGGCAAGACCTACACGCATCAGCTCCGAGGTCATAATCATCAGAGGCTCACCGTCGAGCTCCTTAGCCATGAACTCGGTATGTCCTGTGAATGGAAACTCTTCGCTCTGAATCATCTCCTTGTCGATGGGTGCTGTCACCATTGCATCGATGTTGCCCTCTTTGAGCTCTTCGATTGCTGCGCGCAGTGCTGCCGCTGCGGCCTCGCCACCCGCCTTGGAGGGTGTGCCTGCCGTGATATAGAGCTCCTTGCTGCCACACTCCACGAGATTTACCTTGCCCGCCTGAGCATACTCCGCACTCTCTACGATATTGAAGCGTACCGGCTCATACTCTTTGATGCGTTTCTGGTAGAAGGCAGCTGCCGTACTCGAACCATAGATAATGGGTGTGCATAGCTCCGTCAGTCGGGCATCTGCAAATATCTTTAATATAACCTCCCAGCCTATACCGTTGGTATCGCCTTGGGTTATTCCTATTTTTAGTCTGTTGCTCATAGTTACATTGTTTCAACCTACAAATATACAAAAAGTTGTGCAATATGCAACCATCGAGCAAATAAAATAATGCGACGGAGTAAAAAGTATGCTATTTGGGACGACGGAACTCGGCAAGGACAATGCCTGTTGCCATAGCTACATTGAGTGACTCGGAGGTGGGACTCTCTGCCGGATATGGCGGTATGTATAGCTTGTCGGTGATGCTCCTGCGACACTCCGCCGTAAGGCCACGGCCCTCGTTACCCATAACTACAATGGCGGGGTAGCGCAGCTCCTGGGAATATATGTTGTCGCCATCGAGCAGTGTGCCGTATATGGCTGTGCCGCGTTTTGCCGCAGTGTCAAGCAGCGATGCGAGGTTGTCGCTGTAATGTACGCGTACGCGGAGTATTGCACCCATTGTGGCTTGCACGACTTTTGGGTTGTAGCAGTCGGCGCACTCCGCCGAGCATACTATATCTTTTATGCCAAACCAGTCTGCAAGACGTATTATCGTGCCCATATTTCCGGGGTTTTGAACGCCGTCCAGGGCGAGTGCCAGCTCTCCAAGATTCTCGCTACTGAGTACGTGGCGAGGTTGCTCGACAACAGCGAGTGTGTCGCTTGCACTTTTGAGTTGCGATATGCGCTCCATATCGCGCTGCTCGACAATATCGACCATTTCAGCGACAATATCTCGGCGTGTGGTATAGATGCGACGTATGCGTAGCGTAGAGTCGATAATCTCTCGCACGAGTTTCTCGCCCTCGGCAATAAATAGTCCCTCGCAATCTCGTGTACGCTTATCGCTGAGCGAACGCACAAATTGTATTTCGGCACGTGTCATCTCTTCTCCTCTATTGTAAATGTCTCGCCTTCGGTGGCGATGTGGCTGTTTGGAAATATCGTGCGACACTCCTCCACAAGCGATTCAGGCTGCTTGTAGCGTGACGAGAAGTGTCCGATAATAAGTCTTTCGGCTTCGGCCATCACGGCAACCTTCGCAGCCTCGATGGTTGTCGAGTGTCCACGGCCTCGAGCCCACATACTATCGCCGTTTGCATATGTAGTCTCGTGGTATAGAAGGTCTACGCCCTTGATGCGCTCTGCGGCACGTGGCGAGTAGGCCGTATCGGATAGATAGGCATACGAGCGTGCCTTGTAGGGGATATAGGTCAGCTCGCTGTTGGCTATCGTCTCGCCGCTGTCAAGGCAGATATCCTCGCCCCTCTTGGCTGCTACGATCTGTGCTATGCTAAGGCCGTAACGCTCTATCTTCCATTTATCGACGTTCAGTGGCGGCTGCTTCTCCCGAAAGAGATAACCTGTCGTAGGTACCCTATGTCGCAGGGGTATGCTCCACACCTCCAGTGTGTTGTTCTCCATAATCATTTTGTGCTCGGTGGTAGACACCTCGATACACTTTACCTCGTACGGCAGGTCAGTATCGAAGTAGCGCATATGGTGCGCCAGAATCTCGCCCATAGGTGCCGGAGCATAGACCACAAGGGGTGTGCGACGACCCATTAGGCCGAGTGTCGATATCAGCGGAAAGAGACCGAAGCAGTGGTCGCCATGGAGATGTGAAATAAAGACAGCCCTAAGGCGCAGTGGATTGATACCGCGCCTTATGAGCTGCTGTTGTACACCCTCACCGGCATCCATAAGATAGTATTGCTCGTTGAGGTTTACTACCTGTGATGAGGGGTGGGCCGTAGGTGTAGGTTTAGCAGATGAGTTGCCAAGTATGGTTA
This sequence comes from Alistipes sp., assembly GCA_017504265.1. Lineage (GTDB taxonomy): Bacteria > Bacteroidota > Bacteroidia > Bacteroidales > Rikenellaceae > Alistipes. The sequence goes on along the minus strand of JAFVRN010000010.1, from coordinate 39,234 downwards.
CGCTAAACCCCATAATTACTGAGCCAAGAGCCAACGCTCGCAGTCGAGAGCTGCGATACAGCCCGAGCCTGCGGCAGTGATAGCCTGACGGTAGTGTGGATCCTTAACATCGCCTGCGGCAAACACGCCCTCAACCGATGTCTTAGATGTGCCGGGTACAACCTTGATGTAACCCTGCTCGTCGAGCTCCAACTGACCCTTGAATACCTCAACATTGGGGTGGTGACCGATAGCGAGGAAGAAGCCCATGATGTCGAGCACGCGCTCCTCGCCCGAGGTGCTAACAACACGTACGCCTGTTACGCCACCCTCGTCGCCGAGAACCTCGGCTGTGTTATGCTCGAAGAGTACCTCGATGTTAGGTGTGTTGAAGACACGCTCCTGCATAGCCTTAGAGGCACGAAGATAGTTCTTGCGAACGATAAGGTATACCTTACGGCAGATAGATGCAAGGTATGTAGCCTCCTCGCAGGCAGTATCACCGCCACCAACAACGGCAACATCACGCTTGCGGTAGAAGAAACCGTCGCACGTAGCACATGCGCTAACGCCCATACCGCGATACTTCTGCTCAGACTCCAAACCAAGATACTTTGCCGAAGCACCTGTGCTTACGATAACTGCCTCGGCCTCAATCTCGTGCTCGTGGTCTACCTTAACACGGAAAGGACGCTGCGAGAGGTCGATGTCGGTGATGATGCCACGACGTACATCGGCACCGAAACGCATAGCCTGCTTCTTCAAATCCTCCATCATAGCAGTACCGGTGATACCCTCGGGATAACCCGGGAAGTTCTCAATCTCGGTGGTTGTAGTGAGCTGACCGCCAGGCTCGATACCCTCGTAGAGCACAGGCGACAGATTGGCACGTGAGGTGTAGATTGCGGCAGTGAAACCGGCAGGACCGCTACCGATAATTAAAACTTTAACTTTCTCCATAATTGTAGTTTTTATGTTGTTTGGTTTATGTTTGTTGCAATGCAATGTTATGCTAACGTGTTGCGTAGAAATCGGCGGCACGCTCCTCCTCGTCGCGGAAGTCGTAGCCGTAGCCCACCATCATATCCGTGCCACAGTCACGCTGGCGATCCGCCTCGGTAACCTCACGCATACGTGCATATATGTTGTGCGAAGCCTCTATAATATCGGCTACCTCCTCGTGTGAGGGTTTGTGCCCCAGCATATGGCCAAGTATGGCGTAGGCATAAGCCGCAGCCCTATCGGCATAGCCGAGGTGCATATCGTGGAGTAGGCCTCGTAGTTCGTCGAGCGATGCCTTGCTCTCCACCATACGTGATAGTACTCTCTCGGTATCGCCCAGCGAGATGTACTGCCCGCCCATATCTATCCACTCGCTGCCATCGTCCTCTATACGCTCATAGTCGCCCGCCTCGAGCATAAAACCGAGCGATGCAGCGATGGCACTATTGTATAGCTTGATGCCTCGTGTGAGCATCGACGAACGTATCTCCGTACGGTTATATATGAAGCTTTTGGCCTCGGGGTCAGCCTCATATAGACGGGTGAGGATGTCTACACCGCGTAGCATCTTACCCGTGAGGAAGGGGTTAAACTCCTCGAAGTTGATGTTATCTCGTCGCTCGGTGCGCTTATCTCTCGACTTCCACTTCTCTATATCGCGTACCGTACCGTAGCTTTTGAGCGATAGTGCCGGCATAAGCATCGTGCGGCCACCCTCCTCGATAAGGTACGAAAAAGGCATATCCTGCGTGTCGTGGTGGCGGGTGTGTCGTCCGAGTACCACGCTGAATGCACCTTCAATCGAGGGTGCCATGACATATGCGCTGCTGCCGAACTTCGTGCCTCGCTGGTGTACGGCCTGATGTACAGCCCCACTTTTGAAGAGGTGGTTCGACTGGTTTGTGCCGCTACCGGCATTGAAGAACGAGAAGATACCTGCAATAAGTAACGACGACTTATGATGCGATACCGTAAAAGGTCCTGCAAATACCGATGCTGCCTCGCCATTCTCGCAGTGGCAGTTGGCAAAAAAGAGGGTATCGACAGCCGTGAAGCCGTTGGCGATAACGCTATTCTCGCCTATGTAGCAACGTTCGATGCTTGCCGCTCCATCGATGCGGGAGTTGCTGTCGGCAATAAAGTCACGGGCACGAACATCTATGCCTATCTTCGAGCCTCTGCCTACCGTGCCATTTTCAAGCAGTGAGCACCCCTCTATTATTGCACCCTCCTCGATATGCAGTTCGCGTATGAAACGCACGCCGACAATCGATACATTATCCTCGATTATGCCCACCGTCGTGCGATGTATTGCTGCCTCTCGCTCGGCCAACCCCCTCAGATAGTTCACCGCCTCGCCTCTGTTGCGCATCATAGTCATGATGTAGGCTATCTGCGCTGTGAGATCTCGATAGATGGTGACACTGCGTCCTCCATTCTCGTTTACGGCAGCTACCACAACTCCTTCGCCAAACGATGTGGCGTGACGACATTCGAGGCGTAGCACCGAGTCGATATGGCAATTGCTACCTATGTGGTAGTTCTCTATGGTGGCATTACTGATGCGGCTGCCCGAACCTATATGCACGCTGCCTATGAGGTGTACGTTGAGCAGCTGCTCGACACTAAAGTCCGAGCATACGTATACCTCGTCCCAATTGGTCGAGGTACAGCCTCGGGCTGCGAGTGACGTGCGTTCGCTATCGTTGAGTAATCTCACCTTTGCACCCATTTGGTTAATCTCTCTTTGTATATACTACACGTTTGGTGTCGAAGAACTCATCTTCGAACCATTCTCCGATAGAGAATATATCCCAGCGGCGACGTGTTGCAGCAAGCTCTTCGGCCAACTCTCCGCCTTTGAGGTAGAGGATGCCGTTATCCAGCGTCCCCTGTTTGCCGCGACGCAGCAACGGCCACGCCCACGGCATAAACCTTGCCATTTCGGTCACGGCACGTGATACCACATAGTCGAAACGCTGGTCGAGTTGCTCGGCACGGCAGTTTATGGCTGTGAGATTTTCGATGCCTGCACCCGCCTTGACACCCTCGACAACACGTATCTTCTTGCCTATCGAGTCTACGGCAGTAAACTCCACCTCGGGAAACATTATTGCCAGAGGCACAGAGGGAAAGCCTCCTCCACAGCCTATATCCAACACCTTGGCTCCGGCATTAAACCTGCACGCCTTGGCTATGGCCAAAGAGTGTAGCACGTGGCGGGTATAGAGATACTCCATATCCTTGCGTGATATGACGTTTATGCGGCTGTTCCACTCCTCGTAGAGCGACCCAAGTGCCTCGAACTGCTCTTGCTGTCGAGGTGTAATATCAGGGAAATATTTTACTATTATATCACTTTTCACGTTCTACGCCAATTCGTTGGTTTGACTATTCGTTATCTAATATCATCTTGCATACCAGAGCCTTAGCTCTGCGTATCTGTGTTTTTACGGTGTTTAGCGGTCGTCCCAGTCGCTCGGCAATCTCCTCGTAGGAGTACTCCTCCAAGTAGCGCATCTCGATAATGCGGCGATAATCGTCGCTCAGTGCCTCCAACGATGCCTCGAAGTGTGCTCTGCGTTGGTTGAGGATGACGCTCTCCTCGGGTGTCGGAGTGGTAGCTATCGGGGCCTTGTTGGTCTGGTCGATAGAGATGTCATCGGTGCGACGACGCAGGTAGTCTACCAAGGTGTTGCGGGCAATGGTATATACCCATTGTCCAAAGGTATACTCTTCGGAGTAGCGTTCCAGGTGTAGGTATACCTTGATGAAGGTCTCCTGCACCAGGTCGTCGGTGATGCCCTTGTCGCCTATGCGGGTCTCAAACAGACGACTGATAGCCTCTCGATAACGCATGAAGAGGTGTTCGAAGGCCTGCTGGTCACCATCGGCGGCTAGTTGTAACAGCCTGCTATCGCCGGCTACGATATACTCCTCTATCTCCATAATTTGGGGTTGCTGTGGCTCTTACCTCGACCAATCATATACTCAATCATTGGCCCTATAAGGTCATATATCCAATAGCGCGATGCTATGTTCCGTTCGCCAAGTTTACGTGCGGTACGTCGTGACGACCACACTGCGATTATGTAGCGCACTACGACGAGCAGTGCCGCAAATATGCGTAACTCGTGCGGTAGAAGCACCATGGCGGCAATGGCACACAGGAAGAAGAGTGTGCGGCTGCCAAGTTCACGGCTCTTACCACGTCTCGCCCACGCGGGGTAGTATGCCGATGTGGAGTTGTAGTAACGCATAAGCTCTGTCCACTCGCCCCATGCACCGTTGCGCTCCTCCGTAACTACGGAGTGCGGAGTGAGTACCACGGCTGTGCGTTGTGGTGTTGCAAACGCCTGAAGGTATAGGTCGTTGTCGCCGATATCTATGTTCAGGTGGTTGTATCCTCGTGTGGCTTCGTACATCGAACGCGTGAAGCCATAGTTGCTGCGTGGCGCATAGTAGAACTTGCCGTTTACGGCACTTGCAAATGCCGTACGCTGATGGTTAAACTCGACCATACGCATCAAGTAGCTCTTTATGTTGTCATCTTCGAAGTGAGGTACGGCGGGTGCTGCCACCACCTCTCCTCGCTCAAAGCCCTTTGCCATGTATGACACCCACTCCTCGCTGCGTGGCGTTGCCCCGGGCACGGTAAAGAGCAGATTGTCGTACTGCGCCGACTTGATACCGATGTTCATCGCCTGCTTCGTCGATATGTATATGCTCTCGCTGCCGCCACTGAGCTTCGTCAGACGCATATGTGCGTGGTTGTCGCGAAGGCGTTGTAGCTCGCGGAAGTAGTCTATGTCGCTGCCGATGTATATCACCACGACCTCGAATGTGTGGTAGTGCTGTGCAAGCAACAAGGGCAGCTCGATGCTTAGGAACGACTCGTTCTCGCCGCGCAGTGCCACGATGACCGATACCGGAGGCTGCTCGCAGCGTAGCTTGCGGCGACGCATAAGGCGGTAGCGGTAGATGCGGTTATAGACTATGGCATAGTAGTATAGCTGTACAAAAAATAGTATTGTAAGCAGCAAGACAAGTGCCAAACCCGACCATTGATAGTGGGATAATATGTCGCTAAAAAATGTCATTGTTTTCGTATTCGGCTATAATCGCACAAAGATACGCAAAAAATGTGAATAATAGAATAGCAACGAAAAAAGATAGTGAGAAGTTCTTCGCCAAGAGCCGATTTGGATATTTCGCTTGGCCGATTTTTGTTCCATCGAGAGAGAAAATGTGGCGGTAAGCTCGGATAGTTGTAGATTTTTTATTACCTTTGTGCGTTATATATATAGATATGAAGTTTACTTTGCAACATACCGTCTCGGACAGCCGAGCACGTGCCGCTCTCATAGAGACCGACCATGGTACTATCGAGACCCCGATATTTATGCCCGTAGGTACTGCTGCGGCGATGAAGGGTATATTCCATCGCGATATAGAGCAGGAGGCTAAGGCTCAGATTATTTTGGCCAACACGTACCACCTCTATCTACGCCCCGGTACAGCCATATTGGAGGCTGCGGGTGGTGTGCATCGCTTCTCGTCGTGGTCGAAACCTATGCTTACCGACAGTGGCGGCTTTCAGGTCTTTTCGTTGGCTGCTTGCCGTAAGCTCAAGGAGGATGGATGCCACTTTCAGTCGCATATAGATGGCTCTCGTCATATCTTCACACCCGAGAATGTCATAGATACCGAGCGTATCATCGGTGCAGATATTATGATGGCCTTCGACGAGTGCCCTCCGGGAGATGCTCCGTATGACTATGCTGCAAAGTCGCTTGCGCTGACCGAGCGCTGGCTCGACAGATGCTTCAACCGCTATCATCAGACTGCACCTAAGTGGGGACACTACCAATCGCTATTCCCAATAGTGCAGGGTGCAGGCTATGCCGACCTGCGTGAGAGAGCGGCACGTAACGTCTTGCAGTATAATGCCGATGGCTATGCCATAGGAGGCCTTGCCGTGGGTGAGCCTACCGATGTTATGTATGCTATGATTGAGGCTACAAATGCGGTGTTGCCCGAGGATAAACCACGCTATTTGATGGGTGTGGGTACGCCTATAAACATCCTCGAAGCCATAGACCGAGGTGTGGATATGTTTGACTGTGTGATGCCTACGCGTAATGGTCGCAATGGGCAGCTCTTTACCTCGGAGGGTGTTATCAACATACGCAACAAGAAGTGGGAGAGTGACTTCTCGCCGATAGACGAGAATGGCGTTACGTTTGTCGATAAGGTCTACACCAAGGCATATCTTCACCACCTGGTGGTGTGCAAGGAGATGCTTGCGGCACAGATAGCATCGTTGCACAATACGGCCTTCTATCTATGGCTTGTGGGTGAGGCACGCCGCCATATCATCTTAGGCGATTTCAAGAGTTGGAAGGAGCAGATGGTTGTCAAGTTGGGTCGCAGATTATAGTACGTAGCCTGTTATGAAGATTAAACTCATACCCTCGATACCCGGTTTCAGAACTCTGGATAGATATATTCTGGGTAAGTTCCTGCGTACCTACATCTTTGGACTGATGATGATGATTGTAATCGTCGTTGTGTTCGATTATGTCGAGAAGGTGGATGACTTTACCGAGCTTAAAGCACCGTGGAGTGCCATTATCAAGGACTATTACCTCAACTTCATCCCCTACTTCGTAAATCAGTTTAGTGCGCTCTTTACCTTTATCGCCGTCATATTCTTCACCTCGAAGATGGCGATGCAGACCGAGATAGTGGCGATACTCTCGGGTGGTGTCAGCTTTAGGCGACTTATGTGGCCATATTTCGTGGGAGCCTCTATTATCGCCTTCTCGAGTATCGCGCTCAACCTGTGGGTTATACCTGTTGCACAGCGTGACAGTATCGCTTTCCAGAGCCAATATTTGAAGAAGAATCAGGTTATTATCTACGACCGTCACGCATACCGCCAGATAGAGCCCGACACCTATGTCTATGTCCGCGGCTTCTCGCCTACGGCAAGCAGAATACCATTCTTTGCCATGGAGCGTTTCGAGGGCTCGGAGATGGTCGAGACGCTGAATGCTGCAAGTGCCTCGTACGATGCCGAAACGGGACGTTGGACAGCACCCCGCTATGTAATATACTCACGTACGGAGGATGGAACGCTCGGATATAAGCAATATCGAAATCTCGATACGCTTATCAACCTCGATGCCCGTGAGCTTAGCGATATCAAGTCGCTGTCGCAGACGCTTACCATAGACGAGCTTAACGACTTCCTCGCGCAGCAGCGACGCAAAGGCTCGGACGATGTCTTTATCATCGAGGTGGAGCGTCACGTGCGTTACTCCTACCCCTTCTCAACCTTCATCCTCACGGTGATTGCTGTGGCACTGTCGTCACGTAAGGTGCGAGGAGGTATGGGTATGCAGCTTGGTGTGGGCATAGCACTATGTTTCAGCTATATTATGCTGGGTAGAGTCTTTGAGCAGATTGCCGTTAGCGGCTCTATGGAGCCGTGGATATGTGTGTGGTTGCCCAATATGATATTTAGTGTCATAGCAGTAATAGTATATCTTAAAGCTCCAAAATAGCGATGCGTAATATTACAGAGATTGCTGCGAGTGTACGTCGTGGCGAACGTATTAACGTAGATGATGCCCTTACGCTGTGGCGTGAGGCTCCGCTGTGGTTGCTCGGTGAGTTGGCCACAGAGCGTAAACGGGTGATGAGTGGCGAGAAGGTCTACTACAATCGTAATGTACATATCGAGCCATCGAATATATGTCTGTTCAACTGCGAGTTTTGCTCGTTCCGCCGTCGTGAGGGAGATAGCGATGCGTGGTATATGTCGTTGGACGATATAGAGGCGCGTGCGCGTGCGTTGCGTGGACGTAACATTACGGAGGTACACATTGTGGGTGGTGTGCATCCCAACCACGACTTGGATACATATTGTGCCATGATACGTCGTGTGAAACGTGCCTTACCATATGTTGCGGTCAAGGCATACACGGCAGTCGAGATATTCTATATGATACGTCGTGAGGGTATCTCGGTAGTCGAGGGTTTGCGCCGTCTGGTGGATGCCGGTATGGAGGCTATCCCGGGTGGCGGTGCCGAGATTTTCGACACGGAGCTGCGCAAGAAGATTTGTCCCGATAAGTGTAGCTCGGAGGAGTGGCTTGCCGTGCACCGCGCGGCACACAATATGGGTATAGCGACAAACTGTACTATGCTCTACGGCCATATCGAGACATTGGAGCAGCGTGTAGACCACCTGGAGCGACTGCGTAAGTTGCAGGACGAGGCTCCCGGATTCGATGCCTTCATACCGCTTAAATACCGTAGTCGTAACAACCGTATGTCGGCCGTGGGCGAGTGTTCGGTAGAGGATGATATGCGAATGATAGCCATGAGCCGTATCTATCTGGACAATATACCCCATATTAAGGCATATTGGGTGGCATACGGAAAGCCCACAACGGAGATGGCGCTGAGCTTTGGTGCTGACGATATAGATGGCACGATAGAGGATACCACGAAGATATACTCTATGGCGGGTGCCGATGCCAAGCCGCATATGAGCGTTGAGGAGTTGGAGGCATTGGTACGCAGCGCAGGCTTTGTCCCTGTGGAGCGCGACACGCACTACAACGAGGTGGATGCCGAGAGGTGGGCGGCGCAGCTTGCCTCATACAAGGATAATGCGGCGAGCGAGGCGAGAACGGAGAAAAAAGAGGTAAAGAGGGAGAAGGACGTAGTCGATAGCCGGAAGAGTGATATAACAGGCGATCGTGCCGAAAAGAGTGTAGAACCTATGGTTGAAAAGCGTAAAGAGGAGGCGAGGCGTGCAGCAACACGACCTACGAGGAGTGCTGCGACAGGGAGTGTTGCAGAGGGCAAGATGGCGATGAAGCCTAAAAAGGCTGATGCGAATAAGGGTCGTGGCAGACTCAAAGAGTATCGTAATCGCTATCCGGTCATTGCACATATACTCCTCATAGGTATATTTGCGTTGCTGCTGATTGTGGTTCTGTACATAGGTCTGCTCAGCGGCACGCGTCACGGCAAGACGATTGTTGTTCCCGATTTCAGAGGAATGTCGATAGAGGATGCTCGTGGTATAGCCGATGACCATAGCCTTGGTATCATCGTGCGTGACTCTATCTTCGATGTCGATTTGCCGGGTGGTACGGTGGTAGACCAGCTGCCTCGAACATCGGATGTGCGCGATGTTACCGTCAAGCCGGGGCGTAAGATATATGTCACGGTCAATGCCTACAACCGACGTATGGTCGAGGTGCCATACGTGGCAAAGCAGACATTACGTCAGGCACTAAACCAACTCGAACGAGTGGGACTTACGGTGGATAAACTTATATACGAGCCGGATATGACCTCTACGGACTATGTCTTGCGTCAGATGGTCGATGGCCGTGAGATAGAGCCTACGACATCTATGCGTGTACACGTCGGCTCGGGTGTAACTCTATATGTGAGCTACAAGAGCGAGGATGCTCACGGCGTAGTGCCACGCCTTATAGGTCTAAGCTATGTGCAGGCGCGCTCATCGGTGTGGGACAGCGGTCTGAATATCGGCAATGTGGTATACGACGATAGTGTCGAGGATATAGTTATGCGTCGCAAGGCGAGGGTATATCGCCAGTCTTTATATCAGGGTAGTTCGGCATCAAGGGGTACCTCGGTATCGCTCTATCTGTCGTGTGATGAGGCTCTGGTAGATTCGTTGCGTAAGGTTGCCGAGGCGGAGGCCAAGCGTCTTGAAGAGCAACGACGCAAGGAGGAGCAGCGACGTAAGGCCGAGGCCGAAGAGGCTATATAAATAGTAAACGAAAGAGTAAAGCAGCGTGGTTGAAGAGAGTAGATATCATGACGATATAGAGCTTTTGTCCGATGCGGGTGTTACCTCCGACATTATGGATGAGGGCGATGAGATGTACGAACACTTCTCGGTAGTGGTGGATAAGGGGCAGTCGCTGATGCGCCTTGATAAGTTCCTTACGGCACGTATGGAGCATACATCCCGTAACCGTATACAGACGGCTGCCGATAGCCGTAACATCTTGGTAAACGGTGTGCCGCAGAAGTCGAGCTATAAGGTCAAGCCGTTGGATAAAATATCTATTGTGATGCCCTATCCAAGGCGAGAATCAGAGATTGTTCCCGAGAATATTCCGCTCGACATCGTCTACGAGGACGATGATGTTATCGTCGTAAATAAGGCGGCAGGTATGGTGGTACACCCCGGTGTCGGTAATCACAGCGGAACACTCGTACATGCCCTATCGTATCATCTGCGTGACTTGGAGATGTTTAGCGAGGGCAATGCCCGTGCCGGCCTTGTACACCGTATCGATAAGGATACCTCGGGTCTGCTTGTCGTGGCAAAGAACGAGAGGGCGCACGCCTCGTTGGCCAAGCAGTTCTTCGACCACACCATATATCGTCGCTATGTGGCTCTGGTGTGGGGTAATATAACGGAGGATGAGGGTACTATCATCGGCAACATTGGCCGTAATCCCAAGGATAGGTTGCAGATGTTTGTATTCCCCAACGGCGAGGATGGCAAGCATGCCGTAACGCACTTTAAGGTGTTGCGCCGCTATGGTTATGTTACACTTGTAGAGTGTCGCTTGGAGACAGGACGTACGCATCAGATACGTGTGCATATGTCGTGGCAGGGACATCCGCTCTTTAACGACGAGAGATATGGCGGTAACAGAATACTCAAAGGTACAACCTTCGTAAAATATAAGCAGTTTATAGAGAACTGCTTTAAGCTCATTCCACGACAATCGTTGCATGCCAGAGCCCTGGGCTTTGACCATCCGACAACGGGTAAGTATGTGCAGTTTGAGTCGGAGCTGCCCGACGATATGCGCGCCGTTTTGCAGAAGTGGGATAGCTATACAGATGCGGTTGGGTTAAATTTGGACGAAGTATAAATCGAGATAGGGAGAATGTTTCTACCAACAACCATAAAAGAGGTCGAGGCACGAGGCTGGGATGAACTCGATGTGATCATCTTCTCGGGCGATGCCTATATCGACCACCCCGCCTTCGGAGCATCGGTCATCGGCCGCCTGCTTGAAGCCGAAGGCTATCGTGTTGCCATTGTGCCACAGCCCAATTGGAGGGATGACCTGCGTGACTTCAAGAAGTTGGGCAAGCCACGACTCTTTTTTGCCGTTACGGCAGGTGCCATGGACTCAATGGTGAACCACTATACGGCCAACCTGCGTCTACGCTCGAATGATGCTTATACGCCGGGTGGACGTGCCGGCTTCCGCCCCGACAGAACGGTAGATACCTATACCAAGATACTCAAGCGTCTCTATCCTCATACACCGGTGGTTATAGGCGGTATCGAGGCTTCGTTGCGTCGCCTTACACACTATGACTATTGGAGCGATAGGCTGCAACGCTCGGTGTTGCTGACCAGCGGTGCCGATCTGCTGGTATACGGTATGGGCGACAAGGTGCTTCCGGAGGTGGCGCGTGCTATGCGTAATGGCTTTAATATGAAGCTGTTGAGAGGCTTGCGTCAGGTGGGATTTGTCGCCGATAAAACATATGTCGAGAGGCTGTACAATGGCAAGACAATAGTACTCAACTCCTTCGAGGCGTGTCAGAGTGACAAGCAGAAGTTTGGTGATAACTTCAAGCATATAGAGACGTTGAGCAATATGATGGAGTGCGACACGACGCTGGTTGAGCAGGCCGGTGATAGCTATGTTGTAATCACACCGCCATATGCTACGCTTACAACCGAGGAGTTGGATCACTCGTTCGATTTGCCATACGAGCGTGCCCCACATCCACGTTATAAGGGTAAGGGTGATATCCCTGCCTGGGAGATGATAAAGCACTCGGTAAACATACATCGAGGTTGCTTCGGCGGTTGCTCGTTCTGTACCATCTCGGCACATCAGGGCAAGTTCATAAACTCGCGTTCGGAGCGTTCTATATTGGAGGAGGTGCGACGTGTGACCGAGATGCCCGACTTCAAGGGTTACCTCTCGGATGTGGGTGCTCCCTCGGCAAATATGTATCGTATGCGCGGCAGCAACGAGGATATGTGCCGCAAGTGTAAGCGACCATCGTGTCTGCATCCCAAGCTATGCCCGAATATGAATAACGACCACACCCCATTATTGGAGCTATATCGCAAGATACGCGAGATAAAGGGTGTTAAGAAGGCGTTTATCGGAAGTGGCATACGCTACGATCTGTTCGACGACTCGTCATACTTCGAGACTGTGGTTAAACACCATACGTCGGGAAGGTTGAAGGTCGCACCCGAACATACCGAGGAGCACGTGCTACGACTTATGCGTAAGCCTCCGTTCGAACAGTTCGAACGCCTCAATAGTCGCTTTATGCAGATATGCAGGCGTGAAGGCCTTAAATATCAGCTTATTCCCTACTTTATATCGTCGCATCCGGGATGCAGAGAGTGCGATATGCAGGCATTGGCAGGCAAGGTGCTCGGCCGTCTGCACTTCAACCTGGAACAGGTGCAGGACCTAACGCCAACGCCTATGACGCTATCGTCGGTGATGTTCTATACGGGGTGTAATCCCTATACGGGCGAGAGTGTATATGTAGCACGCTCACAGGATGATAAGCGTCGCCAGAAGTCCTATTTCTTTGGGGGTAAACTTCCACAGCACAATGTGCAAGCAGGTGGTAGGTTATCACGGCGTAAAGTTGTATCGGATAAATTTGTAAGAAAGAAATAAAAGAATTACATTTGTATCAAGAAATATTTATTGTTAAACTTATAAAAATATCAAAGTATGAAGAAGATGATGTTTATGGCTGCAATGCTTGCTTTTGCAGTTGCATGTGGTGGCGCAGAGAAGAGCAATGATGAGGCAGTAGAGCAGACAAACGAGGTTGAGGTTGCAGCTCCTGTTGTTGAGGCCGCTCCCGTTGTTGAGGCCGCTCCTGTTGTTGAGGAGAGTGCTGCTGTAGTAGAGGCAGAGCCAAAGGTTGAGTTGCAGGCACCTGCAGAAGTAAAGGCTGATGAGAAGGCTGAGGCAAAGGCTGAAATGAAGGAGTCTGGCCTTAAGGTATCTAATATGACCGTGGTTGAGAAGAGCGAAGAGCCTAAGAAGATTGAGCAGGCAGGTACGGGTGCAAAGCGCGTAAAGTAACAGCATTGCGCATCGTAGATTGAGACTGAACGGATAACACCGCTTATTCGCTCGCACTTGAAATCTATATTTACGCTGAGTAAAAGCACGTTAGGGTTTCAATAGTCTCAAGCTGCGGCTTTAAGATAATACGGGGATGACTAAAATATAATAGTCATCCCCGTATTATTTGCCAAGATGTATGTGGACTATTAAGCCTCCTCTTGCGAGGTGTGTTCCGCAGGCTCTATCTCGAAAAGCTCTCTCTTCTCCTCGTCAAGGAACATAACACTCTCCTCATCGGCTATCGTACGCTTCTTCTTATTCTCGCGGGCTCCGGCTCTAAGCAGGTTACGCGCTGCCGTTATGATGCTCTTACCCTCCTCGGCAGTGGTTATCTTCAACTTATTTATGCTCGCTACGGTGTCGTGCATCTTGGTCTCAACCTCGGTAAAGCGAGCTGCGAAGTCCTGCGTGCGGTCGATAATTTGGTTGGCGGCACGCATCATCTCCTCCTGATTGTGTAGCTGTCGTACCTGTGTCCACATAAGCTCCAAGATACGAAGGTTCATATACATAGTCTGCGGGCCGAGGATAAGCACACCACGGTCGTATGCCTCACGCCATAGCGATGTGTCGTTGAGCAGTGCGAGGTTCAAAGCACCCTCGGTGTGTATATACATTATCACAAAGTTCAGCTTGTTGTAACCCTCTTGCAGATACTTGCTGTAATCCTTCTTTGCGAGGCGTTCCACTTGAGCGCGCACGCTACGCAGATGCTCTTTGAGGGCCACACTCTGCTCGGCAGCATCCTCCGAATTGATATATCGTTCATATGCCGTAAACGACATCTTAGAATCAACTACAACATCTCGCTTGTTGGGGAAATGAAGCACGAAGTCGGGGATGAGTCCGCGCTCCTGGTCATCTCTGATGCGCTTGCCGAGATTGTCACGCAGATGCTCCTGTGAGGAGTACTGCTCGCCATCACGCAACCCCAGATCTTCGAGGAGCTGCTTTAATTTCAACTCTCCGAAGTTACCCTGCACCTTAACCTCTCCGGTGAGTGCGCGTGTAAGGCGTTCGGCCGTCTCGCCCAGCGTCTGGCTATTCTTCATATTGGCTTGAATGGTGGCATCGAGGCGATGCAGAGCCTCCTGATGCCTCTCCTTGGAGTCGTTAAGTGCTTCACGCATAAGGCGAAGACTCTGTTGCAGTGGGTCTACAATCTTTGACACCTGCTCTACGTTACGTTCGCCAAGCTCCCTCTGACGTTGTTTTAGCACCTCTTCCGATGTAGAACGCATCTGCTCTTTGATAAGGGCGAGTTGATCCTCCACCTGTTTTTTGTTCATATCGCGTAGCATAGCAAGCTGCTCGTCGAATGAGCTTTTGAGCGTCTTATACTGCTTGTCGAGTGCGTCGTGATGCTCCTTACGCTGCTCCTCTAAGCGAAGTTGCATATTCTCGGCACTGGTGCGATATACGTCGCGCTCCGAGCTGATGCTCTTTATATCGTCGAGAAGTCGTTCGATGCGCTGGTCACGCTCCGTAAGTTCTGCTTTGCTATCGGCGAGTTGCTGCTCGTATAGTCCGATACGTGCAGCATCCACATCGCTACTGCCATTGCGTCGTCCTGCAACATATCCCACAACGGCCATAACAACGATGGCCACAATGGCAATTATGAGGTATATCTCCATACTATTGTTTGCGTTTAGAAGAGATAACGCTCGTTGCGTACTCTCTCTCGTAGGTTAAATATATCTTGCCACGCCTCCTCGCCAAAGGTTGTGCCGACAACCTCGATAACCTTACCGGCGGCGATAGCTCCTATGGTGCCGCACGCTCTTAGATCGAGACCCTCGCATAGTGCCGAGAGGAAGCCTGCTGCATAGAAGTCACCCGCTCCCGTAGTATCAACACGCTTGGCTGCAGCCATAATACCGACGTGGATAACCTCGTCACCACGCTTGATAAGCGCGCCACGTGTGCCAATCTTTACGATAGCGAGCTCGCACTTGCGGCTTATCTGCTGCAAGGCATTTACGGGCTCCTCTTCAAGGGTGAAGGCTCGTGCCTCATCCTCGTTGGCAAAGAGTATATCTACATACTCCTCAACGAGTTCGTTTAGGAAATCTCTATTCTCCTCCACGACATTGAACGAGGCAAGGTCGATGGCCACCTTCAAGCCGTGAGCCTTGGCGCTACGCATCACCGAGCGTATAAGGTCGTGGTCCTGCACTAAGTAACCCTCAATATATAGACAGTCGTAGCCCTCGAACACCGAGGCATCTATATCGCTGCTATGCAGGTCGGCAGCAGCACCGAGGTGTGTGACAAGTGTTCGTTCGCCATCCTTGGATACCAGCGATACGCACTTGCCTGAGCGTTGCTCGGAGCGCAGTATGAAGGGTTCGACACCCGTGTTGCGCAGTGCCTGCTCGTAGAACTCGCCTGTGCCATCCTCTCCAACCTTGCCGATAAAGCCTACACGTGTGCCAAGACGGGCCATTGCTCGTATGGTGTTGCCTGCCGAGCCGCCCAACGATAGGGAGTGGGGACAGCCGGCCACGAACTTAGATATCTCGTTTTGCAGCTCGCCATCGACAAGACTCATCGACCCCTTAGCCAGAGAGTAACGTGCGAGAACCTCGTCGTTTGATAGATTGACAAGCATATCGGTAAGTGCATTACCAATACCAATCACACTCTTCATATTCATTCTTTATATTTTCCTATTCATTACATATCGTTAGTACTCCTTCCACCAATTTCGTTTATGGTGGAATACAACCTTGCCATTATGACGCTTACTCTTCTCGATAAATGGTATCTGGTAGCTTACTCCAAACTCTATAAACTCACATATGTGCATATGAGTCTTGGCAAGGGCTTGAAGGTATACGTTGTCGCAAATGCGGTACTTTACGCCGAAGCGTATATAGTGGAAGGCCTCGTCCACGCCCACCTCTGTCGATTTATAGAAGAGGGGACGTGGCCCGCGACCATATATAGGATGGTCGTTGTCATAGAGGTTACGTACAGGATTGAAGAGGTATACTCCCCAGTCCACCATAGCCGTAAAATTGCCAAATTTGAACTCGTTGTTTATAGATATGCCGCCACGCATTCTGCGCCAATTATCCTCCGTAGTGACATACATGCCTCGGTTGCTATCCTTATTGCCTATGGCATCGTTGTAGAATAGGTCGGCGCCAAGACCTATGCCATGCCAGTTGCAGGTGCTGTATATGGCTCCTATGTGTGAAGTGAGGATAAAAAAGCGGTGAGAATCACTACTATCGGCAGCATGTATGCCCGACGATACGGTGATATTCAAGCTCCACTTATAGGGTAGATCGGGGAACTCTATCGGCTCGTACTCCTCGATTTCGGGATTGATTGTCGCCACAAGGCCTACACCGCCGTAGAGTACATTAGCTCCCTTATTAGGCTCCTTAGTACGGCCATTACTTGCGTGAAAGAATCCTAACTCGCTATTTATGGCAAAGTTACGGGTGATAGGAAACTCAAAGTTAAGGCCTCCCGTGAGGTAGGCATTTATCGTTGTCGAGAAGGTCTTGTTGGGCGTAGGCTCATCGAGTGTCGTATAGTAATGTTCGTTGAGGGCCAAAAGTCCCGAGCCGAGCTTTACCTTCAGATGAAAATGCTCTGAGCGAACCCCATTTATCATAATGTAGGGGTACATAGCGACGCCTTTACCCATGGTCTTAGCACCAAAGTCGATATACGAGATACCAAGACCTACGGTAGGGTCGTTGAGGTATTGCTGCCACGGGCGTTGGCGTGTCGATGGAAATTCGATGCCGAAGTTTATACCCACAGGCCCATTGGGATTAATCTCTTTGAGGTTGCTGCTGGCCATAAGATAGCCACCCATAAACGGCTGTAGCTTGATGGCAAACCTATCGTTACCTATCTTATTATGCCTGTTACTCTGCGCAGATGCTGCACCCACACAGAGTAGCGTGGTAAGCATTATAGCGACTATACGTTGTATCTTCATTGGGGAGGGTTATGTGTTACCAAAATCCTATATTGGTAGAAATATAGGCTCTTTATACATTATCTATGACGGCTCTATATAGATAGCATCTTCACTATCTCGATTGCCGTTGCATCTAACTTGCATTTATGCTTTGTGGCTTGGGCAAAGGGTGTGTATACCAACTCACCATTGCGTATGCCTATCATCACGTTGCGCTGACCTTCGATAAGTGCGGTGATAGCCTGCGCTCCCATGCGTGAGGCAAGGATACGGTCGGCAGCCGTAGGTGAGCCTCCTCGTTGCAGATGTCCGAGTATAGTGACACGTGCATCATATTCGGGAAACTCTCTTCTGACACGCTCGGCAAGCCCCATAGCACCTCCCGTCTCGGGATTCTCGGCAACGAGGACGATAGCCGAATTTTTACTCTTGCGGAAACCTCTGCTCACCAAGTCGGCAAGTTGGTCTATCTCAGTCTCCATCTCAGGGATGATGGCGGCCTCGGCTCCCGAGGCTATAGCACCATTAAGTGCCAAATAGCCGGCCATATGTCCCATAACCTCGACAAAGAATAGTCGCTCGTGGCTTGTCGCCGTATCTCGTATCTTATCAACAGCCTCGACTATTGTGTTAAGAGCCGTATCGTAACCTATGGTGCTATCCGTACCACCAAGGTCGTTGTCGATGGTGCCTGGTAAGCCGACAATCGCTATGTTGTACTCCTCGGCAAAGATACGTGCGCCGCTGAGCGAGCCATCACCACCGATGACAACCAATGCATCGATCTGGTGACGACACATATTCTCATAAGCGGCACGGCGACCTTCGACGGTGGTAAACTCCTTGCAACGGGCAGTTTTCAGTATTGTGCCTCCTTGCTGAATGATATTACTTACGGACTTAGTGTCGAATTCCCCTATCTCGTTGTATACCAGGCCATAGTAACCACGTTTGATGCCCATCACACGAAAGCCGTTATAGATAGCAGCACGTGTCACGGCACGTATTGCTGCATTCATCCCCGGGGCATCACCTCCCGAGGTGAGTATACCGATAGTCTTGATTGTTGCCATAATGCCTTATTTTAATATAGATAAGGCAAAGGTACTAAAAATATACCAAATAGTCTATGCCCGCAAACAACATTATCCTTGCCACCAAACAAAGTAGAGATGCCGACCACAATTGGCGGCACCTCTACTAATATCTATTATGTTCGACTACTACAACTGAGCCTCGCCACGCATGTCCTCGATGTTGGCCTTGTAGAGAAGAGCCGAAGCACCTACCTGACGCATAACGTTCTCGCGCTGAGTCATAAGAGGAGTGCGCTCAGCCTCGATAGCCTCGGCATCAATCTCACCATTGATAGCGTCCACAACAAATACGAAGGCATTTGTCTGACCCTTAACAACAGTAGCTACACCTGTCTCACGGCTGTTGGCAATAGCTCCTACCAACGCAGCCTCGTACTTGCCGTCTACGTTGTTGTCAGCAAACTTAACACCGCTGAATGTGCCATTCTGAGCACCTTCGAGGGTTGTATCCATAGTGAGCTGTGAACGAAGAATATCGTACTGCTTGTCACGCTTGATGGTGCGCTCGATGAGTGATGAGTTCTTTGGTGCATACTCATTGTTGTCGATAGCTGTTACCATAGCTACGTAGATAACATCGCCAATGTGGAATGTCTTGCTCTCGCCAACAGCTGCGTTGTAAGCCCAAACAGCCATATTGCGTGAGTTGGCTATACCACGTACGTTACGACCCATACCATAGTTAGGATTGTAGTCGTTGCGGTTGGCTGTCGTTGCAAGCACCTGATAGCCGGCAGCGTTAGCAGCCTCGTTGAAACTCTCGGCACTCTCGCCGGCAGCCTTAGTAAAGTTGTCTACGTTTGTAGCAATGCGGTTGCGTGTATCCTCGCTTGCTGCGATGCTCTTCTCAACATCGGCAGTAAGCACGAAGCGATCCTTGTCGCCAAGCTTGGTAATCTTAACTACCGCAGGCTTGTGGTTGTAGGTATATGTGAAGATGTCGCCTACCTTGCTGTTGATGAATGGCATAGCCTCGGTGTTGCCCATAGCTGTTATGGCGCGGCTGTCGGTATCTACGTCTACTGCTGTTGCGAGCTTCGAGAAGTCACCGCCATTTGCTTTGAGCTCCTCGACGAGAGCGTTAGCCTCCATTACGTTGTTGCACACTGCAACTTCAAACTCGTAGCTTGCAGGAGCTGTAACATCCGAAAGAAGGTAGCTTGCCTTCCAAGCATTGTTCTCAAGAACAGGACCATACTGCTTCTTGCTCTTCAAAGCGTCGGTAACCTTGGCATCGAGTGAGCTGTGCAGCTTGTATGTGTCGGCCTTGCCACCGATGGCACGTACAGCGCGCTTGATAGCATCGATGTCGCCACCTGCAGCTGCAACCTCCTTATCAACACCCATTACCAAAGCCTCTACGGCTGCCTTATCCTCCTCGGTAGCCTCAACCTCAAATGTTACATAGCTGAGGGTGCGTGCTCCAAACTGAGGGTTCTCGGTGCGGTTAGCCTCATAGTATGCATCGATCTCGGCCTCGCTAACCTCTACCTCGCCGGCTGCGCTGTAAGGTACCATAACGTAGCGACCATCAAATGTGAGGTTCTCCTCGCGCATCTTCTTCTCGATCTGAAGACGGTTTACATAGTTGCTGGCAGCAACGATAGATGATAGCTTCTGCTGTGCGATGGTCTGTACAGCTGTCAATGACTCCAACTCCCACTGGTAACGTACCATAGGCTCAATCTGGTCAGCTGGCCAGCCATACTGCTGAAGCTGCAATGCTGTCATCTCGCCAAAGCTCTTGGCATAAGCATCAATCTCGGCAGGGGTCACTTCAAGACCGGCTGCTGCAAGTGCCGGTGCTGTGAACTTGTCGTAGATGAAGGTGCTTGCTACAATATTTGCAATCTGATCCTGTGAGATGCCGCTGTTACGTAGAGCGTCAGAGAGGTAAGCATAGAGGTTTGCATACTCCGATGCCTTAACCTCGTTACCATCAACAATCATAACAGTGTCGTCTACAATCTCCTGATTGCCACCGCGATAGCTAAGCTGATCGCCAAGAATAAATGCCAAAAGTACGATGGCAATGACTATTGAAAGCACAATGCCGTACTTGGTTCTTAGTGTGTTTAATGTTGCCATAAAAATTTATTGATTTATCGTTATATTCAATTAAACCCCCAAAGGTAGTAATTTTTTGTTAATATACACCACATTAACTGCTTTTTTTGCTCGTTTTCTTGAGCGATATCAGTTCCAGACGTGATTGCTCGCGGCGCATAATCTTTATATCGAACTCGCCAATGCTTAGCTCCTCGCCCTCGTGAGGTATGCCTCCGTGTTCGGTTATGATATATCCTGCCAAGGTGTCGTACTCGTCATCTTCGGGGATGTTTAGGTCGTATTTCTCGTTGAGATATTCCACATCGAGGCGTGCCGAGAAGAGCCATTCACCCTCGCCAAGCTCTTTTTCTATGCTCTCCTGCACGTCGTGCTCATCCTCTATCTCTCCGAATATCTGTTCCAAGACATCCTCCAACGAGATGATACCTGCCGTGCCGCCAAACTCATCGATGACAACAGCGATACTCGCTTTACGCTTCGTGAAGGTCTCCAACATAGCCTGAAGGGGCATGGTCTCGGCAACATATATAGTCTTGATAAGGATGTCGGATATGGATTCCGGCCTCTCGAAAAGGCTCTTCGAATTGACATATCCGATGATGTTGTCTATGGTGTCGTGCCATACGAAGATGCGCGAGAAGTGGGTATCGACGAAGCGTGCGGTGAGCTCCTCGATGGTCGTCGATTCTAAGTCTACGGCCTCAACATCGACACGCTGCACCATACAGTCACGTACTCTGAGGTCGGCAAAGTCGAGGGCATTTTGGAAGAGGCGGATATCCTCCTCATCTTCTTGCTGCACCTCCACGTTGTCGGCCTCGACAAGTGATGCCAAGTCGTTGCGGTTGAACTCCGTAGGCTCCTCGCGTTGCTCCACACGGCTACCTGTAAGGCGTATCAGAGCATAGGAGATAAGCGTGGTTAGGCGCGATATGGGGTATAATATAATATAGAAGAGATAGATGACGGGTGCGAACAGCGAGTAGTAGAAGTTGGGATTGCGCTTAAATACCGATTTGGGAATATACTCTCCGATAAAGAGTATGACGATTGTCGAGACTATTGTTTGTAGCAGCGCATTCTCCATATTGAACAGCTCTACAAGCAGCGTAGACATCGACATGGAGTATATTACAAGAGCGATGTTGTTACCCACAAGAATTGTGGTTATGTAGTTGCCGGCATTGTGTGAGAAGACCTCGGCAATACGGTCAAACAACGGATTTTGCTTTCGGTCAATCTCCTCGCGCAGGCGATTGCGTCCAAGGAATGCAATCTCCATACCGGAGAAGAATGCCGAGAAGAGCAGCATCACGGCTATTGTTATCACTGTTGTCCCCATATCATTTATTTGTTACGTAGTTGAGGTTATCTGCTGGGCATTTATCTTTTATCTCCCCCCCCCCTTCTTCTATCAATTATTATGTGTGGTATCTTCCTATATGATAGCTATTTTTGCTCATTGGTGGTTGGACGCTCCACATCGAGCTTAGGTGTGAGTGTCTCGGTTGAGGTCTGCAACGATGTCGGGTCATCCGTTGATGATTTGGGTATTGTTGCCTCACGGCTTATCGTGGCCTTAGTGGGCACAGCTCGCTGCTGATCTACTTGCGGACGCTCTATGCCTGTTGATAGCCCCTTGGTAGGAGGTGCGACCTTGGCCTCGGGTGTAGCAGTGGCACTCTGTGGTCTCTGAGGCACACCTCTATCGAAGCCTCCCTTGCGGCCGGTACTCTGAGGCGTGCTCTTTACACTTGTGGCTCGGCTGTCACTCTCCTTAGAGGAGTTATCCTTGCCCGCCGTCTTGACATCGCTATCTCTGTTCGCCCCCTTTGCTCCCTTCGCTCCCTTCGCGGCCTCGTTGCTATGTTCGCTACCGGTCGCTCCCTCGTCGTCGTTGCGACGCTCGGCCTCGCGCATTTCGAACTCTATCTCGGAGCTGTACTTACGGAAATGGATGTTTTTTAGATCCTCATCGGCATCGAAACCCACGCCAAAGTGCCATCCATCTTTTTGCAGCACCTTGGTGTCTACGTTTGAGTATACCTTCTTTGTTATTCCGTTCCAGAAGAGCTGCTGCGTATACACCTTCGTGGTGTCGGTTATCTCGTGGCTCTCTGCCTTGCGATTGAACTTGTTGATGATGACGTTACCCTTTGCCTCCCATAGCTTCTGCTTCTCGTAGTATATGGCATAGTTTGCCGTGATGATGACATCTACCAGCGATAGGGAGTCGGAGGTAAACGTGGTCATCTCTATACCGCGACGAAACTCCTGATATGGGTTGGTTGCCATGCTGTAACCCTCGATTAGAGGTGTCGTAAAGATGTAGGAGCGTTGTCCATTTTCCATCATTGTTATAGTACGATTCTCGCTCGACTCGGTTAGTAGCGTCTCGTAGTCGTAGACAACGGCGTCACCCTTTCCCGAGCAGGAGTATAGCAACGTAGCACTCCCCAGTATGGAGAGTGCTAACACTGCATAACGTATTATAATGTTACGATACATAACCGTCGGTTACCGGTCTAAGCTATTAGCGGTAACGAACCGTAGTAGACTGTCCGGCAGCGAAGCCGCATAGGATAGTGTAGCGGTCACCCTGAGTAAGCTCTGCGAAGAAGCAGCTCTCCTGAACAGGGAATGCGCTGCGGTATGCGCTCATAAGCTGCTGTGCCGCCTTCTGTACCTCTGGCTCATCTTTGAGGAGGTTTACAGCCTGTGCCATAGCGTCGTATGCTGCCCAATATACCGAAGTGCCACCTACCTTATCCTCCTGACATGGTGTCGATGCATAGCACTGACCGAGGATGAAGTATGAGTAGCCGTTATCGGGGTTGATATTGCGGAGCTCACGTGCTGCCTCGGCTGCTGCCGCATAGTTATGTCCGCCAATCTCGATAAGAGCAATCTGTACGTACAGAGGCTCCTTGGCTGATGGGTTGGTCTCAACGGCCAATGCCTCGCGCAAATATTTCAGTGCCTTGTCGTTCTCGCCACGGTTCTGGAAGCCTTGTGCAAGGAAGAGGGCAGTCTCCGACGAAGGCTTAACGCTGTAATACTTCTCGGTTGTTGCGAAGAAGAAATCGCTGGTACACTGCGCACGTGACATAAGTGCCACGGCCTGTGCCAGGAGCTCTTCGCTGTCGGGGTTTGCAGCGAGCTTCTCGCTAAATAGTGTCTCGAGGTTCTCGCAGCTTGCAGCACCGCTGGTACCGAAGCTTGTCTCGAAGATATCCTTATACTGCTCATCTTCGGCCGATACCTCAGCGAAGATAGGCGATAGACGCTCGTACTCCGAAAGAATCATATCGCTGGTTACGTTGTCATCATACTCGAAGTCCTCGCAGAGATACTTGAAGTAGCTCGATGCAATATCGTGGTGGATACGGCCACTCTCGATAGCAGCATCTACGGCAGCCTTCAAACCCTCACGAAGCAAAGGACGGTTTGTGGTGCAGAAACGCAACATATCGCGTGCCTTCATATCGAGGATGTAGTCCTTACCGTTCTTTGGGTGGTTACCGAAGTACTCCAAACGAAGGTCATAGATAAGAAGAATAGAGTCGATATACATCTTCTTCTGCTCTACGGTGCGGGCGCGATTAGCCTTATTCTTGTAGAGGGTTACACCACGAGCAAAGGTCTGCTGCGATGCTCCGGGGCAGTTGTTGAGCAACTGCTGCAAGTATACAGTGGCAGCGTCGAAGTTCTTTGCTTCGAGCTCATCTTTGAGGTAGTTGCTCGCACCAATGTTCGATGCACGCTCCTCGTTTGTTGCGCCCCACATACCATACTTGACATCATCGCTGAAGTCCTGAGCCGATACCGACATACCGATAAATACGGCTACGGCAGCCAAAAGAAATTTTACACTTTTCATAATGTTAGTTTTATTGTTTGTTTCTGTCAATTATTCACGCTCCGTTAATCGTACTTCTGGCGTACGAACCAGTAGTCTGAGATGTCGGCCGAGAAGATGTTGATGCCTACTGCCACCTTGTAGTAGTTCTGCGTTACAAGTCCCACCTTCTGTCCCGCCATATCCAGTGTGCCGGGGGATGAGCTTCGGCCATACTCAAAGCCTATGTTGATAGAGGATGCTCCCCATATCTTCACGGGAAGACCTATACCTGCGGTGATGGCAAGTTGGTTTACCCTCTCACCGGCGAATGTCTGGTAGTAGTTGCCTACACGCGCTCCTAAGCGGTAGCTCATACGATTGAGGTAGTTGCGTACATCGGTACGACGCGGTGTAAGCTCAATACCTGCCTTAATGGTGTGAGTGTTGGTGTATGCCACCACATCCATTCGGTTGCTTATATCCTCGCTATATCCCTCGTTTGACGAGCCCCATGCGGCATATACATAGTCCACACCACAGGCAATACTTCTATCGACGTAATATAGGCCGACACCCACCTGATGTGGTACGCGTAGCTCGACAGCCTCTATGCGGTCGCGAATAGGGTAGGGGTTAATCGTATTTACAACATTGTCGTTGTAGACGTAACTATCACGCTTGGGGTTAAGCTTGCCGCCGAGGTCGTATGTGGCACCCAAGGTGAGCATACGGTTGTCGTTCTGGAAGATATTCCACTGCAAGCCTACCTGCATCTTGAAGTTGTTTACAACATAGCGGTCGCGGCCTACCGTTGAGGCGTAGCTGCCCGAGCCTGTGATAACATTTGTAAAGGCCGTAGTGTAGCTGCGAGATATATTTCCCCAGTAGTATTTTGCCGCCACACCTATCGAGAGCCTTTTCCACGGTGCCCAGCCTATGGCAAGTTTTACCTCCGTAATATCACCCTCGCCTTCGTGCAGATACTGAACACGGCCTATATCTGCCCAGTTATCCTCTTGTTCGTCGGTGTTTTTTAATTTGTAACCCACACTGCTGTATGGTGCTACCGAGATTATTGTGCCGAGACCTTTGGCCAAAGGAAACGAGAGTGCGATATTGTGGATATTTACGGTGTTGTATGCAGTCTTTGCGGTGTTGAGATATGCACCCGTCGAGTTGTACTTAGGCTGGCTGTTGCGATAGTGTGTGCCGTCGAAACCAAAATCCAGAAGGAAACTCTTGCGGGGCATGACACTTGCCGATGCAGGGTTCTGGGTGTTTATCTGACCCAAGGCACGCAGACCTATGCCGATGCCGCCCATAGAGCGCATCTGCACATTTCCGGGTGTAAGCAACTCACCAGGACCATACATCGAGTATGGCGAGTAGGCATTGACACTGCTTGTCTGTGCCGATACGCTTAGCGGTAGCAGTAGCAAAGCGACGACAGCCACCCAAAATACTCGGTATGTAGTGTTAAATCTAAACTGCATTGTAATCCAAAATTCTGCTCAGTCCGTATACTACCGGTTCACAGTCTGCAAATATCGCATTTTTAATTCGCATTGCAAAATATTTTGCATCCCCACCGGTAAAAATTATGTATTTTTTGCCCTTTTTCTTCGAAAAAGCCTCAATATATCCCTCAATCTCATGTGTTATACCCTGCATCACACCTTGCTCTATGGCTTGTTGCGTGGTGCGACCGTAGCTCAGTTGCTCGTCACTTGCCGAGCATAGAGGTAGCGAGGCGGTGTAGTCGGCCAATGCTCTAAAACGGGTAGTCATACCAGGCGATATGTTACCTCCCTTGAAGATGCCGTTCTCCACATAGTCGATGGTGATTGCCGTGCCGAAATCGACAATCATTATGTCGCTGTCGGGATATAGTGCTGCTGCACCTACGGCAGCGGCAAGGCGGTCGGCACCCAATGTCGTGGGCGTGAGGTAGTCGTTGCCGATGGGAATGGGGGTTATACCGGGGCGGAAGCTAATAACGCTGTCGATGCACTCTCGCAGCGTGGCCTCCACCTGCTCTACCTCGCCACGTGTCGAGGATAGGATAGCTCGGTAGGCCTTGGGGTAGAGCGATACTACGTGTCGTAGCCACTTCGTGTCAAGGCTCTCGCATACCTCCGTGCCGAGAATCTCCATCCCTTCGATGGCCACGACCTTCATTCTGCTGTTTCCTATATCGATAATCAGATTCATAGACTCGTATCTCTTAGACTCGTATCTAATTAGACTCGTATCTAATTTTTACCCTCAGCCTCGGAGGCCAACCTGCGCAGCATAGCCACACCCTCGGCAATGGAGTATATCTTTCTAACGGTCATCGAAAGCCTATTATTGTATTGCTTGACAACAAACCTCTCCGGCTCGGCAACAACACGTCGCAGCAGGTTGAGGAAGGTGTCGGTCTTAAAGAACGGAGAGTTGTTGTCCCCGACAAAGCGTACTATCATTAGCCCATTCTTCACCTTAATGTGCTCCATACCGAGGTTCACGGCCTCGCGGCGCAGTTTGATGACCTCGATGAGTTCGAGTACAGGTTGTGGAAGCTCGCCAAAGCGATCTTTAAGACGTGTGGCAAAGGCCTCGAATTGCTCGTCGCTACGCATCGTGTCAATCTCGCGATATAGTCGTAGCTTCTCTGCCTGCGAGCGAACATAACTGTCTGGTATCGAGGCATCGACATCGATGTCGATAGTGGCATCATCGACAAACGATATCTCCTTCATCGCATCGTTCTCGGCTTGCGACAGTCCCGATGTGTCAAGACCCTCGGCGCGTAGCTCCGAGATGGCTTGTTGCAATATCTTCTGATATGTCTCGATACCCACATCGGCGATGAAGCCGCTCTGCTCGGCACCAAGCAGGTTGCCGGCACCGCGTATATCGAGATCCTGCATAGCGATATTAAATCCCGAGCCGAGGTCGGAAAACTCCTCAATGGCACGCAGACGGCGACGGGCATCGCCTCCTATAAGCTCGTCGGGAGGCGAGAGTAGATAGCAGAAGCCCTTGCGGTCGGAGCGTCCTACACGTCCGCGCAGCTGATGCAGGTCGCTCAGACCGTAGCGGTGTGCATCGTTTATGATGATGGTGTTGGCGTTGCCAATATCTATGCCATTTTCGATGATGGTGGTGGCAAGCAACACATCGAACTCGCCATAGATGAAGTCCATGATGAGCTTTTCGAGCTGGTCGGCAGCCATACGGCCGTGTCCTACGCCTATACGTGCCTTGGGGCATAGGCGTGACAGCATACCCTGAATTGTTGTCAGCTCTTCGACATTGTTGTGTACGAAGTATACTTGTCCGCCACGTGACAGCTCCTCCTCAATGGCATCTCTAATGATATCTTCGGAGAAGAGGTGTGATTCGGTAACAATAGGCTGACGGTTGGGTGGCGGGGTAGATATTACCGACAGGTCGCGTGAGCCCATCAGCGAGAACTGCAACGTGCGGGGTATCGGCGTGGCTGTAAGTGTCAGCGTATCAACCGATACGGCCATCTGTGTGAGCTTCTCCTTGGCTGCTACACCAAACTTCTGCTCCTCGTCGATTACCAACAGTCCGAGGTCGTGGAACTCTATCTGCTTGGATAATATCTTGTGTGTGCCGATGAGGATGTCTATCTTACCCGATTTTAGCTCTTCGACGATGCGTCGTGTCTCCTTGGCCGACTTCGTACGGTTGAGATACTCCACCGTTACGGGAAGGTCACGCAGACGCTCCGAGAAGGAGCGGTAGTGTTGTAGTGCAAGGATTGTTGTCGGCACCAATACAGCTGTCTGCTTGCCATCTACCGCAGCCTTGAAGGCAGCACGTATTGCCACTTCGGTCTTGCCAAAGCCAACATCGCCGCATACCAATCTGTCCATCGGCTGATCGGACTCCATATCACGCTTGACAGCGGCGATGGCGGTCTGCTGATCGGGGGTATCCTCCCACTTGAACGAGGCTTCGAGCTCCTGTTGCAGGTAGCCATCTTCGGAGAAGGCAAAACCCTTAGAGGCCTTACGTTTGGCATACAACGCAATAAGCTCTCGTGATATATCCTTCACGGCACGCTTGGTGGTGGCTTTGAGCTTCTGCCATGCACCGTTGCCGAGTTTGTATATCTTTGGCGGCTCGCCCTCGCCACTCTTATATCGTGAGATACGATGCAGAGCGTGAACATTGACAAAGAGGATGTCGTTATCCTTGTATATTAGTTTGATAACCTCCTTGCTGCGACCATTCTCGTTGAGCTTGACAAGGCCTCCGAAGCGTCCTACGCCATGGTCTATATGTACCACGTAGTCGCCTATTTTCAGGGCATTAAGCTCGGCGACGGTCATCTGCTCGTCACGCTTTATCTCGCCACGTATGCGGTAGCGTTGATAGCGGTCGAAGATCTGATGGTCGGGATATACGCATATCTTCAATGCGTTATCCACAAAACCTTCGTGCAGCAGAGTGTCGTTGGCCGTAAAATCGACACTGCGACGACCTACCTGATGGAAGATGTTGTCCAGACGCTCTATCTGTGCCTTATTCTTCGAGAGTATGTAGGTGCGGTATCCTCGCTCGCTATTCCAACGTATGTCGTCGGCAAGCATCTCGAAGTTGCGATTGAACGATGGCTGTGGCGTGGTGTTGAAGGCTATGTTATGTGTAGCGGGTCGCTCTCTCAGGTTATCTTTGAGCAGTAGCAACGAACTGCCCTCCAACTCCCTCAGGAGCGTTTGGCGTGATGTTATTTCGCGCCCCAATTTTGCGGCCTCCTCGCTATCGTCGCATTGTTCGAGGACCTTTTTGCGTATGTCGTTAATCTTGCGAAGGGCATAGTCGCCATCCTCCATCCACCATGTTGCACCCTCGGCAAAGCGTGCTAACGATACACGCTCCTCGCCCTCTCCATCACGTGTGAGGTTGGGTACTATCTCGACTCTGTCGGGACGTTCTGCCGAGAGCTGACTCGATATGTCGAAGCGGCGAAGCGAGTCTACCTCGTCGCCAAAGAGGTCTATACGGTAGGGTTTCGATTCGACATACGAGAATATATCGACGATACCTCCTCGTACCGAATACTGCCCGGGCTCGTAGACAAAGTCCACCTTCGTAAAGCCATGCTCAACAAGCCACTCCACGAGTTCACTCTGTTGCAGGTGCTCGCCCACGGTGATTGTGCGTGACTGCTCCGTCAAACGGCTGCGGTCGGCAACAGCCTCGGCAACAGCCTCGGGGTAGGTACATATGGCGATATATCCACTCGTAAGGCCCGATATGGCATTTAGCGTTGCGGTGCGTCGCACTACGCCCTGCGCATCTTCGCCACCATAGGCTGCCGAGCGTTTATATCCCGAGGCAAAGAAGTGAACACGCTCTTCGTCGAGTAGCTCATAGAGGTCATTGACAAGGTAGGCGGCACGGTCGCGATCCTCGCATAGGAAGATGTGTACACCGCCACGCCGCTCCACAATACCTGCCGCATAAAGCGAATAAGCTCCGCCGACCAACTCTTTGAGATGGACGGTGGAGCCTATGTTTTCCAAACATTTTAGTAGCTCGTTGGCGTGTTTGGAGCCGCTAACAAGCGATTTTAGAAGATTCATATCGCCTCCGATTAATCATTTCGTAGAAGCGATTTACCCTGTTTGTCAAGGTAATCCACATCAATCATACCGACACTCTGGTCGGCGATAACTCCTATGCGGAGTTTGTACTTAAAAATCCAACGAAGTCGTAGCGACCATAAGCCTCTCTTGAGGTATGCTGCAACATAGGGGCTCACTTTGAGTGTTACCTCTCTGCATCCGCTCGACGCAAGGAGCTGCACCTGACTCTCGATCTTCTTCTCCAAAAGTATCGTAGGCTCTACCTTGCCCGTACCATGACACGTAGGACATACATCCGATGTCTCCTGCATAGCGATAGGGCGCACACGCTGGCGTGTAATCTGCATCAAACCGAACTTCGAGAGTGGCAGAATAGTGTGCTTGGCCTTATCCTTAGCCATCAGCTTCTGCATCTCTTGGAGCAGCGTCTGGCGGCTCTGCGCCTTACGCATATCGATAAAGTCCACGATGACTATACCGCCCATATCTCTGAGTCGCAGCTGTCGTGCTATCTCGGCTGCCGCAGCGAGGTTTACCTCCAAGGCTGTCTGCTCTTGATCATCCTCGGCCTTAGTTCTATTTCCCGAGTTTACGTCGATGACGTGCATAGCTTCGGTATGCTCGATAATCAGGTAGGCACCTCTGCGCAGTGAAACATACTTCGCAAATAACGACTTAATCTGTTTCGCGACATCGAAATTCTCGAATATCGATACCTTGCCCTTGTAGTGCTTTACCAAATGCTCCATGTCGGGCTTTATGGCACGCACGTAGCTACGTATCTCGTTGTACATCGTCTCGTCATCGACACTTATCTGCGAGAAGGTGTCGTTCAGAGAGTCGCGAATAATGGTGTTTACGCGGCTCATCTCGCTCATCAGGCGGGTGGGAGCCTCGCTCTTGCGCAGTACGCTCAGAGCCTTGTTCCATCTCTCGACAAGAGAGAGTATGTCTTGCATAATATCGATGTCTTCTGCATCGGCTGCGGCCGTACGTATTATGACACCGAAGTTTTGCGGTAGCACCTCCTGTGCAACCTTTCTTAGTCGTTTCTTTGCGGAGTTGGAGCGTATCTTCGTCGATACGAACACCTTGTTAGAGAATGGTACCAGCACTACGTTGCGCCCTGCAAGCGATATGTCGGCAGTAAGACGTGGTCCCTTTGTCGATATAGCCTCCTTGGCTATCTGAACCATGATGGTCTGTCCCACTTGCAGATGGTCGCCTATGCGTCCCTCCTTGGCTAATGCCGGCTCGAGCTTCATATTCTCGACTCTTGTCGGACGCTTGCCCGGCTCGTGGCTGTGTACCACACGTCGTAGTGACTCGAAATTGGCACCAAGGTCGAGGTAGTGGATAAAGGCATCCTTCTCGTGACCTATGTTTACGAACGCTGCATTCAGTCCCGGCATAATCTTACGTACACGACCCAAGTAGATGTCGCCTACGGCAAAGCCTGTCTGGCATTGTTCTTTGTTTAGCTCGACAAGCACTTTATCTTCGCATAGTGCTATCGAGACCTCCGTTGGATTTACATTGATAATGAGTTCTCTGTTCATAATTTTCAACGTAAATCGGGTTGTACATACTGCGGTGGGGCGATGTCACATCCCTGCCGCACTCACTAAATAGAGGAAGCTAAGGACGATGCCTTAGCTTCATCTCTCTGTGCGTAAGAGAAAATTACTTCTTCTTATGACGATTCTTGCGAAGACGCTTCTTGCGCTTGTGCGTCGCCATCTTATGACGCTTGTGCTTCTTTCCGTTTGGCATAACTTAAAATATTATTTGGTTGATTGTGTCGAAACTACTTAATCTCGCTTGCGAAGCTCTTAGAAGGCTTGAAAGCTGGGATGTTGTGCTCTGGGATGGTGATGGTAGTGTTCTTAGAGATGTTACGAGCTACCTTCATAGCACGCTTCTTGATGATGAAGCTACCAAAACCACGGAGGTATACATTCTGACCCTCGGCCATAGCCTGCTTAACATTATCCATGAAAGCCTCTACGATGGCTTGAACCTGCACCTTCTCTACGCCGGTTGACTTCGCAATCTGATTTACGATATCTGCCTTTGTCATAATTTTAATAGTTTATTTTAGTTTATTAATAACAAGTATTCGTTTTGAATATCTCTCCTAAAATGCCTGCATCGAAGGGTTAATCTCCGAATAGGCGTGCAAATATACGTCTTATTGTATTAATTTGCAACAAAAAAGCAAAAAATAAAATTCTTTGTTTTTATTCTGACAGAAATACTTAAATATCTCTATACCAAATATCAGTGTCGGTCAGCCTATCGAAAACTGTTAAGAGCGTTGGCTAATCCCTCGACTGCCTGATCCAGGCCGGATTGTATTTTGCCGCCTATCATCATGCGCATCATCATATTGAGCTCGGCATGCAAGACCATACGTATACGCGTGTCGTGGGCATCAACCTCGTGCAGCTGAATCCAGAAACTGAAATCGACGGGTACGCCATTGCCGTCGGCAACAAACTTAACATGCTTGTTCTCAACTCTCTCGGCGATACGTAGTCCCATCTTAATGCCCTTGACCTTAAAGGTGCAGCTATCCTCGTCGGCACTCCACTCCTCGACCTTGTCCTGCATTGCGGGGCTGAGTAAATCGAGGCGCGATATCACAGGGAATATAAGTGATGCAGGGTGGTGTATCTGTTGTTGTTTTGATTCGTACTTCTCCATAGTTTATCTGTTTTGAGGTGCAAAGTTAGTCTTTTTTACCTAATTACAAAACGTCGCTCCTCCTCGCCAAGAATCTCTATGCGTACAACCATACAATCTTCGGGTAGTAGAGCCTCTATCTTCTCGGGCCACTCCACAAGACATAGCTCACCCGATGAGAGGTACTCTTCGCAACCGAAATCCAGCGCCTCTTCGATACGCTCTATGCGATACATATCGAAGTGGTATATGGTGCGCTCGCCCTCATACTGATTGACAATGGCAAATGTGGGGCTGGTGACATCATCCTCGGCACCAAGTTGAGCTGCTATGCGGCTGATAAGCGTGGTCTTACCTGCACCCATCGGGGCATCGAATGCCACCACCGTACGATCGCCCAACGCCTCGATAACGCTGCGTGCGACCTTGTCAAGCTCGTCCAGCGAGTTTATCGTTATAATCTTCTCCATATTTATATACTCTATTTACTCTTCGATTTCAGCACAACGTAGGGTACAATCATCTCCTCCATGGATATTCCGCCGTGCTGGAACGTGTTCTTATAATACCTGATATATTTATTTGCGTCGTTGTTGTAAACCAAGAAATCTCGGTTGTATGCAAATATGTAGCTCGATGTGAGGTTTCCCGAAGGGAGCTGCACATCCTCGGGGCGTAGTACCTCGTATACCTCGCGTGAGTTATATGCGAGGTTACGACCTGTCTTGTATCGCAGATTCGCAGAGGTCTCGCGGTCGCCGGTCACTCGTACTGGGTTATCCACACGTATTGTGCCGTGGTCGGAGGTGATGATAACCTTGTGGCCACGCTCGGCAAGGAGTTTTAGCAGCGTGTATAGCTCGGAGTGCTCGAACCATGAGCGTGTCAGCGAGCGGAAGGCGGCCTCGTCGTCGGTAAGATCTCGGATGATATCGGTCTCGGTACGCGCATGCGAGAGGATATCGAGGAAGTTGTATACGATAACCGATAAGCGGGCATCGTATATGCGTTGCATATTATCGAGAAGCTTACGTCCCGCCTCGGGGCGCACCAACTTGTCGAACGACACCTTTATATTAAGTCCCGCCTGTGTTACAAGGCGATTGAGAAACTCCTCCTCGTACATATTTTTACCACCATCCTCATTGTCGTTAAGCCATTTGTCGGGCATAAGCTTATCTATAGCCAGGGGCATAAGTCCCGAAAACAGGGCGTTGCGTGCATACTGCGTAGCCGTGGGCAATATTGAGCAGTAGAAGTCATCCACCTCGGTGTCGTAGTAGCCACGTAGCAGAGGCTCAATGGTGCGCCATTGGTCGTAGCGCATATTGTCGATAAGAATCAGTGTGGTATGCTCCGATTTATCCACCTCGGGAAGTATGCGACGGCGCATCAGCGTATGCGACATCACGGGAATCTCGTCATCCGCAACTCGGCGATTTATCCAGTCGTAGTAGTTGCGACGCACATATTTGCAGAACTCCTGATTGGCCTCGTTCTTCTGGTAGCTAAGCACCTCGCCGATGCTCCTGTCCGAAGAGCCGGCAAGCTCTATCTCCCAACCTACAATCTTGCGATACAGCTGTCCCCACTCGGCAAATGATGTCGCCGCCTGCTGTTGTGCGGCAATGCGTCCGAACTCCATGCGGTAATCTGCCGTAGTCTGTTCCGTGACAAGCTGCTGTGAGTGTAGGTTCTTCTTTATCGAGAGTAGCACCTGATTGGGATTCACCGGTTTGATGATATAGTCGGCTATCTTCGAGCCTATGGCCTTGTCCATAATATTCTCCTCCTCGCTCTTCGTAACCATAATAAC
Source organism: Alistipes sp. (assembly GCA_017504265.1). Lineage (GTDB taxonomy): Bacteria > Bacteroidota > Bacteroidia > Bacteroidales > Rikenellaceae > Alistipes. The sequence goes on along the minus strand of JAFVRN010000010.1, from coordinate 4,989 downwards.
GGGCAACGAGGGGCGTGCCGCCTTAATCAGAGGCAGCGTTTCGAGGCCGGTCATACCGGGCATCATCTCGTCGAGGATGACAAGGTCGTAGGCCGTAGTCGATATCATATCCACGGCATCGTAGCCATTGTTGCAGGTGTCTACATCGTAGCCCTTGCCCGAGAGAAACATTACGTGGGGTTTGAGCAGGTCGATTTCGTCATCAACCCATAATATCTTATTCATAGCATCTTCCTTATTTGTTTATGAGCTAACGCGGCAACCACCTTTTTAATTGTGTGATAGCTATCTTCGAGGTTACGTTCTACAAGCTCGGCATCGCACCAAAGAGCCTCGGTTATGCCCTCTTCGGCCTGTGCCGCGGTCTGCTCGGTTGTGGCGCGCATTGCCCACCATATGGTGCTTTTAAGCTCCCAGCGACCATAGGTGTCGTAGGCGTGCCATGTGGTTATAAGTGGCTCTTTGCCAATGATTTCAGCATCTATGCCGGTCTCCTCACGTACCTCTCGTATGGCTGCCGAGGAGCTGCTCTCGCCGGCTTCTATATGCCCTTTGGGTAGATCCCACCTCTCTCGCAGGCGTATCATCAGTAGCTCGCCACGCTCGTTTGTTACGACACCTCCCGCCGCCTGAACAGCTACGAATTGCTCGCGTATGGATTGAAACGTAGCCTCGGGGTCGGGGCTAAGGATGGTTATATATTTGTCTGTTTCAACTTTTTTTATTATTTTCGCTCTCGAAACCGAGAGATTATCCTCTGCGACGATTATGGCACGTGGCGTATCGGGCTCGATGTCGCTTATAGCAATCTCGGCCGTACCTATGTGTATTGTATGTTGTATGTGTTGCTCCATATTTTGTGCAAAGGTACTAAAAACGCAGATAATAACTTAAAACTACAACACAATATTTATGAAAAAATTACTCTATCTTATGACTTTTACGATGTTTCTTGCTGCAACGGCTTGTAGCGAGAATGGTGGAGCGCAGGGTGTGCCCGAGCCTCTTGTTATAGACAATGCCTTGACAGATGCCGAGAAGGCAGAGGGTCGCCTCACAGCCGAGGTTATGTGGAAGATGTCGCGTATCGGTGCGCAGACCCTGTCGGCCGATGGCACAAAGCTCATCTACACACTCACGCAGTACAATATGGCCGAGAACCGCGGTATCACCTTCCTCTGGTTGAAGGATATGGTAAGCGGCGAGGAGCGTTGCCTTACGGATAACAGCTCGTCGAATAGTGCGCCACAGTGGTTGGACGACAAGACTATCGCCTTTATGTCGAATCGTACGGGCTCGTCGCAGGTGTGGGCTATGGATATAGAGAGCGGCCGTGTTACGCAGCTTACCTCATTCGATAAGGATGTCGAGGGTTTCGGCATAGCCGCCGATAAGGCATTCTACGTGCAGCGCGTGAAGGTAGCTCCGCTCAAAGGCTCGGATAAGTATGCCGATATGCAGAAGTCGAAGGTGCGCCTCTATGATGATCTTATGGTGCGCCATTGGGACTATTGGGATGATGGCTCATACCTCCATATCTTTGCTGCCGACTACAAGGATGGTAAGATTACGGAGGGTGTAGATATCATTGGCAAGGAGTCGGCGTGGGATGCTCCCCTTGCCCCCTACTTCGATGTTGCCGAGATACGTCTGTCGCCCGATGGCTCGATGCTGGCGTATACATGCAAGCCGTTGAAGGGTACGGAGTATGCTCTATCTACCGATTCGGATGTATTCCTCTATGATTTTGCTACCTCTACCACACGTAACATCTCTAAGGAGGCTGCTACGGCCGACGAGAAGTTTGTGGGTTATGATAAGTATCCTGTATTCTCGCCCGATGGACAAAAGATAGCTTTCCGCTCGCAGCGTCGTCCCGGTAACGAGGCGGACCAGCAGCGTCTGTGGGTATTCGACCTTGCTACGGGTAAGGCCGACTACATCACGCGTGACCATGACCTATGTGCTACGGAGGTGGTATGGGCAGATAACCAGACAATCTACTTTGTAGTGCCTTGGCGTGGTACTCACCAGATTGCACGTATCGACATGGCGGGCAATCTAACCTTTGTCACCGACGGTGACCATGACATCAACACCTTCACTATGGCCGCCGGCCGTATCGTAGCCAATATGAATACTATCTCCAAGGCTGTCGAGCTCTACGACGTTAATCTCGAAACGGGTGCATTGACACAGCTTACCGACGTAAACCGTGAGGTGTATGACAATATCAAGTTTGGCGAGGTGCAGAAGCGTTGGATTACCACTACCGATGGTAAGCAGATGCTTACGTGGGTGATTCTTCCTCCCGACTTCGATCCTACGAAGAAGTATCCTACGTTGCTATACTGTCAGGGTGGTCCGCAGAGCACCGTGTCGCAGTTCTGGAGCTATCGTTGGAACTTCCAACTTATGGCAGCCCAGGGCTATGTTATTGTAGCTCCTAACCGTCGTGGTTGTCCTTCGTTCGGTCAGGAGTGGACCGACCAGATTTCGGGTGACTACTCTGGTCAGAATATCCGCGACTATCTGTCGGCTATCGACGAGGTATCTAAGGAGCCTTGGGTAGATGTGGAGCGTCGTGGCTGTGTGGGTGCATCGTATGGTGGCTACTCGACATACTATATGGCAGGTGTACACGAGGGTCGTTTCAAGGCATTTATCGCGCACTGCGGCATCTTTAATTTCGAGTCGATGTATGGCCATACCGAGGAGCTCTTCTTCGTCACAAACGACTATGGCGGTGCATATTGGGACGAGGATAATGCAACAGCAATGCGCTCGTATGCCAACTCGCCACATAAACTTGTTGCTAAGTGGGATACCCCAATTATGATTATCACCGGCGAGAAGGACTACCGTATACCTTATACGCAGTCGTTGGAGGCCTTTACGGCAGCCCGCGTGCGAGGCATAGATGCACGCCTTGTATCGTTCGAGAATGAGGCACATCAGGTATTCCAACCACAGAACTCTGTTGTATGGAACAGAGAGTTCTTCGGATGGCTGGATAAGTATCTCAAATAGTACAGGAGAGGATCTATTGAAGAGACTCTCTGACAAGGCTCTTTTGGCATCTGCGTTGTCCGAAAATGGTCTTTACGCTAAGTAAACTTAGTTTTTACGGCCTGCAAGCAGCTTCAAAATAGTTCTTGTTATACAACTTCTAAAATATGAAGTTCTCTAACAAGGCTCTTTTGGCATCTGCCTTGTCTGGGAAAATGCTCATTTACTTCAAGTAAACTCCGCTTTTCCAGCCTGCGAGCAGCTTCAAAATGGCTCTTGTTATACAACTTCTAAGATAAAGAGCGTGCCCAAAACTGATCTGACCCCAAAAAGTTGGACTGATTAATAAAAAGAATTTTACTGGTAAAGAGTTCGGTATTGCACCGGACTCTTTCCGTTTAATTTTAGTTTAATACGGTCGTTATTATAGTAGTTAATATACTTTCGCAACTCACGCTTGAAAACTTCCATATCAGAAAACTGCTGCAAATATAGCAATTCAGATTTCATAATTCCAAAAAAGTTTTCCATAACAGCATTATCCAAGCAGTTCCCTTTGCGTGACATACTCTGCGTAATGCCATACTTTTTCAGCGTCTGCTGGTATTGTATATGCTGATAGTGCCACCCCTGATCTGAGTGCAACATCACTCCGCTTGTATCCTTAATCTTACGCTTTGCCGAGTGCATCATATCCATCACCATTTTCAAATCGGGTCTATCGGATATGGTGTAGGCTATAATCTCGCCATTAAACATATCTATAATTGGCGATAGGTATGCCTTGCGGTCTGCCACCTTAAACTCCGTAACATCTGTTGCCCACTTCTCATTAGGTCGTGTAGCAGCAAACTCACGATTGAGTATATTAGGAGCAGTCTTGCCTATCTCTCCACGATACGAGCGATACTTAACTCTGCGCACCTTTGATTTGAGGTTCATATCCTGCATTAGTCGCTGCACAGTCTTATGGTTTAGAGTGTAGCCCTCATTGCGTAGTTGCTGATACACACGGCGATAGCCATAGCGTTTGCCATGTAAAGCAAATATCTCGCTGATACGCTTGCGTATATCAGCATACTTATCCTCTCGTTGCTTTGAGGTGTGGTAGTAGTAAGTAGAGCGTGCTATATTAACACACCTTAAAGCAAAAAGTAAATCATCTTGATGTAGCCTTAGTTCTCGGATTGCCCACGCCCAATCGCACGCAGACGGGCTTTCCTCTCCTCGACTAAGGCTTTCACTTTTTTTAACAGAGCATTCTCTATTTCAAGTTGCCTAACTCGCACTCGCAATAGCTCCAGCTCGGTCATTTCTTCTGGTTTCTTCTTTCTAGGTCTTCCCATAATAGGTGGTCGCCCTCGCTTCTTGGTGATGAGTAGTGCATCTATACCTTGTTCTCTGGCTATCTTTAACCAAATACTCAACCGACTGGCACTCACATCGTATTTTAACGAGGCTTGCACCAAAGTTAAGTGATTTTTCTCAATATCCGATACAATGTGTTGTTTTAATTCTCCACTTGTTTGAGTGTAGTGTTTACGGTGTAGAACTGATAAACCTTGCTCTTGATATAAAAGCCATAAGCGTTTTAGGCGACTTTCACCTATTCCATACTTCAAGTGAAGGTAACGAATAGAATAACCTTCTTCGAGCATCCTCATATATTTGAGCAATGCTCCATAATCGTGCTTTTTGCGCATAAAGAAACCCCAAAAGTTTTTTGTCTAAACTTTTGGGGTCACTTCAAAGTTTGGGCACGCTCCTTCTTTTTTATGATGTTAAGGTATTATCTAAAAAGTTTTCGTATATTTGCCTCGCGAGTGGTATCCGTAAAGTACTATGATGCTACAAAACATTAGAAAGGTTAAATGAGTTATACATATCAAACAATATCATAAGTAATGAAACCTACACAATAATCTATTAAATCTATAAACAAATTAAAATCTAATCTTATGCAAGGAATATTCAAGTATC
>JAFVRN010000009.1 GCA_017504265.1 Alistipes sp. | reverse complement strand
CCACAGAACCCACAGAACCCACAGAACCCACAGAACCCACAGAACCCACAGAACCCACAGAACCCACAGAACCCACAGAACCCACAGAACCCACAGAACCCACAACACTCGGGATAATCAGCGGTTAAACCCCAATTTTTGTCAGAGCGGTGCAGATGTTGCGCCGATAAAGAAGTTGGCTCGGATGGATAGTACTCAGCGTACATTCCATTCGAGCCAACGATTGAGGTGCGACAGATGCACCGCTATCACGAAAATCCCAATCAGCGGTTATACCCTAATTTTTGTCAGAAGGGGTTAGCTGTGGCCTCGATTAAGAGATTACCCCGGATGGATAGTACTTGACGTACATTCCATTCGAGCCAACAATTGAGGTGCGACAGATGCGCCGCTATCACGAAAATCCAAATCAGCGGTTATACCCATAATTTTTGTCAGAAGGGGTTAGCTGTGGCCTCGATAAAGAGATTGCCCCGGATGGATAGTACTTGGCGTACATTCCATTCGGGGCAATGATTGAGAGGTCGCAGATGACCCCTTATCACAAAAATTATAAGTGTCGGATAGATGGGAAAAGCATGTATAACTGCTCCATAAGATTATCCATATCGAAACCCTCGCGCAGGATTAGGAGGATAGTATTGTCGCCGGCGATTGTTCCGAGCACCTCACTGATACCCTTGCTATCGATGGGCACAGATACGGCACTTGCATATCCGGGCTTGGTGGTTATGACGCACATATTGCCGGAGAAGGCAATGTCGGTGATGTTATCTGTGATGTTTGTCGATATATGCAGGTCGCTACGGGTATTGTTTGGCAACACGTAAATATAGCCCTTCTCCTTGTGGGGCACTTTTGCCACGTGCATAAATTTAAGGTCGCGCGATAAGGTCGATTGGGTTATCTGCACGCCGAGCTTTTCAAGGTGGCTGATAAGTTCCTCCTGAGACGACACGAACTCCGAGCGAATGATTTTGCGTATAAGCGATAGTCGCTGAGTTTTTTGATTCATTGTCTTAGCATCTTCAAATTTGTCTGACATAATAAACGCATTTAGTCACTTTAATATTATAGGGGGAACTTTCATAAAGCTCTAAAACAGACACAAAAGTACTTATTTTACCCCGAATATGCAAGCACGCTCACTAAAAAAAAGTTAATTTCCAATTTTTACAACTAAAAAACTTGTATATAGAAAATAAATTTGTACATTTGCCCATTGTAAGAGGTGGAAAGAGTGTGTATTGTAAAATTTTAGGAAATAACTTAGGAAATAATCAAATTTTAATTTATATGTTTATGAAGTCTATGAGAAATTTATTATCAATGATGAGCGTAGCATTGCTTACAATCTTTGCTATTGGCTGCGAACCATCGGATGATGGCAATGGCGGTGTTACCTTTGCCTTTACAGAGAGTTCTGTTACGGCCAACTCAGCCGAGATTATTGTCACTCCATCGGACAAGGATGCTACCTACTATGCAGGAATTGTTGTATCGGCAGATATCGCCGACAAGGACGATGCTTCAATCATCAGCGACGTACTTGCAGGTGTTTATGATTTTGCTACACTCAAAGGTGTCAGCCCCGTGTCAAGCGACACTCTTATCGACGAGACTGATTATACGGTAGTTGCCTTTGCATATGGTGCAACAGACAAGGTTGCTCGCCACGAGTTCCGCACAGCCGAGCTTGTCGGTGGCATTGACCACGATAGCTTTGAGATTACTATCGAGGTTAGCGACATTACCGCAATATCGGCCGTAGCTAAGGCTACACCAAACAGCGGCAAGAATCAGTACTACTTCCGCGTACACACCGTATTGGAGCTTAAGGAGTGGGGTATCTACGAGAACGACCTTGAGATTATCAAGTACATCCACGAGAACCCAAATGTCGACAGCCACGTGTTCAAAGGCCCTACAACGCTGAATTGCGCCCTTTCTCCCGAGGTTGAATATGTTGCTATTGCATATAACCTCGAAAGCTACAAGGAGGTTCTCAATGGTGAGCTTGAGCCTAAGCTCTTCCGCTATGAGTTCAAAACGCCTGAAGCACCTGCAGTCGATCCTGACTCGCTCTTTACTTGCGAGGAGATAGAGGTGTCACACCAGGGCTTCAAGCTTAATGTATACCCATCAAAGGGTGACGATGCTTTGTGGACATACTACGTATTTGAGAAGAAATATTACGAGGAGTATGTAGCCAACAGAAAGCAGGAGGTTGTGATGCGTGCATACTACGGTTTGTACAACCTCGGACAGGAGTATGACAACTCAATGTCATTCAACACCTTTATCAATGAGGTAATGGGTATCAAGGGTGCTGCACAAATCAGCAACTACGAGCCTTTGAAGACCAACTACGAGTATGTTGTGGCTATGTTCTACATGGATCCTTCGGTAGAAGACCCAACCTCTGTATACGACTACAACTATGTGGCTGTTGAGTTCAAGACTCTTGCACCTAACGAGGATACATTGCCAACCATCGAGGTAAGCGATGCTATCGTCGAGAAGGTTGATTCTAAGTACTATGTTAAGTTCCAGGTATTTGTAAACGAGCATACGACAATACTCAAGCAGGGTGCAAATCTATGGAACGAGGAGCAGTTTGGATTATACTGGGATCCTGAGGATTGGAACACTATCCGTGCATTCTTCTGGCTCTATCCAGTAGACAGCGATACTCTGACACAGGCTAAGAGCGATACCGGTTGCGTTCTTTCGTTTGATGCCGGTGATACGCCATCTGACTACGTATTCTTCTTCGAAGCCGTAAATGCAGAGGGTGCTCAGGCACAGCAGGTGATGCGAGTAACGCCTGATATGTTCTAAGCCACATCCTTAGAGCCATACTACACCAAGGCTGTTGTTTGCTGCAACATTAGACGACAGCAAACAACAGCCTTTGATTAATAATTAACCGAACAACAGATAGCTGATATGAAAAACCTTAAATTCTTACTTCTATTCGCAGCAGCGTCACTTCTCGGCTTTGCAGCCTGTGATGAGAGCGGAGATAAAACCGAGCCAAAGGATCCGGTTGTAGAGCTTAAAGCAAATAAGACCGAGATTAGTGCAAATGGTGAAGATAGTGTCACCTTCACGGTATACGTAGATAATAAGGAGGCTACGAAGGATTGCCTTATCATCAATCTCAAAGATAACTCAACCCTCGAAGGCAACACCTTTACCACGACAGAGGAGGGAGAGTACAATTTCAAGGCGACCTATGGCAAGTATACCTCAAATAGTGTGACTATAACTGCTTTTATGGAAGCACCGGTGCTCAGTGGCCCACAGCTTTTCGCAGATAAGGCAGAGATCAAGGCCGATGGCGAGGATATGGTGACATTCACTGTGACCTGCGATGAGGAGGATGTAACTGAGAGTTCTACAATTATCAACCTCATCACCAACGAGCCTCTCGAAGGCAATACCTTCACGACCACGGAGGCTGGCGAGTATAAATTTATGGCTACGTGTGAGAACAATCCTCTTCCATCAGATGAGATTACAATCGTAGCTACGGATGTAGAGCAGCCAAAGCCTGTCGTTATGCTCGAGGTAGACAAGCGTACGATTGTTGCTGATGGCGAGGATAAGGTTACGTTTATTGTCACTGCCGACGGCAAGGAGGTCAGCGAGGGTGTACACATCTTCAACAGAGTGAGCGGCAATGCAATCGAGGGTAACACATTCTCTACTACCGAGGCCGGCGAATATACCTTTATTGCTGTTTATGGCGAGGAGTTCTCTAACAGCGTAGACATCACCGCAACGCCCGTAGAGGATGATAAACCTACAATTGTATTGGAGGCTGACAAACTATCTATCGTTGCCGATGGCGAGGACAAGGTGACATTTACGGTAAAGGTAGATGACGAGGCTGTAAGCGAGGGCTTCGAGATTATCAACCTTGCAGATAAGGAGCCTTTGGCAGCGGCCGAGTTTACTACGACCACAGCCGGCGAGTACTCATTCAAGGCCAAGGTGGGCGATGCAGAGTCGGAGGTGGTAAAGATTACCGCTACCGAGCCTGAGACAGCAGCGGTTGTTACGCTGGTAGCCGATAAGACGACGATTGTTGCCGACGGCGAGGATAAGGCTCTCTTCACGGTTAAGGTGGATGGCGAGGCTGTAAGCGAGGGCTTCGAAATTATCAACCTTGCAGATAATAAGCCTTTGGCAGCGGCCGAGTTTACTACGACCACAGCCGGCGAGTATTCGTTCAAGGCCAAGGTGGGTGATGCAGAGTCGGAGGTGGTAAAGATTACCGCCACAGAGCTTGAGGCAAGCATCGTGCTGTCGGCTGATAAGACAACGATTGTTGCCGATGGTGTGGATGCTGTAACATTCAGCACCGAGGTAAAGAATATCCTAACTGAGGATACGCTCGTAATCATCAACTTGGCAGATAACAGCGAGGTGAATGGCACGTTTACGACCACCATCGCCGGCACATACTCATTCCAGGCGAAAAAGGGCGGCGTTGAGTCTAACGTGATTACTATCACCGCCACAGAGGTAGCTGAGGATAAGGAGTTGGTATTAAGCGTATCGCCCGGCACAATCAAGGCTGACGGCACCGATATTGCTACATTTACCGTTAAGTATGGCGAGGATGATGTAACCTCACAGGCTGCCATATATAATAATGGTAGCGCGCTAAACGGCACTACGTTTAGCACCACCACTGCGGGTAGCTATACATTTAAGGCTTTATACGACAATAAGGAGTCTAATGAGGTTACCATCACCGCAGAACAAGTAGCCGAGCCTGAGCCACCTGTCGGTGATTATGCAGTTGGCACCTTCTACAACAACAATGGCGTTAAGGGTATCGTCTTCGGCACAAAAGTTATCGGCGAGGATACATATTGCTACATCGTATCTTTGGATCAGAAATACATACAGTGGTCTACGGAGAACGTACAGTGCGGTTGTTTCAATCCGGCAGATGGCTCTAAGAATGTAATGTCGATAAAGTATGTTGATTCAACCTTGGAGAAGTATCCCGCAGCAAAGTGGTGTGAGGATCATGGCGAGGGATGGTATCTCCCAGCCTCAAATGAATTACATATGCTTTGGGACGCTGTAAGTGGCAACAAACACGTATTCAAAAACAATCCTGATGTAGAGAAGTTTAACAAGGCTCTCACAGACAATGGAGGTACTGCCATTCAGGAGACATTCTATTGGACATCAAATGAGGTGAGTGATTCTATTGCCGAGGTAGTATGCTTCTCTGACGGCAAGGGCGTATGTCTTAATATCGAGAAGTCGATGCAATACGATGTTCGAGCTATATACAAGTTCAAGATTAAATAGTAGATATTGAGATTAGTGAAATTAGGGAGATTAAGAAGTGTAGTGAGTTCAATATACTACATCCTTAACCTCCCTAATTTTTTAATATCATCCAATCGAGTGTTGGTTTCTTGTCACTTTTTCGTATCTTTGCATAGATAACACGTTGGAGAATGAAAAAAGGAGAATTTGGCTTTATAGGCGATATAGCCACGATGTTTGCCTCGATACCGCACAATGGTTTCGAGGCCATAGGCGACGACTGCACCGTAGTGGAGTGCGGCAACGAAGAGGTAATGGTATTATCGGCAGATATGCTTGTCGAGGATGTACACTTCCTGCGTTTTGCCTCCTCGGCCGAGGAGGTTGGCGAGAAGAGCCTTATGGTAAATATCAGCGATATAGCCGCCATGGGGGCACGTCCTGTGGCGACACTCCTAAGCATAGCTCTGCCACAAAGTGCGCAGGGTGAGTGGGCAGAGGGCTTTATGCGCGGATACCACAAGGCCTCGGAGCGCGAAGGTGTGGCACTTGTCGGTGGCGATACCACAGCCGCCAAGGAGCATATCACGATAAACGTAACGGCCATAGGACGCGCACCAAAGAGCAACATCAAGCGTCGCTCGGCAGCACGCATAGGCGATATTATATGTGTTACGGGCAAACTCGGTATATCGTCAAAAGGCCTTGTAGACATTATGTTCGGAGAGCTCGACAGCGTAGCGGCCAAAGCCCATAAACGGGCACAGGCGCGTACCACAGAGGGTGCTTGGCTTGGAGCACAAAGCGAGGTACACGCAATGATGGATATATCGGATGGCATAGCCTCCGACATACGACATATCATGGAGCAATCGGGCGTAGGTGCCGAGATAGAGATAGGCACTATTCCCACAGACTATGACCTGCGTTATGCCCTCAGCGGTGGCGAGGACTACGAGCTACTGCTCACCATAGCAGATGGCTCTTTCGATAGACTTGCCTCGGCACTGTACGAGGCTACGGGGACCTCGCTGACAGCCATAGGTCGCATAACCGCCGGCTGCGACCTACGATGGTTCAAAGATGGAGAACCTACCGATATAGAGTTGGAGGGATTCAGACACTTTTAGCCGCGTAGCATATTGCGCAGCAGCTTGTAGCACTCCCTGAGTGCCGAGATACGCGATACCCACGCACCAAAGAGGTAGAACACTACACCTATGACAATATCCAAAAGCAGGCGTAGCGATATGTGCATCGAGAGAAAACAGTGGTGGTTAAGTGCCCACAACAATACGAACATCATAGCGGCAAGCAGCAGATGTGGAGCAATAGTGCCAAGCAGCGAGCCTATACCAAATTCGGTATAACGTCCGGCTGCCACAACATTAATAACCATATCGACAACAGCCATAGTCATCATACCCCACGCCACAGACTCAACACCGCGAGGGATGGTATATGCCAACACACAGGTCATAACCACTCGGCGAAGCACTTCGAGACGGACGATGATACGACCATCGCTACGCACCTTCAACACATTATAAGCGACAACCGACAAGGGATATACCATACCCGATAGTGCCAGAATCTCGAAATATGGCACCGTGGGCATCCACTTCTCGCCCAAGAGCAACATAAACATATCCGCGGCAATGGCCACAAAGCCGAGCATTACGGGGAAGATAACAAACGACAACAGCGAGAGAATACGTCTATACCCCTCACGAAACCTATCATCGTCGTCGTTTAGTTGCGATAGCGCGGGATAGGTTACACCCTGCACCGCCTGCACGGTGGAGGTCACAGGCAGATCTTTGAGTTTCTGCGCCTGCGAATAGTAGCCGAGTTGCGCCGTGGAGTGCATCTTGCCGATGAAGAGTTGCGCTACATTATTATATATGGCTGCTATAAGGTCGGTGGCAAGCAGGCGTAGGCTGAATGGAGCTAAGCGACATAGTGCCGAGAGGCTGAAACCAAAAGAGCAGGGTCTGCGTCGCAACACCCAGAATACTATGGCCTTGATGCCCATCATCAGCAGACGCTGCGCAACAAGACTCCATATACCGCAACCCATAAGTGCCATCACAACGGCCACAATACCACTTATAAGCGATGCTGCAAAGACCGTCTTGGATAGCAGTGCAAACCTAAATTCACGTGTATACAACACCGTCTGCACCACACATAGCGAATTGATGGGAAGTACAAGGAAGAGCACAGGGGCTATATCCGCTATCACGGGACTACCATAGTACGAGGCGACCCACGGCGTAGAGAGAATAAGCAGCCCGTACAATAGCAGCGACACCACAATATTGAAGCCCAATACCGAGGCATACTCCTCATCCGTAGCATCGCTCTTACGTATCAGCGTCTGCGAAAAGCCGCTATCGACAATCGTAAGAGCAACCGAGGTAAAGAAGGTAAGTATGGCCATTATGCCGAAGTCGTCGGGCGAGAGGCTGCGGGCAACAACAATGCTTACGACCATCTGCACGACCATCGTAAGCAGCTTCTCCGAGAAGCTCCAAGCAACACCGCTCACCACCTTACGCTCCAAACGCTCTGCCATACCACCCTACTTCAAGAAATACTCAACAGCCAAACGATACGACTCCATGCCGAAGCCCATAATCGTACCTCGCACAACAGGTGCTATAAGCGAGGTATGTCTAAACTCCTCGCGAGAGAGTATCGAAGAGATATGAACCTCGACAACAGGTAGCTTAACTGCCGCAACAGCATCACGCACAACAACCGAGGTGTGCGTATAACCTCCGGCATTGAGCACCACGCCATCGTATATACCCTCTGCCCTCTGCACCGCATCCACTATCTCACCCTCGATATTGGACTGATAGTAGTCGATGTCATGCTCCGAGTAACGTGTGCGAAGAGCTCCGAGGTACTCCTCGAAGCTCTCACATCCGTATATCTCGGGTTGGCGACGCCCCAAAAGATTGAGGTTCGCACCGTTGATAATAAGAATTTTCATAATTCTCTATTTTTAGGCATACAACCTACCAACGTGGCAATCAAAAGCAACGTACTCCTCATGCAGTCTTCTCCTCACAGCAGCCTTCCTCTCTCCTTCTTGCAGCCGCCTCTTTGCCGCCTTCTCCTCTCCGTTTGGAGATTGAAGCGAAAGATGTCGTTTCAGCCTTATGAGATCCGAAAAGCGCAGTTCGCTTAGGCGCACATAAGCCTCTCGGAAGATGACACAATGTAGAAATACCCCTTTTCAGCCACTTGTAGATTAATACTCCTTAGCCTTCGTCTCGCCCTTCAATACACGCAGTGCATTCTCGGCCAACGACTCCAACTCGTTCTCACCCGGGTAAATCTTGATAGGTGCAAGGAACTTACAGTAATCGATGATAACATCGTTTACGCAGTCGTTCCAAGCAATACCACCCGTAAGCAGAATGGCATCAACCTTACCCTTCAATACCACTGCCATCTCACCAATCCACTTAGCTACGGTGTATGCCATAGTGTCGAGCATAAAGCGAGCCTCCTTATCGCCACCTGCAGCACGTACCTCATTGAGCTCCTGTACGTTGTTGCAATTAACGTGGTCTACCAAGCCACCCTTACCTGCGAGCAGCTTTTTGATGTCGGCCTTCTCGTACTTACCCGAGAAGCACAAATCCACCAAGTCGCCTGCGGGAAGTGTACCTGCACGCTCCGGTGCGATTGGTCCGTCACCGTCCAACGCGTTGTTGGTGTCGATAACACGGCCAAGGTGGTGTGCCGATACCGAGATACCGCCACCCATGTGTACTACAACGAGGTTAAGCTCCTCGTAAGGACGACCCACCTCCTGAGCATAGCGACGTGCGATAGCCTTCTGATTGAGTGCATGGAAGATAGAGCGACGTGGCAACTCCTTGATACCGCTTACACGTGCCATATCCTGCAACTCGTCTACAACAACAGGGTCAGCGATATAGGCCTCAACACCTGCTGCATCGGCTATGCGACGTGCGATAAGCGCACCGAGGTTGCTGGCATGCTGACGCTTAGGTGCCGACAAGTCGGCAATCATAGTCTCGCCTACGCGGTATACGCCACCCTCGATAGGACGCATCAGACCACCACGGCCAATAACAGCATCCAACGATGATAGCTCGATGCCGTCAGCCTTCAATGCGTCGAGGATGATACCCAAACGCCATTCGAGCTGGTCGGCAACCGAAGCGAAGCGCGCTATCTCCTCTGCCGAGTGGCTAAGTTTCAGGGTCTTAACCTGCTCCATATCGTGGAACAAAGCCACCTTGGTAGAGGTAGAACCCGGATTGATTGTTAATATGCTATAAGCCATAATTTCAACTTTTCGAAGTTACTACTGTGCCTATTTTGCTGACAAGCAAGCCAAAGCGATTGAATAAAGCTTAGTCTTGGTAGAGTCACCACGCGATGTCAATACACATGGAGCTGTTGGGCCGGCTACCATAGCTGCCAACTCGGCACCACCAAACTTCGAGCAAGCCTTGAAGAATACGTTACCGCTCTCCAAGTTAGGGAACAACAGACAGTCGGCATCACCGGCAACAGGACCTGTGAGCTTCTTAATCTTAACGCTCTCCTCGTCGATAGCAACGTCCAAAGCCAAAGGACCCTGGAAGAGTGCATTGCCAAGCTCGCCTGCCTGACCGAGGTCAGAAAGCTCCTTAGCCTCAACCGAGCTGACTACCTTTGGCAACAACTGCTCACTTGGAGCGATAAGAGCCACCTTAGGATTCTCGATACCGAGGTTGTTGGCTGTGGTGATAAGATACTTTGCAATCTGCTTCTTCTGCTCCAATGTAGGGCAAGGAAGAACGGCTACGTCGCTGACTACAAGAAGCTTGTGGTATGCAGGAACCTCCAATACGGTAACGTGGCTGAGAGTTGTACCTGCTGGCAACAAACCCCACTCCTTATTCAAGATACCACGCATATACTTGTCGGTAGGAACAACGCCCTTCATCAACACGTCGTACTCGCCGTTGTGTACAGCCTTAACTGCAATCTCTACAGCCTTAACATCCTCCGACTCAGGGATGATTGTATACTGGCTCATATCAACGCCCTCGGCCTCGCAAGACTTCTTAATCTCCTCAGGGTCACCTACGAGGGTTACCTCTGCCAAACCTGCCTTGATAGCCATATCGGTAGCACCGATAGAGTGGGTATCCTGACCATAGGCCACAATCATCTTCTTCTTACC
Organism: Alistipes sp.; assembly: GCA_017504265.1. Classification (GTDB taxonomy): domain Bacteria; phylum Bacteroidota; class Bacteroidia; order Bacteroidales; family Rikenellaceae; genus Alistipes. The sequence continues at coordinate 47,461 of JAFVRN010000009.1, read as the reverse complement.
ACGAGCCACCGCAGCAGCAACGATTTCATCCAAATGCTTAATCATAATAGTTTTAGGTTTTATATTGTTATTTTTTGTTTCGCCCTTTTGTTTCGTCAGACTACTTTGTCAAGCGATATGTATCCTTGGCAATAACAAGCTCCTCGTCGGTGCATACAACGGCAGCCTTAACACGCGAGCCCTCCTTGGTAATCTCATAATCTGTACCTCGCTTACCACGGTTGCGCACCTCGTCAAACTCGATACCCATAAACTCCATGCCGCGAAGCACATACTCACGCAACTCCGGAGAGTTCTCGCCAACACCACCTGTGAAGATGACCAAATCCAAGCCACCCATCTCGGCAGCATACTCACCCACGAACTTCTTGACACGGTTGAAGTACATGTCGCGAGCCATTATAGCACGCTCGTTACCCTCGTCGTAAGCGGCATCGATATCACGCATATCGCTTGAGATACCTGTAATACCCTGAACACCTGACTGCTTGTTGAGCATAGTGTCAAGCTCCTTGTAGGACATACCCTCCTTCTCGGCAACATATGTTGCAGCACTTACATCCATCGAACCGGCACGCGTACCCATCACAAGACCATCGAGAGGAGTGAATCCCATAGATGTATCAAACGACTTGCCGTTGAGCACAGCTGTGACAGACGCGCCGTTACCAATATGACAAGTTACAATCTTAGAGTTCTCAAAATCAAGACCAAACATCTCAGCACCTACACGTGCCACAAACTTATGGCTTGTGCCGTGGAAACCATACTTACGCACACGATACTTCTCGTAGTACTCGTAAGGCATTGCGTACATATAGTTGATAGCGGGAATAGTGTGATGGAAAGAGGTATCGAATACTGCCACCTGCTTGATGCCTGGCAACACCTTCTCCATTGAGAGTATACCCTCCAAGTTTGCCGGATTATGCAATGGAGCAATCGAATAGAGCGACTCAATCTTAGCCTTAACCTCGTCGTCCACAAGACAGCTGTCGTGGAAGAACTCACCACCGTGAGCCACACGGTGACCGGCAGCCTTAAGCTCGTCGAGCGACTTGATAACACCGTGCTCGGGGTGTGTCAAGGCATCGAGTACCAAACGGATACCCGTTGTGTGGTCGGGAATAGGACAGTGCATCTCAAACTTATCCTTACCCTGAGGCTTGTGTGTAAGGTCTCCCTCAGCGAGGCCGATACGCTCTACAAGGCCCTTGGCCAAGAGCGTCTGCGATGTCTCCAAAACATCAAGCACCTGATACTTGATAGATGAGCTACCGCAATTAAGAACCAAAATTACCATCTTTCTTATAGTGTTAAATTAATAGTTGTCTGATATTGCGTGTCGATTATCTGCACCATACGGTATAAAAACTCAACAAAGATAATAAATTTTGCCCGATTTGCCAATAATTTTCACGCATTTTTTCAGCCTTTCTAAATTACATCTTTTTGGCACCATCTTTTTATGTTCATAACCGAAACGTAATTATTCAAAACCAACAGGCAATTTACGACACTTCTTGGACTAAAAATCCACATCGCGACATGGGGCATGAGAAATTAATAGGAATATATCTTTTATCTTTGAAAAAGATTTGTTATCTTTGCACGAATTACATACCTATAAGGTATGAGTATATCAACTAAAAATCGCTAAGTGATGGCTACTGAAAAAATCAACCTAACGGCTCTCGAAGAGCCTGTCGGCACTGTTGCCGAAGATACGCAGATGACCACTTCCGCTGCCGCTGCGGCAGAGACCAACGAACAATGCCCCACCGAGGAGCTTACATCGAACCCCATGAGCGAGGAGTTTGCCGACGAGGAGGCAGCCCTTGCCGCCGATGAGGCCGGCCTCGATATCGGCGAAGAGATTGCCGAGGAGCGGGAGGCAGCAATATCGGGTGATGACCTTTCGAATCTTGGCGAGGCTGAGCTCATTGCGCTGTTCGCCTCGAAGATAGAGTCGGAGCCGGTGCAGACGTTGCGTCCTGTGGTTGAAGCCATCAAGATAGCTTTCTATAAGCAGCACCGTGCCAAGATTGAGCTACAGCGCAAGGCCTTTATCGAGGCGGGAGGCGAGGCCGAGTCATTCAACTACCCTACCGACGAGCAGGAGTTGCGTTTCAAGGAGCTCTTTGCCATATATCGCGATAAGCGTGATAAGCATATCGCTGCAATGGAGGCAGACAAGGAGCAGAACCTGAAAATCAAGTTGGCCATCATCGAGGAGCTGAAAGAGCTCATCAACTCGGACGAGACGATGAACACCACCTTTGCCCGCTTCCGTGAGTTGCAGCAAAAGTGGAAGGATACCGGATTGGTACCACAGCAGAACGTGAAGGACTTGTGGGAGACATACAACCTCCACGTGGAGAACTTCTACAACTTCATTAAAATCAACAAAGAGTTGCGCGACCTCGATCTACGCAAGAACTACGACATAAAGATATCGCTCTGCGAGCAGGCCGAGGCTTTGGCTCTCGACCAGCAGGTTGTGGAGTCGTTCCGCAAGTTGCAGAAGCTACACGACGAGTGGCGTGAAACAGGCCCCGTAGCATTGGAGTACAAAGAGACCCTATGGGAGCGTTTCAAGGAGGCATCGAGCCGCATCAACAAGCGTCATCAAGAGCATTTCGAGGCGTTGAAGGCCGAGCAAAACAAGAACCTCGCACTCAAAAGCGAGCTATGCGAGAAGACCGAGTCGCTGCTATCGCGTCCTATAACATCGCGCAAGGAGTGGAACAAGGCATCGGAGGAGCTTCTCGAGATACAGAAGGTATGGAAGACCATAGGCTTTGCCCCCAAGAAGGAGAACAACCGCATATATGAGCGTTTCCGCACGGCATGCGATAAGTTCTTTGAGCTTAAACGTGACTACTATGCAGGGCTCAAAAATGAGATGGAACACAACCTCGCATTGAAGAACGAGCTCTGCGAGCAGGCCGAGGCCCTGGCATCGAGCGAGGAGTGGAAGCGTACCACCGACGAACTTATAGCTCTTCAAGCCAAGTGGAAGCAGATAGGCCCTGTTGCCCGCCGTCACTCCGACCAGATATGGAAGCGTTTCCGTGCTGCATGTGACAAGTTCTTCGAGCGCAAGGCAGCCCACTTCGCATCGGTAGACTCGGAGTATGAGCAGAACTTGAAGCAGAAGCAGGAGCTTCTTGCCGAGATGCGTGCCGCCGATATCAAGGCTGATGGTTTTGAGGCTATCAAAGCCTTCCAGCGTCGTTGGAGCCAGATAGGTTTCGTGCCTATCAAGCATAAGGAGAGCCTGCAAAAGGAGTACAAGGCCGTAGTGGATGCTATGTTTGCCTCGTTGCGTTCATCGGAGCGTGACCGTTCGATGAACCGCTTCAAGGAGCGTGTATCGAGCATGAAGGGTGGCAACCAGTTGCGCTCGGAGCGTGAAAGGCTATACAACAAAGTGCGTCAAATGGAGCAGGACATAGCCCTTTTGGAGAACAACATCGGATTCTTCTCTAAGTCGAAGAATGCCGAGTCGCTGATAGCCGATGTGCAGGAGAAGATAGCACGTGCAAAGCGTGATATGGCAGAGCTTATCGATAAGGTGCGTCTTATCGATGCCGAGGAGGCAAAGCAGAAGGAGAGCAAGGCATAAACGCAGCATACTAACGACCCCGATCGATAATTATAGCCATTATGGCTGATGGCAAAAAATATATTAACTATGAAACTATCTAAACCAAAGTACATTTTTGTAACCGGAGGTGTTGCCTCTTCATTGGGTAAGGGCATTATTTCGGCATCTATAGCACGCCTGTTGCAGGCTCGCGGATACTCGGTAACCATCCAAAAGCTCGATCCATATATCAATGTCGATCCGGGCACGCTTAACCCCTACGAACACGGCGAGTGCTACGTTACCGAAGATGGTACGGAGACCGACCTCGACTTGGGCCACTACGAGCGTTTCACCTCGATACAGACCACCAAGAACAATAACGTGACTACGGGTAAGATCTATCAGTGTGTCATCGACAAGGAGCGTAGCGGTGAATTTTTGGGCAAGACCGTGCAGGTTATCCCCCACATCACCGACGAGATTAAGCGTCGTGTACAGCTGTTGGGCGCAACGAAGAAGTACGATGTCATCATCACCGAGATCGGTGGTACGGTAGGCGATATCGAGTCGTTGCCCTTCATCGAGTCGGTACGTCAGCTACGCTACCAGCTTGGCTATCAGAATACCGTGCTTGTACACCTAACTCTCATCCCCTACATGGCAGCTTCGGGCGAGCTTAAAACAAAGCCTACGCAGCACTCTGTCAAGGAGTTGTTGTCTTATGGTTTGCAGCCCGACATCCTCGTACTCCGCTCGGAGCACGACCTAAGCCAGGATATACGTCGCAAGGTGGCACTCTTCTGCAATGTTACCCCCGAGGCTGTGGTACAATCCATCGACGTACCTACAATATATGAGGTGCCGCTGCGTATGCACGAGCAGAACCTCGACGGCGTACTCCTTCAGAAGCTCGGTTTGGAGTCGGAGCAGGAGCCCGATATGACCGAATGGAAGGCATTTGTGGAGCGTATCAAGAATCCGAAGAGTGTGGTAGATATTGCCCTTGTAGGCAAGTACACGGAGCTTCCCGACGCTTACAAATCTATCAGCGAGTCGTTCATCCACGCCGGCGCAGTACACGAGGTTAAGGTTAAGTTGCATTACGTCAATTCGGAGCGTCTTACCATAGACAACGTAGCAGACCAGCTCAGCAAGATGTCTGCGATTATGGTTGCCCCGGGCTTCGGTAACCGAGGTATCGAGGGTAAGCTTACGGCAGTACGCTATGCTCGTGAGAACAACGTTCCATTCTTCGGTATCTGCCTTGGTATGCAGTGTGCCGTTATCGAGTTTGCCCGCAACGTCATAGGCTGGGCCGATGCCAATTCGAGCGAGATGGTACAGACCAAACATGCTGTTATCGACCTTATGGAGGAGCAGAAGAAGGTTACGGCCAAGGGTGGCACTATGCGTCTTGGTGGCTATCCATGTCACCTTGCCGAGGGTTCACGTGTAGCCGAGGCATACGGCTCTGAGAATATTGTAGAGCGTCACCGTCACCGCTACGAGTTCAACTCGTCGTTCCTCGCCGACTTCGAGGCTCACGGCATGAAGGCCGTTGGTCTTAATCCCGACACGGGTCTTGTTGAAGTTGTGGAGATTCCGTCACACCGCTGGTTTGTCGGCACTCAGTATCACCCCGAGTACCACTCTACCGCCGCCAATCCACACCCTCTATTTGTGCAGTTTGTCAAGGAGGCTCTCAAATTCCGCGACGAGCAGTGCAATAAGTAGTGGCGCACGACGTTTATTGAGATGTTTGTATAGCACAACGACACCTAACGCCAAATAAGCGGTGTTGTGTGTGACATAAGTATTAACTTAACTAATGAAAGAAGAGCCCTCCGAGGGCATGTAAAAGACAATGGACAAGAAAACGATTATCGGTCTTGTATTGATGATTGCCGTGTTTGTCGGTTTTTCATTCTATCAGGCACACGAGGCCGAGAAGTATGCAGAGTATAAGAGAGAGGTTGCCATAGAGCAGCAGCATAAGATGGTTGCGTTGGCCGCCGAGCAGGAGGCGGCACGCAAGGCCGAGGAGGCTATGAGCGAGGAGGAGCGCGTGATGCGAGACTCCATTGCCGAGGCCGAGAAGCATAATGCCGAGCTGTTTGCCTACGGAGGTGAGCTTCTTGCAGCACGCAACAAGGTCGAGGAGAGCCTATCGGTAGAAAACGATGTTATGAAGATAGACTTCTCGACACGTGGTGGTAAGATTACGGGCGTTACGCTCAAGAACTACACCAAGTATGCCAAGGGCGAGCGCACCGAACTTGTCGAGTTGTTGCAACCCGCAACAGCACAGTTCGATATGGAGCTTGTCACCGAGCATGGCACACCCGTATCGAGCGACGACTTCGTATTCGACAGCGAGGTGGAGAGCACAGCCGAGGGTAGCCGCGTGACAATGACCTTAGAGCTTGCTGCGGATGCGTGGGTTAAGTATGTGTATACCCTCTACAACAGTGGCGAGCCGAGCCGTGACTATCTTGTAGATTTCACTATCGAGCAGCACGGCTTGCAACCATTCCTCTCGGATAAGGAGCAGATTATCATCGATTGGAGCAACCGAGCCACGATGAACGAGCAAGGCTTCCAGTACGAGAATATGACCTCGACTATCGCCTACTACGAGCGTGAGGATAAGGATTGGGACGACCTTGGTGCCGAGAGCAAGCAGAAGAGCAAGGGCGACTTGTCGTGGGTGGCAATGAAGCAGCAGTACTTCTCGTCAGCATTTATCGCTGCCGATAGCTTTGCCGCAGATATGAGTCTTGTGGCATCTGCCAACGAGGGTAGAGATTTCCTCAAAGAGTACCACGTACTCCTCAAACTTCCCGTATCGGCAGAGAGCAATCTCTACAACTACGCCTTCTACTACGGTCCAAATGACTTCAAGATTCTCAACCACGTGGAGTTCGAGGGCGAGAAGACCAACCTCGAAGATATTATCCCTATGGGTGGCTGGCTTGTAGGATGGATTAACCGCTATTTCACGATTCCTATCTTCCACTGGTTGAAAGACAACGGCCTTAACTTCGGTATCATCATCCTGATACTCACCATTTTGGTTAAGGTTATCATCCTGCCACTGACATATAAGAGCTATATGTCTACGGCTAAGATGAGAGCTATACGTCCGGAGCTGGAGGAGCTCAATGCCAAGTATCCGCGTCAGGAGGATGCCATGAAGAAGCAGCAGGCGACAATGGAGCTATACCAAAAGGCAGGTATCAACCCTATGGGTGGCTGTCTGCCGATGCTTATCCAGATGCCTATCTTGTGGGCTATGTTCCGCTTCTTCCCTGCAAGTATCGAGCTTCGTGGCGAGAAGTTCCTATGGGCCGATGACCTATCGTCGTACGATAGCGTACTCGACCTGCCATTCAGCATACCATTCTATGGCGACCACGTGAGCCTTTTCGCACTGCTTATGGCCATAGCCCTATTCGGCTACTCGTTCCTAACCTATAAGCAGCAGGCGGCAACAACGCCACAGGCCGGCGCAGGTATGATGAAGTTTATGATGGTCTACTTTATGCCCGTAATGATGCTCTTCTTCTTCAACAGCTACTCTTCGGGATTGTGCTACTACTACTTCCTATCGCAGATATTTACTATGATTATCATGTATGCGATACGTCACACGGTAGATGACGAGAAGGTACGTGCCAAGCTTCTTGCCGCCAAGGCTAAGCCACGCAAGAAGTCGAAGTTCCAGGAGCGTTACGAGGAGGCTCTGCGCCAGCAGCAGGAGACACTCAACCGTGAGCAGCGTCGCAGTCGCAGATAGCAAGCAGAGCAGAACAGAGCAGAACAGAGCAGACTTTTTCCCGTACAGACAAACAGAGCAGATAGTGCAGAGAGTAAGTCTGCCGACAATCATGAAGCGCGTGTCCAACAAGTTTTTGTTGGGCACGCTCTTTTGTTAGAAGTTGTATAGCAAGAGCTATTTTGAAGCTGCTCGCAGGCCGAGAAAACGGAGTTTACTAAAGCGTAAATGAGCATTTTTCAGACAAGGCAGATGCCAAAAGAGCCTTGTTAGAGAGTTCCCTGCGTGACAACGATACGGTTTGAAGGATACACTCCATATACTCCATATGCAGCCTACAACCTCGCTTAATCGCAACACTGCGAGATAACTCTCTATTCGCCACATATATTCCTGAATAATTATGCACAAAATATGGCTGTTTTAGAATTATTATGAATATGGCTACTTGCAATAGCGAATTATTTGTGTATCTTTGCCACGCTTATAACCGATTATAACACATTATAAATAAGGACACATTAATTTTACTTTTATGAAGAACATTTTTAGAGTGATTTTATGCAGCGTTTTAGCTTTCATGGCTATGAGCTGTGAGAATGAAAACCCTCCACAGAAGGCCAATCAGCTCGCCACACCCGATGTAGGTATCAACGTTCAGGAGAATACCATCATCGCAGCCTGGGAGGCTATCGACTTTGCTGCCTACTACGATGTACAGCTTGACACGGCAGCACCCACCCGCACCGACGAGCTCTCGGTAATCTTCCAGGATTTGGTATATGGCAAGGAGTATACCATCACTGTTACGGCTATCGCTGCCGACCAGCAGAATTACCAGAATTCGGAGCCTTCGGTAAGTAAGGTGACTATCGGCGAGCGTAAAGTACCGGCCTACCGCGAGTGGTATCCCACCAACGGCTCGGCAGCGTCGGCTATCTCGAATAATGGCCGCTATGTTGTAGGTGCCTACGACCGTAACGCGTTTATGCTCGATCTGAATACCGATATCATCAGCGAGCATAGCGACCTTGAGCTATACGATGTTGCCGACAACGGTATCGCCGTAGGTTCAAGCCACAAGAACGTTATGGATGGTGTTCCTGCCATCTATATCGATGGTAAGGTTGTCGAGATCGACCTTAGCGGTATCACCGAGGATTTGGCTATGGGTGCATTTACGAGCATCACCCCCGATGGCGAGTATGCCGTAGGTTGGGTATGGGACTTTGCCAGCACATACTACACACAGCTTTGTGGTGACTACTTCCCCATCTGCTATAACCTTATCACCGAGAGCCTTACTGTACCCGAGATTCCTGACGTATTGTATTCATCTTACCTTGCAGGTATCGCGCCAAAAGCTCTTGCTCCCGATCGCTCGATTCTCGGTTATGAGACATCCCTCGATATGTTCAGCATTATTTGGAACTCCGAGAACCAGCCATATGAGTATGTACACCTCAACTATGACGATGAGTACAACCCTACCGAGGCAATAGGTGACTCACAGAACCTGTTCTCGCCTTCGGGCCGTTACGTATATGGCAAGGGTAAGATATACGACAGCGAGGGTATACCTACGGAGCGTCCTGTGGCATACGACCGTCAGAGCAAGCAGGCTATGTGGATGTATGGTGGCTCGGTAACTGCTATGGCAGATAATGGTATCGCCTTTATCAACGATGCCCCCTACTATATCGGTACTACCTCATATATCGTAGATACCACAAGTGGCGACCTCGAAACACAGACACCTATTGTCGATTGGTTGGCTATCGAGTATGGTATGAGCCTTGGCTCTTATATCCCCGATGGTATCATCGTTATCGGTACCGATGAGGAGTTCACAACCATCCTTGGTATCACCAACACCATGTCAGGCTGGCTCACATGCGTCATCAAGCTCGATGGCGAGGCTATGTCAGCTAAATAATATATAGGTACAAAGAAGTTGAGAGCCTGCCTAACATCGACTGTTAGGCAGGCTCTATTTTGCACCTCTTACAGCAAAGACCTCGCCTTGCTATATTGCTACAAGATGGTTTTTGATGGCATACACCACCAGATTGGCAGTATTGCGACATCCTGTCTTCTCGAGGATATTGGCACGGTGCTTATCTACCGTACGCTTCGATATAAAGAGCTTATCGGCAATCTCCTGATTAGATAGGCCTCGGCATACCTCTACAAGAATCTCTATCTCACGATCCGAGAGTGCATCCTCGTCGCTAAGTGCGGGCACGGTAAGCATACTCATATTACGTGTCATAGTACCGAGCAACGCCTCACTGAAATAGCTGTCGCCATCCACCACAGCATCGATAGCGGCATATACCTCCTCGATATCCGAATCTTTGAGCAGGAAGCCCGAAGCACCACTAACGACCATCAGCGAGTAGAAGTGTTCATCGCCATACATCGACAGCGTTATTATCTTCAACTCGGGGCGGTCGGCCAAGGCACGGCGTGTCGTCTCACAGCCATCGATGCCGGGCATAGAGATATCCATAAATATCACATCCACATCCAGCTGAGGCAGTATCTCTAAAAACTCCTCGCCACTACCCACATCGGCTACTACCTCGTAGTTATCGTGTTGCGAGAGCAGACCTTTCAGTCCGCTACGAAACAACGTATGGTCATCGACCAGAGCGATTTTTACGACGCTTTCGTTCATTTTTATCACTATTTATCTGAATAAAGTCACTTCCTGCATTGTGAGCTATTGCGCTATCTATCGACACGACTGCCACTGCCGACATACCCTCGCCAATATGGCTATCGAGCTTAAACGTACCATTGAGCGATGATATGCGCGAGTTGATATTGGATAATCCCATACCTCTATCCATAGCCTCACGTAAAGAGAAGCCGCGACCGTTATCTCTATATTCAAGGCGTAGGTTGTCGGCCTCCAAACTGAGGTCTATGACTATCTCGCTACATCCCGAATGTTTCAACGAGTTGTTTATAAGCTCGCACACCACACGATAGATTATAACCTCGATATTTGAGTCGAAGCGCTCGGTACGCAGCGGCGTACGGAAGAGGATGCGGGTGTCGTGCATAGATGCCACACGCTCCACAAAGTTATTTATACCACGTGCCAGGCCGAAGTTCTTCAAGACGTGTGGCGAGAGGTTATTCGAAATCTCACGTAGCGAACGTATCGCCTCGTCAATGACGGCAGCCGTATTTTTAAGTATTGCGCGATCCTTATCGCTCATATCTGCCTTGGAGAGTGCCGACAACGACATCTTTGCAGACGATAGCAACGGCCCCAGACCATCGTGCAGTTCACGCGAGAAGGATGCACGCGAACGCTCCTCGGTACTAAGCACCGCTGTCATAAGGCGGTTTTCGAGGAGTCGGCGGTGAAGCGTCATGAGGTCTACGTGGCGCACAAGAAAGCGGGCACAGACAACGCATATCGAGAAGCTTAACGACACTATGATACCCACCCAGGCATAGGTCATATCCGAGACCTCACGACCACTGAACGTTATAAGTTGCAAAACACGCTCATAGGTAAGCATACAGAGGCTTATGATACAACATATCCACAACGCACTATACTTAGTCTGGTTGATAAGCGACAATGCGATAACCGTTGCGACGATCTGCATCACGATGGCTACAATCATCAATATCTCGACACCACTCATCGCTGCGCTACTTTATAATATCTCTCATCTCGGAGAGCATTCGGTAGTCTGTCATATCTACCTGCACCGGCACTACGGCCACATACCTATGCGACAATGCCCACTCGTCGGTATCCTCGGCATCGGGCTCCATATTCTGAAAAGCTCCGGTAAGCCAATAGTAGTCTCTGCCGTGCGGATCCTTACGGGCATAGAACTCCTCACGCCAGAAGCCTCTTGTCTGTCTGCACATCCTGATACCCTGAATATCCTTAGCCTCGCAACGTGGCACATTGACATTCAGGCATAGCGGGCGTGGCAGCTTCTCGGCAGCAGCGAGCACCTTAGCTATAATCTCTCGGCCATACTTCACTGCACCATCGAAGTCGGCATCGGGGTCGTGGTCGTCGAGCGACAGACCTATAGAGGGCACACCATAGAAGCTACCCTCGATAGCGGCACCCATCGTTCCGGAGTACATCACATTTACCGCGGCATTCGAGCCATGGTTTATACCCGAGAGTACCAAGTCCACCTTGCGTGAACGGAATATGTGGTCGAAAGCTATCTTGGCACAATCTACGGGTGTTCCCGAGAAGGCATATATCTCCACCTTATCGTCACGTTGCACCTCACGCATAAAGAGCGGTGAGTTGATTGTGATAGCCTGACTCATACCACTCTGCACCCTATCCGGAGCTATAGCTATGACGTGCCCGAACTCTGAGGCCAACGCCACAGCAGCACGAAAGCCCTTGGAAAGGTAGCTATCGTCGTTGGTAAGAAATATTACTGGTTCACTATTCATACCTCTTTACATTTATTACTCTCATCTGAGCTATAACGAATAGATATTATCGTCGGTCGTTGAAGCATCCAAACGTATAGCAATCATTATCAATATCGTGAAGGCTACAAGCGACGAGCCTCCATAGCTCATAAGTGGCAGCGGGATACCCATGACAGGCATAAGACCTATGGTCATACCTATGTTTACCCATACATGAAACAGCAGTATGGCGGCCACCGAGTAGCAGTATACACGACCAAAGGGCTCGCCAATACGCTCGCCCATACGCATAAGTCGTAGTATCAACGATATATAGAGTGCCACAACCACCAATGCGCCCAAGAAACCCCACTCCTCGCCTACCGTACAGAAGATAAAGTCGGTATGCTTCTCCGGCACATAGTCATATCGTATCTGTGTACCTTGCAAGAAGCCCTTGCCTAAAAGGTCACCCGAGCCTATGGCAATAAGCGACTGGTTTACGTTATAGTCGATACCCGTAGGGTCACTCTTCATACCCACGAATGTAAGTATTCGGTTTTGCTGGTGCGGTTCAAGCTTCGTAAACAGGAAGTCGCACGTCGGCACAAAGAGCATAGCATATACATACATAAGTATCGGCCATAATAGCATCAAAGCTCGACTCTTTATTGCCATCCATACAAGAACCACAGCAGCTATCGAGCATACTATCATTATAGCAGCGTAGCCACTGAGAGGCGTAAACGACGATAGGAGCATTATGGCAAGCAGCACAATAGAGATAAACTGCACATGCTCCTTCCATGCCCCCGTTTTAAGCAACGTATACCCCGCAAACAAGACGAGAAGTGTCAGAAATATCGTCTCGGGCTTAAAGATAAACGATACGATAAAGAGAAATACGGTAAATATCGCCGGAAAGTATATATACTTGGATAGTCCCTCACGATACATCACAAAGAGGAAAGAGCCAAGTACCAATCCCGAACCCGTATCATTCTGCTTAACGATGATAGCCAACGGGATAAGTATCACGGCTGCCACCTTAACAAGGTCGCTAAAACGCTTGATGTTAAACGAGTAGCTGCTCATCACGCGTGCCATCATCAACGCCGTGGCAATCTTTGCGAACTCCACAGGCTGCACCCTGATACCGCCAAACTCGAACCACGCCTTAGCTCCATTCACCTCACGACCAAGGGCCAGACAGGCAAGTAGCAGCAAAATACCCACCACATAGGCCGGATATGCAAACATATGAAAATAGCGTCTGTCTATGAGGAGTAGCACCACGGCCACCACCGACGATATTCCTATCCACATCAACTGCTTCATGTAGTTGTGCGAGAAGGAGAAAATCTCGGCAGACTCGCTATCGAAAGATGCCGAGGTGATAGAGAGCCAGCCTACAAGCACCAGAGCCACATAAAGCATCAGCGTCACTATATCGATGTGCCCGAATAGCGACATACTGCCTCCTGCAGCTCCTCTCGCAGATATGTTATAGTGTGACTTCATTCTCTCTAATTACTCTTTTTTGCCCGTTCTGCATCGTGTCTGCGCTGCATCTTCTCGTAGTAGGCGTAGTTTGGCGTAAACTCCTTGACTCGCTCGATTAGCTGTGGACGAGTGATGGTATCCGTAAGGTATAGCTCCTCGATAAGCGATGCTATAGGCACAGCTATTGCCGAGCCGAAACCTCCATGCTCGACATATACCGAGATGGCTATACGCGGATTGTCCTTGGGAGCAAACGAGAGGAAGGTGGAGTGATCCTTTCCATTTGGATTCTCCGCAGTTCCCGTCTTACCGCACACATTCCACCCTTCGAGACGTGCGCCACCCGACGTACCCCACACATTAACACTGCGCCACATACCCTCGACGATAGGCACAAAGTTGATGGAATCAACCAACGTATAGTGACGCTCATAAAAACGCGCATCGATAGAGTCCTGCCCCTCGATATGCTTGATGATGTGTGGCGGGTAGTAATATCCTCTGTTTGCTACAATGGCTGCAAGGTTGGCCATCTGCAGCGGCGTACAACCCATCTCTCCCTGACCTATGGCACACGATAGCACCGAGCCATAGTTCCACCGTCCGTTATACTTACGATCGTAGTATTCAGGCGTAGGCACAAATCCCTTACCCTCGCCATAGAAGTCGCTATCGAGTTTGCGTCCGAAGCCGAAGCTCTCCACATACTCATTCCACCTCTCGACACCGCTACGCACCGAACCATACTTCGGGTTGGTTATTATATCCTTGAACACGTAGCAGAAGTAGGCATTGCACGACGTTGCCACAGCATCCCGCAGGTCTACCGGCGAGCGATGCTCATGACACTTCATCTTACGGCCGCCATAGCTATATCCCATACTGCACGGATGTCTATCCGAAGGGCGTAATACCCCCTCCTGCAATCCTATAAGACCCTGTACAAGTTTGAACGTCGAACCCGGAGGATACTTCGCCTTCACCGCACGGTTAAACTGCGGATTACGCTGGTCGTGCAACATCGCTGCATAGTTGTTATTGCGCTGGCGACCTACCATTAAGTCAGGATTGTACGTAGGCGATGACACCATCACAAGTATCTCACCCGTAGATGGCTCTATGGCCACTACGGCACCCACCTTACCTACCATCAACTCCTCGGCAAACTCCTGCAGACGGCCATCGATGGTCGATACCAGCTGGCTACCCTTCACAGGCAGCACATCCAACTCGCCATCGAAATATGAGCCTTTGAGTGCTCCATGGGTATCGTATATGCGGTAGCTCACACCCTTCTCGCCACGCAGCAATGTCTCGTAGGCCGACTCCACACCACCTACTCCGATATAGTCACCCGGCTTGTAGTACTCCCACTTCTTCACTTGCTCCTCTGTCACCTCACTCACATATCCCAGCAAGTTACCTCCAATCTTTCGCGGGTACTCACGTGCCGTACGGAAACGGGTATAGAAACCCTCGAAGTTACCCTCGTCGAAAATCAGCTTTGCCTCCTGCGACAGATACCCCGTAATCAGAAATGGGGCACGTGGCGCACGTCGCGCCTTTTTGAGCTGGCTTGCAAGACGCTCAGGCGTTATTTCGAGGATGTGGGCAAGACGCAACGTATCGAAACCGCTCTTAGGGATATTCGATGTAACCACCATAACATCGTAGCATACACGGTTACGCACTAAATATTCACCATTACGGTCGAGCACCTCGCCACGCATGGGATACTCTATCTCGGGACGACGTATGATGTTTGCCGTAGCCATATCGTCGTATTTGTCCTCGATAATCTGCACATAGAAGAGCCTGCCCAGCAGCACTATGGCTACGAGCAGCACCACGCCACGCAGTTGCAGATAGCGACGATATCCCTTTTGTACCTGATTCATCGGCCTCGGACTTTACTCATAAAGATGCGTACTATCGGCCATGCTACAACCACCGATAGAAGCGTACTGCACAGCGTCGTCATTATCAGGCGTAGCGGGTTGGCAAACGAGAGAGCCTCGACCATAAAGAATACGGCGTGATATATAAGCAGTGCCGATGATATGTATATCATCAACTGTCGCGAGCTGAGACGCGACAGGAGCGATGTCTGGTCGCCATGCTCCACGGCACGGTTTGTCGTAAGGTACATAACCGAGGGACGCAGCACCGCCAATGGGAGCAGTGTCAAGGTGTATAGACCCGCCCCTCCCAGCGATATATCCATAACAAGGGCAACGGCAAGTGCCACAAGCATAATCCATATCGTGCGCCACTCCATAGGTAGTAGCAACACTATCAGCGGAAAGATCATGGGACGCAGCCATATGTGTATGGTTATATTGTCGAGCAGAAATATCTGCACAAGCACCACCATGACGGCCATCCAACTATATGATATGTATCTGTACATTCCTCGATTCGCTTAATTACTCACATCACTCCACCCCATCCATCAATGCCTCTATCTCGCCATAGTGCGTATTCTCCACTATTATGACGTTATCCAACGTAGATAGGTCGGTAGCCAACCTCACACGTGCCGAATATGCTGTACGTGAAGGGTTCAGCTCATAACTCTCGATATATCCTATGGCTATACCCTCGGGCATACGCTCCGAGCGCACCTCAACGAGCATACCCTCTTTCGGCTCGGCATATGTCGATAGGTCGATAAGCTCGACATAGTGCGTAGAGCCACCATCCCAACGTACCGAACAGCTGTAATCGTTCTCCGTAAGACAACCGCCTATACCAAAGCTTGTGTTAAGCACCGACATTACTACCGAATAACGCTCCGAACATGCAGTGATATAACCCACCAACTCCCTGTTAGGTGTTATCACTCCCATATTTTCGCTTATGCCGTCATCCGTACCTCGGTCAATTATTATGTAGTTGCGCATACGCCCCGTGGTCATCGACACCACACGTGAGGGGTGGTAACGGAAGTGCAACTGATCTATATCCACCAACGCTCCACTAAGCGAGTCGCTATCCGAGAGCTCTGTCACCCAATCTCTTTGCAGCATCTGCTCCAATTCCGCCACACGTGCCGTAAGCTCGCGGTTATGTCGTGGCAGTGAGAAGAAGTGTTTTATGTCGGTGGCAACACCACTCACGGCACCCCCCATCACCGATACACGTGCCACAATCTTGGACTCGGTATATGGCGTGGAGGTAGCATAACACCATATTGCCACACCCTCTACGAGTAGGAAGATGAGCACTACGTATATCTGCTTTATGAAGGCTATAAGTCTGTGCATTACTACACTTTTTCGTTGTTTTGTTTCTTATCTCTACCATACGTACTGCCCATTGCTGAGATAATTCGTTAGCGGCAGTAGATGACCCCTTATCACCGCAAGAGCAATTTGCTGTCAGAAGGGGTTAGATACAACGCTCGGCGAATTTCGAGGCGATGGGCTGTACTTAGGCGTACTGCCCATTGCTGAGATAATTCGTTAGTGGCAGTAGATGACCCCAACACCGCAAGAGCAATTTGTTGTCAGAAGGGGTTAGATGTGGCCTCGATTAAGAAGCTGGGCTGAATGGGACATACTCAGCGTATTTCCCATTCAGCACAGCGATTGATAGGTCGCAGATGTCCCCTTATCACCGCATATACAATTTGTTGTCAGAAGGGGTTAGATACAACGCTCGGCGAATTTCGAGGCGATGGGCTGTACTTAAGCGTACTGCCCATTGCTGAGATAATTCGTTAGCGGCAGTAGATGACCCCAACACCGCAAGAGCAATTTGTTGTCAGAAGGGGTTAGATGTGGCCTCGATTAAGAAGCTGGGCTGGATGGGACATACTCAGCGTATTTCCCATTCAGCACAGCGATTGAGAGGTCGCAGATGACCCCTTATCACAACAAATTACTTTTCGCCACCCATCAAGAACGAGAAATGTCCGATATTTTTGAGGGCGATGCACGTACCACGAGCAATGGCACGCAGCGGATCCTCGGCAATATGTACGGGAAGTCCCGACTTCTTAGACAGACGCTGATCAAGACCCTTGATAAGAGCACCGCCACCTGCAAGATAGATACCGTTCTTAACAACATCCGAGTAGAGCTCGGGTGGCATCTCCTCGAGAACCTCCATCAGGGCATTATCGAGCTTCACAAGCGACTTATCGAGAGCGTATGCTATCTCGCTGTAGTTAAGAGTTACGGTCTGCGGCAGGTTGGTAAGCATATTCGAACCTGTGAAGATGTAGTCATCGGGCTCGTTCTCCAACTCCGGCACGGCAGCACCTATGGCACACTTTATATCCTCGGCCGTACGGCTACCGATACGTATGCCGTGCTGCTGACGTATGTAGTTTTGGATGTCGTTTGTAAAGACATCACCTGCAACATTTATCGACTTCGAACATACAATACCGCCAAGCGAGATACAAGCAATCTCCGAGGTACCACCTCCGATGTCGATGATAAGGTTACCCTCAGGAGCCTCTACATCGAGACCTGCACCGAGGGCCGCAGCCATAGGCTCGAAGATAAGGTATATCTCACGACCTCCGGCATGCTGCGCAGAATCGCGCACCGCACGTATCTCGACATTGGTAGAACCCGAAGGGATACATATCATCATACGTAGCGAGGGTGCGAACATACCACGTGTAGCACCGACCTTCTTGATAAGGCCTCGCAACATAAGCTCCGTAGCCTCGAAGTCGGCGATAACGCCATCCTTCAATGGGCGGATGGTACGGATATTGGAGTGTGTCTTACCGTCCATCATACGTGCCTTGTGACCGATAGCCATAAGGTCACCTGTTTTGATGCTGAGAGCCACAATCGATGGCTCGTCTACCACGACCTTGCCGTTGTGCATAATCAGGGTATTGGCCGTACCAAGGTCAATAGCCAACTCCTGAGTCAATGAAAAGAGTCCCATATATTGTAATTTTTATATTTTTCGTCACAAAATCCTACTTAACCTGAGATAACGACACAGGAGACATCAAAAAAATTACATTTTTGACATCGCCCCTCCGCAACAAACCAACTCGCTATAAATCAATACGTTGGCTTTATGCGTGCTCTTGTGCGCATATACTCTCCGACAAAGATAGGAAAAAGATGTGGACAATTTGCAAGAGTTTTGATTTTTTTTATGTAAATTTGTCAATAATTTTTCGCCTATGGAGTCAAATCAAAGAGCTAAATGTGCCGTACTCGGCTACGGCAGTTGGGCAACAGCGATTGTTAAGACACTAACCTATAACCGCCACCACGTAGAGTGGCTGGTGCTCAATGATGATATACGTCAGTCGTTGGAGTGCAGAGGACGCAACTCAAAATATCTGCCTTGGTGCGACATACCTCGTGAGTATACAACACCTTCAAACGATATAAACAGCGTGGTACGCGATGCCGACATAGTGATTTTGGCTATGCCCTCGGCATTTATGAAGAAGTTTCTGGAGCCCCTTACCGAGAGCCTAAACGACAAGATTGTGGTATCGGCAGTAAAGGGTATAATCCCCGGCGACTATCTCACAATCATCGAGCATATGCACCGCTACTATGATGTACCGATGTCTAACCTATGTGTTGTCACAGGTCCATCACATGCCGAGGAGGTGGCACAGGGCAGACTATCCTATCTTACGGTAGCTGCCGAGGATGAACATACCGCAGAGGTGGTACGCTCTCTGCTGTCGAACGACTACTTCCGTTGTGCGCTGTCGCACGATGTGCTGGGCGTAGAGGCGGCAGCCATAATGAAGAATGTATATGCGTTGGCTGTCGGCATGGCCGTAGGTCTTGGCCACGGCGATAACTTCCTTGCAGTGCTTATAGCAGGCTGCGCCTCGGAGATGAACCGCTTCTTGGGTGAGGCTGTGCCTATCTCGCATCGCGACATAAACGCTGCGGCATATATGGGAGATCTGCTTGTCACGTGTTACTCGCCTCTCAGCCGTAACCGCCGCTTAGGCACGTTGCTGGGCAAGGGATGCACCGTAAAGAGCGCACTGAACGAGATGACGATGATAGCCGAAGGCTACTATGCTGCCGAGTGCATCCGACGTAGCTCTATGCGCCGAAATATCGATATGCCCATAGCGGATATGGTATGGGAGGTGCTGTACAACAACGCCTCGGCACGTGACTCTATGCGAGCACTTACGAAGATACTGAAATAGAGTAATAACTAAATAGGAGATTTGAGTATGGAACTAATCAGATTTGATGCCGCACATTCCGGCGTAAAGGTAACTAACGATATGCTCTCGGAGGCTGCACGTGCCAATGCACTGCTTCACACCGGCGAGGGCGCAGGCAACGACTTCCTTGGATGGGTAAATCTTCCAAGTTCTATCAGCGACAGCGAGTTGGCCGAGATCAAGGCCGTAGCGGCTAAGCTACGTGAGCGTGCCGAGGTGGTTGTATGTATCGGTATCGGAGGCTCGTACCTTGGTGCTAAGGCTGTGTTGGAGGCTATGACAAACTCGTTCGAGGCACTCAACAAAGATAAGAAGAATCCAACGGTAGTCTTTGCCGGCGAGAATATCTCGGAGGACTACACCTATGAGCTTCTCGAAGCTATCAAGGGCTACTCTGTTGCTGCCATCGTAATATCTAAGTCGGGTACTACAACCGAGCCGGCTATTGCTTTCCGTCTTATCAAGACCGAGATTGAGCGTCGCTATGGCAAGGCTGAGGCTGCCGAGCGCATCGTAGCCATTACAGATAAGGCACGTGGTGCGTTGAAGACCCTTGCAACACAGGAGGGCTATCCTACATTCATCATCGAGGATAACGTCGGCGGCCGCTACTCTGTTCTATCGCCCGTGGGTCTGTTGCCATTGGCCGTAGCAGGTGTCGATGTGGATGCCTTTGTCGAGGGTGCTCGCGACATGGAGCGTCTTACGGCTGACGGCATGCCGATAGAGAAGAATCCTGCGGCACAGTACGCCATCGTGCGCAACGAGCTTTACAAGGCTGGCAAGAAGATAGAGATACTCGGTTCGTACGAGCCTAAGTTGCAGTATATTGCCGAGTGGTGGAAGCAGCTGTATGGCGAGTCGGAAGGTAAGGAGGGTAAGGGTATCTTCCCTGCAAGCGTAACTCTCACAGCCGACCTTCACTCTATGGGACAGTATATTCAGGAGGGTGAGCGCACTCTCTTCGAGACCATTATTTCGGTTAAGAACTCTAAGTACGAGGTTAAGGTTGAGGCTGACGATGCCAACCTCGATGGTCTTAACTTCCTCGCAGGCAAGCGTCTATCTGATATCAACAAGATGGCCGAGTTAGGTGTACGTATAGCCCACGTTGATGGCGGCGTGCCCAATATGCGCATCGAGATTGAACGTATCGATGAGCGCAGCATAGGTCAGTTGCTATACTTCTTCGAGAAGGGATGTGGCATCTCGGGTTATATGCTCGGAGTTAATCCTTTCAACCAGCCGGGTGTCGAAGCATATAAGAAGAATATGTTTGCACTTCTTGACAAACCCGGATACGAGGAGGAGTCAAAGGCTATCAAGGCGCGATTGTAAGCGTTGCCTATACGCTAAAATAGATGGCGTGTCCAAAAGTTTTGGGCACGCCATCTATTTTAGAAGCATACGCTATAAGCCGAGTTCTGTACCTTGCAACAGACTCCCCAACCGTAATCGGGTTGTTTGCACAAGGCCTCTATCATTTATCTACGACGACAATCACTTGCCGCCTCCAGCAACCTACCCCCCGACATTGGACGAGCAGCCCTTAGTTGTCGGTATACATGGTCTTGCAACCCACGAGACGTACAGCCGAGGAGTATTGCTACCCTCGCGGTGGGCTCTTACCCCGCCTTCTCACCCTTACCCTTACGGGCGGTCATTCTCTTCTACGTTACTATGGCCTCACGGCTATCAAGTCGTTAGCTTGCGCGGTGCTCTGTGTTGCTCGGACTTTCCTCCCCCATCTACGATGGCAGCGATAGAGCGCGTATGCGGCGCAAAGATACTATTTTTTTGATATATCACAAAATGCAGAGACAACCTCGCTACAAGTGGTAGTCCCAGCGGCGTAGTGTATCGGCACACCACCTATCGACAAGTTCCACCGTGTGGGGATCGTAGTTATAGCGATTCTTCTTGAAGCCTCGCTTAGAGCCTACATAAGCCTCGATACGACTACGCACTCGCTCGAACGAGCCAAGGCGCAGCTCCCTGTATATACGCTCTGTCACGGCTACAGGGTCGGCCTCAAAATCCTCGAAACGCACCTCGAAGAGGTTACCATCGGGGATAAGAACCTTATCTCGCTCATACCTGTCGACGAGAGCCTTGTAGGTCTTAACAACCTCCTCGTCAAAGCCGGCCTTGTCGAAAGGCTCCAACGTCGTAGAGGCTATTGTACGGCTAAAGAAGTTACGTGTAGACTCAAAGACCGTATAGGGGTTACGCACCAGATATATAAACTTGGCATCGGGCCATAGCTCCAAAATATCTCTGATACGTGCCGTATGTGGCGGGTTCTTCGAGAGGAAGATACTCTTATGCTGCACACTGAGCGATATATCGACAAGCTGTTGCAGTGCCGCCTGCCACTCCTTACGTTGCGAGGCATCTATATCGTCGAGCAGCAGAGCCTTTGTACGCCAATGCTCCATACGCTGTGGCGAACTGAGAAAGTGATAGTGCGCCAGTGGCGTGATGTTGGATAGTGCCACCTCCTCCTCTTGCGGGATGTCCACACCCAGCTCCATACCATCCGTAGCTCGGTTGTTGGGCATAAAGAAGCGGGCGACGCTACGCAGAAAGCCGCGACCGCGCAACATAACGTGCGGGAATACCGTCTGATAGGTGGTGCAATATCCGAACCTGTCATCCTGCGTGAAGATATTGTGTACGTATGTTGTGCCACTGCGCCAATGGCCGATGATAAATATCGGCGACTGCTCCATATGAGGCCTCTCAAGGCGGGCATATGCGCGCATATTTGCCCTATACAGAGGAGAAAGCACCCGCTGCACAAGCTTCGTCAGAGCCACCTTACGACGGTACGACTTATCGGGTGTAAGGCCGGCAAGAACCTCGTCTATTGTCCTGCGATCTGCACCTACAAGCGTACTTATAGGCAGATGTTCAAAGTTAAGTACTCCCATAGCTACTCCAAACACTCTATATCTATACCTGTATGACGACGCAACTCCTCGCAGAAGTGCTTAACAACCTCAGCATCGCGCTCCGAGATACCATACTCCGAGAGGCTGACACCTATTCTGCCACCCGCGGTATCGTCATCGCCCTTATCGAGAATCATACCCACGGCCGAGGTGAAGTTCGTAACAGGGTCGATGAGGATGAATGCTCCTGTCTGACGATTCTCGCCATAGCGGTCGAACATAAGGGGCGAGGTGGTAGTGATAGCAACCTCGGCAATCTCATTAAGACGCATACCCTCGGCATTGACACGCTGCGCCGTATTTATATCGACACGATGATATAGGCGTGTTACACGTGCTCGTGTGGTATTTGTCGTATGCTTCAAATAGAAGGGCTTGGACATATCCAAAGGCTGCTCATCCATCCACACCAACATCGTGCGCAGATGGTGGCCAACCATAGGTTTATCCTCAGGTAGAACGAGCATATCGCCTCGCGATAAATCTATCTCATCTTCAAGCGTTACGGTTACAGACTGCGGAGCAAAAGCTTCGGCAAGTTCTCCGTCGTAGGTCACTATCTGCTTCACACGCGAGCGTCTGCCCGAGGGTAATGCCTCCACCTCGTCGCCGACACGTACTATACCCGAGGAGAGCTTGCCTGCAAAGCCTCTGAAATCGAGATTGGGGCGCAACACATATTGCACAGGGAAGCGTAGTGACTCCATATTTATATCCTGATCGATAGGTACTGTCTCGAGATACTCCATAAGCGAAGGGCCTTCGTACCAAGGTGTATTGACGCTCTTGGTCACGACATTGTCGCCCTCCAAAGCCGATAGCGGTATGAAGCGCAGGTCGGGGATATCGATACCCTGCGTCATAAGCCACGTGCGGTACTCCTCGACGATACTCTCGAAACGCTCCTGACTGAACGACACCAAGTCCATCTTATTTACGGCCAACACCAAATGGCGTATGCCGAGTAGCGACACAAGGTAGCTGTGACGACAGGTCTGCGTGACGACACCTTGGCGGGCATCCACAAGAATTATGGCAAGGTTGGCCGTAGAGCCTCCCGTAATCATATTACGTGTATACTGCTCGTGACCCGGGGTATCGGCAATAATAAACTTACGCCTATTTGTCGAGAAGTAACGATAGGCGACATCTATGGTTATACCCTGCTCACGCTCGGCTTTAAGACCATCGCACAGCAACGCATAGTCTATATGGTCACCTGCGTTACCCACACGGCGGCTATCACGCTCCAAGGCTTGCAGCTGATCCTCATAAAGACGCTTGCTATCGTACAACAGACGACCGATAAGCGTCGATTTACCATCATCCACCGAGCCTGCCGTGAGCAGACGGAGCAGATCCTTGCGCTCATCCTGAGCCAAAAATTCATCTATGTTAAGTGCTTTCATTGCTCGATACTCTTAAAAGTAACCCTCTCTTTTCTTCTGCTCCATACTACCCTCCTGGTCGAAGTCTATGACACGTGTCGTGCGCTCCGACTTGGTGGTGGTCATCATCTCCTCTACAATCTTCTCGATGGTGTCTGCCTCGGACTCTATCGCTCCTGTCAGAGGATAGCATCCCAACGTACGGAAGCGTACCATACGCATACGTGCCTTGCGGCGCAGCTCCTCGGGCATACGCTCATCGTCGGCAAGAATAAGATTGCCATCGACCTCGACGATAGGACGCTCCTTGGCGTAGTAGAGAGGTACGATAGGTATCTTCTCGACACGTATATACTGCCATATATCCAACTCTGTCCAGTTCGATAGCGGGAAGACACGGATGCTCTCACCCGGGTTTACTCGAGTGTTATATATATCCCACAACTCGGGACGTTGGTTCTTGGGATCCCACTGCTGAAACTCGTTGCGGAACGAGAAGATACGCTCCTTGGCACGGCTCTTCTCCTCGTCACGACGAGCACCGCCAAAGGCAGCATCGAAGCCATGCTTCGAGAGTGCCTGCAACAGGGCCTGCGTCTTCATAAGGTCGGTATGCACCTTACTACCATGTGTGAAAGGCCCTACACCCTCCTCGTAGGCCTTCTTGTTATACTCGACTATGAGATTCCAGTTGTGCTCACGAGCGTAGTTATCACGAAACTCTATCATCTCCTTAAACTTCCACTTCGAGTCGATATGCATCAGCGGAAAGGGGACACGCCCCGGGGCAAAAGCCTTCTCGGCAAGACGTACCATAACCGACGAATCCTTGCCTATGGAGTATAGCATCACCGGATTGCGAAACTCTGCTGCTACCTCACGAATGATATGTATAGCCTCGGCTTCAAGAGCCTTCAAATGGCTTAGACTGTATGACATCGCTATTATGTTTTACAATGTTATCTTATTTATTACTACCCTCTCGATCTCTTCCACACACTCCTCAATGCTGCGACCCTCGGTATCGATGCTAAGCAGCGGGGAGGTAGGAGGCTCATAAGCAGAGGTTACTCCCGTAAAGTCGGCTATCTCGCCACGCAACGCCTTCTGATACAACCCCTTGACATCACGTCGGCAGCACTCCTCGAACGAAGTGCTTACGTAGACCTCCACAAAATCCTGCTCGCCTATGATGTCGCGCGCCATAGCTCGTAACGACTCGTTGGGCGATACAAACGAGGCCAAAACAACCACACCCGTATCGATGAACAGACGGCATACCTCGGCTATACGACGGATGTTCTCACGTCTATGCTCATCGCTGAAGCCGAGGCCTCGGTTGATTCCCGTGCGCACATTATCGCCATCCAATATACGGCAGAGGATACCCCGCTCCGACAGACGGCGTTCGAGAGCTATGGCTAACGTACTCTTACCCGAGCCCGAAAGCCCCGTAAACCATATTGTAAGACCTCGCTGTCCGAGCTGTCGCTCCTTGTCCTCGCGACCCTGCATACGCTCGAAGATAGGGTGTATATTATCCATAGCAATACTTTTTTGTGTTTAGAATGGCCAGAATATCGGTATGAATATCATCGATATCACAAAGGCGATGATATTGAGTGGCAGTCCGATACGCACAAAGTCACGGAAGCTGTAACCGCCGATACCCTGCACAATCATATTTGTCTGATAGCCGATAGGCGAAGAGAAGCTACACGAGGCTGCAACACATATCGCCACCATAAAGGGCATAGGACTAAGCCCCATCTGTTGCGACACGGCCAGCGCAATAGGAAAGGCGAAGGCAGCAGCAGCATTATTCGTGATTAGCTCGGTGATGATGTTCGTGACGACATACAGCAGCATAAGCACCACTATTGGCGAGAACCTGTCTGCAAGGCGCGTAAGGCTTATTGCCACCCAGTCGGCCAGTCCCGAGTTTGTCATAGCCGTACTTATGGCCAACGCCGAAGCAATGGTCACAAGTATATCCCACGATATAAACTTGGAGTACTTCTTGGGAGGTATTATCCCCGTGAAGGCCATAATGACGGTGACGACGCATGCCCAAAAGAACATGTCGAGCGACAACTCCGGATAACGTTCACGTATAAAGGGCATATCGCCCAACGTGGCACCTACAATCATCATCACCAGCAACGACAGCGTAAACCACTTACGCTGGGGAGAACTATTCGGCGTATGCTCCTTATCGTTGCTAAGCATCAGAAAGACTCTCGAATCGCCCCACGTGGGTATAAACTTCTCATCGGCGGCAAGGAGCAGCGTATCACCCTCGCGGAAGCGTACATCATCCATATTCTCCATACGCTCACCACCACGGCGCAGCTGTAATATATTTGCGTTGTAGTGTCCCGCAAAGTCGAACTCCTTAACAGCGTAGTTGATACCCGGAAAGCGAGGCCCGATGACCGCCTCTACGATATGATAACCACTGTTGCCATCTCTTATCTGCTCCTCGTTGATATCGCCGGCGGGGAGTCGTCGCTCACCAAATAATACGATGTAGGCTATGCCCACCAGGGCTATGATACCACCTACCTTGCCCAGCTCGAACATCGTGAAGCCATCCATACCGGCATCGAGCATAAGGCCGTGTACCACAAGGTTTGTCGAGGTGCCAATAAGCGTACACATTCCGCCCAGTATGGCGGCATACGACAGCGGTATAAGGAACTTTCGCATAGGCAGACCCACGCGTCGTGCCCACGCCTTGATGTGCGGTATGAAGATTACGACGATCGGGGTATTGTTCAAAAAGGCCGAAGCCGAGGCTACAACACCCATGATATATAGGTATCCTTTGCGCACCGAGCTACGCTCCTTGCTCGGGAATATCCACTTCATAACAGAGCCTAACGAGTCGCTACGGCGCACACCCTCGCTCACCAGAAAGAGCAGAGCAACGGTTATCATACCCTTGTTCGAGAATCCGGATAATGCCTCGGCAGGGGTCAATATGCCCGTTACGATGAAGATTACGACCACCGAGAAGAGTAATATTCCTGGTCGCATCTTATCTTTGATGAGCATCGCCACCATGAATGCTAATGCCGCAAGAACAATATATTTATCAATTCCACACATACTATATGCTTATATTGCTTTTCTGTTCGCCGAAAGACATCCTCGCAAAAGTACAATTTTTTTTTGACAAAAGCGACCGAAGCATAAACAAAAAACCATATAGAGTACAATTTCCGTCTAAATGATATATTTGTGCAAGGCACACGACAAGAGAGCGACCTAAAAGCCACTTATCTTCCTAAGAACTAATTACTACAAATCGTTCTCGACAGGTGATATAAACCACCTCGCCAGAAGCTAAGATGCTGACTTTCAGGCCACTCTCTTGTCGTGTGGATACTATCCTAACCCAGGAGTTTTCTCAGTGCCTCGATATTACGGCTGTTATCCACAGCCTTACCCTCCGGAGTATAGGCATAGGCAATAGCCTCGGCAAAGTGCTTCTCAACCTTATTACGCACAACCTTCATTGTGCTATTAACCAAGCCATTCTGCTCGGTAAAAGGCTCATCGGCAAGAGCAATAACCGCAGGCACCCACCTGTCGGGGAACTCATCGGCATAGACACCGCCCGTGCGATATTTTGCAACCTCCTCGGCGAGGATATGTGCTGCGGCACGTAGTCGCTCATCGCCTGCGAGGCCACGCTCGTCGAGATGGCGATTGAGGTTATCCTTAGAGGCCACAACGAGTGCGATAGTATATGGATTCTGGTTATTATAGACGATGACCTGCTCGATATATGGCGACTTATCAACCATAGCCTCCTCCATACCCTCGGGGCTATACTTCTCGCCATCGCTCGATATAAGCAGACTCTTGAAGCGACCCAAGACATAGAGGAAGTTATCCTCGCTCATATAACCCATATCGCCCGTATGCAACCAGCCGTCACGTACCGTATCTGCCGTAGACTCAGGATTCTTCCAATAGCCGGCCATAACATTCTCGCCACGTATGACAATCTCACCCTTATGACCTGCAGGAAGCTCCCTGCCCTCCTCATCCAATATCCTTATATCGAGAGGCTTAACCAAGCGGCCCGAAGAGCCGAAACGATGGTCACCACGCGTAGGTGCATTGGTCGAGATAACGGGAGTGGCCTCCGAAAGGCCATAACCCTGGAACATGGGAATACCTATGGCATAGAAGAAGCGTTGCAGCTCACTGTCGAGCAGAGCTCCGCCACCCACGAAGAACTGCAAGTCGCCACCAAAGGCCTCGCGCACCTTCGAGTAGAGTATCTTATCGAAGAGAAGAACCGCAGGTTTGAGTAACGCACGCCAGCCACGTCCCTTGGAGTAGCCATCGGCCTGATAGGCATACGACGTACGCAGTGCGAGGTTGAACAGACGCTCCGTAGTCTTACCCTTCTTGCGTATAGAGCTCTCGATACTCTTACGGAAGTTCTTGGCAAGGGCCGGAACCGACAGCAGGAAGTGTGGGCGCACCTCTTTGATGTTGATAGGGATATTTTTGAGTGTCTCCATAGGTGTACGTCCCACCTCGGTAGTAGCAACCGACGCTCCGCAAGCTATCATAATATAGAAGCCAACGACGTGTGCAAAGCAGTGGTCGAGAGGCAATATTATCAGCGTACGCCACGTAGAAGGTATCGACATCACCGATAGTGCCTGCTCCACGTTTGCCGTGTAGTTACGATGTGTCAGCACCACACCCTTAGGATCTGCCGTAGTACCCGAAGTGTAGGTAATGGTTGCAATATCGTCGTTCTGAAGCTCTCGTCCGATAGCAAGAAAGGCCTCTTCATTTGCTGCAAGATACTCCTTGCCAAGCGTCATAAGCTCTTCGATGCTCTGCTCTCCATCTGTAAGCTCCTCCTTTACGCCCCACACTATGACGTGTTTCAACTCATTGAGGTCGTCTACAATACGGCGAAGCTTAGGCAGCTGGTTGCCGGATACGAAGATAGCCTTAACATCTGCGTGACGAAGACGGAAGAGCAGGTCGTTGGACTCTTCGAGTTTTATCGAGAGGGGTACGCTAATGGCTCCGGCATACAACAATCCAAGCTCCGACATAATCCAGTTGTTACAACCCTCAGCCAGGATAGATACCCTATCACCACGCTCTATGCCAAGAGCTGCAAGACCTGCGCCAATTAGGAGTGCAACACTCTTTGTCGAGGCATAGGAGGTTGGCTCAAACCGGCCATTATGTTTCTCCAAGAGGAAATCCTTATCGCCATACTTGGCTACCGACTCCTCGAATAGGTCAATTATAGTACGTTTCATAAAACCGATATTTACAAGACAGGTTCGCAGAGCATATCCCAACGAACCTGTCTTAAATTTAACACTTAATTGTTATCGCACCAAGATAACGAAGTCGTGAGCAGCAAGTGTCGCCGTATAGCTGCCACTGAGCGATACCTGCTCGTCGGTGAGCAGATTACGCCATGTGCCACCCTGAGGTACGTTCACCGTTGTCGAGGTCTCGGCATTGGTAAAGTTGGCAACCATTATCACGTTATCCATAACGAGGGTCTTGCCACCCATGTTATTATCGCTCACACTCCACGTGTGTATCTTCACGTTGTCCTGAGCGTAGATGTCGTCGCGCTCCGTACGGAAGTTAAGCACCTTAGAGAGCGTGTTGTAGATAGCCATACGGTCAGTATCGTTGGCATAGTCCCAACGTACAGGCTTACGGTGTGTACGATACTCGTCGCCGGAGCCTACAACGCCATTCTCGTTAGAGTTGATAGAGAAATCGTAGCCCAGCTCACCAAACTGCCACAACATCTTTGGATATGGCGTAAGGAAGTGGAAGGCATAGACAGCCTGTATACGCTTAGATATTATAGACCAATCGCTCTTCATCCAGGTCTGACCATAGGTGATAGCCTTATAACCGATGCGCTCCTCGTCGTGTGTCTCGATGTTGTTCATACGGCCACTCTTGAAGTCGGCGAAGTTACTCTTGCCACCACCGGTCCAGCCCATAACCGACTCCATATAGCCGCCCATAGCGTTGTTGTTCCAGCAGAGAGCACCCACACTGTTATATAGCTCGTTCTCCTCGGCCTGGTCGCAGAAGTGCTCGAAGATGATATATGCGTCGGGCGCAACCTCACGTATGGCACGTGCATAGTCGGTAAGAATCTCTATACGCTCCGATGAGTATCCCCAAGCGTCATAATTTGAGGGGTTCTGTACCAAACCCTTGGTAAGGTCGAAACGGAAGCCATCCACCTTATACTCCGTGAGCCAATACTGCAATACCTCCTTGAAGTACTGACGGGTCTTGGGATAGAGGTGCTTGAAGTCGTGGTATACGCTGAAATTATGAGGTGCCGATACGTTGAAGAATGGGTTGTCGGCAGCCGTGCAGTTCTTCGACGAATCCCACCACATCTTGGCCCAAGGGAACTGTCCCGTAGCGTGGTTGAATACCACGTCGAGTATTACGGCAATACCGCGCTTATGACACTCGTCGATAAATCGCTTGTATGCCTCCTCCGTACCGTAAGCCTTGTCGGCTGCGAAGTAGAAGCAGGGGTTATAGCCCCACGAGTCATTACCGTCAAACTCCTGAATAGGCATCAACTCGATGGCATTGATACCGAGCTTATCGAGGTAGTCGAGTTTGGCAAGTGCCGCATCTACCGATCTGTCGAGCGTGAAGTCACGCAACAGCAACTCATATACCGCCAATGAGTTCTCGGCAGGACGGTCGAAGTCGGTAACACTCCACGCATACTCCACAGGATTGAGCTGGAATACCGATACTATATCCGTGGTATACTCTGCAGGATATGCTTTGAGGTTGGGATATACCGAGGCATCTATCCACTTGTCGTTCCATGGGTCGAGAATCTTGGTGGCATAGGGGTCACCCACCTTCACAGCTCCATCTACAAGATACTGATAGCCATACTCTTCATCCGTCTGCAAGCCCTCTACCGTAGTCCAGAAGTAGTCGCCATCACGCTTCATCATATACTCGTTCGAAGGGGCATAGTTGTTGAAGTCGCCAAGGAGTATCACCGACTTCTTGCCCGGAGCGTATAGCACGAATGTTGCCGACGTGCCACTCACCGTAACACCATCACGGGCATCACCCGGACGTGAAGCATTCTCCGTCTCACCGAGGACTGCTACGTTGATGCTATCCTCAACGGTTGTAGCACCATCGGTAGCTACGGCACGGAAGAGGACATCTTCGGGCTGTGTAGGAGCATACTTATATACAATCTGTGCATCGGAACTCTCCGCCACCACCTCGTCATTCTTGTATAGTGTAAGCGATGTCGCCGACTTCTGATTTACGGTAACGTCGCACGTATCGCCCACCTGCAATATAGAGCCACTTGCAGGGTTTACGATAGCTACCGAAAGACCCTCAGCCACAACGTCGATAAAGATGTCTTGACCGTTGTCCTTAACCTCCAACGAGCCATCTGCGGCACGGAATACAAATGCGAGCTTCTCTATGGCCTCACCCTCGGGCACACCATAGTAGGCACGTGGACCACCCTTGATTACAAGGTGCCAAATATTGTTGCCCTTGTTCTCCAACTTACAATCTGGGATGTTTTGTGTCCACTCGGCCTTGACATACTTCCAGTCGCTCGAACCCGTACTCTTGCTCGTAAGCACACCTGTATGTGCATACAACTCGCCCTTGAAGCCATCGGCAGTCGTACCCTTGGCATTGAGTATTACGATAACATCCTCGGTCATAGCCTCCGTGACAAATGCAGGGTCGGTTGAGATAAAGGGAAGGTCGGTAGTGCCGCCACCCTCATTATTGTCGTCGTCATCATCCTTCTCGTCATCGGTATCCTCACCTTGCTCAGGGTTGGGGTTGGGAGGTAGTATAACAACAGGCTCGGGGGAGCAGCCCACCGATAGCACAGCGAAGAGCAGTGCCATCATCAAAAATTGTAACTTTTTCATTGTATGTGTGTTTTATGTGTTTGTTCGTATTACTTCATCCTGCACCACCCGCTATGCGGTTGCAGCAGCAGACGTGTATGTTTTATCTATTTTTTCGTATTACGCCATTTGCTGCACTCGGTTATTGCACGGCTATAATGCATCCAAGCGGGTGCTACCCGCTTAGCGCAAAGTTACTATTTTTTGGTGGATTAAGTTACTTTTTGAAACTTCTATTTTACCCGACGGCACTAATAATCGACCGAACGGATATTTTCGCACGACGAGCGGCGACTATTACAGGGTACTACTCTCCGATGCCGTGTAGTACTCGGCGAGTTTTATGCGCCACTCTTCGGGGAGGGCGACGGTTTGTTGCAGCTCGAAGTCAAAGGCTACCATTACAGAGGAGCTCTCCGTAAGGGTCCTTTCGCCACATGTTATACGCTGGTGCAACGTCATACTCTTTGTACCTATGCGCGACACATCCGTGCGCACCACAATATCGTCCGTAAGGCGCACCTGTCCGAGATAGTCGGTATGTGTCGAGGCGGTTATTATACGCAGCTTGTCGAATACTCCTGTGATGCCCAAGACCTTCAAATAGAACTCTGTCTTGCCCATATCGAAGTAGCTCTGCTGCCATATGTTATTTACGTGCATAAACGAATCGACATCCGAGAAACGTTTCTGCACAGGTGTTATAAGCTCCTTTGCCATAATCATTAAAAGTCTGCCCTTGAGGTTAATAAGGTTTTCGATTTCATCTATTGCAGATTCAAAATCTTTTCGTAACTTTGCACCGAAGCGAGAAAGAAACGGACTTCTCTTTGCGGAAGTTGGCTGTTTGAACTCCGAGGCATTGCGGTCTGCAGTGCCTTTCATTTTTTAGCCTTACCTTGATTATCAGTCTCCTTGAAAGGCACACCCAACTTCTCCAACTCTGCACGCTATGTAATTATTGTCGTATTACCTCTACCTCGCCACCCTCGCCAAAGGCTATTATCGAGCTGGGCTTGAATGTAGGCTTACCCTCGAAGCGGGGATGTACGACATAATCCACACCCTTGATTATATCCTCTACCACATCCTTCAACCTCTTTGCCGCGGGCTCTCCCGAGATATTTGCCGAGGTAGATACTATTGGACGGCCATAGCGACGCAATAGTGCCTGGCAGAAGTCGTGATGAGGGATACGCACGCCGAGCGTTCCGGTAGGCGGTATAAGACCCTTGGCCACACCCGTTGCACCCGGAAGTATTGCCGTCAGAGGCTTATCCGACAGCTCCATAACCTCAAAGGCGATGCCGGGGGCCTTATCGACATATCGCACAACCATATCGGCATCACGACACAGGCACAACATAGCGTGTTTATCCTCGCTACGTTTCAGCGCATATAACCTTGCCACAGCCTCCTCGTTTGTAGCGTCGCAACCCAAGCCCCACACCGTATCTGTGGGATAGAGGATGATGCCACCACTACGTAGCACCTCCACACATTTATCTACTGCCGTCTGCATAGTTAATCTCTCTTTACCAGCTCCTTGAAGCAGTGTCTACATATAGGTTGATAGGTATCGTGCGCACCCAGCAGCACCTGCTTATCATCGGCTGTTAAGCGGTGCGAATGGTGTGCCAGGTCGCCACAACGCACACATATGGCATGTACCTTGGTCACATACTCAGCCGTAGCCATAAGTGAGGGCATAGGGCCAAACGGAACGCCCATATAATCCATATCCAAGCCGGCTACAATCACACGTATACCGCTATCGGCGAGCTTACGACAGACCTCGACGATACTCGAATCGAAGAACTGTGCCTCGTCGATACCCACAACATCGACCTCCGATGCCAGCAACAATATGTTCTGTGGCGACTCCACGGGTGTCGAGTGTATGGCATTGGCATCGTGCGATACCACATCCTCCTCCGAGTAGCGCACATCTATCTTGGGCTTGAATATCTCCACCCTCAGATTTGCAAACTGTGCACGCTTCATACGACGTATAAGCTCCTCGGTCTTTCCCGAGAACATCGAGCCACATATCACCTCAATCCAACCTTTATGCTTGTTACTCTCCAAAAACATCCCTACAAAAGTTTATCTGTTACCTTATGTTAATATCTCCGCCTTCTCTATTAATCCTCGCGCGCCAACGCTTACTCCTCGATGCGTGTGATACGCGCTCCGAGGCTATTCAGGCGGGTGTCTATATCGCGATAGCCACGGTCTATCTGCTCGATATTCTGTATCGTGCTTGTACCCTCGGCACTCATTGCCGCTATGAGCAGAGCCACACCTGCACGTATATCGGGCGATGTCATATTTGCTGCACGCAGTGGCAGACGGTGGTCGAGGCCTATCACCGTAGCTCGGTGCGGGTCACATAATATTATCTGCGCACCCATATCTATGAGCTTATCCACGAAGAAGAGACGGCTCTCGAACATCTTCTGGTGTATCAGCACCGAACCTTTTGCCTGCGTTGCCACCACCAGAAATATCGACAACAGGTCGGGAGTAAGTCCCGGCCACGGAGCATCGGCAATGGTCATTATCGAGCCATCTATGAAGCTCTCTATGCTGTAATTATCCTGCTGCGGGATGTATATGTCGTCGCCACGCTGTTCGAAGCGTATGCCCATACGCGCAAACTGCGCAGGGATTATGCCGAGATTGTCGTACGACACATTCTTGATTGTCAGCTCCGAGCGGTTCATTGCCGCCATACCTATAAAGCTACCCACCTCAATCATATCGGGAAGCATTGTATGTTCCGTACCTCCGAGCGACTCCACGCCATCTATGACAAGCAGGTTGGATGCGATACCCGAAATCTTGGCACCCATACGATTGAGCATCTTGCACAGCTGCTGTAGGTATGGTTCACACGCAGCATTGTATATCGTGGTTCTACCTTCGGCCAGTACCGCAGCCATAACGATGTTTGCCGTACCCGTCACCGAGGCCTCGTCGAGAAGCATATACGTACCTTTAAGACGCTTTGCCTCGACGGTATAAAACTCATCGCTTATATCGAAATTAAACTGTGCGCCAAGCTTTTGGAAGCCGAGAAAGTGGGTATCCAAACGTCTACGACCAATCTTATCGCCACCCGGCTTAGGCATAAATCCTACACCGAAGCGTGTGAGCAGCGGGCCAATCATCATCACCGAGCCACGCAGACGACGACACCTTTTATGGTAGTCGGCCGTACGCAAATAATCGAGGTTTATGTTATCGGCCTGCACGGCAAAGCTGTCGTCCGACAGACGCTCCACCTTTACACCCATAGCCTCGATAAGTTCGAACAGGTGCATCACATCGGCGATGATAGGTACGTTGTGCAACACCACACGCTCCGAGGTGAGCAGTGCAGCGCATATTATTTGTAGTGCCTCATTTTTAGCACCTTGTGGTCGTATCTCGCCACTCAGACGATGACCACCCTCCACTCTGAATAATGCCATATCACAAAATTTTTATCAAAGGTACGAAAAATTGTATGATATGACCAAATTTTTGGGATGTAAGTTATCAACAATCGGAGAGGGTTGAGCCATACCACCCCTGCGATGACCTCGACCGAGAGGTCGCATCCATCCTAAATCGCAAACGACATTCCATCCCCGAACAATGCAGCATCCACGCATAGGCCAAAACCCTCCGCATAGCCCCTTATTATCATCCATAAAATTTGCTGTTTGGTGGATATACACGCCAAATTTAAGTAATATATGCCACATATATTGGTCATTTAGTAGAAAAAGGATTGGAAT
This sequence comes from Alistipes sp., assembly GCA_017504265.1. Taxonomy (GTDB): domain Bacteria; phylum Bacteroidota; class Bacteroidia; order Bacteroidales; family Rikenellaceae; genus Alistipes. The sequence continues at coordinate 11,912 of JAFVRN010000009.1, read as the reverse complement.
GTGAAATAAAAGATATTACTTTGCGTTCGCTTGGCAAACAGAAGAAAACAAACCAATCAGACTATGCATAAGTTACTATCACAACTGCACATCGACGTAAACGATCTCCCCAACGAGAATATATTTATCGGGGACGATCTGCTACTCTTCATGCATACCACCGAACGAGAGAGGTGTTACGACCCCGTAAAGCTCGACAAGGCGATGATTATAGTATGTAGCGCGGGTCATATGAGAGCTAAGATAAACCTCAACGAGTACGATGTGGAGAGCCCTATGGTCATCACGCTTATGCCCGGGCAGATATTCGAGCCCGTGGAGTACAGCCCCAATTTTAAGGCATACTCCGTAGCACTATCGAAGCGTTTCGTCGATACACTCAACATCCCGGGATGGCGGCAGAGGTATCTCGATATGTACAACAACCCCATATCGGTACTCGACCAGAGTCAGCTGAAGATATTGCTCACCTTCTTCGCCATACTATATTATACGGCCGAGGATGAGCAGAACCCGTTCCGCCTGCAAGTTATCGAGAACCTGACCCGTGTATTCTACTATGGCGGATTGGGGCAGAAGCGTTATGTGAAGAATAATGGTGTGCAGATAAAAAATAGCATTGTAGAGCGATTTATCGACCTGGTACACACCCACTATCGCGAGGAGCGACTTATAAGCTACTATGCCGATATGCTATGCATAACACCCAAGTACCTGTCGAAACTCGTGAAGGAGAATACGGGACGCTCGGCAGGCGAGTGGATAGAGAGTCACGTGATACTCGAGGCCCGAGCCATGCTCCAATCCTCCGACCTTACCATACAGCAGATAGCCTCCTCGCTTAACTTCTCCAACCAAAGTTTCTTTGGCAAGTACTTTAAGCGTGCCACGGGACTATCTCCCAAGCAGTACCGCCATATCAAGCATAACCCTACATCTGCTACCACACGATAGGCTCTTTGCCCTGCGAGCGCAGGTAGTCGTTGGCTGCCGAGAAGTGCTTACAGCCAAAGAAGCCACGATAGGCAGATAGCGGCGAGGGGTGTACGGCACGCAATATCAGATTGCGTTCGGCATTGGCAATAGAGCCCTTCTTTTGAGCATAGTTGCCCCACAACATATATACTATGCCCTCCTTGCGCTGGGCAATGGCACGTACCACGGCATCGGTGAAACGCTCCCAGCCACGCCCCGCGTGCGATGCAGCACAGTGGGCACGCACCGTAAGTACGGCGTTGAGGAGCAATACACCCTGCTCTGCCCAACGCTCCAACTCTCCCGACCGAGGCATGGGAGCACCTACGTCGTCCGACACCTCCTTCAAGATGTTTTGCAACGATGGCGGAAAGGCTACACCCTCGGACACCGAGAAGCACAGTCCGTTGGCCTGCTCTGGGCCATGGTAGGGATCTTGACCGATGATTACCACCCGCAGCTTATCGAAAGGACAAAGGTCGAAGGCACGGAAGATGTTTCGGGCCGCGGGATATACCACACCCGAGCGATACTCCTCCTTGACATAGGCTACAAGCTCGTCGAAATAGGGTTTCTTAAACTCCTCGCCAAGCACCGCCTTCCAATCCTCTGCTATACGTACTTCTGCCATAATCTTATCTCATTTGGTGTTGCGAAGATAATATTTTTTTTCTAATTTTGCGGATATATTCATTAAAAGCAACCGACAAGAAGAGTTATTCCTAATTTATAGAACATACCTTATCATGCGACGACTACTTATCGTGGTGCTCACAGCACTCCTTCCCACACTGCTCAATGCACAGGATGTACGCAACATAATACTTCTCATAGGCGATGGCATGGGACTATCGGCCGTGACTATGATGCAGTTCGACGACATCGACAAGAAGACCATCTTCGACCATTCCGATAATATAGCCCTCACACGCACCTACTCGCTCGATAACCGCGTGACAGACTCGGCAGCAGCAGGCACAGCCCTCGCCACGGGTACGAAAACAAACAACACCTACTTAGGTATCACCCCCGATGGCCGGTGGCTCGAATCACTCACGGCATATGCCAACAAGCGAGGTATGGCAACAGGTCTGGTGGTGACAACCTATCTGCAACACGCCACACCGGCAGCCTTCTACGCCCACAGCGAAAATCGCCACAACTACGCGGATATTACACGACAACTCGCCGATAGCCATATCGACGTGGCCATAGGTGGCGGCATGCACTACTTCAAGGAGGAGTACGGCACAGAGGACTCTGTTGCCCGTAGGTTGAACAAGAGCGGCTATACCCTCGTTCGAGATATGGAGAGCCTGTCACGCTGCAACCCACGCCAGCGTGTTATGGCCCTGCTTGCCGACTACGACCTCGGTGCCGATAGCGGCAGCTACCTTGCCGAAGCTACGGGCGAGGCACTGCGCTTGCTCGACAAGCGATCGGAGGGCAATGGCTTTGTGCTGATGGTCGAAGGGTCACTCATAGATGGTATGGGCCACGGCAACGATGCCGAGGCCATGAAGCGCGAGATGCGCAGCTTTATGGGGGCCGTGGAGTGCGCCGTGGAGTATGCCCGACAAAATCCCTCAACACTTGTTGTGGTCACTGCCGACCATGAGACGGGAGGACTCTCGATAGTCAGTGGCAATGCCGACTTCAACCTCAGCGAACAGGGCATAGAGTATCGCTGGGGCACAGATGGACACTCGGCACAGATGGTACCCGTATATCTTTATGGCACCGGTGCAGAGTGCATCAACGGCATTATGGAGAACAGCGAACTCGGACAACGCCTGAAAATGCTTATCGAGTAACCCACCCCACTCTTTCGACAGCGGCTACACCTACTCCTTCCACATAAGGAGCGTGGATTGTATCTCTCCCTCGGCGGTATATATTATATCGCCGTTCTCGTCTACTTCGTAGAGTTGGATGAGATATACATCCTTCTCGCTTATCTGAAACTCACCCTTAGGCACAAGGATACCGCCATAACTCTTACCACCGACAAAGTCGAGGGTAACGACATCTATCTGAGCATCAAAGCCATATCCAAACGCCTGACGCGATACCTCCTCGACACGTTCTGCGCTGTTGTAACCCACCATAACACCTTGGTCTGCGCTATCGAAGAGCACGTCATAGTATGTAGCATCGGTGCCATCATAGCTATACCAGAGTGTACCCTCCAAGCTCTCCAATTCGGGATATTCGGTTATCTCCTCCTCGGGGAAGCAGCCCACCGCTGCAAACATAACCAACGCCATAGCAAGCACTTTCATCAGTTTCATAATCATCGTCGTTTTGTTGTTTATAAATCGTAGTTGCAAAGATAGTACATTTTAGATATAAAGAGCCTTTCGATGCAAATTTGTTGCACTACGCTTTGCGATTTCGGAATTTTTGTCTACCTTTGCAGGCCTTTGTGCGTGCGCGACGTATGATACGCATATACGCACGAGGCGAACTATTTATTTATTAACAATTTAACGAGCGATTGTATCGCAAACTTTTTTCCATTATGGAGCAGAAGAATTTTGTAGCGAACGAGAATTTCGATTGGAATGCGTTCGAGAATGACCTTGGCGTTTACAACCAGTCGAAGGAGGAGATTGCAGCAGCCTATGACAAGACTTTGTCTAACGTAGCCGTAGGTGAGGTTGTTGAGGGTACTGTTACCGAGATCAACAAGCGTGAGGTTACGGTAAACATCGGTTACAAGTCTGAGGGTCTTATCGCAGCAACCGAGTTCCGTTACAACCCCGATTTGACCGTAGGCGAGAAGGTAGAGGTTTACGTTGAGTCGGTAGAGGACAAGGGTGGCCAGTTGGCACTCTCACACAAGAAGGCTCGTCAGCTCAAGAGCTGGGATCGTGTAAACGAGGCTTTGAACAACGACGAGATTATCAAGGGTTACGTTAAGTGTCGCACTAAGGGCGGTATGATTGTCGATGTATTCGGCATCGAGGCATTCCTCCCAGGCTCACAGATCGACGTGAAGCCCATCCGCGACTACGATGTATACGTAGACAAGACAATGGAGTTCAAGGTTGTTAAGATCAACCAGGAGTTCCGCAATGTAGTTGTTTCGCACAAGGCATTGATCGAGGCCGAGCTTGAGGCTCAGAAGCAGATCATTATGTCGAAGCTCGAGAAGGGTCAGATTCTTGAGGGTACAGTTAAGAACATCACTACCTATGGTGTATTCATCGACCTTGGTGGCGTAGATGGTCTTATCCACATCACAGACCTTTCATGGGGTCGTGTAAATCACCCTGAGGAGGTTGTAGCTCTCGACCAGAAGCTTCAGGTTGTTATCCTCGACTTCGACGAGACAAAGAAGCGTATCGCTCTTGGTCTTAAGCAGCTCACCGCACATCCTTGGGAGGCACTCGACGCCGAGCTTAAGGTAGGTGACAAGGTTAAGGGTAAGGTTGTAGTTGTTACCGACTACGGCGCATTCGTAGAGATCGCCCCAGGTGTTGAGGGTCTTATCCACGTATCGGAGATGTCTTGGAGCCAGCCATTGCGTTCGGCACAGGAGTTCATGAAGGTAGGCGACGAGATCGAGGCAGTTCTTCTTACTCTCGACCGCGAGGAGCGCAAGATGTCACTCGGCATCAAGCAGCTTACTCCCGATCCATGGGCAGAGATCGAGAAGAAGTACCCAGCAGGTACAAAGTGCACTGCACGTGTACGCAACTTCTCTAACTTCGGCGTATTCGTAGAGATCGAGGATGGCATCGAGGGTCTTGTACATATCTCAGACCTCAGCTGGACTAAGAAGGTTAAGCACCCAAGCGAGTTCACTCAGATTGGTGCCGAGCTCGAGGTTGTAGTTCTTGAGATCAACAAGGATAACCGTCGTCTTTCACTCGGCCACAAGCAGCTCGAGGAGAATCCATGGAATGGTTTCGAGAGCCAGTACGGTGTAGACAGCATCCACGAGGGTACTGTAACCGAGGTTAGCGAGAAGGGCGCACTTGTATCACTTGGCGAGAACATCGAGGGCTTCTGCCCTGCACGTCACCTCGTTAAGGAGGATGGCACTACTTTGAAGGCTGGCGAGAAGGCCGAGTTCAAGGTATTGGAGTTCTCTAAGGCTACTAAGCGTATCACTTTGTCACACAGCCGCATCTTCGAGGAGGCTAAGCGTGCCGCTGCTGATGCCGAGAAGGCAGAGCGTCGTGCAGCTGCTGATGCTACTAAGAGCACTGTGAAGAAGATCAACGCTCAGGTTGAGAAGACCACTTTGGGCGACATCGCAGGCTTGGCAGAGTTGAAGGCTCAGCTCGAGAACAAGTAGCAGACTATCCATATAGTGGGCTTGCCCAACTATAAGGCGTGCCGTCGATGATCTACATCGGCGGCATTTTCTATATACATATTGACCCTTTTATACAATATCAATATTACTTTTATCGTTATTTGCACGAATAAAATAGTTTTATTGATTGAGTATGATAAAGAGCACTATCTCGAAGACACTACTATCTATCGTACATCGTACGACCGAGGAGCTTAACAGCAAGAGTATTACGGCCTCGTATAAGGACTACCTCGTGGCCTCGATATTGGAGGATGATGCTACGATGGCCTTCCAGCTATTGACACACTTTATGGATAGCTGGCAGGTGGAACGACTACCTCGTCGCATTAAGGCAGCCATAGAGAATACTCCCCTGCACGAGAGCCTGAGTCCCGACAGCTACTACGACAGACTATGTACGGCGCTGTGCGACACAATCGAGACACCGAGCCTCTCTACCGTGCACATACTCTACTCTGCGCTATGCGATAGTCATACCCACAGCCATAAGATTATCACCGGCTACGGCATCAATGCAGATGACATCACGACAACAATCAACCAGCTTGGCGAACGTAACTCTTCGCCTCGGCACCATATAGCCAAGCCACATAGCAGCTATGGAGTATGCCTAACAGCCGAGACCGAACTCAGCAAGTATGGCGAGAACCTTACGCTAAAAGCATTGCAAGGCGATATCGACATTGTCGTAGGCCGAGATGGCGAGATTGAGCGTATGATACATATCCTGTCACGCCGTAAGAAGAATAACCCGATACTTATAGGCGAGGCCGGCGTGGGCAAGAGTGCCATTGTCGAAGGTCTTGCGCTACGTATTGCGCAGGGCCTCGTACCACGCTCCTTGGCAGGGAAACAGATATACTCCATTGATATGGCACGGCTCATTGCCGGCACCAAGTTTCGTGGCGAGTTCGAGGAGCGTATGAGCGAGCTTCTCGACATACTTACACGCGAGCGCAACACAATCATCTTCATCGACGAGATACACACCATCGTAGGTGCAGGAGCTACACAAGGCTCACTCGATGTTGCCAATATGTTAAAGCCGGCATTGGCACGTGGCACGATGCAGACCATAGGTGCTACCACTCCCGAGGAGTACCGCGCGACCATCGAGCGTGATGCAGCCCTCGAACGCCGCTTTCAAGGGGTATGGGTATCGCCTCTCAGCTCGGAGCATACACGCAACGTCATCGAACATCTCACGCCGTACTACGAGGAGTATCACGGTGTGCGATACACCACCGAGGCGCTGGATGCCACCATAGAGCTTGCCGAGCGTTATATTACCACGCGCCACTTTCCGGACAAGGCAATCGATATTATGGATGAGGCCGGCGCACGCCGAGCCATAGCACCCCGCAGCGAGGGCGATACCTATATTAATATAACACGCGAGGATATAGAGCAGGTGGTACACCGCATCACGGGTATTCCCGTTGAGCAACTATCCGATGATGAGCGTTGCCGTCTGCAATGCCTCGGCAAGCAGCTCTCGACACGCATCATAGGCCAGCAACGGGCAATAGAGAGCATCACACGCACCATATTTCGCTCTCGCACAGGACTCAGCGATGCACAACGTCCGTGGGGTGTCTTTCTCTTTGTCGGGCCTACGGGGGTTGGTAAGACGCTTATGGCCAAGCACCTCGCGGAGTTGCTATACAGCCACCATCGCAGCCTGATACGTGTCGATATGTCGGAGTATCAGGAGCGGCACACCATCTCTCGTCTTATAGGCTCACCTCCGGGATATGTCGGCTATGGCGAGGGTGGTGAGCTTAGCGAGGCGGTACGTCGCAACCCCTACTCAGTACTCCTTCTCGACGAGATTGAGAAGGCTCACCACGACATATACAACCTGCTGTTACAGATCTTCGACGAAGGTCGCCTAACGGATAGTTTGGGGCGTGAGATAGACTTCCGACACACGATTATCATCCTCACCTCGAACTTAGGTTCTAACCCTGCACACCGCCACGAACCTATAGGGTATGGGTTGCCTACGAAGAATAACGAACAACACGACAGCAACGACAGTCGCTATCTTCGTGCTGTCGAGGCACACTTTACCCCCGAGCTGATGAACCGCATCGACGAGGTTGTCCTCTTCGACCACATATCCAAGGAGGATATGCTACGTATCGTCGATATCGAGATTAATACTATCGTCGGGCGACTGCTACGACATAATATCGAGCTCGACATATCGCCACGCGTACGTCTGCTGCTTGCCGAGAAAGGATACGACAGACGCTACGGTGCAAGGGCCGTTAAGCGTATCATCGCCACATATCTCGAAGTACCCATTGCTACGATGCTTGTCGAGGGTTGCGACATCGTCGGACGACGTATCTATGCTACGCTGCGCGGCAATAAGATAGAGTTGCAGGTGCGCTCGCGACGTGCAGCATAACAAATAAGGAGCGTGTCCAAACTTATTGGGCACGCTCCCTATTTTAGAAGTTGTATAACAAGAGCTATTTTGAAGCTGCGCTACGACTCTCTATCTCTTCGACTTGACATACTCGTCGATAGCCTTGGCCGCCTTACGTCCTGCGCCCATGGCCAAAATCACGGTAGCAGCACCCGTCACGGCATCACCACCGGCGAATACGCCCTCTCTTGATGTCACGCCCATCTCGTCGGCCTCGATACAACCACGACGGTTGATATTAAGACCGCTTGTCGTAGACGAGATTAGCGGGTTGGGCGATGTACCAAGAGCCATAATCACCACATCACAATCTATAACGAAGTCTGAGCCCGGCTTCTCCTGCGGTGAGCGACGGCCACTTGCATCGGGCTCTCCGAGCTCCATCTCCACGCAGTTGATACCTCTAACCCAGCCATCATCCGTACCGAGTATACGCGTAGGATTGGTAAGCATACGGAACTCTATGCCCTCCTCCTTGGCGTGGTGTACCTCCTCCTTACGTGCAGGAAGCTCTGCCTCGCCACGACGATAAACGATAACGGCCTCAGCACCAAGACGCTTGGCTGTACGCACAGCATCCATAGCCACGTTACCGCCACCTACGACAACAACCTTACGACCCACATATACAGGGGTATCCGACTTCTCGGGATTCCACGCGCCCATAAGGTTTACACGTGTAAGGAACTCGTTGGCAGACAATACGCCATTGAGGTTCTCGCCCTCGATACCCATAAAGCGGGGCAAACCGGCACCCGAGCCTACAAAGACTGCATCGTAGCCCTCCTCGTCTAGCAACGAGTCGATGGTAAGCGTGCGGCCTACGATAACATCGGTCTCGAATCTTACACCAAGTTTCTTAACCTCGGCAATCTCACGTGCCACAACCCTATCCTTAGGCAGACGGAACTCAGGAATACCGTACGACAATACGCCACCAAGCTTATGCAACGCCTCGAATACATCCACCTTATAGCCCAACTTCGCCAAGTCGCTCGCGCAGGCCAAACCCGCAGGGCCACTACCTACCACAGCTACACGATGGCCGTTAGGCTCTATGGCCACACTCTCCACCTCGGCAGAGTGCTCCAACGCCCAGTCGCCTACGAAACGCTCCAACTTACCGATAGCCACAGGCTCGCCCTTGATACCCAAGACACACGAACCCTCGCACTGTGACTCCTGAGGACATACACGGCCACAAATCGAAGGCAACGAACTATCGAGATGTATGGTGTCGGCAGCCGCACGAAGGTCGCCTTCGACGATACACTTAATAAAGTCAGGAATATGGATGTTTACCGGACAGGCTGCCACACAACGTGGATTCTTGCAGTTAAGGCAGCGTGTTGCTTCGAGCGAGGCCTCTTCCCAGCTATAACCGTAACAAACCTCTTCAAAATTGGTAGCACGTACTACCGGATCCTGCTCACGTACAGGCACTCGTGGTATCTTATTCGCCATAGCACTTACAATTATGTTCGTAGTTTTCTTTTGCTGTTCTCTCCTGATTACGGTACATCGACTGACGGCGTATAGCCTCGTCGAAGTCCACCTGATGACCATCGAACTCAGGGCCATCAACACACGTAAAGAGTGTCTTGCCACCTACCGACACACGGCATGCACCACACATACCCGTACCATCCACCATCAGAGCATTGAGCGACACTGTGGTCTTCAAGCCCCAAGGCTTGGTAGTGAGCGTAATAAACTTCATCATAATCATAGGGCCGATAGCTACACACTCGTCATACTTACGTCCCTCGCCCTCAACAAGTTCGGTCATAAGACCCGTAACAAGACCCTTATATCCCTGCGTACCGTCATCGGTAGCGATATGAACGTTACCCACCTTCGACATCTCATCGATGTAGATAAGCATATTGCTGCTCTTGGCACCTATAATCACATCGCACTCCACGCCATGCTCCTTAAGCCACTTAACCTGTGGGTATACAGGTGCTGTGCCGACACCTCCCGCTACGAAGAGATACTTCATCTTGCGCAACTCCTCAACAGGCATATGTACGAACTCCGAAGGACGACCGAGAGGCCCTGCAAAGTCGGCCAACGAATCGCCCACTTCGAGAGCGCAAATCTTTCTGGTAGACAGACCGATGGTCTGGGTTACGATAGTCACCGTACCTGCCTCGACATCGTAGTCGGCAATGGTCAAAGGTACACGCTCACCACCCTCATTTACACGTACGATGACGAACTGTCCGGGGAGAGCTGCACGAGCTACACGCTCAGCCGCCACCTTCATCTCGTAGATGTTCTCGGCGAGCTTGCGTTTTTCAACAATCTTAAACATTTTTAAGGTTTTAAGTTATAATCTATTTTAGTCTTTATAAGTCGTTGGGCAAGGCATTGACCCTGACGCTCTGCATAGGGCGCATCGGGTCGTTTGTGATAAGATAAACACGTGCAACCAGCGGATTGTCATAATCGCTGATAGCTGCCGTATTTAACTTAACATAGTATGTAGCTGTTGCGTTGGGTGCTATGGTATCATCGCCGTTGGATGCAACCTCAATCGAGGCATCGCTACTCTCCACTTGTCGCACTATAAGGGGCGAGCCACCGCTGTTATGCACCTCGAAGCTCTCAACCAAAATACCTTCATCGCGTTTTACATCCCCAAATTTAATAATTTTTTTCGAAATATCGGCCTTTGGTGCTAAAATATCATCCACCATATCGAAATTATCTACCGCAATGGCGTGTGCCGATATATCGTACTGCGATTTATGGCCATCGACCAGCACCTCGTATACATCGTTAAGCGTACCGTAGACACCGCTGCTCTCATCGAGCGTGTAACGTAGCACGATACGTCCCTTCTCGCCTGCCGCAACTTTTGAGGGCATATCCAAGGTGAGCATACCCGAACTTCGGACGCTGCACAACGCAAGTTCCACGCTACGCTGCGACGTATTGATATAGGATATATACTGCTCGACGCTCTTGCCCTGCTCTACATACCCCAAAGCACGGAAGGTTACATCGACCCTCACACCGCAACCCATGTCGAAGGGATACTGCTCCTCGACCGACAGAGGACGTGCATTGACATAACCCGTGATACGCAGGCGCGTAGGCTCTGCCGCATCCGACGTATGGACAAAGATAGTACGGTCTATACGTCCCGGACGGTTCATTGGGTTGTAACGCACCTCGAAACGGAACAACGAGTCGGGCTCGATGCTACCTCGCCTCCATTGTGCCGTAGTACAGCCGCACGTAGTGACGATATTTATCACCTCCACGGGGGCATCACCTTCGTTTACCGCCTCGAAGCTGCATACCACCTCACCACCCTCCTCGTCGATATAGCCATAGTCGGCCGTATCGTTTACAAAGCGCAGGGCACTGCCACCACCCCTCTGCGCGACAACAGGTGAGGAGCATACGACGAGCAACAACGCGAGTATGTAATATAGGTGTTTCATACTACAAAGATATGTTATATCGACGATTTTTGGCATAACCACGCATTTTTTTGAAAAATTTTTCGCAAAAAGTTTGCAGAATAAAAAAATTGCCTTACCTTTGCACCGCAATCGAAAGATAACGTTCTTTTACAATGCCTGAATAGCTCAGTTGGTTAGAGCACATGACTGTTAATCATGGGGTCCTAGGTTCAAGTCCTTGTTCAGGCGCACAAGTGCTGGGAATGCACAAAAGAGTGTAGAGATAGCTGCAAATAAGATGGGCAGAAGATGCGGTCGAGCTTCGAAAGATGACAAGACTCTTAAAAAACTTATCAAAAAATTTGCAGATTAAAAAATAATATCTACCTTTGCAGTCCCAAGCCTTACAATTCGGGAGCATAGCTCAGCTGGTTCAGAGCATCTGCCTTACAAGCAGAGGGTCAGGGGTTCGAATCCCTTTGCTCCCACAAACAAAACAAGAAGATGTCGAAAGACATCTTCTTTGTTTTTATACCTTGTCCCGTCCTAAAATAGCGTTACACGGCTTATTGGGGCTTATTGGGCTTATTGGTCGTATATATGGTAAAAAACAGGGCGTGTCCAACAAGTTTGAAGTGACCCCAAAAGTTTAGACAAAAAACTTTTGGGGTTTCTTTATGCGCAAAAAGCACGATTATGGAGCATTGCTCAAATATATGAGGATGCTCGAAGAAGGTTATTCTATTCGTTACCT
>JAFVRN010000026.1 GCA_017504265.1 Alistipes sp. | reverse complement strand
CTATTGCTGCAGTTCGAATCCAGGTAGCCCAACTCAGAGCAGCTTTCGTTTGAAGGCTGTTTTTTTTGTCTGTGTGGCAAGAGGGTAGCCTGCGGCTACTGTCGCGTGTGTGCTACTATCTGCGATGCGAGCATCGGATAGCAGCTCACCCTCGCCCAGCAAGCTGGCCTCTTGCCTTGCTACGTGCCCCCTCTTTGTTATGCTACCTGATTCTCACGTGCTCTTGGTTGAGCCGATGATGTAATATATTGCTCGGGCCGTGCCCTGCGCTATAAGGTATCGGCTCTACTTTGCAATAGCGCTATTGCTGCAGTTCGAATCCAGGTAGCCCAACTCAGAACAGCTTTCTTGTCAGAAGGCTGTTTTTTTTGTTTGTATGGCAAGAGGGTAGCCTGCGGCTACTGTCGTGTGTGGCGTTCGTGGTTGTAGGTCTAATGGGTTCTATAGGTCAGGTGGGTTCTGGAAGGACAAGGGGTGACGCACGCTATAACGGGTATAATATGCAAAAAGAGCAACAGATAACTGTTGCTCTCTTAGTTTGTCGTGCCCAGGACGAGACTCGAACTCACACGGGCTAATGCCCACTACCCCCTCAAAGTAGCGTGTCTACCAATTTCACCACCTGGGCTTTGAGGTTTGCGGATGCAAATGTAGTAACTATTTTTATTTCTGCAAAACTTTTTGCCAAAATTTTCGTACAAAAAAGTTTATGCAGCAGCTAACGTCCTGTTAATGTGTTGCTTATATTATAGCGAAAATTCGCTTCTCAGACGATCTACTTCGTCTAACTTCTCCCAGCCGAAGAACTCTACCTCCTTGGCGAACTCCTTGCCACCGCCTACGAAGCGAACGAGCTCGGTATAGGGGCGACGGCCGAAGTGTCCATACGATGCTGTGGCCTCGAAGATAGGATATTTAAGGCCGAAACGCTCAACGATGGCTGCAGGGCGCAGATCGAAGAGCTTGCCAATCTTCTCGGCAATCTCGCCATCGCTCATATTAACGTTTGCCGTGCCATAGGTATCTACATATATAGAGAGTGGCTCGGCAATGCCGATAGCGTAGCTGACCTGCACAAGAACCTCGCGCGCGATGCCTGCTGCGACCATATTCTTTGCGATGTGACGTGCTGCATAGGCTGCCGAACGATCTACCTTAGATGAGTCTTTACCCGAAAAAGCACCGCCACCATGTGCGCCACGACCTCCATACGTATCTACGATAATCTTACGGCCGGTAAGACCCGTGTCACCATGTGGGCCACCTATGACAAACTTGCCGGTGGGGTTTACATGAAGGATATAGTCCTCGCCGATTAGCTCCGAGAGACGATCGTTGGCTCTCTCCAAACGGGCCTTGACGCGTGGAATAAGTATCTCTCGAACATCCTTGGCTATGATGCGCTGCATCTCCTTCTCCGCTTCGCTCTCGGAGCGTGTGTGCGAAGGCAGAATGAACTCATCGTGCTGCGTAGATACCACAATGGTGTGTACACGACGTGGACGACGCTCATCGTCATACTCAATGGTAACCTGGCTCTTGGCGTCGGGACGTAGGTAGCGCATAACTTCGCCCTCGCGACGAATAACGGCAAGCTCCTTTAATATCACGTGCGAGAGGATGAGTGTGGCGGGCATAAGCTCGCGTGTCTCATCTACGGCATAGCCAAACATAATACCCTGGTCGCCGGCACCCTGCTCCTCGCCCTCGGCACGATCGACACCCTGGTTGATGTCTGCCGATTGCTCGTGGATAGCAGATAGTATACCGCATGACGCGGCATCAAACTGATACTCGCTACGGTTGTATCCAATGCGGTCGATGACACGACGTGCCACACCCTGAATATCAACATATGCCGATGAACGCACCTCGCCTGATACTACTGTAAGACCTGTGGTACATAGCGTCTCGCAAGCAACCTTAGAGTTGGCATCGTGACGTAGGAACTCGTCGAGGATAGCGTCAGAAATCTGATCCGAAACCTTATCGGGATGTCCCTCAGAGACAGACTCCGATGTGAATAAAAATGCCATATCTTATACTTTTACCTATTTATATTATACAATACTGTCGTACTAACGACACTAACAAGTGAAAAGTTGTGTGGATGTTGCAGCATCAAGAAAAGCGAGCTACGGAGATTGAATTTACCGTTTTAGCACTTTTTTATTGTGGTTGCAATCAGTTCAAATCCATCCACATTGTTTTCGGGTGCAAAGGTAACAATTTTTTGTTATACGCAAATAATACGACGAAATAATTTTCTTATCCCGCCATAAGAACTATTTATACCTATCCGGGTACTGATGATGCGAGAAGTAACGCTACGAGCGCAGACAAATGCAATGACATTGGAAATAGAGTGCAGCATATAATTTGAGCATCTGTTACATATGCAACACAAGATGGTGACCGTAGCAAGAGTGGCGCGTGTCGTTTTGAGATGAAATAATATTCCAAAAGGTGCAATTATGACCTAAATGTAGAAATGTGTTTATATCATACAATAAATGTGACTTCTGCTTCGTTAATTTGGCACGAGTATTGTAACTTACTCTAACAGCTGCCGCGATACATTATATATCTAACGTATTTTGTATCAGGTGGTTAGGTTTCTTCATTTATTTAAGTTTGGGTTAGTAGTTTTACAGAACTTGTTTCTGGAAGGCGAGCGGCAGTCGTGAAGACTCCCGCTCGTTCTTTGTTTATGTCCTGTAAAACTATGACGGTTTTAGGCGCAGCAACAATGCGTGTACGGACGAGTGCAAGCACTCATCAACAGAGCAACAGCG
>JAFVRN010000001.1 GCA_017504265.1 Alistipes sp. | reverse complement strand
TCCATACTTCAAGTGAAGGTAACGAATAGAATAACCTTCTTCGAGCATCCTCATATATTTGAGCAATGCTCCATAATCGTGCTTTTTGCGCATAAAGAAACCCCAAAAGTTTTTTGTCTAAACTTTTGGGGTCACTTCAAAATTTGTTGGACACGCTCTTTACTATACTTGGGGGAGAAGCTATTCGTTAAGAGCTCTCCAAAGCATATCTTTGAGTTGGGTGATATTCATATTGGCAACCGACGATATGAATATCGACTCTATGCCTTCGGGTAGATGATCACGCATCTGTTCGATAAGTTCATCGTCGAGCATATCGCACTTGGTTATGGCCAGCAGACGACGCTTGTCCAGAAGTTCGGGGTTGTACTGCGTAAGCTCGCCGAGAAGTACCTCGTAGTCGGCAACTATATCATCGCTATCGGCCGGCACCATGAAGAGCAGTACCGAGTTACGTTCGATATGTCTTAGAAAACGTGTGCCCAGGCCGCGACCCTCGTGTGCGCCCTCGATGATACCCGGAATGTCGGCCATCACGAACGAGTGGTCGTCACGCACCGATACTATACCGAGGTTTGGCTCGAGCGTCGTAAAGGCGTAGTTGGCAATCTTTGGTTTTGCTGCCGACACTACCGAGAGCAGAGTCGATTTTCCGGCATTGGGGAAACCTACCAGACCTACGTCTGCCAACACTTTAAGTTCGAGGATAAAGGCACCCTCGGCACCCTCTTCGCCTGGTTGTGCGTAGCGTGGTGCCTGGTTTGTCGGAGTGCGGAAATGCCAGTTGCCTAGGCCGCCACGACCACCCTTCAGCAGTACCAACTCCTCGCCGTGTTCTGTCACTTCGCCTACCACCTCGGTGTATGTCTCGCCACTCTCCTCGTCGGTAAATACCTGCTTGGCTACAGTGCCGAGAGGTACGGGGATGATGATGTCCTTGGCATCGGCTCCCGTAGAGCGTGCGCCGTGACCATTCTCGCCATCTTCGGCAAATTGGTGACGCTTGTATTTAAGGTGTATAAGTGTCCAATATTGGCTGTCGCCACGCAGTATGATGCTGCCACCCTTGCCTCCATCGCCACCATCGGGGCCTCCGAAGGCTACGAATTTCTCGCGACGGAAGTGTGACGAGCCTGCACCTCCGTGTCCGGAGCGTGCAAATATCTTAACGTAATCTACAAAGTTTGATCCTGCCATATACAATATTATTTGCGGCAAAGGTAGTTATAATTTTTCAAACGACAACCTGCCTTGTGCCATAAGATTATTCGGAGCGGGCGAGCAGAAGTATATTTCTTGGTCGCGCTTTGTTGTTTTACGATATTTTTGTAACTTTGTACGATTATTAAGCGTGTAACCATTAAAGAGTTAAAATATGAAACGTAATGGTAGTGTCGAGCGTATATATATCGCTCCCAATATCTCTGATATCGCAGTTGCCATTGAGTCGGGCTTTGCTCTGTCGTCGGAGTCACCACTGCCGGGTTATGGCGATGCCGGTGAGGCGGGTGATGACTTTGGTACGGGGGATTATGGTGACTTCTAAGCAACTTCGGTTATGTTAAGATCGATAATATGTGGGTTACTCCTGGCGGTGGTGTCGAGTGTTATGCTCTCGTGCAGGGAGGATGTCAAGGAGGAACCTGTCCCCGAGTCAAAGATACATAGTATTGCTATCGAGATAGATAGCAGACTACATTCGTTCGATGGTGCGGCTTCGGATGCTGCGACCTGGTATAGAGGCGATTTGGTAAAGGTTGCCGAGAACGAACGTTGGTTCGGTATTGCCGAGCAGGTCGATGATGACAGCTCCTCGCATATGAAATATATGCTCTCTGTTCCTAAGAGTGATGACCTGCCGTCGTATCGCTACGTTGCACTATATCCATCGATGTTGCTTCTGGATGTCAAGAGCGATGCGGGGTTGTTGGAGGTGCATATGCCCTATCAGCAGCAACCTTCGCACAACGAATATGACCATATGTCCGACCCGCTTATTTCCAATACTATAACTACCGATAGTCAGCCCGTAGAGCTCTATATGCAGTTTGAGCGTCTGGGGGCTTGTGTCGAAATTAAGACTAAGGGACTGCCTGAGGACGGCACAATAAGCACTCTGATCTTCGAGATAGAGGGGCCTGTATTGGCGGGGTGTAACAGCTATGATGTGCAACAGGGTAGGGTTGTGGAGTATGGCGCAAAGGAGGGTAGTAGTAGGGTGGAACTAAGCTACAAGGAGCCTATCGCTACGGATAATATACTCTATATGATTTGTAACCCTATAACTTTGCGCAGTGGCGAGAGTTATAGTGTGAAGGTCGTATGTGATGGTGTGGCCTATACTGCGCAGACAACCATTCCTCAAGGCGAGGAGCTATGCTTTGCTCAGGGTGTTGTGTCTGAGTTGCTTGTCGATTTTGGTCAGAAGGATGATGATGGCGGCAAGGGTGAGGAGCCTGTGGAGTTCATAGAGTTTGGGTCGGAGCGTTATGCCGTATTAGCCCGCGATGGAAGCGACTACTATGCTATGTGCGCATTGACATATAGCACCGAGGAGCGCGCTATGCTTGCTACGAAGGTGGATTACCAAGGGGGTAATATCACCCTTACATCGAACTATGCCGAACTGCTTGGCTGGTATATTGTTGCGGATGAGCCATACCACAATCTGCGCAACTCGGATGGCGAGTATCTGTCATGGAGCTTAGGTAACAGTGCCGAGCTATCGGATAAGGCGTGCAGCCTATCTATTCGTAGCACTGCCGATGACCAGCGATACAACATACATCTTGCCGAGGATGATGACTACCGCCTTGTCGAGGGTAGCTTCAACGATATCAACAGCTTCATATTTAGCTCAAATGAGGGTATTGACGAGATGTTTATTGTCCCTATCGATATCAAAGATGAGATAGAGGAGGATGTGGAACTTAGTTTATCGGTCGAGACGCTTGACTTCGATGTCAAGGGCGGCAGCCAAAATATTATGGTCACAGCTACGGGCAGGTCGGCGAGTGTCGATGTCGAGATATTGGGAGCGGAGAGCAAGTGGCTTACTGTAACGGAGATAGGTGGTGGCAGCTATGAGGTTAAGGCCGACATTAACGATAGTGGCGAGCAGCGTAGTGCTGAGCTGCGTTTTACGCTGGCCGAGTGCAGTGCCTCACTCGCTGTTACGCAGAGCTTCGACTATCTATTCAAGCGTGTGAATGTGCCTACCTCAGGACGTGGCTATCTTATTGCATCGGATAGGGTTGTGGCGCGACCCGTCGCCGAAGACCGTAGTAGCGACTATCTCGATGGCAGGTCATATAGCTGTGATGCAGATGGATACATCGTCACACGGGATCTCTCCGAGCTCTTTGTGTTTGAGGCCGGAGCTGGTGGCTACGCCATATCGCAGCTCTCGGATGGACGCTATCTCTATCAGATAGGGTGTAATAACAGTCTTGGCGCAGAAAAACTTCCCGTGTCGGGGTATATATGGGATGTATATAGCGATAATGGCACACTGCGCATTACAAACCGCACCGTGGATAAGCATTTGCAGTATGTTAGTGGCAGCTTCGGCAGTTATAACCACAGCTTAGGTGAGCAGCCCATACTCTATGAGTTGTGCAACGCTGTGGTAAGCGGTGGCGATATGCCCGCAGCTATGTTCGAGGAGCTGCAGCTTCTTGCCGAGGGCGATTATGTAGTGGCTGTGGACGATAGGATGATGCTTGCCGGCGATGGCGAGTGTCGTAGCAGTGCATCGCTATCCCGAGAGAGGGATACGGAGGGGCGCATAGTTGTCGATGCCGATGCGCTGTGGCACTTGTATTACGACAAGAGTGCAAAGAGTTATGCGCTATACTCAGCGGAGTATGACTCCTATCTTGGCTGGGCAGTGGATAAAGCACCTCTTGCAGAGACAGCCTCCCCATTACATATTGTCAAAGGTGACGAAGAGGGGTGCTATAACATGCGTGCAGATATGTCGCGTGACTATCAGCTGCAATATAATCGTCTGAACTCTACCTACGCCTTCTATAATACCATATACGATGATAATGTTCGGCTGCTGCCGGCGGTGTTACGTGACGAGGGAAATGTCGAACCTGAGCCTGAGCCTGAGCCAGAACCAGAACCAATGCCGATGCCTACGCTTACCAATCTGGAGGTGTCGTTATCGGAGTGTATGGCATGGGCGGGGTGCGTCGTTACCGAACCGCACAATATCGAAGATGGTATGGTGGAGTTCACGTTCCGTGCTACGGATGACTCGCATACAACCAAGGGAAGCTACTACGTGGGTACTATCGAGACATATGCCTATGTCGAGGATGTGGAACTTAATGCCTCGACAACATATGAGGTTACGGCGGCTTGTATGGGTGTAGATGGTGTTGTTGTTTATAGCAATACGAAGAGTGTTACCACACCTGCCGTGGAGTCAGAAGAGAGGGCCTCGGAGGAGTGGTTGGAGATGCCGGCAATACGTAACGATGGCGCATATCCCAATGCTGCCGAGTATAAGGTGTATGTAGGTAACGAGCGTAACTATACCACCTATTACGACACCTCGACATATACCTCGATGTGGGTGGCATACCCTATATCATCAAAACATATGGGCTCGTATGGACGTCCCGGCAGCTGGTCGTTCAATCCGCTGATATCGACATCGGATCAGGTGAATCTGTGCAGCAGCAGTTATAGCGGCAACTACTCACGCGGACACCTTATCCCCAATGCGGCGCGTAACGGTATTCGAGATATGCAGCTTCAAACATTCTATGTAACCAACTCTGTACCACAGATTCAGGATAACTTCAATGGCGGTATATGGATGTATTTGGAGGCGGCGTTGCAAGATATTGCCGAGAGTGAGACGATATATATCGTAACGGGCGTAGCCTTCGAGAAAGAGGGTGAGAGCCGAAGTATCTCCTATACGAAAGCCAAAGATGACGATAAACGAGTGCCCGTACCAAACTACTTCTATAAGGTAGCGTTGAAAGTTAAGCAGAGCGGAGGTAAGGTTACCTCGGCATCGACTGTGGGTTTCTGGTTTGAACATAAGGCATATACCGACACCTACTCGAATTATGCGGTTTCGGTGGATCAAATCGAGGAGTGGACAGGTTTCAACTTTTTTGTCAATCTGCCTGACGATATTGAACGCAGTGCCGAGCAAAATGCAAGTTGGTCTGCCTTCCGTTCATTTTAGCGGTGTCGAGAGGTTAGCCTGTTGTCACTTATATGGTTGAGTATAGTGACTGAGGTTGAAATATATTGGCAATAGTTTGGAAAGATAGTTTTTTTTACTACTTTTGTAGGCAAGTTGAAAGGAAGGGGATGGAGAGGCCCTAAGTGACCACGAGAGAGTTTATTTAAGATAAGGCAAATTTTTAATCTTTAATTACTATTATTAATTATGAAACTTAAAAACCTATTTTATTTCTTGCTTGCATTGCCATTGGTATTTGCAGCATGTGACAATGGTGGTGACGAGATCGTACCTCCGGCATTGACACTTACCTCGGAGGCTACGCTCAGTTTCGAGGCTGAGGGCGGCAATGGTGAGATTAGCTATAAGCTCGAAAATGGCGTTGAGGGTGTGAATGTTACTGCTACTGCCAATGTAGAGTGGATTAAGGATGTCGTATGTGGCGAGAAGGTTACATTTGTTGTTGAGGCCAATGAGCTCGAAGAGGAGCGCGAGGGTAAGGTTACTGTAGCCTATGCCGAGCTAAGCTTCGATGTTACGGTTAAGCAGGCTGCTGCGGTAGTTGATGTGCCAAGTGACAAAACAGAGATTGTCCTTGAGTCTATCGATACTGTAACTCTTTCAAGTGCGGGTGCTGATGCCGTTATCATCTATTCGTTGAAGAATCCTGTTGAGGGTGTTGAGGTTACTGCAACTCCAAGTGTTGAGTGGATTAAGATTACGGAGATGAATACCGAGGAGTGCAAGATTCGTTATCATGCCGATGCTACCGATACTACCGAGGAGCGCGAGGGTAAGATTACCGTTGCTTATGGCGAGTATGGCAGCTTCGATGTTACGGTTAAGCAGCGTGGCGGCTCGGCAAGTTTCGAGGTATCTTGCAGCGATATGAAGATTGAATACACTGCATCGAAGCAGAGTGTTGCCTACAAAATCAGCTTCCCTGAGGATGCCACTGAGGAGATTGTGACGACTGTAAATTATATCGAGCCTGCGGAGACTGCACCTTGGATTACAAATATCACAAATACCAAGGATGAGGTGGAGAACGGCAATGAGAATATCATTACAGGTGTTATTACCTTTGATGTTGCAGAGCATACGACCAAGGGTAACCGTATTGCCGAGTTTGTTATGAGCTATGCAGGTAAAGAGAGCAAGTTTAAGATTGAGCAGAAGGATAACTTCCCAGATGATATAAAGTTCGATTTGCTTGATATCAGAGCTACAAAGCAGGGTAACGATTGGGTACTTTGGTTGCAGGAGAAGCATAAGAACTATGGAGATCCTTGGACAAATATCACCTTCAAGTTGGATGCGAATTATCGTTATATCCCAACCGGAGAGTATTCTATCGAGAATGGTACCATTGAGAGTGGTAGAATTACGCCGGAGAGTTACTACGGAAGTGTATATCGAAGCACTACAACAGGTGTTGCATCGGCTATCGAGAGCTGCTCTATTAGCATAACAATCAATGCCGAGACTCAAACCGTTAGCTTGAGTGGTAGCTTCCAGGCACAGTCACTTGATACAAACGATCCTTCGAATAATGGCCTTTGCAACGTTCTATTGGAGTATGAAGGCGCGATGGAGGGATTTGATATGCTCTACGAAGCACCGCTTTCAGATGCTATTACCGAGTTGAATGTTACCGCATATTATAACGATAACACAAAGTGGACTGACTTCTGGCTCGAGGGTAAGAACGCCGATGGCACTCTCTCTTACAAGATAGACCTGATCTCAACATCGGATACTTTGGAGTCGGGTAAGTATACCTTCCTTGAGGAGGTTGTTCCGGGTAACCAGGCAATACAGAATTGTGATATACGTTCATCACACGTTACGTATGGTGGTGGCGAGGGTAAGTTCGTAACATCGTACGTAGATGATAGCGGCAAGACCCGTGATAGTGCAGTGACCGTTATTGCCGGTGAGGATGGAGTCTATACTATTACACTTGTGGCAGCAGATAATTACGATCGAGTTTACAAGTGTCAGTATAAGGGTACATTGACTATCCGATAAGATTGTCCGGTTTTAGACCGAGGCTGAATAGATAGTGTCGTTTATCGTTATTTGTAAGGATATTGCATTATCGGCTTTCGCTCAAGAAGCATCCCGTCAATGGGGATTACACTCTTGCATGATAGAGGTAGAGTGTTGGCCGTTAAGCCGGCTTCGGCCTGAAACAACATCTTTCTATTCAACTCATAACAAAAAGGAGGTGGCTAATTAACTTTTAGCCACCTCCTTGCTTGTTAGTTCTCGAAGATAAGACCATCGTCCGTAGCATCTATACGTATAGGGCGTGTACGATCTACCGTAGCTGCCAAAATACGTTTCGACAGGTCGTTGATGACCTCACGCTGTATGGTACGCTTTATGGGTCGTGCTCCATATAGCGGGTCGAATCCTACCTTGGCTATGTAGCGTCTGGCCTCGGCGGTGTAGATAAGCTCTATGCCATTCTCATGGAGCATACGTGCCACGCTGCGTAACTGCATATCGACAATCTCCTCTATGGCGCGACGACCCAACGGCTCGAACATCACAATCTCATCGATACGGTTCAGAAATTCCGGTTTTAGATGCTGCTTTAACAACTCTACAACCTCATCCTTGGTCTGCTCTATAACTTCTGCTGATGGCTCTTCACCTGCCGCAGCAAAACGTTCGGCGATGATGTTTGAACCCATATTCGAGGTCATGATGACTATCGTATTGCGGAAATCTACGGTGCGTCCCTTATTATCTGTAAGACGGCCATCGTCGAGTAGTTGCAACAGGATGTTAAACACATCGGGATGAGCCTTCTCTATCTCGTCGAGAAGAACAACGGAGTAGGGCTTGCGACGTACAGCCTCGGTTAGCTGTCCACCCTCGTCATATCCGACATATCCCGGAGGGGCTCCTACAAGTCGCGATACACTATGTCGCTCCTGATACTCCGACATATCGATACGTGTCAGCATCTGATCGTCGTTGAATAGAAATTCGGCCAAGGCTTTGGCCAACTCCGTCTTACCAACACCCGTTGTGCCGAGGAAGATGAACGAGCCTATCGGGCGGCGACCATCCGATAGTCCGGCGCGTGAGCGACGCACGGCATCCGATATAGCCTCTATTGCCTGCTGTTGCCCTACCACGCAGCGGTGTAGTTCCTGCTCCATATTGAGCAGCTTCTCACGCTCGGATTGTAGCATACGCTTTACGGGTATTCCCGTCCAGCGTGATACTATCTCGGCGATGTCGTCTGCTGTCACCTCCTCCTTAATCATTGCCGTATCGGCCGTTAGGCGCAGCTCCTCTTCGAGCGTCGCCTTACGTCGTTCGAGCTCTACGATGGTGCCGTAGCGTAACTCAGCCACACGACCATAGTCGCCGGCGCGTTCTGCCTGCTGTGCATCGAGTTTGGCACGCTCGATGCTCTCTTTGGTGTGTTGCAACTCCTGCAATCTGTCACGCTCCGACTGCCACTTGGCACGCAGTGCTGCATGTTGGGCTTTGAGCTCGTCAATCTCCTCGTCAAGACGTGTTATACGCTCTGTGTCGCCCTCGCGACGTATCGCTTCACGCTCGATTTCGAGCTGTCGAATACGTCTGTCCAGCTGATCTATATCCTCGGGCACAGAGTTCATCTCCAAGCGTAGGCGTGATGCCGCCTCATCTACAAGGTCTATGGCCTTGTCAGGGAGGAAACGGTCGGTTATATAGCGGTGCGAAAGCTCTACCGAGGCTACTATCGCCTCATCTTTGATGCGCACACGGTGGTGGCTTTCGTATCGCTCCTTCAAACCTCGCATTATGGATACGGCATCCTCCATGGTAGGCTCATCTACCATAACCTTCTGGAAACGTCGCTCCAGGGCCTTGTCGCGCTCGAAATATTTCTGATACTCGTCCAATGTCGTTGCGCCTATGGTGCGCAGCTCGCCACGCGCGAGTGCCGGTTTAAGGATGTTGGCGGCATCCATAGCACCATCACTCTTGCCGGCACCTACCAAGGTGTGTATCTCATCGATAAAGAGTAGAACCTCGCCATCGGCTGCCGTAACCTCCTTGACAACGGCCTTCAATCGCTCCTCGAACTCTCCCTTATACTTCGCTCCGGCTATCAATGCTCCCATGTCGAGCGAATATATGGTCTTGTTCTTCAAGTTCTCGGGAACGTCGCCATCAACGATACGATGTGCAATACCCTCGGCTATGGCTGTCTTACCTACGCCGGCCTCGCCTACGAGTATAGGGTTGTTCTTGGTGCGTCGTGAGAGTATTTGCAGTACACGACGTATCTCCTCATCACGCCCGATTACGGGGTCTAAACGTCCTGAGCGTGCCCCTTCGTTGAGGTTTATTGCATACTTGCCAAGGGCGTCGAACTCCATGGTCTCGGTAGGCGAGCCTATCGTTTCGCCCTTGCGAAACTCCTTGATAGCGGCTATAAGCTGCTCCTCGTTTACGCCCTGATGTTTTAGAATATCACGCGCCGAGCTGCGCTCCTTGGCCATAGCTGCTACGATATGCTCCACCGAGGCATAACGGTCGCCAAAGGTGCGTGTCAGGTCTGTGGCGCGCTGTATTACAGCAGAGCTCTCTCTCGAAAAGTAGATGTTATCCTCTGCTGCATCGACGCGTGGCAGGCGCGCTATACCCTCGTTTACCTCGCTGCGTAGTGTGCCAATATTAACCCCGACACGGCCGAGAAGATAACTTGCCAGCGAGTCGTCGTCCTTGATGGCTACCGATAGGATGTGTAGCGGTTCGAGTGACTGTTGTCTGCGGTCACGAGCCAGAGCCATTGCCTCCTGCAATAACTCTTGTGCTTTGATTGTTAGTGTGTTGATGTTCATATTATATTGTATTTTTGATTTTTCGGCTTTTGTATAAGTGACCGACAAAAGTTTTGCCAATTGTGAAAAGAAGAAATTATGTCAGCCTATAAAGACATTATGTCCTTTGCAAGGGGAATAAAATGCCATAATGGCACCACTTTGGCAGAAAAAATAGTGATATACACAATAAATCCGACCAAAATATCGTATCTTTGCTTGCAGAAAGTAACTAACTTAAATATTTAACGTAAGATGAAAAAACTATTGACACTGTTGGCCTTGGTTAGCATTAGCCTTACCGCTGTTGCCGACGAGGGTATGTGGCTGTTGCCCTACATCAAGAAGATGAACAGCAAGGATATGAAGAAGCATGGTTGCAAACTATCGGCCGATGATATCTATTCGGCAGAGAAGTCGTCGCTCAAAGATGCTATCGTAATCTTTGGTGGTGGATGTACCGGCGAGATAGTATCACCCGACGGTCTGCTATTTACCAACCACCACTGTGGTTATGGTGCTATTCAGCAGCTATCGTCGGTCGAGAATGACTACCTCGCAGATGGCTTCTGGGCCGAGAACCGTGCAGGAGAGCTTCCCGCAGAGGGTCTGAGCGTGCGTTTCGTGCGCCACATCTTCGATGTTACGGCAGATATAGTGGGTAACATCCCATCCACTGCATCGCAGCAGGAGTATGCAACTACTGCCGATAAGAACAAGAAAGAGATGATCGCAAAACTCGAAGCCGAGTATCCGGGTATGACTATCGTTATCCCCTCGTTCTTTGGCGACAACCAGTTCTTTGCGTTTGTATATGAGGTATATCCCGACGTGCGTTTGGTAGGTACACCTCCATCATCTATCGGTAAGTTTGGTGGCGATACC
Source organism: Alistipes sp. (assembly GCA_017504265.1). GTDB lineage: Bacteria > Bacteroidota > Bacteroidia > Bacteroidales > Rikenellaceae > Alistipes. The sequence goes on along the minus strand of JAFVRN010000001.1, from coordinate 96,106 downwards.
GACAACTGGATGTGGCCACGTCATACAGGTGACTTCTCTATCTTCCGTGTCTACGCAGGTAAGGATAACCGCCCCGCAGAGTACTCTGAGGAGAATGTCCCCTATAAGGCCGAGAAGTGGCTCGATATATCGTTGGATGGTATCGAGGAGGGCGACTTCGGTATGATTATGGGCTTCCCCGGCTCTACCGAGCGTTATAAGACCTCGTACGAGATTGACTATATGTTGGAGGTAGAGAACCCGCAGCGCATCTACATACGTGGTGAGCGTCAGAAGATTCTGCGTGCGCGTATGGATGCCGATCAGGCTATTCGTATCAAGTATGATTCGAAGTATGCCAGCTCGGCAAACTACTGGAAGAACTCTATCGGTATGTCGCGCGGTGTCGAGAAGCTAAATGTCAAGGCTAAGAAGCAGGCACAAGAGGAGTCCTTCCAGAAGTGGGCCGAGGCTAATACTCTTCCCGAAGAGGGATTTATCGGTGCTTTGCAACTTGTAGCTGAGTCGCAGAGCGAGGCCAAGGTCGAGAATGCTGCGATGCAGTACATTGCCGAGGCATTCTTGCAGTCGGTAGAGATTATGCAGCCTATGCTTGGTGTTCGTGACATCGAGCGTTTCTATAAGGACTACGATGCCGATACCGACCGTGCTGTTGCTAAGCGTATGTTCCAGATATATCGTGAGAATAACACGATGCTTCCATCTATCTATCAGAAGATAGATGCCGAGTTTGACGGCAACAGCGATGCCTATGTAGATTGGCTCTACGACAACTCGCAGCTGGCAACATATGAGCGTTTTATGGCTGTTAAAGCTCTCGATGACAAGGCACGCGAGAAGGCTTTCCAGGAAGATCCCGTAAACGAGCTGGCAACATCTATAATTGAACTTTACCGCACCCTCTACCCTAAGGTTGTTGCAGCTAATGCTAAGTTTGCTGAGGGTCACCGCCTCTATATCAAGGGTCTTATGATGCAATATCCTGACAAGGCGTGGGCATCGGATGCCAACTTTACAATACGTCTGACATATGGTAACGTATTGCCATACAGCCCTGCCGATGGTATCATCTACAACCACTATACTACGCTTGACGGTGTTATCGCCAAGGAGGATAAGTCTAATCCTGTGGAGTTTACCGTTCCCGAGCGTCTTAAAGAGTTGTATGCAGCCAAGGATTATGGCCGCTATGCAGACAAGAATGGAGAGCTGCCCGTAGCCTTCCTCGTTAATTGCGATATCACTGGTGGTAATTCAGGCTCGCCTGTGCTAAACGACAAGGGTCAGCTTATCGGTTTGGCATTTGATGGCAACTGGGAGGCGATGTCTGGTGATGTAGCCTTCGAGCCCGACTTGCAGCGTACCATCGCCGTAGATATTCGCTACGTACTCTTCGTTATCGAGAAGTATGCAGGTGCTAAGTGGCTTATTGATGAGCTTACCATCAAGTAAATTTTTGTGATAGCGGCGCATTAGCGACGCTTCAGTCCAAAGGGCGAATGGGAAATACGCTTAGTATGTCCCATCCGCCCTTTCTCGTGTCAGCGCCACTACTGCACCGCTCTGACAAAAATTAGGGTATAACCGCTGATTGGGATTTTTGTGATAAGGGGTCGATTGCGGCCCCTAACAAAAAATGGCGACAATGGGACGTACGTCTAAGTACTACCCATCGTCGCCATTTTTGCCGAGTGTGGCACTCGGCACCCTTCTGACAAAAATTGGGGTTTAACCGCTGATTATCCCGAGTGTGGTGGGTTCTATGGGTTCAGTGGGTTCAGTGGGTTTTGTGGGTTCTATGGGTTTGGTGGGTTCTATGGGTTCTGTGGGTTCTATGGGTTCTATGGGTTCTATGGGTTCAGTGGGTTCTATGGGTTCTGTGGGTTCTGTGGGTTCGGTGGGTTCTATGGGTTCAGTGGGTTCTATGGGCTCTATGGGTTCGGTGTGCTCTGTGGGAAAAATCCCCATCTAACCCATTGGACCCATCTAACCCATCTGACCCACACTGCTTCGCAGTGGCAGGGCGCAGCCCTGCAACACAAAGGCTTTGCTCTGTAACAATTCCCTTTTACGGAGCTACTAATTACCTATTTTTAACTATCTTTGCGCCCATGGAACGACATATAGATATAAACGACTACAACTACGAGCTTGCGGATGAGCGTATAGCCAAGTTCCCTTTGGCCGAACGTTCGTCGTCGAAGCTGCTTATATATGACAATGGGGAGATTAGCGATAGCCGCTTTGGCTCTATTGCTGACTATCTGCCCGAGGGTGCTACACTTGTATTTAACAATACGCGTGTGGTGCGTGCCCGTATCGTTATGCACAAGGCATCGGGGGCACGTATCGAGGTATTCTGTCTTGAGCCGCACAATCCGGCAGACTATGAGCGTGCCTTTGCGCAGCGTGGCCGGAGTGAGTGGAGCTGTATCGTAGGCAATCTCAAGAAGTGGAAAGAGGGCGAGATAGGTATCGACTTCGACTATCGCGGTGAGCAACACAGCCTCCGTGCCGAGATTGTCGAGCGCGGCACACGTGAACATATCGTGCGTATGCGTTGGTCGGCAGATTGCTCTTTTGGAGAGTTGTTAGAGGCGTTGGGGCGTATTCCTATTCCGCCATATCTCAATCGTGAGAGCGAGGAGATAGATAACACCCGTTATCAGACTGTCTATGCGCGCTACGAAGGCTCGGTGGCTGCACCTACCGCGGGTCTGCACTTCACCCCCGAGCTGATAGACGATATGCGTAGTCGGGGTTTTGGCTTCGAGGAGGTTACGCTACACGTTGGTGCGGGTACATTCCTTCCTGTAAAGGATGAGGATGCGGCACAACACCCCATGCATACCGAGCATTTTGCCGTAACGCGCCAGAGTATCGAGCGATTGCTTGCCAATAGAGATAGAGTTGTAGCTGTTGGCACAACCTCGGTACGCACCTTAGAGTCGTTAAGTGCCCTTGCGTGGCGTATACGTCAGGAGGGAACGCCTGCCACAGATAGGGTTATAGGACAGTGGGAGTTATACGACATACCTGCCGACTTCTTGGGATATGATGCGCTTACAACACTTGCCGACTATATGCGCAGTAACAATATCGAACAGCTTAAGGCTGCCACGCAGATAATGATAACGCCGCTTGGATATCGTTTTCGCATCGTGCGATATATCGTGACGAATTTCCACCAGCCTAAATCTACGCTACTGCTCTTGGTCGGGGCATACGTGGGAGAGGATTGGCATAGGATATATGACTATGCTCTATCTCACGACTTCCGTTTTCTAAGCTATGGCGACTCCTCACTATTAAAAGTGGATAGAGCGAAATAGTATTGGCCAATATACGAAATAGTCTGTTTTCGCTAAATGTAGAAATGCTGCTATAACCTCGGTTAAAGTGGCATTTTTTTATAATATTTGTATATTTGCGAACATTTTTTTTGAACAGCCTTGTTGCCGAGTACGATGCCTTTGTGGCTCGTAGGCTCTTTAGGTAAAAGAGCATAACAATAGAGGAGCACTTCATTATGAAGTGCTCCTCTACTATTGTGGTATACAGTCTGTTACCAGTTGAGAATCTTCTTGAAGTCGAACTCCTCGGGGTTCTCGACATATGCCTTAGCTGCCTCGTAATCGGCAGGTGTGATGTAGTGCATAAGGTTGTCGATAACCTGGTGGATCTTATCGGCATTGATATCGACCAAACGAGGAGGAATCTTGCCTGTCTCGGGGTCCTGCAAGTCTTTGAGGTATAGCGGCGATACGTAGCCCTCCTGACTGATGTAAACCATACAGCCGGTCTTGCCCTCCGAGAAGAGCTTGTATACACCCATACCGAGCTGTGAGCAGTATACCAAGTCAAATGCACATGGAGTCTGGCAGCGTACCTCGTAGCCAATCTCTACGGGGCGAGACTTAACCTTGATACCCAATGCCTTACACTTCTTCTCGAGCAATGTGTTGAACATCTCGGCCTTGGATACCTTACCCAGCTCGGGGTGTCCGTGGTCGTCGTACGAGAAGTGGATGCCCGACTTGAGTATCTCCTCCTGGTCGAGTGAGTGGAATACACCCTCCGATACCATGGCAACACCATAGTCCATACCCATAATCTTACGCTTGATAATAGCCGAAACGATTAGGTTGATGATCTTGTCGATGGTAATCTTTGTCTTGTTGAACATCTCGGGGATGATAATCATAGGGTAGTGGCAGGCTGAAGCAATGCCGAAGGCAAGGTGACCTGCTGAGCGACCCATGGCAGCTACCACAAACCAGTTGGCCGAGGTGCGAGCATCGTTATATACGGCACGACCAATTACCGAACCGGCATTCTTAGCCGACTGATAGCCGAATGTCGGCATTCCTGCGGGTAGTGGAAGGTCATTGTCGATAGTCTTTGGTACGTGGATATTGGCAATAGGGTATTGCTTAGCCTCCAAGAACTTGGCAATGCGGTTTGCCGTAGATGCGGTATCGTCACCACCTACCGTAACAAGCAACTTGATGTTGTTGGTCTTGAAGAAGTCGAGGTTGAAGTTCTTCTCGAAATCCTCGTCTGTTGGCTTGAAACGGCTCATGGTAAGGTACGAACCACCCTGATTGAAGATGTAGTCTACACGGAACATATCGAGGTCCTCGAAGCGTGGATTGGGGTTGAATAGTCCCGAATAGCCATAGTGAAGACCGATTACACGATAACCCTTAGCCAAGAATGTCTTGGCAACACTGCCGACAACGGTGTTCATACCGGGGGCTGGACCGCCACCCGTAAGAATTGCAATAGCCTCTTTCATAATCTATTTTATTTTTATGTTAGAACTTGTCGAATTAACTACCGCAAAGATAATAAATTTTTTTAAGAAATAACGATTTTATCTGTAATATTCTAATATTTACCTAAAAATTACTATCTTGTGCTTGAAAAACCGTAAATAATTAAGCTATGCGCAAGATTACGATACTTTGCTCTATGATGCTACTCTCGGTGGGTATTGTCGTAGCTCAGCAAAACGAGGAGGGTGTGCCCTTTAATGGTCTTATTCAGAGTCATGATGGACGTGGTGTTAAGGCTCGCATCGAGGTTGTGGGTAGCGATAAACTGACATACTCCGATGGTAAGGGTCGTTTTGGTCTTACCGACATCTCGGTGGATGACACGCTGCGTGTTGTGGTTAAGCGACGCGAGTTGCTTATCCCCGTTGCAGGCTACCGCAGTATCGCCATAACCCTGGACGAGAGCATGGCGGTGCGTAGCAGCAGTGAGTCCGACGAGCTTGCCGATATAGGCTACGGCTATGTCAAGCGTAGGGAGAAGATAGATTTCTCATCGGGAATATCGGGTGAAAGGCTGCGAGCTACGGGCCATAGCAATATTATAGATGCACTGCTGGTGTGCGCGCCTCAGCTGCGTATGGTAAATGGCGAGTTGTGTCTTTATGGTCAAGGTTCGATAAACAGTTCATCGGCAATTCTTATATTGTGCGATGGACAAGAGATAAATCCTCGCCATATAAACGTTGCGGATGTCGAGAGTGTGGAGATTCTCAAAGGTGCCAATATGTATGGTTTCAGAGGTGCCAATGGTGTGGTGCTAATAACGACAAAGAGTGCGCAATCCAAATAGGATGCGCACTCTTAGTATGGGTGTGTTGCGATATATGTAGCTATAACACAATAGCTAACAATAGCTTAGTATTGCTCCTTCTCGTTGGGGAAGTCGCGGCTCTTGACATCGTCCACGTAGTGGCCTACGGCCTCGGAGATGATAGTGCCAAGATCGGCATAGCGACGCAGGAAACGTGGCGAGAAGGCCTGTGTTATGCCGAGCATATCGTGTGCTACAAGTACCTGGCCATCCGTAGCACCTCCCGCACCAATGCCGATAGTCGGGATATGCAACTCCTCGGATACTCGTTTACCCAGCGTTGCAGGTATCTTCTCCAGGACTATGGCGAAGCATCCTGCCTCCTCTAACAGATGTGCGTCACGTACCAATTTTGTGGCCTCGGCTTCATCCTTGGCACGCACGTTATATGTTCCAAACTTATGTATCGATTGCGGTGTTAGACCGAGGTGTCCCATAACGGGGATGCCTGCCGAGAGGATTCTGTTTACCGATTCCAATATCTCCTCGCCACCTTCGAGCTTCACGGCATCTGCTTCGGTCTCCTTCATGATGCGCACTGCTGAGTCGAGAGCCACCTTGGAGTTACCCTGATAGTGACCGAAAGGTAGGTCTACCACAACCAGGGCGCGCTTCGTAGCACGCACCACCGACTTGGCGTGATATATCATCATATCGAGGGTTATGGGGAGTGTTGTCTCGAAGCCTGCCATAACATTGGCCGCCGAGTCGCCCACGAGTATAACATCGATGCCGGCCTGATCGACAATCTTGGCCATTGAGTAGTCGTATGACGTAAGCATGGCAATCTTCTCGCCGCGCTGCTTCATCTCCGTAAGGCGAAGTGTGGTAACTGCTCTTACCGAACTTTCAACTGACATAGTTTATTTTGTTTTGAAGTAATGTAAGTGCAAAGGTAAGAAAATAAATGAAACAATGCTAAAGAAGTCTAAAATCTCGTGTGTAAATATGCTGTTGGCAAAAAAATACCTTATATATATTGTATAAAACAAAAAAAAAGCGTACATTTGTGGCGTAATTGAGTGGTAGTAAGGGGACGGGAGTCCCCTTATTTCGTATCGAAAACGAACGATATTACGTTTGTACAGGAAAAATATTAAACGCTATATGATTGATACTAATAAAGTTATAGAGATTGCCGAGCGTCATTTGGCGGGTAGCGATATGTTCGTCGTGGAGTGTAAGTCTACGCCTATGGGCGAGATAGAGCTGCTCATAGACAGCGATACGGCAGTAAAGTTGGAGGATTGTGCTGCGCTTAACCGCGCTATCGAGGCAGAGCTCGACCGAGAGGTCGAGGACTATTCGTTGATGGTTGCCTCGGCAGGTATAGGCTCGGAGCTTAAACTATTACGTCAGTATCATAAGATTCTCGGCTCGTCGGTAGAGGTGTTGTTACGTGATGGCATAAAGATACTTGCGAAGCTCGACGATGCCAACGCGGAGGGTATAGCCATCTCCTACGAGGAGAAGCAGCTCTTGGAGGGTAAGAAGCGTAAGCAGACGGTGCAGGTGACCAAGAGCTATGCGTGGGAGGAGATAAAGTATGTCAAAGAGTATTTGGATTTCAAATAGAGGTGGCAGGTAGGGTTATATGGTAATAGACTATATCCAAGGTGTATAATCGCGCTCCTATGGCCGGATATCGTGGAAGTAAACAAAAACTAAAATAAAATATACAACAAGATGAAGTACGTTAATCTTATCAGCAACTTTGCTGAGTTCAAAGAGTTGAAGAGCATCGACAACACAACACTCATAGGTGTGTTGGAGGATGTGTTCCGTCACGCATTGCAGAAGCAGTTCGAGAGTGACGAGAACTTTGATGTTATCATCAATCCGGAGAAAGGTGACCTCGAAATCTGGCGCAATCGTACCGTAGTGGAGGATGGCGCAGTAGAGAACGAGAATACCGAAATATCTCTTTCGGATGTCAAGGCTATCGATGCCACATACGAGATTGGTGACGAGTATGTAGACCAAATCGATATGACGAAGTTCGGTCGTCGTGCCGTATTGTCGTTGCGTCAGAACCTCGCATCGCGCATTCTCGATTTGGAGAAGGCGGCACTTTTCGAGAAGTATTCGGAGAAGGTGGGCGAGATAATCTCAGGCGAGGTATACCAGGTATGGAAGAAGGAGGTTTTGGTGCGTGACGATGAGGATAACGACCTCGTGTTGCCAAAGGGTGAGCAGATTCCCAACGACTTCTATCGCAAGGGCGATACAATCAAGGCTATCGTAAAGTCTGTGGAGATGAACAACAACCAGCCACGCATCATCCTATCTCGTACCGACAACCAGTTCTTGGAGCGTCTTTTCGAGCAGGAGGTGCCCGAGATCTACGATGGTCTTATCACTATCAAGAAGATTGCCCGCATCCCGGGCGAGCGTGCCAAGGTTGCCGTAGAGTCGTATGACGATCGTATCGATCCGGTAGGTGCTTGTGTGGGTATGAAGGGCTCTCGTATATACACCATCGTCAAGGAGCTGCGCAACGAGAATATAGACGTGGTAAACTACACGGCTAATACATCGTTGATGATACAGCGTTCGTTGAATCCCGCGAAGATATCCTCAATCACTATCGACGAGGAGCGCAAGACAGCTTCGGTATATCTCAAGCCCGAGGAGGTGTCATTGGCTATCGGTAAGGGCGGTCTTAACATCCGTCTATCGAAGTTGCTCACAGGATACGATATCGATGTATACCGTGAGATTGAGGAGGAGGATGTGGCTCTAACGGAGTTTGCCGACGAGATCGAAGGCTGGATTATCGATGCCCTCAAAAGTGCAGGCTGCGACACGGCTAAGAGCGTGTTGGAGTTGTCGGTAGAGGAGATAGCACAGCGTGCCGACCTTGAAGTGGAGCAGGCAGAGGCTGTTGTAGCCATCCTCAAAGCCGAGTTCGAGGAGTAGCAAAGCGCCATAAGGCTTTGCAGAGTGGCCGACGCTACTCATTTTTAGATAACGAATAATAAACGAAAGGAGATATAGATGGATAACAGTAAAAAGATAAGGCTTATACAGGTTGCTAAGGAGTTTAAGGTAGGTTTCAATACCCTCGCCGAGTTCCTGCAGCGCAAAGGCCTGCAAAGTGACTGTTCGCCTTCGTCACCGGTATCGGCCGATGTATATGCCGTATTGGAGAAGGAGTTTGGCCGTAACCGTCAGTCGGGCAATGAGCGCAATGCTATTCGTGAGCGAATACAGCAGAAGGGCTCGGTGAGCATATCTACACAGTCGCAGCACGATGACGACGAGGATGAGGTGGTGATAAAGAGCAATGTCATCAGCGTCAAGGATGAGGTGCGCGGCCCCAAGATTTTGGGTAAGATAGACCTCGATGCTAAGAAAGAGGTGGCTAAGTCAGAACCTAAACCAGAACCCAAGCCTGAGCCAAAACCTGAGCCAAAACCAGAACCTAAGCCTGAGCCAAAACCTGAGCCTAAGCCGGAACCCAAACCTGAGCCAAAGCCTGAGGCTGTGCCTGTAGAGGAGGCCGACAAGCCTAAGCATGACAGCGTCTTCCGACCACAGGTAGAGCAGCTTGGCGGGCCTAAGATTCTCGGTACGATGGATGTATCTAATATGGTCCCCGGAGGCAAGCATAAGCGTAAGCGTCTTGAGAAGGAGAAGGTGGATGTTGCCAAGGCCGGTAAGAATGGCGGTAAGCAGGAGAAGGGCGGCAATAAGGGTGACAATGCACAGCGTGGCGGTAATAGCCAGAATGGCGGTCAGCCTCAGCAGCCTAATCCCAAGAAGCAGAAGAAACAGAAGCAGCAGCCTAAGCCTATCGTACGTCCTGAGGTGTCGGACGAGGAGGTACAGAAGCAGATTAAGGATACCTTGGCACGTCTTACGGCCAAGGGTACAAAGTCTAAGGGTGCGAAGTATCGTAAGGAGAAGCGTGAGGAGGTTCGTGAGCGCATGAACGAGGAGATCGAACGCGAGGAGATGGAGCGCAGCGTACTTAAAGTTACGGAGTTCGTAACTGTAAGTGAGCTGGCTACGATGATGAACGTATCGCCTATGGAGGTCATCTCGGCATGTATGAATCTCGGTCTGATGGTATCTATCAACCAGCGTCTTGATGCCGAGGCCTTGGTGGTTGTTGCCGAGGAGTTCGGCTTTACCGTGGAGTTTGTATCGGTGGAGATACAGGAGGCCATCGAGAGCGATGAGGATAGTGCCGAGGAGCTCGTGTCACGTCCTCCTGTGGTTACGGTTATGGGTCACGTAGACCATGGTAAAACATCGCTTCTGGATAATATACGTAAGACAAACGTTACAGCGGGTGAGGCAGGTGGTATCACACAGCATATCGGTGCCTACTCGGTGGAGCTTAACGGCGAGAAGATCACGTTCCTCGATACCCCGGGTCACGAGGCCTTTACTGCGATGCGTGCTCGTGGTGCCAAGATGACCGACGTGGCTATCATCATCGTCGCTGCCGACGATAGCGTGATGCCTCAGACCGTGGAGGCTATCAACCATGCCTCGGCGGCAGGTGTACCTATGGTATTTGCTATCAACAAGATGGATAAGCCTCAGGCTAATGCCGATCATATCCGTGAGCAGCTATCGCAGATGAACTACCTCGTGGAGGATTGGGGCGGTAAGTATCAGTGTCAGGAGGTGTCGGCAAAGAAGGGTATGAACCTCGACAAGCTCCTCGAAAAGGTGCTTCTCGAAGCGGAGATGCTCGAATTGAAGGCCAACCCCAACCGTCGTGCTACGGGTGCCGTTATCGAGTCGATGCTCGATAAGGGTCGTGGTTATGTAGCTACAATCCTTGTGCAGAATGGAACATTGCGTGTAGGTGACGTATTGCTTTCGGGAACATATACGGGTCGTGTCAAGGCTATGTTCGACGAGAATGGAAATAAGGTTACCGAGGCCGGTCCTTCGACACCTGTACAGGTGCTTGGTCTTAACGGTGCTCCGCAGGCCGGTGATACCTTCAACGTTATGGAGGATGACCGCTCGGCACGTGAGATTGCCAACAAGCGTGAGCAGTTGCAGCGTATGCAGGGTATTATGACGCAGAAGCACGTGACGCTCGACGAGATTGGTCGTCGTATTGCCATCGGCTCGTTCAAGGAGCTTAACATCATCGTTAAGGGTGATGTGGATGGCTCGGTAGAGGCTATGTCGGGTTCGCTTATCAAGCTGTCGAAGGAGAGCGTGCAGGTGAATGTCATCCACTCGGCCGTAGGTCAGATTTCGGAGTCGGACGTATTGCTTGCAGCAGCTTCTAATGCCATTATCGTAGGTTTCCAGGTGCGTCCTTCTGCCGCAGCACGTAAGGCTGCCGAGAAGGAGCAGATCGATATCCGTCTTTACTCTATCATCTACGATGCTATCAACGAGATTAAGGATGCTATCGAGGGTATGTTGGAGCCTGTGATGAAGGAGGAGATAGTATGCTCTACGGAGGTGTTGGAGACCTTCAAGATATCGAAGGTGGGTACAGTAGCAGGATGTGTTGTGCGTGAGGGTAAGATGCAGCGTAATACACCTATACGTGTCATCCGCGACGGTATTGTCATCTACACCGGTAAGCTCGGCTCGTTGCGTCGCTTCAAGGACGATGTCAAGGAGGTTACCGTAGGTCAGGATTGTGGTCTTAACATCGAGTCGTACAACGATATTAAGGTTGGCGATATTATCGAGGGCTATGAGCAGGTAGAGGTTAAGCGCAAGTAGTAACCCATTTGTAGAAAACATTAAGTATTACACAAACCTATAAAACTTAAACACAATGATTCATCAGATTAAGTTTACCACTCCCGAAGAGGCTGTAAAGTGCATCAAGTCGGGCGATCACATTCATCTTAGCTCAGTAGCATCTGCTCCCCAGTGCCTTATCAAGGCTATGTGTGAGCGTGGCCGTACAGGCGAGCTTAAAGATGTACACATCCACCACCTTCATACCGAGGGCCCTGCACCCTATGCAGATCCCGAGTTTGAGGGTGTATTCCAGCTCGATTCATTCTTCGTAGGTGGCAACGTGCGTAAGGTTACGCAGAGTGGTTATGCTGACTATATCCCAGTCTTCCTCAGCGAGACGCAGAAGCTCTATCGTTCGGGTGCTGTGCCTTGTAACGTGGCTATGATTCAGGTATCACGCCCCGATAAGCATGGTTACGTATCACTCGGTACGTCGGTAGATGCTACATTGGCTGCCGTAGAGTGCGCCGATTATGTTATCGCGGTTGTAAATAAGTATGTTCCTCGTTCGTTTGGTGATGCTATGATTCACAGCTCACGTATCAACTTCTTTGTTGAGGACGATCAGCCATTGGAGGAGGCTCACTTCACTACACCTAACGAGGTTGAGACAAAGATTGGTAACCTCTGTGCCGGTCTTATCGAGGATGGTGCAACCTTGCAGATGGGTATCGGTGCTATTCCTAACGCCGTACTCGCACAGCTTGGTGGCCACAAGAACCTCGGTGTGCATACCGAGATGTTCGCCGATGGCGTACTTCCACTCGTTGAGAAGGGCGTAATCAATGGTGCTTTGAAGAATATCGATAAGGGTAAGATGGTATCTACATTCCTTATGGGTTCGCAGAAGGTGTACGACTTCATCGATGACAACCCTGGCGTACTTATGATGGATGTAGGCTATACCAACGATCCATTCGTTATCGCCAAGAACGACAAGGTTACGGCTATCAACTCGGCATTGCAGGTAGATATTACCGGTCAGGTATGTGCCGACTCGTTGGGACGTAAGTTCTACTCGGGTGTAGGTGGTCAGATTGACTTCATCTATGGTGCATCACTCTCGAAGGGTGGTAAGGCTATTATCGCTATGCCTTCAATCACCAATAAGGGTGTATCGAAGATTTCGGATGTTCTTACCGAGGGTGCAGGTGTCGTAACCACACGTAACCATATCCACTGGTTTGTAACCGAGAATGGTGCGGTAGACCTCTATGGTAAGAGCCTTCAGGAGCGTGCACGTTTGATTATCTCTGTTGCCCACCCATCAGCACAGGAGGCATTGGACGAGGCAGCGTTCAACCGCTACGGCTCGCACCACCACTATATTAAAAGCTATATGAAGTAATTTTAGATTACTTCATATAATCACAAAGGCCTTCCAAACGGAAGGCCTTTGTTGCTTTTAACATAGTGGTGGTGGCACACCACCATTCATATTTACAATCCCTCTAAATCCCCCTTTAAGTTCGCTTCGCTCCTTTTCGTTGCTTCGGCTCGTCATAACAAGTAAACTTGTTCTGCCCTCGCCTTAATCGCAACGCTGACAAAGGGGGACTTGGTGCTGTAGCCGCTATCGCCACATCTGCACCACTCTGACGAAAAATTGGTCTCGCGCTTTGGATGGTTATGGTCTTCCCACTTGGGAGGGCTTTTTTGATTTCGAGACCAAAGAGAATTTAGAGAATTTAGGGAAAGCAACTAAATAGCATTAAACTCTCTATATTCCTTAAACTCCCTAATATCCCTATACTCCTTAAACAGCCTATTTCGCCCTTCGCTCTACACGCATACGGTGCATTTTCTCTTTGAAGCCTCCCTCATCAAGAAATTGTTCAGAAAGCGAAGCAAGGAGTTTGTGCAGTAGATAGTCCTCCTGCTTGAGTAGTATGATTGCCATATTGGCGACCGTGTCAAGAGGGCGGGATTTTGCAATGTCTAAAATTGATTGATTGCTACCGTCACTGCCAAGCTTGCGCATTGCAACAAACTTGTCTGAGTCATTAACCACTGCTCATAGCCATTAACACGCAGATAGTCCTCATAATCAGCCAGTAGCTCCTTGAAGCTCGCTTTGGCAACATTGATAAGTTTTATACCCATCTCGATTGAGGTCTCTATATCTGCATTACCTTCAATAATATTTTGCTTGCCAGAGCGTGCTGCTTGAACCATCTGATCTATTGTTCGGTTGCCACGCTCAAATGCCGAATATGCGAAGTGACAGGTTATATCGTATATTAGCTCTGCCTTACGATAACATATTAGATTTCTATGATCTCCTTGTGACTTTATTAGAGTTGCTTCTTTCATAGGCCATCCTTTTTTACAAAGGTAATAAAAAGATTAGAGAATTTAGAGAATTTAGAGAATTTAGTGACTCTCCTCTAATTTCCTTAAATTCATTAAACTCTCTATTTCTTTGCATCAATGGACTTACGTGATTATGTCAAAGTCGGCAATATGTTCCAATTCGGTTTAGGATTTGATATTAAGAGATTTAATTTCGGTATTGGTTATAGTGGTTTATATAAAGAGGGTATTGCTAATTCAGGATATATTAAAATAGGCTATCGATTTTAATTAATTATCAAGTTATACTATAGAGTACAATATTTCAAAAGCTATATGGGAAGTAGTCCACATTAGACTTTTAATACATTCCGCAAGCACTTGCCTTTAATCGAGGTGAGTGCTTTGCTTTTAATATAGTGGTGGTAGGGTACTCGGGTAGGGCGATATTCTGAGATCAGTATACCGAAAAGAAGCTGTCCAACAAGGCTATTTTGGTATCTGCCTTGTCTGGGAAAATGTTCATTTACACCAAGTAAACTCCGCTTTTACGGCCTGCGAGCAGCTTGAAAATAGTTCTTGTTATACAACTTCTAAAATAAGTGGCGTGCCCAAACTTGTTGGACACGCCACTATCTATTGGGGAGAAAAATCTCTCTTACCCCCCCCTCTTATCTTACTTGACAATTACTTGTTGTAAGCCTTCATTACTGCGATAAGGTCGAGAACCTTGTTAGAGTAACCCCACTCGTTATCGTACCATGAAACAACCTTCATAAAGGTGTCGGTAAGAGCGATACCGGCAGTAGCGTCGAAGATAGAGGTGCGAGGATCGCTGAGGAAGTCAGACGATACCACAGCCTCGTCAGTGTAGCCAAGGATACCCTTCAACTCACCCTCAGATGCCTTCTTCATAGCTGCACATACCTCCTCGTAGGTAGTAGGCTTAGCGAGGTTTACTGTAAGGTCTACAACTGATACGTCGAGGGTAGGAACACGCATTGACATACCTGTAAGCTTGCCGTTCAAAGCAGGGATAACCTTACCTACAGCCTTAGCAGCACCTGTAGATGATGGGATGATATTGCCGCAAGCAGCACGGCCACCACGCCAGTCCTTCAACGATGGACCATCTACGGTCTTCTGAGTAGCAGTAACCGAGTGAACGGTAGTCATAAGACCATTTACAAGGCCGAAGTTGTCGTTAAGAACCTTAGCGATAGGAGCTAAGCAGTTGGTAGTACAAGATGCGTTAGATACGATCTTCTGACCTGCATACTCCGAAGTATTAACACCGCATACGAACATAGGAGTTGAGTCCTTTGAAGGAGCAGACATTACAACGTACTTAGCACCTGCTGCGATGTGAGCCTGAGCCTTCTCCTCGGTGAGGAACAAACCTGTAGACTCAACAACGTACTCAGCATCAACCTCATTCCACTTCAAGTTTGCTGGATCCTTCTCGGCAGAGACACGAATCTTGTTGCCATTAACGATAAGTGTGTTGCTCTCGGTGCAGTAATCAACAGTGCCCTCGAACTTACCATGCATAGTATCATATTTGAGCATATAAGCCAAATAGTCTACTGGGCAAAGGTCGTTGATACCTACAACCTGAAACTTGTCGGCCTGTGAGCAGGCAGCACGGAATACCATACGGCCGATACGACCGAAACCGTTGATACCAATCTTAATCTGTGACATAGTATTGATGATTTTTATGAATAATAAATTAACTTTCTTTCGTTATTGTTTGCAAAATTACACTCTTTTGCTCTATTAAGCAAATTAAAAATAAAAAATTTTATAAAATATTGCTACTATACCTATCGAGCTACGCTTTTGGCGCGTTTAGCCATTGCCGAGGCAAAGACAAAATCGTTGAGCTCGGGGTTGTTAGATAGCAGAATATCATCCTTCGAGCCTTCCCACCACTTTTTGCCTTCGTGGATATAGACAATTTTCTCGCCAATCTCCATCACCGAGTTCATATCGTGGGTATTGATGATAGTTGTGATATTGAACTCCTTGGTAATGTCCTGAATAAGGTTGTCTATAACGACCGATGTCTGTGGGTCGAGGCCGGAGTTGGGCTCATCGCAGAAGAGATAGCGCGGGTTGAGCACTATGGCACGTGCTATGGCCACACGCTTGACCATACCGCCACTAAGCTCCGAGGGGTAGAGGTGGTCAGCACCAGACAGACGAACGCGGCTTAGGCAGAAGTCCACACGATCTCGTTTCTCGCCCTCGCTCAGCTCGGTAAACAGGTCGAGCGGCAGGCGGACATTCTCTCTGACTGTCGAGGAGTCGAGCAGAGCACCACCCTGGAAGATCATACCTATATCCTTGCGTATATTTTTGCGCTCCTGGAAGTTAAGGTCGGTGTAGCACGTCTGGTCGAAGTATATCTTACCTGAGTCCACGTCGTGTAGTCCTACCAGAGATTTGAGCAGCACGGTCTTACCCGAGCCGCTGCGACCTATGATAAGGTTTGTCTTGCCCGTGTCGAACTCTACGGTGATGTCATCCAGCACGGTACGGCCTTCGAAGGCCTTTGATATGTGGTCAGCTCGTATCATACGCGCATAATCTGTGTTAGGATAAGGTCAAAAATCATAATCGTTATCGAGCTCGATACCACGGCACGTGTCGAGGCGCGTCCCACCTCCAACGAGTTGCCCTTGGCATAGTAGCCGCAGTATGCCGAGATTGAGGTTATGATAAATGCAAATACAGCACCCTTCACCAGGGCATAGGTTATCGAGAATGGCTCGAAGTAGTAGAATAGTCCCTCTACGTAGTCGCCCGGAAGCATTATGCCTGTCAGCGCACCTATGGCATATCCGCCCACGATACCCACGAAGATACTGAACAGGGTGAGTAGCGGGAAGAAGAGTACCGTAGCCACAATCTTGGGAAGTATAAGATACGATGCCGAGTTTACGCCCATAATTTCGAGGGCATCAATCTGCTCGGTGATACGCATCGTGCCAATCTCGGATGCTATGTTAGAGCCGATTTTACCGGCAAGGATAAGTGCCACTACCGTAGAGCTGAACTCGAGCACCATAACCTCGCGTGTGGCGTAGCCTATCATAAACTTAGGGATGAACGGCGACTCCAACGTGATAGCCATTTGTAGTGCTACCACCGCACCGATAAATGCCGATATGATGGCTGTTAGCGATATGGAGTTGAAGCCAAGAGCCTCTATCTCAAACCATATACGCCTGCGGTAGATACGCATCTTCTCGGGGCGTGAGAATACCTTGCCCAGCAGTAGGAAGTAGCGTCCTATGTTTTCAAAAAGCTGTATCATTGTTTAGTTCTCTGTCATATTTATGCGGGTACTACTTAACCTCCTCGAAGTCCACGTAGTCACCTGAGCGATCACTCTTCTTGCTCTGTGTCGTGTTGCTCTGCGCGCCATTGGTGTTTCCGGCTTTGCGGGCATCGGCCTGTGCCTGCATCTGTCGCACGAAGTCTTCGAGCGACATACCGCCGTTCATACCTCCAAATCCGCCATATGTGCCACCTGTTGCCGAGTTCGTTGTTTGACGGAACTGCTGCTCCATATTTTGTTGCAGGCGACGCATGCGGTACATGGCTACTGCCATCGCTATGAGCATCACTGCGATAATGCCAAGTATTATCCAGCCCACGACCTCGAAGACTATGGGTGCGAAGATGCCTATCAATAGCATTATCACGCAGAACTTGGGGTTACGCTCGATAAATGCGAGTATGCCGTATAGAATAATTTTCAGGTGTATCATCTTTTTATCTCTCTTTTACATGCAAATGCACTGTAAACCATAATTATTGCGTTGCAAAGATAGGAAAAAAATGGTGAAAACCTAAAACTATCAAACTCTACCTTGCATCCTTGAACAGAAGTGTCGCAAATTGAGCCAGATATACGCGCCAGTTGCGCCATGTATGTCCGCCCTCACTCTCCTCGTAGATATATCTGTAACCCTTCATATCGAGCAGTTCGCGGTATCGCACATTATCCTCGTAAAGGAAGTCATCCTTGCCTATGGCTATCCAGTAGAGCTTGGGGTTGCGAGCAAACTGTGCATCTATTTTCTGCTCCAAGCTATCGTATATGGCTATGTTGCTATCGCCACGGAATATGGCTGCCGAGAATAGTCCCACATAGTCGAACATATCGGGATACTCCTTAGATATCTGCATCGAGTGGAAGCCGCCCATCGACAAGCCGGCTATGGCACGTGCCTCCTTCTTATCTATCGTGCGGTAGTTCCTATCCACCCACTCCACTATTGCGGGAAACATCTCCTCGAACGAGCCATCCATCGAGCCGCTCATATATGGTCGCCACATCCCCTCGTGCGAGTAGCCGGGTGCTGCGCAGTGCTTCGTGCAACCATTTGTCATCACCACTATCATCGGCTCTGCCTCTCCCGATGCTATCAGGTTGTCCATAATCTCCACCACGCGGCCTGTTGCTATCCAGGCCTCCTCGTCGCCACCCATACCGTGCAGCAGATATAATACGGGATAGCTCCTCTTGCTCTTGTTGTATTCGGCAGGTGTGTATACAGCCATGCGACGCTCTCTGCCGTCGGGCATCTCTGCCCATGTGCGGGCTATAGTTCCGTGGGGCACGTTCTGTGGCGAGTAGAGTCTGCCACGAGGGCCATCTATTATGAAGTAGTCGAAGAGTGAGCCTACATCACGCATGGCATATACGTTGTTTGGGTCACGCACATCACGCATCCCGTCTACGATGAACGAGTAGCTGTATAGCTCGGTGGGCAGCGGCTCGGAGCGATACTCCCATACGCCATTGCCGAGAGGTGTCATTGCCGCCTCGCCGGGTATTAGTGCCGTACCCTCGGCGTGCTCTATTCGCTGTTGTGGCAGGAAGTCGCCTGTTACTATCACTTTGTCTGCTTCGGGGGCATATAGACGTAGCGTCACGCTGTTGTCGGCATTAACCTCGGGTGATACTATCCCCTCGCCGCGCCATAGGTTCTGTTGTGCAGATAGGGTAGTGCTGCCGAGGAGTATAGATAATGCTATTAGTAAGATGTTCAGCTTTTTCATTGTTGCGATGTTTTGGTTCTTTGTTATGATGTGGTCATCTACAAAGGTACAAATTTTTTTGCGAAATATCTCTATGCTAACCACTTTTTACCTATCTTTGTGATGCACTACCACTACGTGTAGCCTGATGTATATATGAAGATTGGGGTTATTTCCGATACACACGGCACGTTTGATGCCGCTTTGGAGTCTTTTCTTGCTCCCTGCGACGAGATATGGCATGCCGGCGATATAGGCTCGTTGGAGCTTGCCGACCGTATCTCCGCCTTCCGCCCGTTACGTGCCGTATATGGCAATATCGATGGCGGTATCATCCGTCGTGTATACCACGAGTTCAACTACTTCGAGGCTGCGGGTGCTACGGTGCTTATGACACACATAGGTGGCTATCCCCGCCACTATTCGCCTAAGGCTCTGCAACATATCCATGGTGCTCGTCCCAAGATATTTGTTGCGGGTCACTCGCATATATTGAAGGTCATCTACGACCCTGTCTACGATATGCTCTTTCTCAATCCGGGTGCTGCCGGCAACTATGGCGTGCATAAGGTGCGCACGGCACTGCGCTTTGATATCGATGCGGGCAAAATTTCCAATATGGAGATAGGCGAGTGGAACAAAGGTTGATATTACTAAAAGTCTTAACGCTATGAAAAGATTATTTCTATTGTTTGTTATGGTGCTATGTGCTACCAACATATATGCTGATGGAGGTGTTGTCCGCGATACCTACTGCTATGCTACACACGAGGGAGAGGCTTTGTATCTCGATCGCTATACCTCGCCCTCTTGCAGCAGCTCTGCGCCGTGTATGCTCTTTGCCTTTGGAGGCGGTTTTGTGCGTGGCGAGCGAGATAATGCCTACTATGCCGACTATTTCCGTCGCTTGGCCGCGTCGGGTATCGTCGTAGTATCTATCGACTACCGCTTAGGCCTGCGCAACCTCGATGCAGGTGCCGATATGGGTATCAGGGATATGATTGTCGCCATGCAGCGCAGCGTAGATATTGCTGTTGAGGATATATATGCCGCCACGCTCTATATCCTCGATAACGCTGCGTCGTGGGGTGTCGATACCTCCAAGATTATGCTTAGCGGGTCGAGTGCCGGAGCTATCGCTGTGCTGCAAGCCGAGTGGGGTAGGTGCAACCGTAGCTCTATGGCTGCCGTGCTACCCTCCGATTTCGGCTATGCTGCCGTTGTCGCCTGCGCAGGTGCTATCTTCTCTACTTCGGGCGCACCCCATTGGAGTAGCGCACCCGCACCCACGATGCTCTTTCATGGCACGTCAGATAGAAATGTGCCCTACCGTAAGGCCTCGGTTATGGGTATAGGCTTCTATGGCTCGGAGTATATCGCCCGAGAGCTCGATAAACTCTCTTCGCCATACTACTTCTACTCTGTGCAGTATGCCGACCACTCGGTTGCTGTCACACCTCTTATCGACCAGATAGACCTTATCCTGCAATTTATCGACGACTATGTCATCGATGGCCGTCGCCTGTGTGTCACCACCGATGTTGTGCGCCCCGACTGCGCCAAGAGTCCCACACGTTTCAGCGTCAAGGAGTACCTTGAGGCCAACTACTCACCAAGATAGTCGCATTATTGCAGGGCAAAGCCCTGCCCTCTGCTTTGCAGAGGAAAGGGTAGTTCACGCCTGCGGCGTTAAAGGGTAGTTGAAGGGTAGTTGAAGGGAGCGTGGCCTCTGTTTTGCAGGGCGATGCCCTGCCAACGCACCCACAGAACCTACCTCACCCACTGCACCCACAGAACCCACAGAACCCACAGAACCCACAGAACCCACTGCACCCACTCACCCCTTACCGCCATAAACAAAAAAAATCCGAGGCCCTCGAAGAGGACCCCGGAATGAATTTATTTACTACTTATTTTACTTTGTGTAAACGTAGTTAGTTGTAGTTCCATTATCTACAAGACTCAAAACAATCTGTGTATCTGAAACAGTTAGAGTTGAGCCTAAATATTGAGTACCACTTATGATACTGAAACCATCCCAGCCGCTATACATTGCATCAGCCGTATTCCAGCAGTAGTTATAAGTACCATTTTTGATCGTGCCATCTGACTCAGCATATGACCAGTATACCTCAATCTCAAATGATTTGCCATCTGCACAAGTCATGTTGTAGATAAAGTTACCTCCACTTGTAGAATCATTATCATCAAGATCATAGTATTTTCCCTTATATACGAATGAAGTAACTTCTACGCCATCAGTTACCTCAGGAATCTCTGGCTTTGCGTCCTCATCCTGAAGAGTACCTGTGTATACAAACTTGTATTCAACAGGTGAGTAGTTCATGTCGTAAGCAAATGCAAATATTGTCACTGTATACTCAGAGCCACTCTTCTCTACATACATAGGATATGACATAGAGATGAAGTAATTAGCACCGCTATATGAGCTATTCTGAATATCGTAGTCCTTATCCCAACCGTCAACATAAACGCCCTCGGTAAGGAGGTTGTTATCGTCGAGCTTTGCATTGCTTACGCTGAGTTTCAATTCGTCACCATCAGCATTAGTGAACTTGAACACAGACCAAGTATCAGACTCAGCAGCAAGGTATCGACCATTGGTGAACTCAACCAATGTACCCCAATCTGCCTTTGGATCGATACCTGTTTGTACGTTTGCATATGCTGCGCGTGAATCCTTAACCTTAGTTTCGTCACCCTTAGCAACAACTTCGAAGTAGTAGTATGATAGAGTATCAAGATCCTCGATAGTTGCAGTAGTCTCTACTACCTCCTTGCTCTTGTTGCCATTGTCCCAAGTTACAACATACTTAGTTGCATCGGCAACAGCATCCCAAGTAAGCTTGATAGATGTGTAGTTTACAACCTCAGACTTTACCTCAGGAGTGTCAAGACGTGGAAGGTCGGCAGGATTACGGAAATCGCTGTTCTCGTCTACCTTGAAAGTGCCCTCGAAGACAAACTTGAAGGTAGTCTTCATCTCGTTGGTAACATTTACGGTCATCTTGTACTTCTTATCTGTTGTGTACTCAACCTTTACGCTACCCTTTGTAAGAGCGATGTAACCACCAATAGCGTAGAAGTCGGCATAACCATCCTCAGTGATGAAGTTCTCCTTGCCACCAAGCTCGTATGTACCCTCTGGGATAAGACCCTTGGTTGCAGCTGTAGTCTCAAGTGTAAGGCCGATATTGTAGTCCTTCTCGTCCTTAGTATCGTTGTTTCTTACACGGAATGACAACTCGAACTGGTCACCATGAGCATCGGCCCACTCAGTCTTCTCTGCTGCCTCATTGTATCTCTGAACCCTTGCAGGCTGATCCCACTCGTCGTATGGCTCAGCTACCTTACCCTCGATAGTTGCCTCGTTGAAAGGAATAGGAGGATTGTTAAGATTATATGCATAGTTATCATAGTCAGGCTCGATAGCATCCATAAAGCGATACTTAGCATAGTTGCCCTCTGCATCCTTAACAGTGATGTTGAGCTTGTAACCACCGAATGTTACGTTGCCATCCTTATCCTTCTCAACAACATGCTTAACAACTACGCTTGCGTCTGAAACATTCTCGCAGCTTGCTGCGTGAATATACTGACCGCTGGTAGCTGTTGCGCTGTAGTTGTAAGTACCCTCAGGAATCACGTTGTAAAGAGCCTCGTCGCAAACAAGGAATAGCTCGTAGTCATCCTCAGATGAACCCTCATTGTAGATGAACAAATCGAATGCAGGCTTGTCACCCAAACCATTTTTACCACCGAGTACCTTGTATGAGTTGTCAGCATACTTAACATAAGGAAGGTCGCCCTTCGCCATTGTTACGTTGAATGTAGATACCTGACCCTTAACGAAGTTCAAAGATGAAGAAGTACCAACGGTAGCGGCCTTAGAGTAAGCGTTGCCATCCTTGTCGTAAACAACAACGTTGAACTTAGCAACCTCCATAGGATTTACAGCAAACCAGTACTCGTTAGCCTTTACATTCTTGGTGTCAAGAGTTACGACGTTAAGCTTACCATCCTTGCCATAGAACTCGAGCTCAGCCTTTACAGGAGCAAACGCAGTGTCTACACCCTTCAAAGTCATCTTGCCATAAGCTACGGCGTGAGCAAACTTGAACTCGACGTCCTCAAGCTTAGCATTCTCGAACTTACCTGTACCAATAAGAATGTGAGCAGCAGGATCTACCGACTTCTCGCGTGGAGTCTGGAAAGTAGGAACTACGGCTACGTCGCCGTCCCAAGCCTCAGCAGGAACATATGCAGTGAATGTACCGTGCTCTGGAATGCCGTCATACTCACCCTCGAAATCGAACTCAGCAGCAAAGCTTGCAGTCTTGCCGTCGCCACCTGAAGGTATAGTCATCTTAGATACCTTGGTAGCCCATATAGGCCAATAAATTGTCTCGCTAAGATATACCTTTACGCTCTCGCCACCATCCCACTTAGATGAGAAGAAAGCATCCTTGTCGCCGGCAGCTGCGGTGTAGTCACCAAAGCCCGAACGTGTAGCATCGTCAAACGAAGCAATACCGGTAACAGTGAAACTCTTGTCAGCAACACCTACCTCCTCGAAGTCGGTCTGACAAGCTGTGAATGTCATTGCAGCTACTGCAACGAGCATCAAACTCTTAAAAATGTTCTTCATAGTTGCAATAGTTTTTAGAATCCACCACAATCATTCTCGGTAGCATCGTCGATACCACCACCCCATCCCAGGTCCTCGATGCCCGAAATGGCAAAGCCGCTCTCAACGACTGTTGAAACGACCTCAAGCTCAGGAGCTACATACTCCATTGCAGAATTGATAGTTTTCATAGTTGTTAAAAAATAAGTTAATGTATAGTGTTAAAAATTAGTTGTTTGCGTAAAATTATCGCGTTTGTCTGCATCTTCCTCAAGATATTATCCCATATAGCCACTTTGGGATATATACAGTTTTATCAATACAAAGGTATGTATTTTTTTTTATTTTGCAAAAAAGTGAGAAAAAAATAATTCTTTTTTGCGGTAATTGTTGCAGGGGGATTTTTTTGCAGGGCGGTTGTTGCAGGGCGATGCCCTGCCCTCTGCTGTGCAGCGGAAAGGGTAGTTCACGCCTGCGGCGTTAAAGGGTAGTTAAGGGTAGTTGAAGGGAGCGTGGCTTTTGTTTTGCAGGGCTGTGCCCTGCCACTGCAAAGCAGCGTGGGTCCAATGGGTCCAATGGGTTAAATGGGTCAGATGGGAATTTTTCCCACAGAACCCACAGAACCCACCGCACTCACAGAACCCATTATTGCAGGGCGATGCCCTGCCACTGCAAAGCAGCGTGGGTCAGATGGGTCAGATGGGTTAAATGGGGATTTTTCTCACCGCACCCACCGCACCCACCGCACCCACCGCACCCACCGCACCCACCGAACCCATAGATCCCATAGAACCCACCGCACCCACAGCCCCCACCGAACTCACGAACCCACCGAACTCACGAACCCACCGAACTCACGAACCCACCGCACCCACAAAAAAAATCCGAGGCCCTCGATGAGAGCCCCGGAAAAACAAGTGTAACTAATATTGTTACTCCAAAATATGGTAATACTTGTACTCAGTTCCTTCTGCTGTGAAGCTGAAAGTTAGAAGCTTGCCTTCAACCTTCATTTCGCCACTCGTTGCGGTTTTTAGACCATTGTGACGGAAACCCTGGATCTTGAATGCTAATCCTGTGCCAGAATAATCTGGATACTGCGCCCAAGTATATGTGCCTTCTTTAAGTATAGTACTATTACCACCTGCCCAATAAATCAAATTGCCAGATTCCTTTTCTGAATTTGCATTAACATAAGAGAATGCTGCCAAGAATCCACAATAATTACTGTTGTATGAAGCTGAACCAAGAGCTATTGAATCCAATTTTGCATATCCCTCAGGGATAGTAACCTCTCCGCCCTGGCTCTTCTCAGGAACGGTAAATGTAACCTGAGCCAACTCCGAGTTGATTGCAGAGCCATCGCTCATAGCACGTACCCAAAGGTAAGCTGTACCGGCATTGAGGTCGCTATAGGTGTAAGTGTACTCTGTAGCAGTGATTGTTGCAACAGGAGTAGCATTAGCAGCAGCAGAATCGTATACTGCATAGTAATCAGCATTATTCACCGCATTCCACTGAATGGTTACAGAGCCGTACTCGGCATCGCTACCCGCCTTAACAGATACGGTAGGAGCGTCCAACTGCACTGGCTCCTCAGGATATACGAACGATGCCAAGGGGCTGCTCCAAGCAGAGGTGAGTCGCTCAGCAGGGTAGTTGCTAACAGCGCGTACTGTCCACTGCTGTGTTACGCCTGGATCTACATCATAGCCGGTATGAGTGTATGAAGTGCCATCTACTCTAATACCCTTGGCATTGCTAGCGCCTGCCGGGTTGCCAAGGTATAGCTCGTAGTAATCAGCACCTGCAACAGAATTCCAGCTCAATGTGATATTGTTATACTCGGGATCTGCCACCAAGCCCTCAGGAGCTGCAAGTGTTACAGGCTCAAAGTCGTCGAACGAGATAAAGCCCTCTGGCATACCGCGGAAACCAAACTTGTCGCCGTTGGCATTAACAATAATCTGATAGTAAGCCGCCTCGGTAGCAGTAGCCTCAACAAAGGTGATGGTCATAGATGCCGAAGTAATACCAGAGTTGTATGTGTAGTTAGAGCCGTCAGTCGTATACTTCTCAATAAATACACATGTCTCCTCGATAGTCTGCTTGTTAGAGGGATCTTTGTATGCAGATGACTTTGTGTATGTGCCAGGCTTAAAGCACTTCAAGGTAGGAGTATTCAATCGGTTGAGAACGAAGTGAATCTGAGAGTTACTCTCGCTATCAACAAGTTTCCATCCATGTGAACCTTCGAAATAAGCTGATACGCCGTAAGCCTCTAACTTGTCAGTCTCATACTGTACAAGGTATGCGTTAGGATCGGCTTCGACACCTGCAAAGTTTACTGCAAATGTAGATACAGTGCCCTTCTCGAACTTGAATGGGTTCTCGGCAGCTGTAAGGTCAAGCTCCTTAACGTAGAGGTTGTAGTCGGCGACGATAGATACACTTGCCTTCTTAGGAGTGCAAGCATCGCAAGCAAACCAAAATACGCCATTCTCAACATTCTCGGGGTTGAGGTTGTACTTCTTGTCATCGAGAGTAAGTATAAGCTCTTCGATGTCGCCGGCAACATTCTTGACAGTCATCTTACCATAAGCAGTATCGAAACCAAGGTCGAGAAGGAGGTTCTCGTAAGCACCATTGCTAAATGATGCCTCGCCAGAAAGGAACATGGCAGCAGGGTCTACAGAGTCTGCCAATGGAGTCTGGGCAGTAGGAACAGTGAAGCTCTTGTTGTAACCAACATTGAGCTTAACAACGCCATCCTTAACATCCTTAACATCGGTAAATTTAAGATCGAAGAATACACGGTTGTCACCGGCAATCTCAGAGGTAAGCTCTACGGCATCGTAGTGCTCAGCACCGCTACCATCCTTACCCTCGCAAAGGAAACCATTAACGGTCTCTGTACCATGCCAGTATGCAGCATAGTAGTTGAGAACCTTGTTGCCAAAATATACACGTGTGTCATCCACACCGGCCTCAACACGGATCTCGATAGTCTCACCGCCATTCTCGGCTACATACTCAGGCTCGTTCTGACAAGCCGTAAATGCCATTGCAGCTACTGCAACAAGCATCAAACTTTTGAAAATGTTCTTCATAGTTGCAATAGATTAAAGTTCGCCAATCTCATACTCATCAGCAAGATCAATGCTGCCGGAAATGGCAAAACCGCTCTCTACGGCAGTTGCCACAACCTCCATCTCAGGAGCTACATACTCCTCGGTTGAAAATAACTTTCTCATAGGTTTATAAAAATTAAGTTGTTGGTTTTCACGTATATATGCGATTTCGGAGTGGCTATACACCGTGCCTATATCTTCACCTGCCTCACATTATCGGCCTCTTGCGGATTGTATAACTCCCCTGATTATCACACCTATAATAGTGCAAAGGTATAAATAAATTATAAATAAACAAACGTAATTATAAAAAAATGACAGTAACTGATGCTACGCAATAGGTTGTAAAATATATGGATGGGGCGCAAGGGTGCGGTTGTTGTTTGTCTCTTATGGTCAATAGGGGTTATGACAGTTCGGCAGAAACCGCCAAGGCTCTTACAGCTCTCGGCCATACTCCACAAAAAAAGGCCGACCCGCAGGTCAGCCCCAAAATTCATCTGATTACTCCCACTCGATTGTGGCGGGTGGCTTTGACGAAATATCGTAGACTACTCGGTTTACACCGCGTACCTTATTTATAATCTCGTTCGACAGACGTGCCAATATCTCGTAGGGTATATGTACCCAGTCGGCAGTCATGCCATCGGTAGACTGCACGGCACGCAGAGCAACACATCGCTCGTAGGTGCGCTCATCACCCATGACACCCACAGACTGCACGGGGAGCAGTATTGCTCCCGCCTGCCAAATCTTATCGTACCAGCCGGTCTCGCGCAAGGTGTCTATATAGATTTTATCTACGTTCTGCAAGATTTCGACCTTCTCGCGGGTGATCTCGCCAAGGATACGTATAGCCAAACCAGGGCCTGGAAATGGGTGACGGCTGATAAGACGCTCGGGCATACCCATAGAGCGACCTACACGACGTACCTCATCCTTGAAAAGCAGACGCAACGGCTCGACAACCTTCAAACCCATCTTCTCGGGAAGACCGCCAACATTGTGATGCGACTTGATGACAACGGCAGTGCCATTGACCTGTGCTGACTCGACAACATCGGGATAGATAGTGCCCTGTCCGAGCCACTTGACACCGCTAAGCTGCTTAGCCTCGGCTTCAAAGACCTCAACAAAGTCACGACCGATAATCTTACGCTTGGTCTCGGGGTCGGTGACACCTGCCAGGTCGCCCAGGAACTTGTCCGAAGCATCTACACCCTTGACATTTAGACCCATACCTCGGTATGACTCGATAACCTCGGCAAACTCATCCTTGCGCAAAAGTCCCGAATCGACGAATATGCAGTATAGGTTCTTGCCGATAGCCTTGTGCAAGAGTAGTGCGGCAACCGACGAATCGACACCTCCCGACAAGCCCAAGACAACCTTGTCGTCGCCAAGCTTCTCGCGAAGCTCCTTAACGGTACTCTCCACAAAACTTGCAGGAGTCCACGACTGCTGACAGCCGCAGATGCCGACAACGAAGTTCTCCAACATCTTGAAGCCCTCCTCAGAGTGGTATACCTCGGGGTGGAACTGTATGCCCCATGTCTGCTCCGTTGTGATGCGGTATGCGGCAACTGCTACATCCGATGTAGAGGCGATAATAGAGTAGCCCTCGGGGATGGTGGTGATGGTGTCGCCGTGCGACATCCATACCTGTGACTCGGGGCTAAGACCCTGCATAAGAGGGTCGCACGCATCTACAACCTTCATCTGGGCACGGCCATACTCACGGCTGGGCGAGGCCTCCACCTTGCCACCGAAGAAGTGTGCAAGGTACTGCGCGCCATAGCATACGCCGAGCAGCGGCAGCTGCCCCTTGATGGCATCGAGGGTGATGCGAGGTGCTTCGGCATCGCGCACCGAGCGGGGTGAACCCGACATAATAACGCCACGCACCGAAGAGTCGAGGGCAGGGACATTATTGAAGGGGTGAATTTCGCAATATACCTGCATCTCACGGATACGGCGTGCTATGAGCTGCGTATATTGTGATCCAAAATCAATTATGAGTATCTTCTCTGTCATATTGTTCTATTATTCGCCACGTGAATAGTTAGGAGTCTCGCTGGTGATGGTGATGTCGTGCGGGTGATTCTCCGTAACGCCACTCGATGTGATGCGGATGAAACGTGCCTGCTGCAATGTCTCGATGTCCTTAGCACCGCAATAACCCATACCGGCACGTATGCCTCCTACAAGCTGGAAGACAGTCTCCGAAAGCTTGCCCTTGAATGGCACTCGGCCAACGATACCCTCGGGAACGAGCTTGTTGATATTGCCCTCGGCACCCTTCTGGAAGTAGCGGTCGGCAGAACCGGCCTTCATAGCATCGATAGAGCCCATGCCTCGGTATGCCTTGAACTTACGGCCATTGTAGATGATAGTATCGCCGGGTGACTCCTCGACACCGGCAAACATAGAGCCTACCATAACGCAGTTGCCACCTGCAGCCAAAGCCTTGACTATATCGCCCGAGTAGCGCAAACCACCGTCGGCAATGATAGGCACGCCCGCCTTCTTGGCCTCGGTAGAGGCATCGTAGATAGCCGAAAGCTGGGGAACACCCACACCGGCAATGATACGCGTGGTACATATTGAGCCGGGGCCGATACCTACCTTGATGCCATCGGCACCATTCTCTATAAGATACTTGGCAGCCTCGGCAGTAGCGATGTTACCTACAACAACGTCGAGGTGCGGATAGGTCTGTTTAATCTGTTTTAGAAGCGATACAACACCCTTGGTGTGGCCGTGTGCCGAGTCCAAAACTACGGCATCCACCTCCTCGGCAACCAAGGCTGCTACACGATCCATAGCGTCGGGTGTGATACCGATGCCGGCAGCAACACGCAGACGACCCTTGGCATCCTTGCAGGCGTTGGGGTTATCCTTGAGCTTGGTGATATCGCGGTAGGTGATAAGACCGATAAGGTGACCCTCATCATCGACAACAGGAAGCTTCTCGATCTTGTTGGCAAGAAGCACCTCGGCAGCGAGTTTAAGGTCGGTGTCGTGCGTAGTGACGATATTCTCCTTGGTCATAACCTCCTCGATACGACGCTCCATATCGCTCTGGAAACGTAGGTCGCGGTTGGTGACGATACCGATAAGCATATTGCGCTCATCGACAACAGGGATACCGCCAATCTTATTTTCCTGCATAAGTTGTAGGGCATCGCCTACGGTATTCTCCTT
Organism: Alistipes sp.; assembly: GCA_017504265.1. Lineage (GTDB taxonomy): Bacteria > Bacteroidota > Bacteroidia > Bacteroidales > Rikenellaceae > Alistipes. The sequence continues at coordinate 66,394 of JAFVRN010000001.1, read as the reverse complement.
GGAGATGGTTACAGGGTCGTAGATCATACCGCTCTCGGCACGCTTAACACGACGTACGTGGGCTGCCTGAGCTGCGATAGACATATTCTTGTGGATGACGCCGATACCGCCCTCACGTGCCAATGCAATAGCCAACGTGGCCTCGGTCACGGTGTCCATGGCGGCAGATACGATAGGGATGTTCAGCTTGATATTGCGAGAGAAACGACCGGCAGTCGAAACTTCGCGAGGTAAAACCTCAGAATAGGCAGGTACGAGCAACACATCATCGAATGTGAGACCTGTTGTCTGTACCCTTTCATCAATAAAAGACATAGCAATCAGGTTAAGAATTTATGTTGCGCACAAAAGTAAACAAAAATTCCGAATTTCGCAACAGAGCAATGTTATTTTATTAACATTTTTTTGAAAAGAGCCTGACAGGCCTCTCGAAATTGCTATTTGGGGTGATATTGCGGCGGCGGCCAAGGGCTACCACTTAGGTGTGATGCCTATGAAAATCTCGAAGTTGATGCCCGGCATAGGGCGTGATAGTACCGAGAGGTACTCCTCGTCGAAGAGGTTGTTTATAGTACCTTTCAGCGAGAGATCGGCCCAGCTGAATGTCAGTACCTTTTCGAGTGATATGTTGCTCATAAAGTAGGGCGGTAGCTTGCCCGTAAGTGAGATGTCGTTGGAGGACATAGTATATCGCTCCGAGTAGTAACACCACTTATACAGGAATGTCCACCGACGCCACGACAAGCGTCCTGTAATGGTAGATGAAAATTCAGGCACGTAGGGCAGCTGCTTACCTACGGATTGGTCGGCAGGGGTGCGTGGCTCACCTCGATTTATAGAAGGAGTCCATGAGAAGGTGCCATTCAGCCCCAGTTGCCACTCTTTGGTGAGGGCAACATTTAGGTCAGCTTTGAGCTCTACTCCGTAGGCGTGTACATCTTTGATATTCTCGGGTGAGAAGAATCCCTTGGTTGTAGGTAGCCAGATTATCCAATCCTCGATAAACGACTCAAACCAGTTGGCCGAGCCACTCAGCGAGTAGATGCCCTCTCGTCCAACGGCAAACGATAGCCCTGCATCGTAGGTCCAACCGCTCTCCTTTTTAAGGTCGGGATTGCCTCCCGGGAGGAAGTAGAGGTCGTTGAGTGTTGGGAAGCGATAGTTGCGTGATACGGAGGCCTTGGCCACAATATTGCCACGCTTCGAGAGTACACCGTCGATAAAGAGTGCCGGAATAATCGGAGTCCACTCCTTGCCGAACATCTCCTCACGTACGACAACCGAGAGTCCTATGCGGTCGATAGGACGCCACTTCGCAGAGATTGACCCCGAAAGCTCGGGGCGACCCTTACGGTAGCCGACGATAGCCTTGCCTCCATCCTGACGAATGATATTCTTATCCTCGCTCTCTACGATATGCTGATGCAGCGAGAGGTTGGCCGTAAAGAGCCACTTATTGCCAATATGATACTCGCCATCAACCTGCCCATAGAAGGTGTTGATGCGGCTGCGTGAGCGTGTCATATGCATCATAGTGCCATTGCCTACATCTCGTTTGTAGTCGTAGGCCATCCACGTATAGATGTAGCCCGCCTTTGCCCCAATCTTCCAATCGTTGCGCAGATGATCCCACGAAAGGACTCCACGGAAGGTCTGCTCACGCTGGCGGTTATCGAAGTCGGTGTCGTCGCCGTGATCGACGGTGAGCATAGCAAGCTCTCGATTGGAGTTGATATACCACGCATTCAAACCGAATCGGTCGCCTCGCCCCGTATTGTAGTATACCTCCTGCAAGATGTGTAGATCTTTGTAGGAACCGCTACGATTGCGCTCAATAGGGTAGTATTGGTCGATGATATTCATATCCTCATCGTAGATATTCTCCTTTTTGTCGTGGTTGCGGAATTTGTAGTCGTTGGGCGATGAAGAGAATACGGCACGAGTTGAGGTCTGCCAATGGTCGTTACCATATGTAAGACGTAGAAACTCATCAAAGGTTTTGAACGAACCAATGCCCTGAACATACTGCAAGCCAAAGCCTTTGGCATCTGCAGGTTTGGTCGATAGCTTGACAGCACCACCAAGGCCTCCTCCCGTCTCATTTACAGACGATGTGCCGTGTAGTAGCGAGGCATCGTCGATAAAGTAGGAGGGTATCATCGAGAAGTCGGTCATACCGAGCATCGGGTTGTTTATCTTCATTCCGTTCCACGACACCTGCGTGTGTGAGGGTGATGTTCCTCGGAAGGCTACCGTAGAGAGTGTGGCACGACCATAGTTCTTAACAAAGATAGAGGAGTTGAACGTAAGAACATCGGCCATAGAGAGGGCAATATTCTCTTTTAGAACAATCGAGTCGATTTTGGTCTGCTGCGTGCCAATCTCTTTCATCGGTCGCTGACCATAGACCATAACCTCTTTGATGTGAAAGTCTCGTTTTGCCCAAGACTCGGCATCGGTCTCTTGTGCCGTCACAATGAAGGGAATAAGTGTAGTGCATAGTATAACTAAAAGTCTCTTCATATTGCAATACATTTATTTCCAACAAAATGCTCCTGGTATGATACCCACGTAGAAGCTATCTATGAGTTCTCTATCTTTCGAGTAGCGATATACCATCCCCTGCTGAACATAGTCTATCGCATCGGCGATATATACATCGCCATTGGTTGGGTCTACCGTAAGGCCGTAGTATATAGTGCCGTTGTAGGGCAGGAACGGACGTACAGGCACTCTGTCGGCTGTTACATCCATCTCCCATACATCGTCGTTAAGCCAATATAGCTTATCCTTTGTGCCGTTGAGTTGTACCTCAGATGGCCAGTCGCCAAACTCAAATTTGAATTGCTTCTCGATTGTGAAACTCTCGGCATCGATGCGATAGAGCGAGGGCGCCTCGTGTCCATAGGGTGAGCCCTCGTAGCCACCATCCGTGATAGTCCACAGCTTGTTATTACAGTCCATAACAAGTGATGTAGGCTGAATGCCTACGACGAGTTCATCTACCACCTGATCGGTCTCGGTGTCGATTTTAAGTATTCGGTTTTGGTATGACCAGCAATTGACATATACGTACTTACCATATTGCACCATCTGCTCCGTAGAGCCCGATTCCATAGTCATCTTCGGCACATCAATATAGCCTGTTATCTCGTAGCGTTTGGGGTTTACGATAAATATACGATTATCCCAAATCTGTGTTACGTAGGCCTTCTCGTCCGATAGGAAGTGTATGTATCGAGGCGATGTAAGGTTTGTTATACGCCCCACCTCCTTGAAGGTGTTTACGTCGATAGCAAAGATTACGTGCGAGTTGTTTACCACCACCCAGCCTATGCCGTTGCGTATGACCATAGACTGTGCTATATCACCAAGTTTCATGGCATTGGCACGATAGAATACCTCGTTTTGAACCTCTTTTGTTTCGGGGTTGTAGTACGATAGTGTGGCATTGCCATACTGGAAGTTACCCTCGTTGCATATAAACAGACCACGTTCCGAGGCGTCGTTTTGAAACTCCTCCTCCAAGCCATATTCCCACTTCATACAAGAGCTATGCAGTAGGAGTAGCGTAAGCAGTATAAGGCGCACACACTTTGTCGTCATAGTTTACTTTTTCATACTATAGTCATAAAAGCCGCATACCTCAGTAGATAGCTCTCCAATCCATCCACTCTTGGCATTTACACCAACCTGCACCTTCACAAAGTCGATATAGTCGAGATGTATAGGCCGGCACTCAAAGTCTATGGCGTGCGATATTTTGAAGTGGTTGGCATTGATATCGGCGTTGGCATTTGCGCTGTCCGAAAGTCTGTCAATAGCACTAAAATTGTCGGCATAGCCCCAATCGTACTCTCCATTTACCCAATAAGAACCATTGCCCGAAGCATCGTAGTTGCGAGCTTTAAGTAGTGTTCCTGTAAGAGTATAGCTATCCTCCTCAACCCAAAGCGGATAGTAATACTCCTGTCGGTGGAATTGGGTGAGATAGTCAATCTCTCCGCTACCTCCAAGGTTGTCTGTCCATAGTACAGGCATCATCGGACCTGTTGGGCGGTAGTAGGTCACCGAATACTGCTGAATGGTCTCCGCCTTACCCGTCTCCGAGCCCGAGAGCTCATACCACGTATCGTCGGGTATACCGTTACCATTTTCATCCTGCATAACCCATACAATGCCAGGCTCCGAAGAGCCGCTGAACGAGTTGCCGAGGATGCCGAGGTCGTAGTCGCCAGAGTTATCTATGCTGTGGTCGAAGCCTACGATGATATATCCGCCAAAGCCACCCAGCGAGACCCAATTAGGATAGGGATTACCCTCTCTATCTACCTCGTTCATTCGTGCCTCGGCATAGGCAATAGCCGATTCCGGAGTAGTCTGCGTACCGTCGAAACCACCTGTCTTTAACTCGTTAATAAATTGACCTGGTGCGGGGGTATATTCGTATACCTTATTCCAATCGGCTTTTGATGTGCTGCTCTTTGCACGATAGAAAGCCCCAGCCTCATAGACAGTAACTACAAACGTGTGGGTGAGCGTAATTTGCTTACCTTCACGTTCGATAGAGGCGGTAGCTTGGATGTTATACTCACCGACATTATCGGCGGTAAAGACAAACGACTCGTTGCCAACCGTGGCCTCATCATCTCCTACCTGCCAAGTGTAGGTAGCACCCTCTGCGTTACTTATGGCAGTGGGCTTAATTAGCAGTTTGCGCCCCACAACTGTATGATATGCTGTGCGGTCAAACTCCCACATAATAGGCATATCCTCTCTATTTAGCACCTCAATAGCGATAGTGTCGCTATGAGTACCATCTTCATTTGTTGCCGTTGCGGTAATGGTGTAATTACCGACCTTCTCGGCTTTGAATGTGTAGTTGAGTTCTGTGCCCACCTCTTCCGTGTTGATGCTCCAATGGAAGCTTGTTTGAAGCGAGGTCTCTCGAATAGTGGCACGCAGGCTTAATTCTGCTCCGATGGCAACAGTCATCCTATCTTCGCCTGCAATGCTTACGGTGGGAATCTCCAACTCTACCACATCGACACGTATCTCCTCGCTGTCCGAACCTCCATCGGTGGTTATGGTAAGCATTATAAAGTGCTCGCCAAGTTCCTCTCCGATAAATGACAATGAGGGTGAAGTGCCCAGTACCTCACCATTCATAGTCCAGTTATAAGTCGCCCCTTCGGCATACTCATAGCTTGGGGCAATAGTAATCTCACGCCCCTGTTTTACTCTATATATTCCATTCTCGCTATCGAGAATAATCTTTGGGAGGTTTGCCACCGTGATGTCCTCGTCTATATTACAAGACGAGAACATCGCAATAGCCACACTTAAAAACAAAAAATCTAAAAATCTATTCATATACTATTTTTCAAAACGCACTGCCACGTCATCATATGCGAAGTAGCCCGGAATAGTAAATCCGTAGCGTCCTCCCATCTCTTCGGAGTAGAGGAAGTTGAAGCGCACCTTTTTTACCGCACCAAGCCCCGAGAGATCCCACTTCTGCCAATCGGTTACTACATTTTCTCCCTGTACCAAGTAGAACTCAACCTCGCTGATAGGCTCGGCGTAAGCATCGGCCTCCACATCGTCAAATCCTTGGGCTGTAATCTTCAACCAAGCATCCTCGGTAAGACCTTCCCAGTTGCCACCAAAGCTATTGCCGGCCTCGCTCTTCACACCATTGTATAATTGATTCAAGGTGTAGTTCGTATTGGTTACCCACATATGGTCAATAACACGAGCTACATCATCTGCAAACGCAATCTCTGGTAGATTTTCAATGTATGCGTAGTCATCTTTATAGCCATAATGTACTACGAAGTTATCGCCCGAATAGGCCTCTACCGGTATCATAAATTGTAGGTTGAACCAACCAAGCATCTGGTCGTTACCGGCATTCTCTATAACATAATCCTCGCCGTAGTATTTTGCGATGTGGTTATCTCTATCCTCGTCGCTCCATCCTTCGCCCCAATAGTTCGAGATGGCGTGACCACCACCCCAGAAGCAGTAGGCGTAGTTGTATGGGAAGGTGTGACAAAGCTCGGTATTACCCTCATCCCACCAGGTGTAGGCCGTATTCGTATAATCTCCATAGGTTAGTGGACCTCCATACTGAGGGTCATCAATCAAATCACTCCAAGTTGTAATATCCGCGCCAGCGTAGTCCAAAGTGTAGGGCTCAAAACGAGCATCCTTATCCTCGAATGTGAGCACTCGCAACTCGTAGCTTAATTCTGGCTCGTTAGCGGTAATGGTCACTATCTCAGACTCAACCTCATCATAGATGGCCTTAAACTGATACTCTCCGGCAGTAGTGGTAGTAAACTCAAAGTTGGGTAGTTCGCTATTATCTGCCACGTTGATAATCTTAACATCCTCGGTCGTAGCTACACCATCAACCGTAACAGTGAAGGTCACCTTCTCCTCGCCATCGGCAACAATCGAGCTCTTATCTGCCGTGATGGCAACCTCTGCCGTTGCCTCTTCAAGGTCGTTTAAGGCAATGGTTGTGGCTATACGCTGTGTTGCACCTGCCTCGAGATTTTTTGTGGGGTGCTTGACCTCTTTATAAATAAGACCATTTGCAAAGGTGTATGTTATAGTTATCTCGCTTCCGCTAATAGAGGCGGGAAGTACTACCATAGTGGCCATAACGCCCTCGTTGCTCTCTTGGAGCTTAATGCCATCTCCGAAGCTAAGGGTTATGCTATTGCTGGCCTCTGTTGTTGTATCCTCCCAACTATCGTTGTCGAAGTCATATACACGCTCTCCTGCTATGTCGATATCCTCGGTTGATAGGGTGATGGAGCTGAGCTTAGGTAGATCCACATCTTGTGTCGTGGTATCAAACCATATATAAGCTGTCTTGTGTTTCAAATAGAAGGAGTTATACTCGTCGAGAGTGGCATATCCAAAGTCGCCGTTCTCGCCCAAATTCTTGTGTGCAGACTGTTCCGTAGGTACGTTTGCACTCTTTGCCTTACCGGTCATATTGTAGAATACGTGGCCGGTGCCGATAACTGCTGTGCCGGCATCGAAGTTAAAGTGTGCCAAAGAACAATCCTCGGAGATGCTCTGACTGCGATTCTCGCCCAACCAAATATAGTCGCCCGCAGACCATAAGAAGGGTATCTCTGTGTCGTTGGGTGTGCCAAATTCGGTACGGGTATACTCGCCGTTATATCCCGTGATTATCAATGCCTCGTCGCAAGGCTCATAGTTGTTGATATTCTCGAAGCTCTTATCGCAGGCTGCCGATATGATAGCAACAGCCAACACTATAATTATTCTTTTCATAGTTTAGTCAATGTTAATGTTGTTACTGTTTTACATATCTTCCCAAGGCGATGGCTCTTGGTTACCCGGATCTTCTGGCTCGGGCTCCGAGCCACCTCCGATATCCGATAACAAAAATCCTTGTTCTACCTCGGCTGTGATGACCTCTATCGACGGTCGTACATAGCCCCCTACCTTGTGGTAGCCAAATTGTTGTTTTCTCATACGTTGTGTTTTTTTAAGGTTTGTGAAAAGTCATTCTCCGTAACCGACACAACGAGATTATGCCAAATAGGGGATACCTGCGACATAATACCTACGCCGCCAACAACACCCTTGGGTGCTACTATGGTAACCTCATTTTTCATATTTCACTCGATTAATAATCAAGTCGCAGACCAGCCCATTCGCCGTAGGCATAATCTCGTTATAAACGCTTGGCAGGTCTTCTGACTTGTTCCGCTCTACGATGCCTTCCCAGCCTTGCGGCCAGTGACAAATTGATGTCGTAGAGCTTTTTGAGAACTTACAGCAGCGGGAACTGTATGGGAATCTCACCCATTTCCCTTTTAATCTCCATAGGAGCGTAGCCCCTGAGAACCAATGCTGGTGCAAATATACGAAAAAAATGTGACTTGCAAGAGGCAAATCACATTTTTTCTACGAAGCGCAGGGTGACTATCCCAGATACGATTTGAGAAGTGAGCTGCGTGACGACTGACGGAGCTTGCGTATAGCCTTCTCCTTAATCTGGCGCACGCGCTCGCGTGTGAGGTCAAACTTCTCGCCAATCTCCTCCAGGGTCATCTCCGAGCAACCTATGCCGAAGAAGTAACGAATAATATCTCGCTCTCTCTCGGTGAGTATCTCCAAGGCGCGTTCCACCTCCGTAGCCAACGACTCGTTGATAAGACCGCGGTCGGCGTTGGGTGAATCGGTGTTTACCAATACGTCGAGCAGGCTGTTGTCCTCGCCATCGGCAAAGGGGGCATCTACCGAGATATGGCGACCGGCAACACGCAACGTGTCTGTAACCTTCTCCTTTGGAAGCTCCAACTCGTTTGCCAGCTCCTCGGCCGAAGGTGTGCGCTCGTGCTCCTGCTCGAAACGAGCAAAGGCCTTGTTAATCTTATTCAGTGAACCCACCTGGTTTAGAGGCAGACGTACTATACGCGATTGCTCGGCAAGAGCCTGTAATATCGACTGACGTATCCACCATACGGCATACGAAATAAACTTAAAACCACGTGTCTCGTCGAACTTCTCGGCAGCCTTGATAAGGCCGAGGTTACCCTCATTGATAAGGTCGGGAAGGCTCAATCCCTGATTCTGATACTGCTTGGCCACAGATACCACGAAACGAAGGTTTGCCTTAGTGAGCTTCTCCAAAGCCTCCTGGTCGCCACGCTTGATGCGTTGCGCAAGTTCTACCTCCTCCTCTACCGATATAAGCTCCTCTTTACCAATCTCTTGTAGATACTTGTCCAACGACGCACTCTCGCGGTTCGTAATCGACTTAGTAATTTTTAATTGACGCATAAATCTATCTCTCTTACAATAATTATTCTACAATTACCTACATATACGTAAAAGGTGGTGTTTTTGTTTCACACACAAACGAAAATTTTTGTGATAAGGGGTCATCTGCGACCTCTCAATCATTGCCCCGAATGGAATGTACGCTAAGTACTATCCATCCGGGGCAATTTCTTAATCGAGGCCACAGCTAACCCCTTCTGACAAAAATTTGGGGTTTAACCGCTGATTATCCCGAGTGGGGTGGGTTCTATGGGTTCTATGGGTTCTATGGGTTCTATGGGTTCTATGGGTTCGGTGTGTTTTGTGGGTTCTGTGGGTTCTGTGGGTTCTGTGGGTTCGGTGGAAAATCCCCATCTAACCCATTGGACCCATTTAACCCATCTGACCCACACTGCTTCGCAGTGGCAGGGCAAAGCCCTGCAACACAAAATCCACGCTCCCTTCAGCTACCCTTTAACTACCCTTTAACGCCGCAGGCGTGAACTACCCTTTCCTCTGCAAAGCAGAGGGCAGGGCTCTGCCCTGCAAAAGCAGTGGCATGGCTTTACCCTGCGAGCAACTTCTAAAATGATGGGCGTGTCCAAAACTTGTTGGACACGCCCATTCTACAACTGCTACGTTGGATTACTTAATATTAGGAAGCTCCAAACCGTAGCCCTTCTTCTTGTCCTCACGTTTTAGCCATAGGCCGAAGAAGAGGGCAAATACGCCGAATGACGAGAAGATAACCATAGGTAGTGTATAGCCGCCTGTAGCGTCAAGCACCTTGCCGATAATCACAGGAACGAGGAGCAAGCCCCAGTTCTGAATCCAGAAGATAACGCAGTATGCCGAGCCAAGGATGCGCTCGTCGATAATCTTTGGTACCGATGGCCACAAGGCTGCAGGTACAAGCGAGAATGATACGCCGAGGATAGCGATGATAGCCACTGCCAACACCTTAGATGGGAATGCAGGAAGGAGGAATGCGAAGCTGAGGTGGCATGCAATCATAATGATAGAGCCTACCATAAGCATCGATGCAGCCTTACCCTTGCGGTCGATAAATCCACCAAGGAAGGGGGTGAGGACCATTGCAAGAATAGGGAAGCAGCTGAATAGCTGTGCGCCATTCTCTATGCCGAGAGTCTTATCCAAGAAGTCGGGGGCATAACGCTGGAATGGGAAGATTGCCGAGTAGTACAATACGCACAACATAGCTACTAACCAGAACATCTTGCTGGTGAAAATCTTGCCCAGATCGCTGAGTTTGAACTCCTCGTCAGAAGCCTCCTTGGTAAGCTCGCCGGCAGCCTCGAGCTGCTTGTCGAACTTATTGTCCAAGATAACAAAGACGGTGTAGAAGATAAGGCCGATGGTGAGCAATACTGCACCGAAGAGTACAGGGGCAGATACCGAGTCGGCGAAGCTCTCAGATACCAGAGGTGCGAGCCACATTGCAGCAAATACGCCGAGACGCGCGATAGACATCTCCAAGCCCATAGCCATAGCCATCTCCTTGCCCTTGAACCACTTGGCGATAGCCTTCGATACCGTAGTTCCGGCCATCTCACAGCCGCAACCGAAGATCATAAAGCCGAGGCACGATAGCTTTGCCGTAGCCGGCAGTGTTGTCCACCACGAGTTGAGCCAAGCCTCGAAGCCCGAGCCGATAAACCACTCGCTCATGGCGTAGAACTTGATACATGCACCGAGAACCATCAGTGAGGCCGATAACAGACCTGTAAAGCGGATGCCCATCTTATCGAGGATGATACCTGCGAAGATGAGGAAGAAGCAGAATACGTTGAGGAAGTACTCCGAAGCGGCATATGTACCAAAAGTACCGCTATCCCAGCCCAGCGATATCTCCAATTGGCTCTTCAAAGGCGAGAGCATATCCACAAACATGTAGGCGAAGAACATCATCAGTGCGATGAGGATCAACGCTGTCCAGCGTACGAACGCCGAGTCGTTAAGTTTACGTTGAATGGTTTGAGTCATAATAACTATTATTTAAGTTTATAAAATTGTGAACTTATGTTTGGTATAGATCAAATGTTAATGTTCTGCTATGCGGAATTGTCGTAGGATGTCGTATGCCGAAGCTATGCCAAGCTCGCCGGCCTTCGACAGATCCATACACCCCTTGCGCGTATCCTTCATATATATCTGCACAAGACCGCGGTTGTAGTATGCCTCGCCGAGTTCGGGTTCGAGCTCTATGGCGCGTGTGTAGTCATCGTAGGCCTCGGGCAAACGTCCCGAGATAGCCATAAGGTTGGCTCGGTTGTAGTATGCCTCGGCAAGCTCGGGATAGAGCTTGATAGCCTTATTCATATCCTCGATGGCCTCATCGTAGCTATACGTACGTGTGGTACTGTGATGCAGTCGCTTAGCGGGATCGGAGTCAAATGTTATGCTCTGATAGGAGTTGTCTATCGAGGATATAAAGTCGATCATCTCGGCACGCGTGGTAGCCCTATTCATATATATAAATGGGTTAGACGGGTTGAGCTGAATAGCCTCGGTATAGCTATTTACAGCATTGGTGTACTGCTTGATAAGCGACTGGCTTATACCGCGCTCGAAGTGCATTATCCAGTCGGGACTCTCGGCATTGTGTATTCTCTGGGCAATACGGTTGTCGATAGCTACAAGCGAGTCGGGTAGGAGGTTGCTCTCGCGGCAGTCAAGACGTAGCAGCGGGTTGGAGAGCTTTGCCTTGAAGTCCTTGACACGCTGTGTGCCGAAACGCTTAGCACGGCGGTCTACGACACTCTCATCATCGTCGTTGAGCAGCGTGAAACGGAACATGGGAATAAGTGTCAATCCGTCGCTGCCGGCAGATGTTACGGTAGAGGCTATACGCTCGAAGTTACGCTCCATAAGTTTACTCTCGAACGATAGCAGGCGGTCGAAGCGTTGCGCCGTATCGGCATATATCGAGTATGTCGAGTCTTTTAGGCGGGAGCGGTACTCGGCAATCTTTTGCTCGGCCGTCTGTTGGTCGCTATCTGCTCCTGCCACGTCACGCTGTGAGCGACGTAGTACGCTACGTCCGAGATAGGCATTGGCAAAGTCGGGATATAGCTCTATGGCACGCGTATAATCATCGATTGCAGCATCTATATCGCCAAGGCGGGTGTGGAGCATAGCACGGTTGTAGTATACGAGGACGTTGTCGGGTGAGTAGAATGCCACGCGGTCGAAGTCCTCCAATGCACGGTTGTAGTCGCCTATTTCGGAGCGTACTATGGCACGATTGAAGTATGCCAATGAGCTTGTCGAGTCGAGCTCCAATACACGGTCGAAGTCCGATAGTGACTGCATAGGGCGGTGCATATAGTTGTTTACCAGCGCGCGGTTGAAATATCCCGGGATAAAGGTGCTGTCGCACCCTACGGCGCGGTCGAAGTCGGCAAAGGCCTCCTCGTATCGCTGTTCATCCATATAGAGTGCGCCACGGCGATTGTAGCCATCGGGGTCTTCGCGATTGGTGCGTATGGCAAGGTTGTAGTTCTCGTAGGCCTTAGCCGTATCTTTGAGATAGAGGTAGCTTGTGCCACGATTTATATATGCCGGTACATGACGCTTCTCGTAGCGTATAAAGAGGTCGAAGTCGGCAATAGCCTCCTCGAACTGTTGGTTCAGCAGGCGTGTAACACCACGACTATAATATGGGTCGGGGAGGTCGGGGCGTAGCTCTATGGCCTGTCGGAAATCGCTTAGGGCATCGTCGTAGTTGCCAAGACGTGAGCGTGTTATGGCTCGGTAGTAGTATGCTCCCGTGAATACGGGATTAAGCTCTACGGCACGTGTGAAGTCGGCATCGGCACCCAGCAGGTCGTCCATATTGTACTTGGCGATACCGCGTAGGAAGTAGGCATCGAAGTCGCGCTCGTCATGGCGAAGCAGTACGTTAAGTATCTCGATAGCCTCATGGTAGTCGTTACGTACCATACACTGCTGTCCCATCCAATAGATATAGTTGCGATTGTACTGCGCGCTTACCCTGTCGGGCAGTGCGAGTAGCAGAACTAAGAATATCGATAGCAACAGTCGCCTCATAGAGATTAAACGTGGTATTTTTGCGGTTATTATCCTCGGTTACTCCAACTCGTAACCGAAGCGTCGCAGCTGCGAGTCGTTGTTGCGCCAATCCTCCTGCACCTTAACATAGAGCTCGAGGAATACGCGCTTGCCAAGAAAGGCCTCCAAGTCGTGACGTGCTGCCTGTCCTACACGCTTCAACTTCTCGCCCTTATGGCCTATGACAATCCCTTTTTGTGAGTTGCGAGCGACATATATCGTTGCCGAGATACGGTCTATGGTAGGCTCCTCTTTGTAGCTCTCTATGGCTATCTCGCACGAGTAGGGTATCTCCTTATCGTAGTTAAGGAGTATCTTCTCTCGGATAATCTCCGAGGCAAAAAAGCGCAAAGTCTTGTCCGTGAGTGTATCCTTCGGGTAGAATGCCTCGCCCTCGGGTAGTCGCTCCAATATGAGGTTGAATACCCCCTCGACGTTGAAGTTCTCCTTAGCCGAGCAGGGGGCTATTATAGCCTCGGGGAGCAGTGCCTGCCACTTCTCGACAAGTGTCGTGAGATGGTCGGGGGTGGTGATATCCACCTTGTTTATGACAACTATTGTGGGTATGCCCGAGAGTCTTACTTTTTCGATTATATCTGCCGAGCGGTCGCTCTCTTCTACCGTGTCTGTCACGTACAACAATACATCGGCATCGGTGATGGCACCACGTACAAACTTCATCATCTTCTCTTGTAGCTTGTAGTTGGGTTTTAGGATGCCGGGAGTGTCGGAGTATACAATCTGAAAGTCCTCGCCATTTACGATACCCATTATGCGATGACGTGTAGTCTGTGCCTTCGAGGTTATTATCGACAAACGCTCGCCCACAAGTTGGTTCATTAGTGTCGATTTACCCACATTGGGGTTACCTATGATATTTACAAAACCGCTACGGTGTGCCATACTTATATAGTGTAATTACGCGCAAAGATACAAAAAAATCAGGATAACGAAAAATATAGCAACTTTTAGTCGTCGGCTATTTCTTGGCTCGCTATTTGATGAGTTTATAGTGGTATAAAAATATATTATAGATAAAATGTATTAAAAATATTGTAGGCATAAAAATAATCTATAACTTTGCATCGGAATAAAATTTGAAACGGATGTTTCGATAGATATAAATTGGGAATATAAATTATAAAAAGATAATCGACTATGGAGACAACAAAGAGCGGATGCTGCGGTTCTAAGTGTGCATCGACTAAGAGTTTGTATGATTTTGAGGTATTGGCACAGGGCAGTGTGCCTGTCAGACTTGATAAGCATAAGGGTAAGGTCGTGTTGGTTGTAAACACGGCAAGCCGTTGTGGTTTTACACCGCACTATGCAGACCTTCAGGCACTCTATGCAAAGTATGCTGATAGAGGTTTTGAGATTTTGGACTTCCCCTGCAACCAGTTTGGTGCCCAGTCGCCTGAGAGCGATGCCGAGACTACGCAGTTCTGTCAGCTCAACTACGGTACTACCTTTGCGCAGATGAAGAAGATAGAGGTGAATGGCCAGAACGAGTCGCCGCTCTATACATGGTTGAAGAGCGAGCAGGGCTTCAAGGGTCTGGATAAGGAGCATAAACTATACGAGATTCTCGACAAGATGCTACGTGAGGCTGATGCCGACTACGACAAGAAGTCGGATATCAAGTGGAACTTTACAAAGTTCCTCGTAGATCGTGAGGGTAGAGCTGTGGCTCGCTTCGAGCCTACTGCAGATATGGCAGCTGTGGAGAGAGCCATAGAGGAGTTGCTGTAACGGTTGAGGGTAAAGGGCATCCCTCTATTCACTCTCGTAGAGCAGAATGGGCTGGCTAAATTATTTTAGCCAGCCCATTATTGTGAGTATCGGGTTTAGTATTTATCCGAATGGTCGAGCTCTTTGCTCGTTATCGACTTCTTGTCCATCTGTCGCCAGAAGTAGGCTATGTATGCCACCACAAATGGGATTATAAGCGATACTACGGCCATGGTTCTCAGCGTAAATTCGCTCGACGAACTGTTGCTCAGCATCAGCGATGATTGCAGGTCGGCTGTCGAGGGGTAGTATGCCGTATTGTTGTATCCCACAATCATAAAGAGTGCCATCACGGCCAATACCGTACCGGGCGCTGCAAGCCATATACCACGTTTGCTGTTGGCTTTAAGCAACGTCATTGCGACACCGCCAACAAGCAGCACGGCACCGAGTAGCAACATTGCGAATACGACAGGCATATCGAGCAGATTGTTGAAGTACTTGCCCGCTTCGAGGTATACCACGCCCGATGCATCTACGGCAAAGCCATTCATCGTAATGAGCTTATAGCATACCGCAAGGAAGGCTATGAGAAATCCGCCAAAGCTATAGATCAAAGCGCGACGCAGGTTCTTGTCCAGCTTGCTGTCATCGATATTGTTTATCATATAGAGTGCGCCTAACGACACCGCAAGAAGCAATACCATAACCCCGAAAATGACGTTGAACGGCTCGGCTACGGCCTCCAAGCCATGCCACTCGTTTGCCCAGCGGCTGATGACAGGCGATGCAATATCGCCTACGGCACTCTTATCCACGTAGAACTGCGAGCCTGTGAAGAATGTTCCGACAGCAGTACCTATAAGTAGCGGTGCAAGGCATCCGTTCAGGGTTAGAAATACTCGGAATGTGGTGCGCCCGAGGATGTTGCCCACTTTGCTTTGGAACTCGTACGACACGGCCTGAAAGACGAAGGTTATGAGTATGAGTATCCATACCCAATACGCGCCACCAAAGCTGGTGCTGTAGAATAGAGGAAACGAGGCGAAGAAGGCTCCGCCAAAGGTTACAAGCGTGGTGAATGTGAGTTCCCACTTACGTCCCGTGGAGTTTACTATAAGTTCACGCTGACGTTCATCCTTGCCGGCTATGAAGATAAGGGCATTGCCACCCTGCACGAAGAGCAGAAAGACGAGTAGTCCGCCAAGCAAGGCGATTAGAAACCACCAATAGTGCTGTAGAAAATCGTATGTTATCATAGTATCAGTTCTCTTTAATTATTGTTCGATGTTGGGCCCATGCTTTATGGCCTTTATCATAATGCGCATCTCGATAGCGAGGAAGAGCGTGAATATGGCAACAAAGAGGAAGAAGGTAGTCTTAACCGCGCCGACGCTCACACTCGATACGGCAGCCTTAACCGGCAGCAAACCCTCGATAACCCAGGGCTGACGTCCCACCTCGGCGACAATCCATCCTGCCTGACCGGCAATGTATACCAATGGTATGGATAGCAGTGCAATCCATAGCAGCCAACGCATATCTTCAAGACGCTTTCGGCGCTCGGCCCATAGTACAACAAACATCAGCAGCAGAAGTGCTCCGCCCAATCCGACCATCACTCTGAATGCCCAGTAGATAAGGTCTACGGGTGGCACCAACTCATCGCGTGAGTCGATATATCCGTAACCGAAGTAGTCGATATTGGCATCTAATACCTCGCGTGCTGCGGCAGCCTCCTCGGGGTTGCTATCTCTTAATTCTCGGTATCTGCCAAATGCCTCTATGGCACTCTTGCCACGCGCTATCTTCTCCTCGGCCGAGGGATAGCTAACCCCATCGGACGTGGTGTAGCCATCCAATATATCCTCAATGCCGGGGACATATCCGTCGATGTCGTGTGTGGCAAGTACGGATAACATCCCGGGTATCTCAACGCCCGGTACTATCGAGAAGGGAGCACCCTCGCCACCCTTTTCAAGACCCTCGGCCGCTGCGAGCTTCATAGGCTGATATTTCGCTGCGTGAACACCCGAGCTGTCGCCACTAAACATCACGGCAAATGTACCTACGATGCCGACGATGGCAGCTACACGAATACTTGCCAGGGCAAAGCGTCGTTCACGTTTGCGTAGCAGATACCAGCAACTGATGCCGATAACGAATATAGCACCCGTCATCCAACCGCTAAATACCGAGTGGAAGAATTTTGATATGGCCACAGGGTTGAGTACCAATGCCCAGAAATCAACCATCTCATGACGTACGGTATCGGGATTAAACTCCATACCCACAGGGTGTTGCATCCACGCATTGGCTATAAGAATCCATATTGCCGAGATAGCAGCACCTATGCCCGTGAGCCACGTTGCAGCAAGATGAAAACGCTTGCTTACCTTATCCCATCCGAAGAACATCACGGCAAAGAAGGTGGCCTCCATAAAGAATGCGAAGATGCCCTCGATGGCAAGCGGAGCACCGAATATGTCGCCTACGAACCACGAGTAGTTGCTCCAATTCGTACCAAACTCAAATTCGAGTATTATGCCTGTTGCTATGCCCACAGCGAAGTTTATGGCGAAGAGTTTCATCCAAAATTTGGCGGTCTTCTTCCAAAACTCGTCGCCCGTCTTTACGTATATGCTCTCCATTGTCGCCATAATTACGGCAAGTCCCAAGGTTAGCGGAACGAATATCCAATGGTACCCTGCGGTCAGTGCAAACTGCAACCTCGACCAATCTACTAATGCTGTTTCTACCATAGTTTATAATTTTAGGGGGTTATGTTTTATTCTCGCTCTGTGAGTTGGTATCCCACATACTCGCTACGTTGCTCATCGCTCTTTCCTGCAAGTGTCGGTTTGAAGAAGAAACCGCGCAGTAATACAAATAATATGATGATTTTAAGCAGTATAAGCCACCATAGCTGCCTGCCCCAAGTCATCTGCTTGAAGCCATCTACATAGAAATTCCAGATATTTACAATGGTGCGTTTCACTCTTTTTAGTCTGTTTTAGCACCATAAAGATACGAAAAAAAATAAAGAAACAAAGTGTATAACGATATTTTTTGCATTGAAAGAGTCGATGGCCGATACTTTTGCAAGGCTGAGCCATACGATCATCAGGATGCGCCCTTATCATAAAAAGCGTGAGATGCCACGTAGCGGTATTCATTGTACATCTCACGCTAAAAGGATGTTATGAATGAAAAAATGAGCCTTTGTACTACAAAGACTCATTACATTTGTCGGGATACCGGGATTCGAACCCGGGACCTCCAACTCCCGAAGCTGGCGCGCTAACCGGACTGCGCTACATCCCGAGCAGGGCTATATATAAGAAAGAAGTTATACTCGGCATTTGCCTTTCTAACTTCTTGATGATTGTCGGGATACCAGGATTCGAACCTGGGACCCCCTGCTCCCAAAGCAGGTGCGCTAACCGGACTGCGCTACATCCCGTACTTTCGTATTTGCGGGGCAAAGGTAGAGATAATATTTTAATTAACCAAATGTTTTGCGATTTTTTTTGAGAAAATGGAATTTTATATGGCATAGTTTGTGTGTCACGGGGTATGTAACCTATAAATTTTACTATTATGAGCAGTTCAAAACATCACTCTACGGCGACAACTGCCGTCTATGGCTCGGACGAGATGGTTCGTCCCGCCCCCACAATGACTATTCCTGATGAGATGACCCCACCCGAGATTGCATACCGCATAGTTAAGGATGAGACCTATGCGCAGACGCAGCCGCGATTGAACCTCGCGACATTTGTGACGACCTATATGGATGAGTATGCTACACGTCTTATGAATGAGTCTGTGGCGATGAACTATATCGACCAAACGGAGTATCCGAGAGTTGCGGTTATGGCAAGCCGCTGTATCAATATCCTTGCTAATTTGTGGAACAGCCCCGAGAAGTGTGAGTCGAAGTGTGGTGCTGTGGGCATTGGCTCGTCGGAGGCTTGTATGCTTGGTGGTGTTGCTGCGTGGCTGCGTTGGCGTGAGCGTCGTATGAAAGCGGGTAAGAGTGTCGATAAACCAAATCTGGTTATGAGCTCGGGTATGCAGGTGGTATGGGAGAAGTTCTGCCAGCTATGGCAGATAGAGCTACGTCAGGTGCCACTGAGCCGCGAGAGACGCACGTTATGTCCCAAAGATGCGCTTCGGTATTGTGATGAGAATACTATCTGCATTGTGCCTATTGCCGGTGTTACGTGGACGGGCCTTAACGACGATATTGAGGCCTTGGATAGGGAGCTTGACGAGTATAACAGAGCTACGGGACACGACATCCCAATACACGTTGATGCTGCATCGGGCGGTTTTATACTACCCTTTGTCAGTCCCGATACGAAGTGGGATTTCCGCTTAAAGTGGGTTATGTCCATATCGACCTCGGGACACAAATTCGGTCTGGTATACCCGGGCTTGGGATGGGTCGTATGGCGTGACAAGAGTCTGCTGCCTAAGGATATGTCCTTCTCGGTGAACTATCTCGGAGCAGAGGTAACGCAGGTGGGTCTTAACTTCTCGCGTCCTGCATCGCAGATACTTGCTCAGTACTACAATTTCATACGTCTGGGACGTGAGGGTTATCGCCGTGTTCAGCAAAACTGTATGGAGATTGCTCGTTACTGTCACGAGCGTATAGGTGCTATGGAGTGCTTCGAGAACTACTCCGACGAGGTTGTCAATCCGCTCTTTGTGTGGTGTTTGAACGAGGAGTATAACCGCACGGCAAAGTGGACACTATACGACTTGCAGGCGGCATTGCAGCAGAGCGGATGGATGGTGCCGGCCTATACGCTGCCTAAGAACATAGAGGATATTGTCGTGATGCGTATCGTCGTGCGCCAGGGTATGTCGCGCGATATGGCCGATATGTTGTTACGCGATATAGAGAGTGCTGTGTCGGAGTTCGAGAAGTTGCAATATCCCACAGCCTCACGCTTACGCTACGAGAAAGAGGAGCGTCAGTTGGGACGTATCTTTACGCACTAAATATATCTTTACGAAAGACGCAGGGTTGTATTGCGTATGTGCCTTATCTGGCCTTGCAATACAACCCTGCGCCTTGATTTATATCGCTACTTCTTGGCCGAGAGCGTAAACTGTACGGGCAGTGTGAAGCTTACGGCTACGGGTTTACCCTTTTGTATGGCCGGTGTCCAGCGTGGTGTCGATAGCATCACGCGGCGTACCTCATTGGCGAGCAGCGGATATTTAGATTGCAAAATCTTGATGCTCTCCTCGGGGATATATCCTTCACGATCAACCGTGAATGTCACGATAACCATCTCCTCCTGTCCAAGTTCCAGGGCCTCGGCCGGGTATCGCAGGTTGTGCATCACCCAATTCTGGAAAGTTACAAGGTCGCCACCCATAAACGTAGGCATCACTTCGGCCGATATAAATACAGGCTCGTCGCTGTTGGTTGTCTCGACACTATCTTCGTAGAGCGATATGACAACCACACCATTCGACGTGTCGCCGAGTGTGGCATACTCGGCAAGTTGCGCTGCATCCTTAATCACGGTCATCGACTCAATCTTATTGCTATCCAATGCCTTGACCTCCTCCATAGTCATTACCTTGCCATTTACCACAACCAACGGTTGCTGCTCTTCGGCAGGTATTGAAGCCAATGCCGAGCCACACAACACAACAGCCAGCATCACGATGATAGATATTCGTTTCATAATCTTTTGGTCTTTTTTGTTTAACACTACATTTAACAATACAAGAGCTCTCTGTTTTCTGTTGCAAAGGTAGGGGAATAAATCGGTGTGACCTAATTTTTAAGGTTAAAGAGTGTTAAGAGTTTTGTTAAATAGTGTTAAAAAGGCCATACAGCCTCGTGTAGCTTGATAAATTTTCATACCTTTGTACCAAACAGAGATTATCTATATGAAGAAATCGCGCTTCACGCTCCTCTCAATGATGGTTGTATTCTCGTTGGTGCTTCTTGCTGCTGTCGAGACGTTGTGGGCTGTGCGTACCTATCGCGATATGCGTAATGGCTATGAGCATCAGTTACGAAGTGTATTGGAGGAGGTGGCGTGGAAGTATGCCGTAAAATCAATCTACGATGGTAATATAAATATAGGTGGCGTGGCACGTTTTGCGGCCTTTGCAAGTGAGGGGCTGCGCACAGCGGGAATGACGGCGATATGTCGTGTCGAGGTGCTTATGTTGGTCGATGGCCAAGAGGAGGAGCTGATGACATATGGCGAAACATTTCAGGGCGATACGATGTCTGTAGATAAGTTGGTTGAGCCTCTTGTGCTACGTCTTACGGTCGCAGATCCGCAGGCAGATATACTTGCCAATATGCGGTCGATACTCATCCTGCAACTACTCTCGGTGGTGGTGCTTACATTTACATTCATCTATCTTCTGCGTACACTCTTCCGTGCCAAGAGCATCGAGGATATACGTCGTGACCTTACGCATAATATCACTCACGAGCTTAAAACACCCGTTGCTGCTGCCTATGCAGCAACCGATATGCTGCTTAGCAATACGGCGTTGGCCGAAGATAGTGGGCGGCGTGGCGAGTATCTGCAAATGATAATTGCCGAGTTGCGACACTTGGGCGATATGATAGAAGAGATACTACGCAGCTCCACCGAGGAGTATAGTAACTCGTCGTTGCGCTATGAGGAGTGTGTTGTCGGGGATGTTGTCAATGAGGTCATAACATCGCTGACACTGAAATATGCCTCACGCAGCATAGCGTGGCATATCGAGGTAGAACCCGATGTGATGGTTGTTGCCGACCGCTTCCACCTCTCGGGTGTCATACGCGCCCTTGTCGATAATGCAATAAAGTATAGCCCGTCGTCGGCCGAGGTGACAATCGTGGCTAATACCCGTGGTGGCAAGACCTACATATCGGTAATGGATAGGGGCGTGGGCATACCTCGTCGTGAGCAACGACGTATCTTCGATAAGTTTTATCGAGTATCTACGGGCAACCGTCACGACACAAAGGGCTATGGCCTTGGTCTTTACTACGTGAGGTCTATCGTACGACATCACGGCGGAGATATAGAGCTTCGCTCGGAGTCGGGTCGTGGCACATGTTTTACGCTACATCTACCACGTTATGGCAAATAGACGAATACTGATTGTCGAAGATGAGCAGGTGCTGCGACGTATCTTGGTCGATGCGTTGGAGGATGCCGGCTACGATGTTATTGCCGCCGCCGATGGCGAGCAGGGGTTGCGCTATGCCGAGGAGCATCGCATAGACCTTGTTGTCGCCGACATTATGATGCCTCGCATGGATGGCTTTGAGATGGTGCGTCGTATACGTACATACCACCCCGATACACTCTTTATGTTCCTCTCGGCGCGTAGCAGTGCGGAGGATGTTGTCGAGGGCTTCCGTTCTGGTGGTCATGACTATATGCGTAAGCCCTTTGCTATGAGTGAATTGCTGGTGCGTATCGAGGCTCTGCTCACACGTCTTGCCACAACCGAAGAGCAGACGACCGAGTATAACATAGCCTCCTTCTGTTTCGACAGCATCTGCTCCACGCTGCGTCGTGGCGATGTCGTGATACGTCTATCGTCACGCGAGGCCTCCGTACTACGCCTGTTGGCGGCAAACATAGGGCGGGTGGTAAGCTCCAGAACGATACTGCTCGACCTATGGGGTGATGACAGCTACTACAATCTGCGTTCGCTCAATGTCTTTGTGTCGAAGCTGCGTAACCACCTCTCGGCAGATGCCTCGGTAGAGATAATATCGGTACGAGGCGTTGGTTACAAACTGATAACAAAATAGAGCTCTACAAGGCTCTTTTGGCATCATTACCAAATAAAGAGCGTGCCCAAACTTGTTGGACACGCTCTTGTCGTATAAACTCTATATCGATTAGAGCTTTGGGCCGGCAGCTACAAGTGCCTTACCCTCCTCGTTTGTAGTGAACTTAGCGAAGTTCTTGATGAAACGACCGGCCAAGTCCTCAGCCTTCTTGTTCCAATCCTCAACATTGCTGTAAGTGTCACGTGGATCCAAGATTGCTGGATCTACACCTGGCAACGCTGTTGGCACCTTGAAGTCGAAGATAGGAATCTGCTTAGTTGCAGCCTTGTCGATAGAACCATCGAGGATAGCGTCGATGATACCACGTGTATCCTTGATAGAGATACGCTTGCCTGTACCATTCCAACCTGTGTTTACGAGGTATGCAGTAGCACCTGATGCCTCCATCTTCTTTACAAGCTCCTCGCCATACTTTGTTGGGTGGAGTGAAAGGAAAGCTGCGCCGAAGCAAGCCGAGAAGGTAGGTGTAGGCTCGGTGATACCACGCTCCGTACCTGCAAGCTTAGCGGTAAAGCCCGAAAGGAAGTAGTACTTGGTCTGCTCGGGTGTAAGGATAGATACAGGAGGCAACACACCAAACGCATCGGCCGAAAGGAAGATAACCTTCTTTGCAGCAGGAGCCTTAGATACAGGCTCTACGATGTTGTCGATGTGGTAGATAGGGTAAGATACACGTGTGTTCTCGGTAACTGACTTGTCCGAGAAATCAATCTTGCCATTCTCGTCTACTGTAACGTTCTCCAAGAGTGCGTCACGACGTATTGCGTTCCAAATATCTGGCTCATTCTCCTTAGAGAGGTTGATAACCTTAGCATAGCAACCACCCTCGAAGTTAAATACTCCATCGTCATCCCAGCCGTGCTCGTCATCGCCGATAAGCTGACGCTTAGGATCTGTCGAAAGGGTAGTCTTACCCGTACCAGAAAGGCCGAAGAAGATAGCTGTCTCGCCCTTCTCGTTGGTATTTGCCGAGCAGTGCATAGAGGCCATACCCTTCAATGGAAGAAGATAGTTCATATAAGAGAACATACCCTTCTTCATCTCACCACCATACCATGTGTTGATGATAACCTGCATCTTCTCAGTGAGGTTGAATACTACGGCAGTCTCCGAGTTGAGGCCAAGCTCCTTGTAGTTCTCAACCTTTGCCTTTGAGGCGTTGAGTACCACGAAGTCAGGCTCACCATAGTTTGCCAACTCCTCCTCGGTAGGACGGATAAACATATTCTTAACGAAGTGTGCCTGCCAAGCAACCTCCATGATGAAACGAATCTTGAGGCGTGAGTTCTCGTTAGCACCGCAGAACGTATCTACAACATAGAGCTTCTTATTAGATAGCTCCTGTGATGCGATCTTCTTCAACTCTACCCATGCCTCCTGTGTAACAGGCTTGTTATCGTTCTTGTACTCCTCAGATGTCCACCAGATAGTATCCTTAGTGGTGTCATCCATTACGAAGAACTTATCTTTAGGTGAACGACCTGTGTAAACACCTGTCATCACGTTTACTGCACCCATCTCGGTAACAACACCCTTGTCGAAGCCTGTAAGTTCAGCCTTGGTCTCCTCCTCATAAAGAGTCTCGTATGAGGGGTTATAGACAATCTCCTTAACATCGGTAATACCGTACTTTGATAAATCAATTGTTGCCATAATTTTTCTATTTAATTAATACATCATTAATACTCTCCGTAATTTGCAAAGCTAACGCGACTAAGTAAATCTTATTGCGAGCTTTCGATATTTATTCACCATTTTGAACAAATACGGTGCAAATGTAAGAAATAATTTCGGACTGTGAAAATTTTAACACCACTTTTATTAAAAAAAATTAATAATTTCCAATCTTCCTCTTTCAGCTACATTTTTCTCCTTCGCATAATATCCCTAATCATAGGCCGAAGTAGCCCTCAGATAGGCTCTAATGGCATAGTTTGTGTCGTAAAAATTTGTGGATTCGAAAAAAAAGCCCTATCTTTGTGCTACATTTTCGTAAGGGTTCTGATCTCACAAGGATTGGAATTCATTATTTTTTTGTATATACACGACAAGCGGAGTTGCAAAACGTAGAAACAATAAAATAAAAAGGATAGACTATGAGTAACGAAATCATCTACCTCACAGCTGAGGGAATGAACAAACTGAAGGAGGAGCTCAACCATATGTTATCGGTAGAGCGTCCGGCAGCGGCAGCTGCTATTGCTGAGGCTCGTGACAAGGGCGACCTCTCGGAGAATGCAGAGTATGATGCAGCACGTGAGGCACAAGGACTTTTGGAGATGCGTATAGCACAGCTTGAAAATACGCTATCCAAGGCACGTATCATCGACGAGACTAAGATTGACACCTCTAAGGTGCAGATACTTAGCCGTGTAAAGCTTCTCAACCACAACGTAAAGCGCGAGGTGGAGTACACCATTGTATCTGAGAACGAGGCAAACCTTCGCGAGGGTAAGCTTGCCATAGGTACTCCTATTGCCAAGGCGTTGCTTGGAAAGAAGGTTGGAGATATTGTTGAGGTTCAGGTTCCTGCGGGATTGCTTAAATTGGAGATTCTCAACATCTCGATATAATTTTTGTGATAAGGGGTCATCTGCGACCTCTCAATCATTGCCCCGAATGGAATGTACGCTAAGTACTATCCATCCGGGGCAATCTCTTAATCGAGGCCACAGCTAACCCCTTCTGACAAAAATTGGGGTTTTACCGCTCATTATCCCGAGTGTTGTGGGTTCTATGGGTTCTATGGGTTCAGTGGGTTCAGTGGGTTCTATGGGTTCAGTGGGTTCAGTGGGTTCAGTGGGTTCAGTGGGTTCAGTGTTCAGTGGGTTCAGTGGGTTCAGTGGGTTCAGTGGGTTCAGTGGGTTCAGTGGGTTCAGTGGGTTCAGTGGGTTCAGTGGGTTCAGTGGGTTCAGTGGGTTTTGTGGGTTTTGTGGGTTCTATGGGTTTTGTGGGTTTTGTGGGTTCGGTGGAAAAATCCCCATCTAACCCATTGGACCCATCTAACCCATCTGACCCACACTGCTTTGCAGTGGCAGGGCTTTGCCCTGCAAAACAAAAGCAACGCCACCCTTTAACTACTCTTCAACTACCCTTTAACGCCGCAGGCGTGAACTACCCTTCTAAAATAAGGAGCGTGTCCAAAAACTTATTGGACACGCCCTCTATCTTACTTCCTGCCTTCGAAGTAGTATGGTGCATATCTCCAACCGCAGGCATCGTAGAACTTACGCATGCTTTCCATACGTTGGCGGATACTATTCTCGTCACGTCGTTCCGTAGCCCACTGTACCTCCGACATTGCGGCAAGGCGTGGAAGCAACATATGTTCGAGCGTCTCCATATCCTTGATATACTCCGACCACATATTGCACTGTGCGCCAATGATAAACTTGCGCTCTTCGGGGTTAAGACCTTCGAATGGGTCCCACGAGTATACCAACTCGAAGGGTATATGGCCACCGATATGCAGACCTTCGCCCTCACGGCTCTCGGTTTGATAGAAGTTGAAATAGCATAGCTTCATAGGGGTCATAACAACCTCGTTGCCACGCTGTGCAGCATATATGCCACCCTCGATGCCTCGCCACGACATAACCGTAGCGGTAGGGGTAACACCGCCGTCGAGAATCTCGTCCCAGCCGATCATCTTACGGCCGTGCTGGTTGAGGAACTTCTCGATGCGAGCCACGAGATAGCCTTGTAGCTGCTCCTCGCCACCGAGGCCCTCGGCCTTAATCTTCGCCTGGCAGTGCTCACACTCCTTCCATCGATCTTTGGGGCACTCGTCGCCACCGATATGTATCAGCTCCGAGGGGAAGAGCTCAAGGACCTCCATCAGAACATTCTCCAAGAACTCATAGGTACTCTCCTTACCTGCGCACATAACCTCGGGTGTAACGCCCCACATTGTCCATACATCGACCTCCTGCTCCTCGCAGCCCAACCACGGTAGCGCATGAAGTGCAGCCTGTGCATGTCCGGGCATCTCAATCTCAGGGATGATGGTGATATAACGCTTTGCAGCATAATCTACGACATCGCGTATCTGCTCCTGTGTGTAGTAGCCGCCATAGGGTTTGCCGTCCCACCACTCGGGGCGTAGGCCGTGGCCGATAAGTGTCTCCTTACGCATAGAGCCTTTCTCGGTAAGCTCGGGGTAGCGTTTTATCTCGATACGCCAGCCCTGGTCGTCGGTAAGATGCCAATGCAGGCGGTTTACCTTATGTGCAGCGATAATATCGATATAACGCTTAACATCCTCCACGCCGAAGAAGTGACGTGCCACATCGAGGTGAACGCCACGGTAGGCAAGAGATGGCTCGTCGGCGATAAAGCCGTATGGCACCTTACCGTTGCGTGTGACGATAATCTGTCGTAGGGTTTGCAGACCGTAGAATATGCCGGCCTCAGAGCCTCCGATGATAAGTACGCCCTCCTCCGAGGATGTAAGCTCGTAGCCCTCGTAGGGCACACAGCTGTCGATACGTATCTTGATGCCCTTGCCTCGCTTGCCCATACGCATAGGCTTATCCGTATTGAAATACTCCATCATATACTCCGAGAAACGCTCGGCAGGGTTCCATGCCTCGTCATTTACCACAAGGCGGGTTTTGGCCGTAACCTCGTAGTATCCCTCTGCCTCCAAATCTATATATGAGGGTTCGGGGATGATGTGCAGCTCGGTAGCCGAGATGGTGGCAGTGGCAGCGATAATCGATATTGCTGCAAGTAGAATGTGGCGAATAGCTTTTTTCATAATTCTTGTTTTAGGTATTGTGAGCAAAGGTAGTAATTATCTGAAAAAAACGCAAACCTCAATACCCTTTTAGCCACTTTTAGCGGCTATCTATACCTTATATATTTATTATAGCTCTAATTGCACGGTTCTTGCCTATGGTATCGGCATAATACTAATCAATATGAAAAAGAACTATTTTGAACGCTGTGAACATCTTATAGGATGTTGGTGGATGTCGATGTTGGTAGGCTTCCTCTCGCTGGCCTTGGGCTTTGTAGTATTAATTAATCCGGTGAACAGCTATCTTGCTATTGCCATGTGGCTCGGCATAGCGATATTCATCTCCGGTTTTTTAGGATTGTGGCAGAGCCTTACGTCGCGCAACTACTTTGTGCATCGCGGGTGGCTTATAGTAGCCTCGATTGCCGATATTGTAATTGGCATTATCCTTATGCTAAACACAATGCTCTCGGCAGCGATGCTCCCTCTGTTACTTGGCCTATGGTTGCTCTACCGAGGCGTGACACTCTTTATGCAGGGTGCCGATTTGTATAAATATCAGATTCGTGATGCGGGATGGGTTATATTTGGTGCTACGCTGATTATCGCCATCTCCTTGGCGATACTGCTTCTGCCTGCAACGCTTGGCATGGCCATAGTGATACTCATCATTGCCGCAGGATTTATAATCTATGGCATATCGACGATATCGCTGTCGTTCAAACTGCTGGATGTGCATCGTCGTGCCAAGGCTTTGCAGTAGTTGCTATCTATACAACTTCTAAAATAAGGAGCGTGCCCAAACTTATTGGACACGCCCCTTTGACTATATTCCTAAGCGTGGACTACTCGCCCAAAATCTCAAGAATCTTGATAGCTGCTGTGGCAACCGGAGTACCAGGGCCGAAGATAGCAGCTGCACCGTCACGATATAGCTCATCGTAATCCTGTGCAGGGATAACGCCACCAACAACAACTACGATATCCTCACGGCCGAGCTTCTTGAGCTCTGCGATAATCTGAGGAACGAGTGTGAGGTGACCGGCAGCGAGTGACGATACGCCCACTACGTGAACGTCGTTCTCTACGGCCTGCTTAGCAGCCTCCTCAGGAGTCTGGAACAATGGACCCATATCGACATCGAAACCGATATCGGCATAACCCGTAGCAACAACCTTAGCTCCACGGTCGTGTCCATCCTGACCCAACTTAGCGATCATAATACGGGGCTGACGGCCCTCCTTCTTAGCAAAGTCAGCACACATCTGCTTTGCCTTGTCAAATGCTGAATCTGATTTCACCTCTGCTGAATATACACCTGAGTTCAAACGAATAACAGCCTTGTAGCGGCCAACAATCTTCTCGCAAGCATCCGAGATCTCACCAAGAGATGCACGTACCTTAGCGGCCTCAACAGCCAATGCAAGCAAGTTCCCCTTACCCGTACGTACGCACTCGGTGATAGCCTCCAACGCCTTAGCTACGGCAGCATTGTCACGCGTTGCGCGCAACTCCTGCAAACGCTTAACCTGGCTCTCGCGAACGGCTGTGTTGTCTACGGCAAGAATGTCGATAGGTGCCTCCTTCTCCAAACGGTAGCGGTTTACACCGATGATGGTCTCTACGCCAGAGTCGATGCGGGCCTGCTTACGTGCTGCGGCCTCCTCGATACGTAGCTTAGGAATACCTGTCTCGATAGCCTTTGCCATACCTCCGAGCTGCTCGATCTCCTGGATGTGCTCCCAAGCCTTGTGAGCAATCTCGTGTGTGAGTGACTCCACATAGTATGAGCCTGCCCATGGATCGGCAGAACGACATACGTTGGTCTCCTCCTGAATGTAAATCTGAGTATTACGTGCGATACGTGCCGAGAAGTCGGTAGGAAGTGCAATAGCCTCATCCAAAGCGTTGGTATGCAACGACTGTGTGTGACCCAAAGCTGCACCCATAGCCTCGATAGCTGTACGCGCTACGTTGTTGAATGGATCCTGCTCGGTAAGTGACCAGCCTGAGGTCTGCGAGTGAGTACGCAATGCCAAAGACTTAGGATTCTTAGGCTCGAACTGCTTGACGATCTTCGCCCACAACAGACGTGCTGCACGCATCTTGGCAATCTCCATAAAGTGGTTCATACCGATAGCCCAGAAGAATGACAAACGTGGTGCAAAGGCGTCGATAGACATACCTGCATTGATACCTGCACGAAGATACTCCAAACCATCGGCAAGAGTGTATGCAAGCTCGATATCGGCTGTAGCACCTGCCTCCTGCATATGGTAACCCGAGATAGAAATCGAGTTGAACTTAGGCATATTCTTAGAGGTGTACTCGAAGATGTCGGCGATAATCTTCATAGAGAACTCTGGTGGGTAGATATAGGTGTTACGCACCATGAACTCCTTGAGGATATCATTTTGGATAGTACCTGCAAGCTGATCGAGAGTACAGCCCTGCTCCAAACCTGCCACGATGTAGAAGGCCAAGACAGGAAGTACGGCACCGTTCATTGTCATTGATACAGACATCTGATCCAATGGAATACCATTGAAGAGTACCTTCATATCCTCTACCGAGCAGATAGATACACCGGCCTTACCAACGTCACCCACTACACGTGGATGGTCGGCATCGTAGCCACGGTGTGTCGCAAGGTCGAAGGCAACAGACAGACCCTTCTGTCCTGCTGCAAGGTTACGACGGTAGAAGGCGTTAGACTCCTCGGCAGTAGAGAAACCTGCATACTGACGAATAGTCCAAGGACGCATTACATACATCGTAGAGTAAGGGCCACGCAAGAATGGTGCGATACCCGCTGCATAGTTGAGGTGCTCCATACCTTCGAGGTCGGCAGCCGTATAGTTCTCCTTAACAGGAATGCGCTCGGCAGTCAACCAATCCTCCTTCGGAGCGTTCTTCTTGCCACAGCACTCCACGGCTGCAGCCTTATATTCTAAATCTGAAAATTTTGCTCTCATTGTTCTAAATTGATTAAATGCCCAACTTCTTTAAGTAATCCTTCAATGTCTCAAGCACGTTGCTCTTCACGTTAATGAAGTTTGTGATGCCCTGTGCCTCCAACTCGGCTGCGCAAGCAGGTGCACCGGCAACAACCAAGATAGCCTTGTCGCCAAGAAGCTCCTTGACACGTGGAGCAGCTGTTGCATAGTCGTCATCCGAAGCACATACCACAACGATTTCGGCCTTCGATGCCAAAGCTGCCTCAACGCCCTCCTCGATGCTCTTGAAGAAGGTGTTATCCTCAACACGGATACCGGCGCATGCGAAGAAGTTGCATGAGAACTGTGCACGTGCGCGTGCCATACCAAGCGTGCCGCAAGTGAGCATAAATGCCTTAGGTGTCTTACCCGAACGGTCTACCTTCAAGCGCATATCCTCGAAGGCCATAGCACCACGGTAGGGTACCAATACGTTGGCATCACAACTCTTACGCTCAACAGCGCACTCCTTGATAGCCTCGTCGGCAACCTCCGTAAAGTTAGGATACTGGTTAGCACCAAGAAGAATAAGACGACGTGTTGCGATGCTCTTATCCTTGGCAGCAGCAGATGCCTTAACACGCTCAACGATGAAGCCCTCACGGAAAGCAGCGATATAACCGCCCTTATCCTCAACCTCGCGGAAGAGTGCCCAAGCCTCAGTTGCGATATTCTTTGTAAGTGTCTCGATGAAGTATGAACCACCGGCAGGGTCTACAACCTGATCGAAGTGTGACTCGTGCTTCAAGAGAAGCTGTGTGTTACGTGCGATACGTGCCGAGAATTCGGTAGCGGGCTCGAAGGCGTAGTCGAATGGAAGTACCTCCAAAGAGTGTACACCGGCAATAGCTGCCGACATAGCCTCGGTTGTGCCACGAAGCATATTCACGTATGGATCGTAAACAGTCTGATTCCAAGTAGAAGTTACGGCGTGTGCTATCATCTTAGCCGAGCAATCCTTCGTAGGATTGTAAGCCTTGACGATATTTGCCCACAACAGACGTGCTGCACGGAACTTAGCCATCTCCATAAAGTAGTTGGCAGTTACGGCAAACGTAAAGCGAATCTTGCGAGCAGCCTCGTCGATGCTAAGACCACGCTCCATAAGCTTTACAAGATACTCGTGAGCAGCAGCAAGCGTGAAACCAAGCTCCTCAACGATGGTAGAGCCTGAGTTAGAGAAGGTAGCACCCGATACGTTTACAACCTTAACTCGCTTGTACTCGGCAGTAGCCTTTGCCAACTCGGCGATAGTGTCGAAGCACTCGTCACCCGTGCCGCAGCAGAAGTCACCCTTTGTAGAGAGGTCCTTCATGATTGGGTCGATGCAGAAGTTAAGACGCAACGCATCCTTCTCCACGTCGGCATACTTGGCAAGCACCTTCTTGGCGAGTGTTGCCAGACCCTGTACGTTAGAGCCACAGAAGGTAAGCTCAACAGCCGTAGGTACGATATCCTTCAAAAGAACATCTACGTCGATATCGGCAGCGCAGCTCTCGCAGAAGCAGAAGCCCAACGAGTCGATACCCGAGTTGAGAAGTTTTAGTGCGGTCTCGTTTGCACACTCTGCACACTTAACCGAGATAGTCTGGTGTACGCGCCAAGTGTTATCCTTGCTGATGCCGCGTACATAGGGAAACTCACCGGGCTGTGCGCCAAGATACTCCACCTCTGCGAGGTTCTCGGCACGATAGTAGGGACGTACATTGAATCCCTCGCCGGTCTTCCATACCAATTTGCGCTCATAGTCGGCGCCCTTAAGGTCAGTTGTGATAACGGCCTCCCACTGCTCGGTAGTCACCGGTGGGAACTCCGTAAACAACTTTTCTTTGGTATTAGCCATAGTTGTTTTAGATTTAATTGTTTTTAAGTGTATGATATTTAATATCTTGTGTTGCTGTTGTAAGCTGTTTTATCGTAATGCAGCCTCGCCTGCTTGCTATACGCACGCTTGCGTATGTACGTAAAACACAACAAAGTTACAAAATCCCCTCTCGAAAAGCAAATTTTTTCACATTATTTTCACTAAATGCTTAGTTCACGCCCACGGCGTTAAAGGGAAGTTGAGGGGTGGTTGAGGGGTGCGTAGCCTTTGTGTTGCAGGGCGGAGCCCTGCCACTGCGGAGCAGTGTGGGTCATATGGGTTCAATGGGTCCAATGGGTTAGATGGGGATTTTTCCACCGAACCCACAAAACCCACCGAACCCACCGAACCCACTGAACCCACTGAACCCACTGAACCCACAACACTCGGGATAATCAGCGGTTAAACCCCAAATTTTTGTCAGAAGGGGTTAGCTGTGGCCTCGATTAAGAGATTGCCCCGGATGGATAGTACTTGGCGTACATTCCATTCGGGGCAATGATTGAGA
This sequence comes from Alistipes sp., assembly GCA_017504265.1. Taxonomy (GTDB): domain Bacteria; phylum Bacteroidota; class Bacteroidia; order Bacteroidales; family Rikenellaceae; genus Alistipes. The sequence goes on along the minus strand of JAFVRN010000001.1, from coordinate 33,802 downwards.
GGTCGCAGATGACCCCTTATCACAAAAATTATGCGCCGCTATCACAAAAATTTACTCGGCGGGGGTAAGAGCTGTGATAACAGCCTGAGCATTAGCTACGTTAGCACCTGCGGTCACGTTCTTCATGGCCGAGATAGCCTTGTCGAACTGCTCCATCTCGTTGTAAGCTACGCCAAGGAGGTAGTATACGTCGCTGCGACCCTCGTCAGTAGTCTGTGCTGCGAGAGCGGCCTCCGAGAGCTCTACCATCTTGCCAAACTCCTTCTTGCCGTAGTATGCCTGCATGGTAATCTTATGTGCCATAGCTGCGTCATCGAGCTGCTCGGCCATGGTGATGATACCGTCGTAGTCGTTAGCCATCTGCAACTTAGCCACCTCATTGTTGGTGTACATATCCATCTTGGCCTGTGCCTCGGCGATAGCCTCTGCAAACTTGTCGGCGTTAAGTGCCGAGATAGCTGTGCAGATACGCATACCATCCTGATACATATTGCTGCGGAAGTAGCTCTCAGCGAGGTTCAAAGCCATATCCGTGTTACGTGGGTCAGCCTCATAACCCTTAGAGAATACGGCAATAGCCGTAGCGTAATCCTCCGAGTTGAAGGCATCGGCACCCTGCACCTGATATACCTGACCGATAAGCGACTTATTCTTGTTCATAGCTGCGATGTCGTCGTAAAGCTCGGCATAGTTGGCAGCATTGGTAAAGTGCTCGATAGCAGTGTTATACTCCTTGGCATTGATAGCTGCTACACCCATCTTGTTGTAGCATGTCACCATGAACTTCTTTGAGCCTACGATAGCCTTCTGCTGGTTTGCATCGGGCTCGTCGATGTCGTAGCTTGCGTCGATAACCTCCTGAAACTGAGCGATAGCCTCGGTGTAGTTGCCTGACTTGGCATTACCCAGACCCTGTTGGAATGTTGCAACAACATCGGTCTGAGCGAAGAGAGTAGTCGCACCCATAAGAGCGACAACAGTCATAATAAGTCTTTTCATAAGTTTGTTAAGTATTGTTTTAGTTTATAGTTTTCAGTAGCTCTATGCCTATTGGCAGGGAGAGTGGTTGCAAAGTTATAACTTTTTTATATAATACGAAATCTTCGCAGTCACTTATTTGCGTAAACTGCTAAAAAACTCCCTCATAAGCACCTCACACTCCTCGCCAAGAACGCCGCTGCTAATCTCGGTGCGCGGGTGTATTATCCGCTCCGAGAAGGTGGAATATCCGCGCTTAGGGTCGCTTGCGCCATAGACGATGCGTCCTATCTGACTCCACGCCAAAGCTCCGGCACACATCACACACGGCTCGACGGTGACATATAACGTGCAGTCGTTTAGGTACTTGCCTCCAAGTGCCGACATCGCTGCCGTAATGGCCTGCATCTCGGCGTGTGCCGTAGCGTCGCACAACCGCTCTACGAGGTTGTGCCCTCGGCCTATCACCCTGTCGCCGGCGACAACCACAGCACCGATGGGCACCTCTGCATTATCCAACGCACGACGTGCCTCGTTTAGTGCCTGGCGCATATATTTTTCATCTTTGAGCTGCTGTTCTGCATTTTTTTCGGCCATAGCGTAACAATGTTTCTCTAAAATTATTACCTTTGTGAGTTGCAAAGATACAAATTTTGAGGAAAACTAAAAAAATCATAATACTATGTACAGATCACACACCTGCGGAGAACTCCGCATCGCAAATGTAGGGCAGCTCGTCACGCTTGCCGGATGGGTACAGAAGGTGCGTAACCTCGGAGCTATGACCTTTATCGACCTGCGTGACCGCTATGGTATCACACAGATTGTTGTCGAGGAGCACTCGGCAGAGGAGGTTAAGGCTGTTGCCGCAGAGGTAGGCCGTGAGTTTGTCCTGCAAGTAGAGGGCAAGGTCATCGAGCGTCAGTCGAAGAATGGCAAGATTGCCACAGGCGACATCGAAATATCTGCAACAAGCCTGCGTATACTCAACCGTGCCGTGACACCTCCGTTCACTATCGAGGAGGAGTCGGATGGTGGCGACGACCTGCGTATGAAGTATCGCTACCTCGACCTGCGTCGTCCTCCGTTGCAGCGTGCTATGATTCTGCGTCACCGTATGGCACAGGCCGTACGTCAGTTCCTCGACAAGGAGGGATTCCTCGAAATTGAGACCCCATACCTCATAAAGTCTACGCCCGAGGGTGCTCGTGACTTCATCGTACCTTCGCGTATGAACCCCAATCAGTTCTATGCACTGCCTCAGTCGCCACAGACGTTGAAGCAGCTGCTTATGGTTGCGGGCTACGACCGCTACTTCCAGATTGTACGTTGCTTCCGCGATGAGGACCTGCGTGCCGACCGCCAGCCCGAGTTCACACAGATAGACTGCGAGATGTCGTTCGTAGAGCAGGAGGATGTACTCGAAATCTTCGAGCGCTGGGCACGTTATATGTTCAAGGAGGTGATGGACATAGAGTTTGCAGAGCCATTCCAGCGTATGCCGTGGATCGAAGCTATGGAGAAGTATGGCTCGGATAAACCCGACTTGCGCTTTGGTATGACATTCAGCGATGTTACCGACCTGGCTCACGGACACAACTTCGTGGTATTCGACTCTGCCGAATATGTCGTTGGCTTCGCTGCCGAGGGCTGTGCTGCCTATACACGCAAGCAGATAGACGAGCTTACCGAGTTTGTTAAGCGTCCGCAGGTGGGTGCTAAGGGTCTGGTATGGATCAAGGTGGACGAGGCGGGTAACTGCAAGTCGTCTATCGACAAGTTCTTCACGCCCGAGGAGCTGAAGCTCATAGCAGAGCGTACGGGAGCTAAGTGTGGCGACCTTGTGCTTATCCTTTGTGGCGAGAAGTTCAAGACCCTCACACAGCTATGTACCTTGCGTTTGGAGGTTGCCGAGCGTCTTGGCCTGCGCGACCCCAAGAAGTTTGCTCCGCTGTGGGTTGTCGATTTCCCGATGTTCGAGTGGGACGAGGAGACGCAACGTTTCTACGCTATGCACCACCCCTTCACGTCGCCTAAACCCGAGGACGCCAAGTACTTCGATAGTGGCGAGCTGGGTAAGATGCGTGCCAATGCCTACGACTTCGTATGTAACGGTACCGAGATTGGCGGTGGCTCTATCCGTATCCACGATGCCGAGCTACAAGCCAAGGTCTTCGATGCTCTCGGCTTCACACCCGAGGCTGCCGAGGAGCAGTTCGGCTTCCTTATGAACGCCTTTAAGTTTGGAGCACCTCCACATGGAGGCTTGGCCTTTGGCTTCGACCGTCTCTGCTCGCTCTTCGGTGGCTCAGACTCTATACGCGACTACATAGCATTCCCCAAGAACAATGCCGGTCGTGATGTTATGCTCGACGGTCCGTCACCCGTAGCACAAGCACAGCTTGATGAGCTTTACTTGTCGCTCGTAAATCCAGAGTAAATTTTTGTGATAAGGGGTCATCTGCGGCCTCTCAATCATTGCCCCGAATGGAATGTACGTCAAGTACTATCCATCCGGGGCAATCTCTTAATCGAGGCCACAGCTAACCCCTTCTGACAAAAATTGGGGGATAACCGCTGATTATCCCGAGTGTTGTGGGTTCGGTGGGTTCGGTGGGTTCGGTGGGTTCGGTGGGTTTTGTGTGTTTTGTGGGTTCGGAGTGTTTTGTGTGTTCGGTGGAAAATCCCCATCTAACCCATTGGACCCATTTAACCCATCTGACCCACACTGCTCCGCAGTGGCAGGGTGCAGCCCTGCAAAACAAAATCCCACGCAACCTCGAAGAGTATCGCAAGGGCCAGAAATAGATATTGTCTCATTGGCATACAACATTAAAAGGGGCTGCCCATCGCAACAGATGTACAGCCCCTATCATATAATTCCGTAATCCTACTATATGACCCGCAATTAGCGTACCTTGAAGTCTGGGTCGGCCATCTGTGGGATAGGCTTGATATACTCGCCACGCTCGAACTTGTCGCGTACGGCCTTGAAGGTGTTGATGGTGTACTCTACATCCTCCATGGTGTGTGCCGCTGTAGGAATGACACGTAGGATAATCTCGCCCTTAGGAATAACAGGATAGATAACGATAGAGCAGAACAGACCGTAGTTCTCACGAAGGTCTACGATAAGGTTGGTACCCTCCTCGTTGCCACCCTTCATATATATAGGGGTCACAGGTGACTGTGTAACGCCGATATTGAAGCCGTTGTCGGTAAGACCCTTCTGCAAGGCGCGTGTAATCTCCCACAACTTCTCCTGATACTCAGGGTGCTTGCGGATGAGGTCAAGACGCTTCAATGCACCGATAACCATAGGCATAGGCAACGACTTGGCGTATAGCTGTGAACGCATATTGTAGCGGAAGAGGTTGATGAGCCAGCGTGGACCCGACACGAATGCACCGATGCCGGCCATTGACTTGGCGAAGGTGTTGAACAGAACATCGATCTCGTCCTGAACACCGAAGTGGTCACCTGTACCACGGCCGCCCTTACCCATAGTTCCGAAGCCGTGAGCATCATCTACCAACAGACGGAAGCTGAAATCCTTCTTGCACTTAACGATGACATCCAAGAAGCCGAGGTCACCCTTCATGCCGAATACACCCTCGGTGATAACCAAAACACCACCACGCTGCTGCTCGGCAAGCTCGGTGGCGTGCTTTAGCTGCAAGCGCAATGACTCCTCGTCATTGTGGGCATATGTGAAACGCTTACCCGGGTGCATACGAAGACCGTCGATGATACATGCGTGGCACTCCTTGTCGTAGACAACAACGTCGCGAGGAGTAAGCAAGCAGTCGATAATAGATATCATACCCTGATAGCCATAATTCAGAAGGAAGGCATCCTCCTTGCCCACGAACTCGGCGAGCTCGCGCTCAAGCTGCTCGTGATACTTCGTCTGTCCCGACATCATACGTGCGCCCATAGGGTAGGCCATACCGAAATCCTTACCGCCCTGTGCATCTGCCTCACGCACCTCAGGGTGGTTGGCAAGGCCGAGATAGTTGTTCAAGCTCCAGTTAAGTACGGGTTTGCCACGGAAAATCATATGTGGGCCAAGCTCTCCCTCAAGCTTAGGGAAGGCGAAATAGCCGTGTACGGCCGACATATACTGGCCGATAGGACCACCGGCATTCTGCGATAAACGCTCAAAAATATCTACCATTGTATCTCAAAGTTTGGTTAAAATATCATTTTATCTTCTGCCTGATATGTGTCCGCATGCTCTCGGAGGGAACTTCACGGACGATAATCGAACAAAGATACTCTTTTTTTGACTTGCGGGGCGTAGAGCGCGGCAAAAATGTGGGGCGAGATGAGTAAAATAAGTAAAAATACTTATTGGTATTTATACTATTCTTCTTGTTCGAAGCGGCGCATAGAGCGATGTAGGCGTAGCGAGGTGAGTAACGCTGCCGAGCTGAGACCGACGATAAGACCTATGATAAGGCCGTGGCATCCCATATCCATACCGTAGGCGAGGCCGCAGCCGATAGGGATATTCAGCCCGAGGTACGAGAGAAGTACTATTGGCATAATAATCTTGACATCTTGAAGGCCGCGGAGCATACTTATGGATAGTCCCTGCACGGCATCCGAGAACTGATATATGGCGATAAGCAGCATAAGCTCCGAGCATAGTGCCACGACCTGCGTGCTGTCGGTGAATAGCGAGGCTATCTGGTCGCGCAGTACGATAAATACTACCGACATAAACAGTGCCCACACCACTCCGAGATGGTACGTAGCCTTTATCGTGGGGCGCAGTTCGTGGCGCAATCCCGCACCGTAGACGTGTGCTACGACTATGGTCGAGGCCGAACCTATGGCAACGGTTATCATCCACGCCATATTGGCGATGCTGAATGCCACCTGCATAGCACCTGCCGCAACTGCTCCGAACGATAGCGAGAGTATGGAAGTGAGGATGAATGCTGCCGACTCCAGCACCATCTGAAACGATATCGGGTAGCCTATACGCAGTATGCTGCGCAGATATGCGATACGTAGAGCACGCAGCTCGAAGAAGGCGCGGTAGATGCGTAGTCGTCGCGATAGGAAGAAGTAGGCGAGGATGATTGCCATCTGTGCCACACGCGAGAGCAACGTGGCAAGACCTGCACCCTCGGCACCCATACTCTCCGCACCACACTTGCCGAAGATGAAGATGTAGTTTAGGACGATGTTCAGCAGGTTGCCAAAGAGTGTGGTCCACATCGCCACCTTTGTGTTGCCTATGCCCTCCAAGAACTGCTTGATGCAGAGAAATATCATCAGTGGCATAATGCTCCACACCAGCATATCGTAGTAGGGTAGTGCCATAGCCGCCACAAGGCTTACATCTTCGCCTTCGTTGGACATCCACGCACCCAGCGTATCGATAAATGGTCGTAGGGCGATGGCTCCTATGGTGGCTATAATGCCGATAGCCACGCAGTAGAGTATCGAGTTTTGGAAGAGTAATCCCACCTCGCGACGCTGGCCACGTGCATAGTATTCGCCGACAGGCGGGGTTATGCCCATGGCGAGTCCCATAGCTGCAAGGTAGATGAGCAGAAAGAGCGAGCTGCCGAGGGCTACGGCAGCCAGTGGTATGGGGTCGGTACCGCCATAGTTACCCACCATTGCCGTGTCGGCAAATTGTGTGGTGAGCTGTCCTGCTTGTGCTATGACTACGGGCAGGGCAAGAGTCAGCGTACGGCGGTAGTAGGGCTTGTATCTGTCGAATAGCGACATTGCGACTATATCTCCGAGGTAAACTTAAAGCGTATATCCTTGAAATTGTCCTGAGCCATAGCCAGGGCGTAGCTCGTATCGGCAAGGAAGACATCGCGACCGTGCTTATCTACGGCCATATTGGTATGCTTACGACGCTTGAAGTCGGCGAGTTGTGCCTCGTTATCGGACTCTATCCAGCAGGCTTTGTGTATGGAGATAGGCTCCCAGCGGCACTTCGCGCCATACTCGTGTTCCAGACGGTATTGTATGACCTCGAACTGCAATGCGCCTACCGTGCCTATAATCTTGCGGCCGTTAAGCGACGAGGTGAAGAGCTGTGCCACACCCTCGTCCATAAGTTGGTCGATACCCTTTGCCAGCTGCTTGAACTTCATAGGGTCGGCATTCTCTATGTAGCGGAAGTGTTCGGGTGAGAATGAGGGTATACCCGTAAATTTAAGCGGCTCGCCCTCGGTGAAGGTATCGCCAATCATAAATGTTCCCGTGTCGTGCAGACCTACGATGTCGCCCGGATATGCCTCGTCGATTATCGACTTCTTCTCGGCCATAAAGGCTGTGGGTGAGGAGAATTTAAGCTGCTTGCCGCTACGTACGTGCAGATAGTTCTTGCCACGCTCGAACTTACCCGAGCATATCTTCATAAAGGCGATACGGTCGCGGTGGTTGGGGTCCATATTGGCGTGTATCTTGAAGATAAAGCCCGATAATTTGGCTTCGGATGGCTCTACAAGGCGTGTTGCTGTTGTTGCGCTACGTGGCGAGGGGGCTATGCGTATGAAGCACTCCAGGAGTTCGCGCACACCGAAATTGTTTACCGCCGAGCCGAAGAATACGGGGGCTAACTCACCTCGCAGGTAGGCATCACGGTCGAAAGCGTCGTATACGCCCTCTACCAGATCTACGTCGTCGCGCAGCTGCTGGGCATACTTCTGACCTACGTAGTGGTCTACGTCGCTCGATCCGAGGTCGTTTATCTCCACGGTAGAGGCATCGGCCGTCTGTCGCTCGTCGGATGTAAATAGCGATAGGTTGTGTTCGTAGATGTTGTATACACCCTTGAACGTGTCGCCCGAAGATATTGGGAAGGCCAGTGGTCGCACCTTGATTTTAAGCTCGTTTTCCACCTCGTCGAGCAGGTCGAATGGCTCTTTGCAGGGGCGGTCGAGCTTGTTGATAAAGACTATTACGGGGGTGTTGCGCATACGGCACACCTCCATCAGACGACGTGTCTGTGTCTCGACACCCTTCGCACCGTCGATAACGATTATCACGGAGTCTACGGCCGTGAGGGTGCGGTATGTATCCTCGGCGAAGTCCTCGTGGCCAGGGGTATCGAGGATGTTAATCTTAACGTCCTTGTACTCGAAGCCCATCACCGATGTCGCCACCGAGATACCGCGCTGTCGCTCAATCTCCATAAAGTCGGATGTAGCACCCTTCTTAATCTTGTTGCTCTTAACGGCTCCCGCAACGTGTATCGCGCCACCGAATAGCAGAAGCTTCTCTGTAAGCGTTGTTTTACCCGCATCGGGGTGGGCTATGACGGCAAAGGTGCGTCGTTTGGTAATCTCATCTATAAGTGCCATACTATCATTGTTATCTTCGGGTTATCTTCGGGCGGCAAAGATACAAATATTTTGTGATTGTGGAGACCTCTCGACCATTTTTTACGCGCTACGCAACGCGGGGTCGGACTTCGCTCTGCTATGCAAGAGAGGGCAAGGCCGAGCCTTGCACCCCTCTAATCAAACGGATATGCGGCGACGAAGCAATCGCTCACACGCAGCTCCTCCTGATGTGCTTTCAGGTTGGAGATAGTCACGTCGCCCACAATGTAGTTGTAATCTTCGGATGTGTACTGCTCGCGTATCTTGCTAAAATGTAGCAGGTTGCACTGCTCGGCATGCTTATAGCGGAAGTATACGCGGAAGGTATGGTCGGTGGTATAAATTGGTAGCACGGAGTCGTTACGCTTCTTATACTCGTAGCGGTAGTTATAGCCGCAGGCGGTGATGTCGCTGAGCACGGCCGAGCCTGTGGGGTGTCCTCCTGCGCCACGTCCGAACATAAACTGCTTGTCGTAGAACAGACCCTTGATTACCACGCCGTTGAACTCATCCTCGACACTGTATATATACTTGTTGCGCGATATGAGCTGCGGGATGACGCACATTATAAGTCTGTTGTCCACCTTTTCGACGTGGGCCACGAGCTTTATGCGGCGGTCTTTCTCGCGTGCAAAGCGTATATCCGAGTCGTTCATCGTAGATATGCCGTAGGTGAATATATGCTCCGGTGCGACATATACGCCAAAGGCGTGGATGGTGATGATGATAAGCTTGTAGAGCGAATCCCAACCGTCGATATCGAGCGTGGGGTCGCTCTCGGCAAAGCCGAGCTTCTGTGCGAGATGCAGTGCATCTTCGTAGCTCATATGCTCGTTAAATATCTTCGATAGTATGAAGTTCGACGAGCCGTTGAGGATACCCTTAACCGAGCATAGCAGGTCGTTGTCGTAGTACTCTTCGAGGTTGCGTATGACGGGTATGCTGCCACAGGCCGAAGCGTCGTAGAGCAGAGGTGTGTTGTACTGCTGCTGTAGCTCGATAAGTTCCAAGATATGGTGTCCGAGCATCTTCTTGTTGCCCGATACCACGGGGAGGTGGTTCATCAGCGCACGCTTGACGATGGTGTAGGCCGCATCGGCATCGTCGATGACCTCCACTATAAGGTTTATATCCTTATCCTCGAAGATGTCGTCGGCGTTGTCGGTAAACGCGGCATTCACGCCTCGATCCTTATCAATATGGCGTACACATATGCGCTTGATATGTACATTCGTAGAGTTTATGCGACGCAATACGTCGTAAAGGCCGTGTCCGACGTTGCCGAAGCCGAAGAGACCTATGTTTATATTCTTCATATGTTAGTGTTTTAGGAAGTCACAAATATATGTTAGTGTTTTAGGAAGTCACAAATAATCCTATTTAGTTTGTTGTGCTCGACCAGGAAGCCGTCGTGACCGAACTCCGACTCTATGAGGTGATACTCCACATCGGCTATATTCTCGCGTAGGGGCGTATGTGCCTCGGGTGGAAAGAGTATATCCGAGGAGATGGCCACCACAAGCGTGCGTGCCTCGATGCGTCGCAGTGCCTCGGCTATCGAGCCTCTGCCGCGTGCTATGTTGTGCGAATCGACAGCCTCCGAAAGACGATAGTACGACATGGCATTAAACCTGCGTCGGAGCTTCTCGCCTTGGTATTGCTGATAGCTGTGTGCCCTACGCTCGAAGGACACCTCGTTCAGAGGGTCGCTCTCCTGCTGTGTGGCGTTGTAGGCTGCGCCGCCGCGATAGCTCATAAGGGCTATGCTGCGTGCTACGGCCATACCCTCTGCTCCCGCCTCGTCGTCGAGCTTGCCCCACGTGGGGTCGAGGCGTATGGCCATACGCTGCGACTCGTTGAAGGCTGCTGCCCACGGCTCGGAGCAGGTGGTGGTGGCTATGAGTGCGAGGTTTTCGGCGAAGCGAGGCTCGCTGATGGCCCACTCCATGCACTGAAAACCGCCTATGGAGCTGCCTATAAGTAGCTTGACGCGCTCTATGCCGAGGTGTGCTGCCAGCAGCTTGTGTGCCGCAACCATATCGCGTACCGTGATACGCGGGAAGTCGTAGTACCACTTTTTGCCCGTCGCGGGATTTATGCTCAGGGGCGATGTGGTGCCATAGTGCGAGCCGAGGAAGTTGGCGCAGACGATGAAGTAGCGGTCGGGGTCTAAGAACTTGCCGCTCTCGACGGTATGGGGCCACCAGTCGGCAACATCGGAGTTGGCCGTAAGAGCGTGACACACCCATATGACATTATCGCGCCTCTGGTTTAGCTCCCCAAAGGTGTCGTATACAATCTCCACCGAGGGTAGCACCTCACCCGATTCGAGCAGCAGCGGTGCGTTATGTTTGTATAGCCCTCGCATACTATATCGCCTCCAATGCCTGTTCGTAGTCGGCGATGATATCCTCGACATTCTCCAAGCCGAGCGATATGCGTAGCAGCGTAGGTGTTATGCCCGCAGCGCGCTTCGCCTCGTCCGACAGCTGCTTGTGTGTGGTCGATGCCGGATGTGTTACCACCGATATGGAGTCGCCAATCATCGTCATATTACCCGACAGACGCAGGCTCTCGACAAACTTTATGGTGCTTTCGAGCGTACCTTTCAGCTCGATGGTAAGCACGGCCGATGCTCCGTGGCGGAAATACTTCTGTGCGAGCTTATGGCTGGGATGGTCGTCGAAACCTACGAAGCTGACACGCTCCACCTTGGGGTGGTTGCGGCAATACTCGGCAAGCTTATATGTCGACTCCACTTCGTGCTTTACACGTAGCGACAGGGTCTCCAAGCCGAGCATCATAAGATAGGCATCGAAGGGCGAGGGGCAGCATCCGAAGTCGCGCATACCGTCCACACGGCACTTGACGATGAATGCCTGCTTGCCAAAGGCCTCGTATAGGTTTAGTCCGTGGTAACCCTCCGAAGGGCCATCTATGGCCGGGAACTTACCACATCCCCAGTCGAACTTACCGCCATCGACGATAACACCTCCCATAGCCGTGCCGTGGCCGTTAATCCACTTTGTGGCCGAGTCGGTGATGATGTCGGCACCCCACTCAAAGGGATTACACAGATAGCCGCCTGCACCAAACGTGTTATCTACGATGAGGGGTATGTTGTGTGAGTGTGCCACCTCTGCCAGAGCCTCGATGTCGGCAACACGACAGGTGGGGTTACCCATCGACTCGACAAACAGAGCGCGTGTATTCTCGTCGATAAGAGCCTTCATATCCTCGGCCGAGTCGCTGGCCGCCAAACGACACTCTATGCCGACGTTGCGCAGCGATATGACAAATTGGTTGTGTGTGCCGCCGTAGAGATATGGCGAGGCCACGATGTTCTGTCCCGCATTGGCGAGGGCTGTTACGGTGAGCAGTATTGCCGACATTCCCGATGCTGTTGCCAGTGCCCCCACACCGCCATAGAGAGCCGCTATGCGCTCCTCGTAGGCTGCCGTGGTAGGGTTGTGCAGACGTGTGTAGATGTATCCCGCCTCGCTTAGCGTGAAGAGGTTTGCGGCATACTCGCACGTGGGAAAGTGATAGGCTGCCGTGGGGTGTATGGCTATGCCTCGTGACTGCGACGCATCGACGTGATAGCCGCCGTGTATTTGAAGTGTTTCGAAATGGAGTTTTCTATCTGCCATAGTTGTATAGTTATTGCGTTATGTTCCAATATAAGTAAATAGTGTGGCCTGCACCCCCTGGGAGGTGTCGCCGAATATGAAAATCTGTCGGGATATAGCGGTACGTAACCGCCAAGTGAAGTAAGATGCGCCTAACGGCACATTCGCATGTGCATACCTCCGATGATGATGCCTGCCCCATGGGTCGAGGCGATGACATTGACCGTTGTGATATGTATCTGCGTGCTCATAAGTAGTGTTCTAGGTAGCGCAAAGTTACTAATTATTTATTAATTTGCAAAAAAAATAGTATCTTTGTACGTCAAACATACAGTGACGTGATATGAAACAAGTATTGGATATCTCATACGAGCACTTCGAGTCGCTCGAACACCTCGACACTCTCGATGCTCGGCTTGTGGCCGAAGCCCGTAGTGCCACGGCTACGGCCCATGCCCCCTACTCGCACTTCCGTGTAGGAGCTGCCGTACGTCTGCGCAGCGGTCTTGTGTTGCGCGCCTCGAACTTCGAGAGCGAGGTATATCCCGCAGGTCTGTGTGCCGAGCGTTCGCTGCTCTTCTATGTCGAGGCCAACTACGCCGACGACCCCATCGAGGCACTCGCCATTGCCTCGCAACCATCTATCAGGGAGTGTTATCCTTGTGGTCAGTGCCGCCAGGTTATAGTGGATGTGGAGCGCAGACAGCAGAGCCCGATACGTGTGATTATGAGTGGTGCAGGTACGGCTACGGTGGTAGATAGTGCCGAGAAATTATTACCCTTTACCTTTAAGCTATAATGTTTACTATCAACGATATACTCTACGAGGACAACCACCTGCTGGTGGTAAATAAGCACGCTGGCGACCTTGTGCAGAGCGACCCCGATGGTACGGAGGCTATCGAGGATCAGATAAAGGCGATGCTCAAAATTCGTGACCATAAGCCCGGTGCGGTATTCCTCGGTGTGGTACACCGCATCGACCGTCCTGTGAGTGGAGCTGTGATATTTGCCAAGACCTCAAAGGCGTTGGCTCGTCTCAACGAGATGATACGTCGCGGCGAGATAAAGAAGTGCTATTGGGCCATCACGGAGAGCCGTCCCGAGGATGAGGAGGGTGAGTTGCACCACTGGATAGTGCGCGATGCCAAGAGCAACCGTTCGCGTGCCTATGCACGTCCCAAGGGGGATGGTAAGGAGGCGCGTCTAACGTATCGTGTGTTGGGAGCTTCAACAAACTACACCCTCGTGGAGGTAGACCTTAAAACAGGACGACACCATCAGATACGTGCCCAGCTATCGGCCATAGGATGTTCGATTAAGGGTGACTTGAAGTATGGTGCGAAACGCTCGAATAGGGATGGTGGCATATCGCTGCACTCGCGCCGTGTGGAGTTTATGCACCCCGTAGGCGGCCGACCTGTATCGGTCACAGCACCGGTGCCTGCAAGCGACAACCTGTGGGCATTCTTCGAGGAGGCGCAAAATTAGCGAACAAGAGGTTGAAATCGGATAGCGTTAAGAGAGTATGCGACTACTAATTCAGCGTGTTACGGAGGCTCGTTGCCGTATCGGTGGCGAGCTCTATTCCGAGATAGGTCACGGCCTTATGGTGCTTGTGGGTGTGGGTTATGACGAGACGGCCGAGGATGTGGAGTGGCTTACCAAGAAGCTGCTTCAGCTGCGCATCTTCGACGACGAGGCGGGTGTTATGAATCGCTCGGTGGTGGATGTCGAGGGCGATATCATGGTTGTCAGTCAGTTCACGTTGCACGCCTCGACAAAGCGTGGTAATCGTCCTTCGTGGATAAAGGCCGCCCCTGAGTCCATATCACGCCCCCTCTACGAGAGCTTTGTGCGCAGCGTGGAGAGTCTCTTGGGACGCAGTGTGGCTACGGGAAGCTTTGGTGCCGATATGCAGATAGAGCTTACCAACGATGGTCCTGTGACAATATGGATAGATTCGAAAAACAGAGAGTAAAGAATAGGTTATATGCTTATAGCACTTAGCAAACGTAAGGAGAATATCGCCGAGTACATATTGTACATATGGCAGATTGAGGATATATTGCGAGCATTGCAGTTCAGCCCCGAGGCTATCTACTCGACACTTGTGGCCAAGCTGGAGGGGGTGGACGAGCAGCAGCGCGAGAATATCTTTAACTGGTATATGCAGATTGTAGAACTGCTGCAAAAGGAGGGTAAGGGCGAAAAGGGCCATATAGACCATACGCTACACCTTATCGCCGACCTGCATAATCTGCATCTGCAACTAATGAAGCTACCCGTTGGCGAGCACTATCGCAAGACCTATGCCCGCCTGCCTATGGCCATTGCCCGCCTAAGAGAGTTGTTCGATAACGAGCAGACCAGCGACACGGAGCTATGTTTTAGGGCCTTGTATGCAGCAATGCTCTATCGCATCAAGGGCGAGCGAGCGAGTGTCGTGGAGGATACCTTGGCTGTGGTGTCGCCCGTAGTTGCCGAGCTTGCTGCGATATATGGCAAGGTGGAGCGTGGCGAGCTGGATCTCTATGAGGAGTAGCATCGTAAAAAGAGAGGTTAAGGTGTGAAAAGCAAATTATTTTTCAGGAAATATTTGCAATTATGAAAAATCGTTGTACCTTTGCACCTCGCATAAGTAGTACTGAATAGACTAAAACATAAAAACAGATAGGACTATGGCAATGAAAAGAACTTATCAGCCTTCTCGTCGTAAGAGAATCAACAAGCACGGTTTCCGTCAGAGAATGGCTACCGCCAATGGCCGTAAGGTGTTGGCAGCACGTCGCGCTAAGGGTCGCAAGAAGTTGACCGTATCGGACGAGGCTACATTCAAGTACAACTAATTCCTAAATCTTAGGAATGAGATAGGGCTGACCAATGGGTCAGCCCTATCTCATTTTTAGTACCTAAACAATAGCTCTTGCCTCAACTTCTAAAATAGAGAGCGTGCCCAAACTTGTGACACGCCCTCATCTCGACATTCGCCGAGTGTCGTATACTATAGCTTCTAAGCTCGCGGATTAAAGGTAGTACGCCCAGTAGTCGTAGTTCTCTATATCGGCCGAGCTGCGTAGGAGTGTGCCGTCGCCAAGATAATCAAGGCATATATCCGTAAGGTATCCGTTCACAACCACCGTAGCCTCTATGTAATATATGGTATCGGCATTGTTTCGTTCCAGACGCTCCACATCATCTATCGGAGTCTGTGTGCCATATCCCTGCTCGAAGGAGCTGCGTACAGCCTCGGGAAGCTCCGAGTAACGTATGTCGAAGCGGGTCATAATCCACTCGCCACCGAGCGTGTACCACGCCTCGCAATCCTGGCCGGCAAGCTCAAACTCGACAACGGCACGTCCCTTTTTCTTCTCCCACTCGACATGTGTTGCCGTGGGGTAGCGGTTGTCAAAGTCGTTTACGGTGGCCGAAGGTGCATTGTAATCGTCGTCACAGCCTATGCCCATAGTAGCCGCAGCCACAAGCATAATGGCAAACATCAATTTTCTCATAAAAATAGTTTTTTACAGGTTACACATTGAAGCTTAGCCCATTGCATAGCGTTTCGTTAGTCGTCAATCTCGATAACCGCAAACGATGAGTTGAACGTCAGCTCCAGTCCGCCTGTGATTTTTGCCTCCCAGCGATTATGCTCGCGCTTAAGCTCTATAATCTCGCTGTTGGGGTGGTGAGCCTTCACATACTCGCTAATCTGCTTGGGTACGATGCTGTTAGGCACAGCCGAGTAGCGGCAATCCACTTCGGTCCACTCGCCGCTGTTGTCGAAGTCGAGTTTCGTGCCACTGACAAATACTACGGTGTACTCGTCAAGAATCAGGCCTCGGTCTACGGTGACGTAGGATACCTGCTCACGGGCGAAGTTCTCTTTGATAAATGTCTGAGCGGCGGCAGGCAGCTTGTCGATTGTGATAGGCTTGTCGTCGTCGCACGATGTGAATGTGGCAGCTATTGCCGTAGTTGCAGCAAGTAGTAGGGTAGCTGCGATCATAGTAACTTTTTTCATCTCGATAAAATTTTTTAGTTATACTCTAATTTTTCATTTATATCTCGTCTGCAAAGGTTGTACATTTTTTTCAAATATTAATGTAAAATTGCCACTTTTTTTGATTTTTATGCTAAAAAGTGTGTTTTTATAGGTAAAACGCAGCTGTCTGTAATCTTAGTATGTGAGAGAAAAAGGTGTGTAAAAAAAATCTATAATACTTCGTATTCCAAAAAAAATATATATCTTTGTATGTCTATAGCTGATGAAGTTTGATAAATAGAGATATATGGCAACAGTTAAGTACACACTCGTTGAGGTTAAATCGGGAGATAAGCGTATGGAGCGCGAGTTTCTTGACCTGCCTAAGAGAATTTATAAAGATAACCCATACTGGGTATGCCCCTTCGACAGCTCGATAAAGGCTGTGTTCGACCCTGCAAAGAATAAACTCTTTAATGATGGTGAGGCCATTCGCTGGGTGGCACGCGATGCCAAGGGCGAGTGCGTGGGACGTATCGCCGCCTTCTACGACAAGACACACGCCTATGGCTATGAGCAGCCTACGGGAGGTTGTGGCTTCTTCGAGGCTATCGACGATCAGCAGTTGGCCAACATGCTCTTCGATGCTGCGCGTGACTGGCTCAAAGAGCGAGGTATGGAGGCTATGGATGGCCCTGTAAACTTCGGCTCGCGCGATGCGTGGTGGGGTCTGCTTGTCGAGGGTTATGAGTACCAGCCGCTATTCGAGAACCCCTATCACCTGCCATACTACAAGGCGTTGTTCGAGAACTACGGTTTTCAAAACTACTTCAACCAGAACACCTACGTGTGGAATGTGTACGACGACGATGTAAACGAGGTGGTATACGACCGCGTTAAGCGTCTTATGTCTACACCGGGTTATCGTTTCTCGCCTATTGGAGATGAGGATTTATACTCGGCCGTTGAGAAGTTCCGCACAATATATAACAAAGCGTGGTCGTTATTTACGGGTGTGCAGCCTATGGAGGCAGAGGAGGCTCGCGAGATGGCCGATACGATGCGCCCGATTGTAGATCGCAACCTCATATACTTCGCCTATTTCAACGACGAACCTATCGGCTTCTTCATTATGGTGCCCGACCTTAACCGCCTTATAGGCAAGTACAACGGTAAGTTCGGTATCGTTAATAAGTTGCGTATGATGTGGGATTTGAAGGTGCGAAAGAGATGCGACCGCATATTTGCCATAATCTTCGGTATCACGCCCGAGTTTCAGGGCAAGGGTGTCGAGTCGGGCTTTATGAAGGCTATGCTCGACAACTACATACGCACCGACCGCAACCAATACCGCTCGGTGGAGTTCGCATGGATTGGCGACTTCAATCCTGTGATGAACCGTATGGTAGAGCGTTACATATGTGCCCGCAAGCATAAGATGCATACCACGTATCGCTATCTGTTTGACCGCGAGAAGGAGTTTACCCGTTGCCCCAAGGTCGGCTTCAAGCCACGCCCTAAGGTGGAGGCCGCCACGGAGACAAAGAGCGAGGCATAACCGCAATCAGTCGTAACAACAATTATAATCTAAAACCAATAAAACCAGATGAAAACAACAGCTTTTACCAAGTATCACATTGCTAACGGTGCCAAGATGGCCGAGTTTGCAGGTTACAATATGCCCATCGAGTTCTCGGGCATCAACGACGAGCATATCAATGTTCGTGAGAAGTGCGGTGTGTTTGATGTAAGCCACATGGGCGAGATTTGGGTTAAGGGCCCACGTGCTACGGAGTTCTTGCAGCGCATCACTACCAACAACGTATGCGATCTTTACGACGGTAAGGTGCAGTATACGACAATGCCTAACGGTCGTGGCGGTATTGTAGACGACGTATTGGTATATCGCATAAACGAGCAGAAGTATATGCTTTGCGTGAATGCTGCCAACGAGCAGAAGGACTGGGAGCATATCTGCCGCGAGGGTGAGGCTTTCGGTATGAAGGCAGGTGAGGAGCTTGAGAATGGCTCGGCAAAGACTGCACAGCTTGCAATTCAGGGCCCATTGGCTATGAAGCTTGTGCAGAAGATGACCGAGGAGCCTGTCGAGGATATGGAGTACTACACCTTCAAGATTTGCAAGGTTGCAGGTTGCGAGGTTATCCTTTCGACTACGGGTTATACCGGTTCGGGTGGCTGTGAGATATATATGTACAACGAGGATGCCGACACAATCTGGGAGGCTATGTGGAAGGTAGGCGAGGAGTTCGGTTTGAAGAACATCGGCCTCGGTGCTCGTGATACGTTGCGTTTGGAGAAGGGTTTCTGCCTCTATGGTAACGATATCGACGATACCACATCTCCTATCGAGGCAGGTCTTAACTGGCTTACCAAGTTCGTTGATAACAAGCCTTTCATCGATCGTGAGCTTATGGAGCGTCAGAAGAAGGAGGGTGTTGAGCGCAAGCTTGTAGGCTTCAAGCTTATCGACCGTGGTGTGCCTCGTCACGAGTACTCATTGACCGACCTCGAAGGCAACCATATTGGTCACGTTACATCGGGTACGATGTCACCTTGCTTGAAGATAGGTATCGGTATGGGCTATGTTAAGCCGGCGTTTGCAAAGGCCGGTACACAGATTGCCGTTGAGGTTCGTGGCCGTCTGCTCAAGGCCGAGGTGGTACGTCTTCCTTTCGTATAAGGTCTAAGAATTAGAGATAGGTGTAGTGGTCGGCACTCCGAAAATGGGGTGTCGGCCACCTTTTTACCATCAAATATGATAAAAACTCCACTTTTGTAAAAAAAAAGTTGGTGCAAGGTATCAAACTCCGATAATTATTCTTATCTTTGTATGACTATTATGCAGCTATGTGTTGCAAGATGACAGAATGAGGATGAAAATCAACAATCAACTTTAATTTAATAACCTTTTAACTTAACTAAAATTATGGATGTAAAAGTTATCATGGCCAATTTGGAGGCCAAGCACCCAGGCGAGAGCGAGTACTTGCAGGCTGTTCAGGAGGTATTGGAGTCAATCGAGGAGGTTTACAACCAGCACCCCGAGTATGAGAAGGCAAAGATCGTTGAGCGCATGGTTGAGCCAGATCGTATCTTCACTTTCCGTGTAACATGGGTTGATGACAATGGTGAGGTTCAGACTAACCTCGGTTACCGTGTACAGTTTAACTCAGCTATCGGTCCTTACAAGGGCGGTTTGCGTTTCCACCCAGCTGTGAATCCTTCAATGTTGAAGTTCCTCGGTTTCGAGCAGACTTTCAAGAACGCCTTGACTACACTTCCTATGGGTGGTGCTAAGGGTGGTTCAGACTTCAACCCTGTTGGCAAGTCAGATGGCGAGATTATGCGTTTCTGCCAGGCCTTCATGCAGGAGTTGTGGAACAACATCGGTGTTGATACCGACGTTCCTGCCGGTGACGTAGGTGTAGGTGGTCGTGAGATCGGCTTCCTCAATGGTATGTATCAGAAGCTTGCTCGCAAGTACCACACTGGTGTATTGACCGGTAAGGGTATGACTTGGGGTGGTTCTATCCTCCGTCCTGAGGCTACTGGTTACGGTGCTTTGTACTTCGTAGAGTATATGTTGGCAAAGGCTGGTAAGGATCTTAAGGGCAAGACAGTTGCTGTTTCAGGCTTCGGTAACGTAGCTTGGGGTGCATCTAAGAAGGCTACTGAGCTTGGTGCTAAGGTTGTAGCAATCTCTGGTCCTGATGGCGTTTGCGAGATTCCTGCAGGTATCACTTCTGAGATGATTGACTATATGCTTGTTATGCGTTCTTCTAACCGCAACAAGGTTGAGGATATGGCTACTAAGTTCCCTGAGGCTTGTAAGTTCACTGCAGGCAAGAAGGCTTGGTCTGTTAAGTGTGACATCGCTCTTCCTTGCGCATTCCAGAACGAGTTGAACGAGGCTGATGCTAAGGAGCTTTTGGCTAACGGTACATGGTGCTGCGCCGAGGTTTCTAACATGGGTTGTACTCCTGAGGCTATCCACGCATTCCAGTCAGCAGGTATCCTCTTCGCTCCTGGTAAGGCTGTGAACGCTGGTGGTGTTGCTACTTCTGGTCTTGAGATGACTCAGAACTGTATGCACATCTCTTGGGCAGGTGAGGAGGTTGATGATAAGCTCCACTTCATCATGAAGTCTATCCACGAGGCTTGCGTTGAGTTTGGTACACAGCCAGACGGTACTGTTAACTACGTTAAGGGTGCTAACATCGCAGGTTTCATGAAGGTAGCACAGGCTATGCTTGAGCAGGGTATCATCTAATCATTTAGCTGATAGCGAAGCTTTAGCAACGCTTCAATTAAAGCCTCGAATGGGAAATACGTCAGTATCCCGTTCGGGGCTTTTTATGTCATTGTAGCTGCTGCTCCGCTCATATGCCATGCGCGGGTGCTATTACGTAGATACTATTTTGACCAATAAGCCCAAAATTGTTCTTGTAATACAACTACTAACAAAAGAGCGCGCCCAACGCTTGGTTGGACACGCCCATATTTATGCTCGTATGTCTTGGTTATAGCCAATCCGAGGCGTTTACCACGCTCTTAGGTGCGTTTGGTACGTTGTCGAAGTAGCTGAAACCGGTGAGTTGCTCCAACTCCTCGATAGAGATAATATCTCGTGCTTCGGGCTTGTGACCCTTATCCTGCTCGTGGCATATGACAAAGGCGGCACACTGCAACTCGCTCGCGGAACACTCCCTGACGCTCTTTCCCGTGTTACCACTCTTGGTGCGTAGCAGTGCGTAGTAGAACATCGTGGGGCGTGATACGTCGCTACGACCGCCAAATGAAATCTTCGTAGGAGTACCCGTATTTCCATACTTGTCGGTATATTTCTCGAAGTAGCAGCCTACAACCTCATAGAGCGTATCTCGGCATACAAGGCCGTCGATGTGGTCTTCGAGGTTGTTCCATGCGCCACCTCCCGTATTGAATGTATCGGAGTACTGCGGTGCGATATTTGTGTAGTAGAACACCTGCTTGTTGGTAGCCGACGATGAGGTGCGCTCGGCCGAACCTAACATATGTCCCTTGTTGCATCCGCCACCGGTAGACTTGCTGTTATACTGTATGTCGGATGGTATTTGCGGGTCTTTGCCATAGGCATCCGTGCGGTCTGCCGAACCCTCGTACATCGAGTGTCGTGGTGCTGCTACCCACATGGGACAGTGGTGCTCGCTGCTGAAACATACCGTGTAGTTACGTGCGCTGCCCGTACGCTGTGCGTTACGCTCGCTACCTGCGCATAGGTGGTGCGCGTAGTAGTATGTGTCGTTGTTGTCGTCGCGGCCGTCCGAGTTGCTATCAGCCTCCGAGGGTAGCTCATACCAGCCGCTACGATAGGTTGTGCCGCATACCGGTATATCATCCCCCGAGCCGCCACCGCCCGAGCCACCGTCATCCGAGCCGCCATCGTCGGGGATGCTGCCGAGGTCTATCAGCTGACCACCGACACCTGTGACGAGCTTGATGTCGTCGATACGATATGCGCTGTCCACGTCGCATAGGAACTTGATATGTAGCTGTTGTGGCGCATCAGCGAGGGTAAAGTCGGCGGTAGCCACATTCCAGCGACCCTCGGTCGTGCCGGCATAGCTATAATTTAGGTCGTGCCACAGCTCACCATCCTCCGAGAGCATAACGTGCAGCTCGGAAGGTGTGTACATGTTATCGCCACCTGTCGCATACTTCTCGCCACCAAACGTAAGGCTTAGATTCTTATACGCGCCATTCAGTGCGATATTCTTTATTATGACATAGGCCTCACGTCCAAAGAAGAAGTAGTTTACGCCCGATCCTGCATAGTCCGACTTATCGCTGTTCGAGCCGTAATTAGTGCGCAGTGATACATAACTACCCTCGTAGCTCGAGTTCCCGGCAGCACTACCCGTAGGATTGGCGAACTCGGGGAACTGGTTGATATAGGGCCAATATGTGCCACTTGAACCATAGTTCTGTGTCGCCTCCTCGCCATCCAGATTGTCGAAGTATAGTACCGTAGCTCCATCTGTAGGAGTATCGCTACCATCATCCTTGCCATCCTCTCCGCCGTCACCACCACCGTGGTCTTCCTCCTCGCGTCCCGAGAAGGTGAGGGATGCCATAGGGGTAATATTATTACGCTTGATCTCTATGCTGCGGTGTGTGACAAATGTCGAAGCAACATATCCTTCACACTTGATATCTACCATAATACCATTGCTGAACTTCTGTGGAGGAAGTGCAATATAGAATGTTGTAGCCTTGTCCGATAGGATTACCTCCTCTTCGACAAGTAGTCGTAGGTCGGTGGCTATCTCCACGTCGTCGATATCGACCTCAGCCTTGTTACAGTATGTGGCATCGGTAGCGAGTGTGGCTATGCCGCTCTTCGACTCAACGTATATATCGCCTGCAAGCTGTTCGCCATCGTTGCCATAGAGCGTAATGCTCTCGACACTCTCGCCCTGACCCGTAAATTGTAGCATCAGCCATCCGCATACGTTACGAAGAGCGAAACAGTTGTTGTCGCTCGATGCTATCATCGTCACGCCATCTGTGCCGAAGCTACCCGTGGCGTAGTGTTGTGTTGCGGGTAGAGAGATAACAACATCGTAGCCATCGCCTACAAGGCTATGCTTCTCGTTGTAGGGGTATATAAGCACCGAACGTGTTCGCGCATCATCCTCGTCGAGTGTGGCAGCGGGGTAGAGCTTACCTACGCGTGCTCCTGTTTCGCCGTCGTATAGCCATTTGCTATTTGTCGTAGAGTGGTAGAAGCCCGTGAGTGCATCGCCCTTAGTCCAAATGCTCTTACCGCTATACAGCGATATGCGGGTATCCTCATTTTCAAATGCGACATCTATATACTTATCACTCGGTAGTATACTATCCGTATAGTTGTCAGAGCAGGCTCCCATCACGGTGAGAGCAATCAGTAGTAGTGTAAATCGTTTCATCGTATTATTGTGTGGGGGATATTCGTTTTTCGTTTAGCACCACAAAAGTAATAAATAATCGTTAAAACTAAAAGATTATCGTATCTATTATTATACATATGTAAGTAGCGAGGCTATCCTTTCGGGATAACCTCGCTGCTATATACTGTTTTGGATGTGCTATGGCAGAGGTACAACATTGGCAAAGCCCATAAAGGCCATCGCCAAGAGGCTCGCTGTGATAAGTGCAATAGGCACACCCTTCAAAGCCTGAGGTACATCCTCTACATCGAGACGCTCACGGATGCCGGCAAACAGCACCAAAGCCAAGGCAAAGCCCAATGCCGTAGATACCGAGTATACCACACCTGTGAGTAGTCCGAACTCCTTCTGTACCATAAGGATTGCTACACCAAGCACAGCACAGTTTGTGGTGATAAGGGGTAGGAAGATACCTAATGCCTGGTAGAGCGATGGTGAGACCTTTTTAAGTACGATTTCGACCATCTGCACCAGAGCCGCGATGACCAGAATAAAGACGATGGTCTGCATATACTCGATGCCAAATGGCACAAGGATATAGTTCTGCAAACACCAGGTAACAACTGCCGAGAGTGCCATAACGAAAGTTACAGCCATACCCATACCGAGCGATGTCTCAACCTTTGACGAAACACCGAGGAAGGGGCATATTCCGAGGAACTGCGATAGAACCACGTTGTTCACAAATATTGCACCGATGATAATGGCAATAAGTGTGATGGGGGCAGCCTCGACGCTACCTGTCTCAAAGGCGGTAATAACCTCTTTCGAAATATTAATAGTATCCATAGCTTATTACTTTCGTTTTGCGATTTTGTTGAACAATACCATAAGGTAGCCTAATGCAAGGAAGCCACCCGGGGCAAGGACGAATACAAGAGGCATAACATCGGGAGCAAACGACCATCCGAAGATAGCACCCGTACCCAATATCTCACGCACCGATCCTATAGCCGTAAGCGATAGCGTGAAGCCCAAGCCTATGCCTACACCGTCAAGCGCAGAGTCCCATACACCATTCTTCGAGGCAAAGGCCTCGGCGCGACCCAAGATGATGCAGTTTACCACGATAAGTGGAATAAACACACCTAATGAGGCATATAGCGCGGGAACATAGGCCTTCATAAGCATCTCGATAATGGTGACAAACGAGGCGATAACCACGATAAAGACCGGAATACGTACCTTGTCGGGAACGATGTTCTTGATGAGCGATATTACAATATTCGACAGTATAAGTACAGCCATGGTGGCTACACCCATACCCATACCATTGATTGCCGAAGAGGTGACACCCAACGTCGGACACATACCCAATATGAGGACAAACGTAGGGTTCTCTTTAAGTATACCCTTGGTTATAAGTTGCAGTTTACTCATTGCTTATATCTCCTTTCTGAGCTTCAAGCTCCTGCTCATAGTTACTTCCGTCGGTGAGTGTCGCACCACTCTCCGCATCTACGGCCACGCTATCATCGTCGCTTGTCTGACTACCCTTCGTAGCACCCGACTGAGCATCGCTACTTGTAGGAAGCTCACCCTTAGCCCAAAGGTAGGCAGCATATGCCGTCTCGATAGCATTGGCATAGGCACGTGACGATACGGTAGAGCCCGTAAGCGAGTCGAACGAACCCGACGCATCATCCTTCTTAACCTTGAAGGTCATAGCCGAAGGGTTGTTGCCCACAACGCTTCGCTCCAGGGCATTGCCCTCCTTTGTCATATTTGCACCAAGACCCGGTGTCTCCTTCTGCGAGAGTACCTTAACGCCATTGATAAGCGTACCCTGCTCCGTTTCGACAAAACCTACCATAAGGTATATGCGGTCTGCATAGCCATTCTTTGTTATGCTTGGTGCCTCTACGGCATAACCTACAAGGCTGCCATCCGTGCTGTTGCTAATCTTGGTTACGTTGATAGTGAGTGCGCCATCGTTAATGCTGTGGCCGATCTCCTCGTATCGAGCCTCGCCATCAAATGGAGGTAGCACCTCCAACTTCGCCAAATCCTTGTTATGCGCCTCAGTAGCCTTGATAGTGTCGAGCGTAAGCTCATTGACAAGGGCTACAAGAAGGGCTGCAATAGCGGTAATCGAAAAGAGTACCACCACCATATTTTTTAATGAACTCTTCATACTCTTTCTCCCCTCTATTTAGTTCCGAAACGCTTCGGACGACAATACTTGTTGATTAGCGGTGTTGCGGCATTCATGATAAATATCGCAAACGACATACCCTCGGGATATGCACCCCACAGACGGATAATCATCGTGATAAGACCGATGCCGACACCATAGATTAACATACCTGTGTGTGTCATAGGCGATGTAGAGTAGTCCGTAGCCATAAAGATAGCACCGAGCAGTGCACCGCCTGCCAATATGTGGAATAGAGGTAGCTTATAGAGCATATCGCCACCCTCGCCTGCGGCAACACACAGCGCAAAGAGTGCCATGGTGGCCAGTATCGAGACAGGAATATGCCATGTAATAACCCTGCGGCATAGCAGGTAGATACCGCCGAGGATAAGTGCAAATGAACCAATCTCGCCGAGCGAGCCGTTCATATGACCACCGAGCATCGCTACGAAGTCTATCTCGCTAACACCATATACACCCGCCTTGACATCGGCAAGCATCGTAGAACCCGATACCGTATCGGGAATACCCGTTGTCCAGTCGGTCATCTGCACGGGGTAGGCTATAAGCAGGAAGATACGTCCCGTAAGTGCAGGGTTGAAGGGGTTGCAACCCAAGCCGCCAAAGGTCATCTTACCGATGCCGATGGCTACCAATGCCCCGATGATAATAATCCACCAAGGGATGCCGGCAGGTAGGTTGAAGGCGAGCAATATACCCGTTACCACGGCCGAGAGATCGCCGATAGTCGAGCTGCGCTTAAACATAAATCGCTGAATAAGGTACTCGAAGAGTACGCAGGCTGCAACAGCGATAGCCGTGGTTAGTAATACACGCCAGCCAAGCACATATGTCGATACGCATAGTGCCGGAAGTAGTGCCAAGACCACATCCCCCATAATGCGACGAGTAGATTCGCCACCGTGAATATGGGGTGAGGGTGCAGCAAAAAGTCTGGATGCCATAATTTATCTGTTTTTTCGTTATTCCAAGATGATACTACTTTTTAATTGCGCGCGCACGTATGTTGCCCATCACCGTCTGCTTGCCGATACGTATATAGTCCAATAGCGGCAGACTTGAAGGACAGGTATACGAGCAGCAACCACACTCAATACAATCTATGGTGTTGTGCTCCTCGGCGCGATCCCAGAGCTGTTTGCGAGCAAGTTTCGCAAGCAGGTATGGCTCCAAGCCCATAGGACATACCGACACGCACTTAGCGCACTTTATGCAGGCCTGCTCCTTGCCACGCTCAGCCTCGGCACCCGATATGATGGTTACTCCCGAGCAACCCTTGATTATAGGAGCATCGATTGCTACCACCGAGCGACCCATCATAGGTCCTCCGTTGAGTACCTTGACATCGCCCTCGGGAAGACCTCCGGCCTTCGCTATAAGGCTTTTGAACGATACTCCGAAGCGTAGCAGATAGTTGCTTGGATGTGCTATATCCTTTCCCGTAATGGTTACGACACGCTCGATAAGTGGCTTGTTCTTCTGCACGGCCTCGTATACGGCAACCGAGGTCGAGGCGTTGCATACCACAGCACCCACCGAGATAGGCAGTGCAGGTGGAGGTGCTACCTGACGGCCGGTGATGGCTGCTATAAGCTGCTTCTCGCCACCCTGCGGATAGCGGGTTTTAAGTGCCATAACCTCTATGCCACGGTAGTTACCCTTGGCGATAAGCTCTCGTAGGTGAGCCACAGCATCCGGCTTGTTGTTCTCTACGCCTATCACGGCACGCTCAACCCTTAGTGCGCGCATCAATATCTCGACACCCGTGAGCAGCTCCTCGCCACGTTCGAGCATCGTGCGGTAGTCCGATGTGAGGTATGGCTCGCACTCCACGCCGTTGATGATAAGTATCTCGGCCTTCTGTCCATCAGGAATAGAGAGCTTTACATGTGTGGGGAATGTGGCACCACCCATACCTACGACACCTGCATCCTTAATCTTGGCGATAATCTCGGCCGGCGTTAGGCTACACTCGCGTTTAAGCTCCTTAGAGCGGTCGATGCTCTCCACCCACTCGTCACCCTCGCGTGTGATGACTATCATCTGACGATGCAGACCCTGACCGTTGGGGAAGATGTCCACAGCCTTTACCGTGCCCGATATCGGCGAATGGATGTTTGCCGATACGAAGCCCGAAGCCTGAGCTATAAGCTGACCGGTGAGCACCTTATCGCCCTTGGCCACAATCGGTATGGCGGGAGCACCGATATGCTGAATCATAGGTATAGCAACCTCGTCGGGAAGCTCCATGACCTCAATGGCCATATCTTTGCTCCACTTCTTGTTGTCCGACGGATGAATACCGCCTATTGGAAATGTTCTCATAGTTTTGCTCTAAGAACCTGCTTAGAATTTTATTGAATAAGTTTGTTTGTTGCTGCAAGAATCGGCTTCGTACTCTCTGTGGTCTATGTCCGATAGATATCCATTTGTGGACTTATGTGAGGCTTATTGCCTCTATCTCATATATGGATGCCGCCTTGATAATAGCTCTCGAAGGTCTTGAAACAAGATTCAAACAGCCTCTATATTTCGAGGTTATGCCTTCTGCTCGGCCTTCTCGGCACTCGGCTTAGGCTCCTTTGGCAGCGGCTCCATGTTTGCAATGTGGATAGCACCTGTGGGGCACTCGTTCACGCACTTGCGACATAGCTTGCACTTCTCAGGGTCGATATATGCGAGGTTGTTGTCTATGGTTATAGCACCAAACGGACAAGCCTTCTCGCACTTGCCGCAGCCGATACATCCCGCCTTGCATGCCTTCATCACTACTGCACCGCGACTCTTCGAGCGGCAGGCCACATATATGGCACGATTCTTAGGCCACTTCTTGCGTAGCTCGATGAGAGCCTTAGGGCACGCCTTTACGCAAGCACCACACGCCGTACACTTGTCGGGGTCAATCTCTACAAGACCTGTCTCGGGGTTCATCGTAATAGCTCCAAACTGACAGCTTGCCACACAGTCTCCATATCCCAGACATCCAAAGGCGCATGCTGACTCACCTACGTAGAGCGTATTTACCACAGCACAGCTCTTGGCACCGTCGTAGTGGTTTACCTTGGGACGCTTCTGACATGTGCCGCCACATAGCATGGTGGCAACCTGCGGACCCTTTTCCTGTGTCGTCTTACCAAGATAGCCGGCAATATCGACCATCGTCTTACCTCCGGCAACAGGACAGTAGAGCGTGGAGATGTCGTCACGCTTGACAAGAGCCTCGGCCATAGAACGACATCCTGCAAAGCCACATCCGCCGCAGTTTGCACCGGGCAGCATCTTCTCTACATCGTCGATGCGTGGATCTTCCTCTACCTTGAATCGCTGTGCCACGAAGTAGAGGATAACAGCTAAGATGCCTCCCAACACGCTAAGTGTCAGGACTGTTAATAATAGTGCGTTCATTACTCTTTTATAATTGTAAATTGAATGTTTCTTTCAATTGTGTGTCTTATGACGTATAGCACAACGTAGTATAGTGCTATGCCGGCGAGTGTTGCTATGGCTGCTATGCCATCGCTATATCCGAGAGCCTTTGCGCCAAATAGTATGGCAAGCATAACAATAAGCGGTATCACATAGCCCAAGGCTACCGACCCAAATCCCATCCTCTTGGAGAGTAGTGCTACCACCACTCGCTCTTCGGGCTTGAAGGTTGAGGCATACTTCGTACGTACCTCGATAAGACGCTTTTGTCCATCTACGCCACAAATGCCCTTGGCGTGGCAACCGGCACATGCCGACTCACGTGCAACGCTGACAATTACCTTGTCATCCTCTACACGCTCGACAATACCTCTGTGTTGTATCTGCACTCCCATATCGCCAATCTTAGGTCTGTTTCTTTTGCCTCTCTCTCCTTCTCTCTCCCTTTCTTCCGCTCCTTCTCACCCTCTCTTCTCTCTTCTCTCCCCGCTTCTCTCGTCCTCTTACCTTCTCCTCCTCTTATCTGCCCCCCCCCCTTGTCTGGCCCCTTGTCTGGCCCCTTGGTTAGGGCTCGGCTTTGGTTAGGATGATGAGAGCGCCGATGACTCCCGGTAACCAGCCTATGCCGGTCAGTAGCAATACGATAAGTATTGAGCCGCATCCTCTATCCAAAACCGATAGTGGTGGAAAGAATATTACTAGGAGAGCTCGCCAAAAGGACATATCGGTGACTGTTGTAGTGTCTATTGCCGGTTGTTAGTCGCCGTAGTGATTTACCAACGGCATAAGCCACTCGTGTCCAAAGGCGCATGGCGAAAGGCGCAGTACCGGTGGAAACTGGTAGCGTTTTTTCTCGTTGCGCATAATCATCGAGTGTATCTTCTCCACGACATCCGAGTCGAAGCCGGCGTTTATTATCTCCTCGCGGTGCTGTTTCTTCTCTATCATTCTAAACAGGATGGCATCTATCACCTCGTAGTGTGGCAGGTAGTCGCTATCCTTTTGGTCGGGGCGCAACTCCGATGATGGCTCTTTGTCTATTATGTTGTCGGGGATGATATCTCCAAATGTGGCATTTATGTATCGTGCCAAGTCGTATATCTCGCCCTTGTAGAGGTCACCCGTAGGGCTGAACGTACCTGCCGTGTCGCCATATAGCGTACACCAGCCGAGGGCGTTCTCACTTTTGTTCGACGAGTTGAGCAGCATGTATCCCGTCTTGTTTTGCAGTGCCATAAGCATCGTGGTGCGTATACGCGACTGTATGTTCTCCTCGGTAGCATCGAACTCCGTGCCCCCGATTACGGGCTGTAATGTGCCTACTATCGAGTTGTAAGCATCTACGATGGGTAGCACGCTGTACTCCACGCCGAGGTTCTCGGCAAGTTGTTTGGCATCCTCGACACTCTCGTTGGGAGTAAATGGCGAGGGCATAAGAAGCACGCGTACATTCTCCTTGCCCAAAGCTCCTACAGCAAGGCAGGCAACCACTGCCGAGTCGATACCGCCGGATAGTCCTACGCAGGCCTTGGTATAGCCATTTTTGATGAAGTAGTCGTGAAGGCCGAGACATGCCGCCTTGTAAATCATACGTGTACGGTCGCGGTAGGGTGTGAATGGTACCTCTATGGCCTCGTGCATCTCCTCCGTATCGAATATGCGGAAGTCCTCCTCGAAGCTGTTGAGCACCATTATCAGCTTACCATCGCTGTTGAGTATGCCCGATGTGCCATCGTAGACAATATCTCCTGCGCCACCCACCTGGTTGATGAGTATAAGGTTCTTACCTTCGGTAAAAGCAAGGCGACACATCTTGTCGAAGCGACGTGACATGATGCCTTTGCCGTAGCGTCGTGCATTCACCGAGATTATAGCATCTACCTCCTCGTCAATATCCTCCATGCGGCTGAGGTCGTCGCCAACGACAACTTTCAGTGCGTGGCCGTTGATGTGTATCGTTTGGCTGCCTATCGATGAGCCTACGATGTATCCCATCTCGCGGCGTGCAGTAACATAACGCTTGCCGATGTACTCTATTTCGCCACGCTCGTTGATGTGGGCCGCGGCACTCACTGGGCCTTCGGCCGTGAGGTAGGGTGTGCCTACTATGGCCGATATGCCATGGCAGCTCTCTGCAATACGCTCTATAGCCTCCTCGCATAGTGTGAGGAATGTGGTCTTGGTCAAAAGTCCGTATGCCGGAGTTCCCGATACTGCAAACTCGGCAAAGACCACAAGGTCTGCCTTCTCTGTTTTGGCACGCTCGATGGCTGCTATAATCTTCTCGGTGTTGGCGTTGATGTCTCCTACCGTAAAGTTGAGCTGCGCTAATGCTATCTTCATACTCTAAAAATCTCCCTTTTTTCGCTTGTTTACGTAGTCCTATACCAAAGGTATAGTTATGTACGGTGCAAAGGTAGTAAAATTTGGCGAATAAAGAAAGATGAGAGTTAAAAAGGTGATGTTTTTTGATGCTGTGCAGATAATGCCGCCTGCGTAACTCGGAGAGGTGGTGCGTATGCGGCGTCAAACACCACTCCGACAACTCGTTTAGAAAGCCTCGTTTATGCCCACAACAACACCAAAACTGTCACGTCCGAAGCCGAAGTCGAGGCGTATATTCGACCTCTCGCGAAGAGCCCATCTAAGGCCTATGCCATAGTTTGGCAATACCTTGCGCCACGCAAATCTATCATCCTCGGAGAATGTTGTGCCGACACCTCCCCACAGGACACATCCTATGCGATACCAGATATGTTGTCGTAGCTCTAATTGTGTGGTTATTAGGTTATTGCCATTAAATCTGCCTGCGTAGTAACCTCGCATACGATGCTCGTCGCCAAGCTGTGAACGCAGTAGCCATGGGGTAGCTGCGGAGTGGTGCTCGGCGTATAGGTCGAAAGCCAGTACAGCACCTCGCCATAGCGGTTGGTAGGCATCGAATGTTAAGTTTGCTTGCCACAGGTTATGGCCTACATTGTTGAGTGGCGCGGGGCGCGCTATGCCCTCTATCGATAGGTATATCCCTCGATGTGGGGCAGATATGTTGTCGCGTGAGTCGTAGGTGATGTTAATGCCGAGGCCGGCCGTCGAAAGAGTCATATTCCGACCGGTAAGTACTGTGATAGCATCGCTGTCGGGTTTGCGTGCTGCATTGTAGCGATAGTCGGCACTGACACCTATGTAGAGCCCTTTGACCAAGGCGTAGTTGTAGCGAAAGAGTGCTGTGTATAGTTTCGATACGTAGCTGCCTTGTCTGCCGTGTAGCGAGCTATCGTAGTCCAAACCCCATATGCGTGTAGGGAGCGATGTTACCTCCGTGCGGTAGAATAGTCTGTGGCGGTTATTTTTGAGGCTGTTATGGCCGCTGATGGCTATGTGGTAGTATCCCGATATTGATGCCGATGCGCTCAGCTTCAAGGTTGATGGGAAGGTGTCGGCCGTATGGTGCTTGGTGCGATAATCCATAGTGCCGATGAGGGTTAGGCGCAGGCTTGTCTCGGTGGAGTATGCAGGGCCTCCAACTAACGATACCTTTACGTTGTGCTCCTTGCCAAGAGGTATGCCGCCGAGATAGCGATCAAGCCAACGACCAGGCCTGCCACGCTCTATATGCGTGTCTGAGGTCTGGTCGATAGGTCTGTATTGGTAGCTTAAAGTATCGCTACCTACTATGTACAATTCGTTTGTTTGCGCAACAGCCCCTCCGACACACAGTGTCAGCAGCATGATTAGGGCAGCTCGGCGCAACATATATTAGCGATACTTATCAGCAATCTCGAGGAATCGCTGCTGCTCGGCTTCGTCCATCTCGCCTTTGTGGTAGTAGACAAGCTCTCCCTCCTTCGTAATGATAAGCATCACGAACTGATTGTCGCAGTCGCCCAAACGCCAAGCACTGCTCACCCAGTGGTCGGGGTCGCAGAGGATGGTAGCACCATTCTTTGCGGTACGGGCATCGGCAATCTTACGTACGAGTGAGTTGGGATATACCGCATCTTTAAGGTTTACGATGCCAAAACCCTCGATATTAGGACCTTCAAGACGCTTATTCTCCTCTATCCATGAGACAAAATCGTGATTCTGCTTAGGTACCTCCGGATCTACATAGAAGATGAGCAGATTCTTCTCGCCCCACCATGGCAGGCGCGCCTTCTTGCTGTCCAAATCCTGCACCTCAACATTACGTACCTTACGAGGCAGGCTCTGTGCATCGGCCGTCAGCGTGAAAAGAAACGATGCGAATAGAATGAGTGTAAGTGTTCTCATATCGATTGTTGTATTTATATTTAACCAATATCAAATCATCATAAAACACGACAAAGTTACAAAAAATATCTCGTTATTTATACAAATTATGGGCAATAGCCTCCCCCTAATGGTGAAAAATGTGGCTTTTTGGATGATAATTCAACAAAACAGCAAATTTATTAAACGAAACAAATTTGTGGTGATCGTCACTCTGCGGTAATAAAATTTGTAATATCTTTGTGCTTGCGAATAAATAAAGCAACGATAGTATGAAACAACGTATACTTTTTGTCTGCCTTGGGAATATATGCCGCTCGCCGGCAGCCGAGGCTATGCTGCGCAGACTTGTAGAGAGCGAGGGGTTGGGGGATGTTATCGAGGTGGACTCGGCAGGTACGTATGGTGGGCATCGTGGCGAGCGTTCCGATGTGCGTATGCGACGTGCTGCGGCAGCTCGTGGAATAGAGATGACACACCTTGCACGTCAGGTTCGCGAGGAGGATTTCGAGCTGTTCGACAAGGTTATAGCTATGGACGACAACAATTATGAGGCGTTATTCCGCCTTGCTCCCGATCGTCGGGCACAGCAGAAGATATTTCGTTTCAAAGAGTATCTTCGCCGTCATACAGATTGGAGCTATATCCCCGATCCATATTACGAGGGACACGAAGGCTTCGAGCTTGTCCTCGACCTTTTGGAGGATGGGTGTGCTACACTACTCGATGAGATACGATAAGAGGGCTGTATGAGATGAGTGTCTTGTCGTTATGCTCGCCCTCAAAATGCTCATTTACGCAAAGTAAACTCCGCATTTACGGCCTGCGAGCAGCTTCAAAATAGCTCTTGTTATACAACATCTAAAATAAAGGCGTGCCCAACACTTGTTTGATCTGACCCCAAAAAGTTGGACTGATTAATAAAAAGAATTTTACTGGTAAAGAGTTCGGTATTGCACCGGACTCTTTCCGTTTAATTTTAGTTTAATACGGTCGTTATTATAGTAGTTAATATACTTTCGCAACTCACG
>JAFVRN010000044.1 GCA_017504265.1 Alistipes sp. | reverse complement strand
ATTGTCAGAAGTTGTCAAAAACTCGGGGTTACTTTGCGACAAAGTAACCCTTAAATGTTTTTGTTATGTCACTTTGGGATTGGCTGTTTGCAGCGTGGATTTATGAGGAACTGTTCGATGATGACTCGGACAGCACTTTGAACGACAACACTCGCGACTATGATTCGTCATACGATTACGATGATTATGAGGAGGATTATTGATGATTCTCTACTCTTTGTATTGAAATTATGTTTAACTTTGTAAGAAATTGTCTAATATATTTGATCTATGAGTACCCTTGAAAGAGCAATAGAAATAGCAACAGAAGCACATCGTGGTCAATTTGATAAGGCAGGCAATGACTATATCGGACATCCGTTGCGTGTAATGGCGGCGGGAAGAACTACCGAGGAGAAGATTGTTGGTGTGCTGCACGATGTCGTGGAGGACACCAATTGGACCTTTGAACGCCTTGCTGCCGAGGGCTTTTCGGCGGAGGTTATCGAGGCACTGCGATGTGTAACCAAATTGTCGGAGAATGAGCCATACGATAAGTTTATTGCTCGTGTCAAGGAGAATCCTTTGGCAGTG
The DNA here is from genome assembly GCA_017504265.1 of Alistipes sp. GTDB lineage: Bacteria > Bacteroidota > Bacteroidia > Bacteroidales > Rikenellaceae > Alistipes. Next base: position 14,967 of record JAFVRN010000044.1, on the reverse strand, counting down.
GCGGTCAAGCTCAACGACCTCTCGGATAATATGGATATCCGTCGTTTGCCATATATTTCGAATAAGGATGTAAAGCGATTGAAGAAATATTTGAGAGCGTATAAGCAACTAACGGGAACACCAACCTACTCGGTTTTTGCTTGCCAGCAGGAGTATCCCAATGCCTACAAGCCGTGGACAGAGGAGGATGATTTAGAGCTAACCCAAATGTGGTGCGAGGGTGCAACAACCAAAGAGCTTGCCGCCCATTTCCAACGCAAGCCAAGCGCCATAACCTCCCGAATCAAAAAGTTGGCGCTGGTGGAGAAATATGGAGAAAGATAAAATTAAAAGATATGGCTATGCAGAGCGAAAAATTTACTACTACCTCAATGTCAATTAGTGCCATTCTTGGACTAATCAAAGCTAATGATATCGCTATACCAGAGATTCAGCGTCCTTTCGTATGGAAGAGTAAGCAGGTAAGAGATCTCATTGATTCGTTATACAGAGGTTTCCCTGTGGGATATATAATCCTTTGGAAAAATCCGAATGTAAAGTTGAAGGATGGCACGATATCATCGGGCAAGAAAGTGCTTATTGATGGTCAACAGCGTATCACGGCGTTAATGACCGCCATTGCGGGTCGTGACATATACAATGAGGAATACAAACTCTGTCGAGTAAAAATCGCCTTTAACCCTATTGCAGCGTTATCGGGAGAGGATGAAGCCGAACTATTTGCAGTACAAACGCCTGCACACCTCAAAAGTAAACATTGGATTCCTGATATTGCAGAGATCTTTAGCGATGATTTTTCGCGTTTTAAGTTCATCAATGACTACTGTGCTAATAATCCCGATGTTATCACTCACGAACAGTTAGACAACGTGATAACCAAACTTAATGCTATACGCACACAAGCAATTGGCATTATAGAGCTCTCGGAAACGCTCGAAATAGACATTGTTACTGATATTTTTGTGCGTATTAACTCGAAGGGTACGACACTCAATCAAGGCGACTTTGTAATGTCGAAGATTGCAGCAGACGAGGTGCACGGAGGAAATACACTGCGTAAAATTATCGACTATTTCAGCCATTTGGCCATTGAACCGACATATTATCACTATCTCGTATCTCACGACAAGGAGTTCTGCAATAAGCCAGAGGGATATATCAAAAAGTTAGAATGGCTCAAAGATGATAAAGAAACCGTGTACGACCCTAAATGTGATGATATAATCCGTGTTGCATTTATGCATCAGTTCCACCGTGCAAAATTGGCAGAGTTGGTAAAAATGCTTTCGGGTCGTGATTTTGACACTCGCGAGTTTAAGGAGGAGATTATAGAAGATACATACGATAAACTTTATAAGGGTGTTGCAGAGTTTATCAATGAGCACAACTTCAAGCAGTTTGTGATAGCGATTAAGTCAGCAGGATTTATAAGCAACAAGTTGATAAACTCCAATATGGCTATTGACTTTGCGTATGCCCTCTACCTCATTCTTCACGAAAGCAAGGAGGTATCTGTATCGGAGATTAAACGAATTGTGCAACGCTGGTATGTGCTCTCTGTTTTAACAGGGCGATATAGCAGTTCTCCCGAATCGGCATTTGCAAAAGATTTGCGACAAATTAGTGAAATGGGAGTTGTTAAGACATTGGAGAATATCGAGGCTGCTATTCTTTCGGATAATTTCTGGAATATACAGATTCCACAGGACTTAACAAACACCTCGACAAACAACCCAACATACCTTGTCTATTTGGCAGCACAGGTATATTTCAATGATGTATCGTTGTTGTCACAGAACATCTGCGTCAAGGAGTTGATTGGGTTGGGTGGCGATGTTCATCACATCTTCCCGAAGCAATATTTGAAAGATAATGGCTTCGAGAAGAACCAGTATAACCAGGAGGCTAATTACGCCTATCTTGACCGCCCCGTGAATGTTTCGATTGGCAAGCAAGCACCGATAGATTATTTCCGTGTAGCACGAGAACAGTGCGAAACGAAGGTTGTTAAGTGTGGCTCCATTACAGAGATTGAGGAGTTAAAACGCAATTTGGAGGTGAACTGTGTGCCAGAAGATGTGTTCGAAATGGACCACACTCGCTATGCGGAGTTTCTCGAAAAACGCCGTGCACTGATGGCGCAGAAGATAAAGAAGTACTATTATAGTTTGTAGCAGCCTATGCATGCAGGCGAAACTGGAATATAATGAAAGTCATAGAAGTAGTTGCAGCAATTATACAGCGTGACGGAGCATACTTTGCTACCCAACGTGGATATGGCGAGTTTGAGGGTATGTGGGAGTTCCCGGGTGGAAAGATTGAACCTGGCGAAAGTTCCGAAGATGCTCTTAAACGCGAAATCCAAGAGGAATTGGGTATAGACATAACCATTGATAAGTTTCTCTGCACAACTGAATATGACTATCCATCGTTCCACTTGACGATGCATTGCTATTTATGCAGTATTGCATCAGGTGAGATAGAGTTGCGAGAACATAAATCTGCTTTATGGCTAACCTCAGACAGGCTTAAAGATGTAGCGTGGCTGCCTGCTGACAAAGATGTTATCGACAAATTGAAATCCCTATGATCTCCCACCTATTACAGCCATTGATTTGTGAACGGTTTATGACGGATGCGCGGTATCGGGAGGGGCATTTGAGTTTGCGTGCAATTACAACCTCGCCCGCCAGGAACATCTCGTTGTACTTGGCAAAGATTAAACCGCGCAGGTTGTCGAGATAGGCATTGACCTCCTTCTCCTCCTTGGTGCGGCCTACGGTGCGCACCTCTTTTGGTAGCCAGCGCTCTGGCGGAAGGTAGTAGCGCGTTGCAAGATGTGTCATTTGGTGATTGATGGTGATGCGTGCGAAGATGGGCGCGTTGCCTTCAGCGTTTGGCTTGCCCTTCTGCATAATAAAAAGAATCGAGAATGTACTTTTATCCATAGGTGCAACTTTTAATGTTATGTCTGTTTCATTTGCCTTTTGCACAGCATTGCAAACTCGCTTAAAACAATGCAACACACTGTGGCAAAGCGTTTTATACACTGCAAACATAACATCACTATTCCACACACGCAAGTGATTCCGCAAAAAGTCGTAACCTTTTTTGAGAATCTGAAAAGTTGGTCACACTTGGCTCTCTTCGTTTGGGATTGGAATTGTCGGGCAAGGAGAATTGCATCGGATTTCACCCGATTTTATCGGATTGCAAAGTGCGAAGGTTTGTGAAGTGAGAAAAAATTCCTAACTTTGTATATCTCAAAACACAAATACTATGAAAGAAGCCGGCTATGTATATATCCTAACCAACCCGAGTTTCAAGGAGGATTGGGTTAAAATAGGCAAAAGCTCTCGTCCTGTTGATATTCGCTCTAAGGAGTTGGATAATACGGCTGTACCTTTGCCATTCGAGATTTATGCTACCTTGAAGACGGTGAAGTATTCGGAGGCAGAGAAGCTAATTCATCACTATATTGAGCGTTTTACAAATTTGCGTATTCGCAACAATAGAGAGTTTTTCAATGTCGCACCAGAGGAGGCCCTTGCGATCTTTAAGGAAGTGGCCCTACTATTGGATGATGCTGAAATTGAAGAAGTCTTTAAGCAAGTAGTAGTTGGGAATAGTGATAAAACGGGTGTGGAAAAGCCATCAACTCCACGAGAGCAATCGTTTGTTTGGCTATTGCCAGCCAATAGCAAGTTCTTTGATGTCGATGGTTGTCTGAAAAAACACAATGAGATATATTGGACACAGAATTACAAAATACAGAAGGGGGATATTGTTTATATATATTCCTCAAGCCCAGATAGTTGTATAAAATACAAGTTGATAGTTGAGGCTCATGATGTTGCATACCATACAGACTTTGACAAAGAAAAAGAGTTCTATGTAGATGTTAATGACTTTGAAACAGCAAAGGAGCATAATCGTTTCATAAAGCTTCGGTTGTTGTCCGAAAGTCATACGCATAAGATGTCGCTACCACACCTCTTGGAAAATGGATTGGCAATGGCTCCACGAGGAGGTATGAACTTATCAAATGCAAGTGCAGCCAAGTTATTAAAGTATATAGAGGAAAATTTTTAAGGCGGGATTGGCTACTCCGCAGACCAAGGTCTGCTCCGCTTAACGCCTTTCCCTTGGAGTCCTCGGATATAAACAAACATCATTGGCAAGTTCTGCAAAGCAGAATATCTTTCGCAATATAAGCAGTTGGAAGTGTGCAAGCACCCACAACTGCTTATATTACAAAAGCCACCCCTAAAGGAGTGGCTTGCCAATGATGTTTGTTTGCATCGCTCGTGATTCCGGCGGGATTCGAAGCGCAGGGCTTTAGCCCAAGCTCGCGGGGATACCTTATAGCGGAGGCTTGCAGCCGAGCAATAAACACAATCATATCCCCGCAACCCCGCATAAAGAAACGACCGCTGAGAGCAGTTGTGCAAACGACAGCCCGATTTATCGGGCGTGGGTTTTGGGGTTGGCACTCGGGAGCTTGCTCACGAAGGGCCACACCACAAAAACAACGACAGAGCAAAATACTCTGTCGTTGCCGTTTGCAGAAGTGATTCCGGCGGGATTCGAACCCACGACCCACAGCTTAGAAGGCTGTTGCTCTATCCAGCTGAGCTACGGAACCATCACGGATAGCCGACTTTTGCATTTACGCTGGCGATATACATTACAACAAATAGTACACAGCGTAGATATGTCGGATATTTGCGCCACAAAAGTATATAAAATATATCGATTTACAAAATTTATTTGACTCTTAACTTCGATATACTCTATTTTCAGCCGATTAATGATACTATTTCTTCGCCGCATTTACCATCAACGAAGCGTACGCGATCTCCCTGCACCTCAACTTCGACACTACATCCTCTGATATCGGCAAGGTAGATACCTGATGGGGGAAGCAGTTTACGCTCATTCTGCACAACAGTAGATTCCATATCACGAACACCCGTAACGATATAGGGATGACCCAGCATCTCGACTGCTCGGCGCATATTACCCTCTGATATAAGGCGACGTATAGCCGTAGAGCTCACACCATCTCCCATATCTTGATATTGTTCAACACGCTCCACCTCAAACCCATATTGCACCGAGAGAGGTTTTATCTGCTCATAACCGCCCTCATTATTACGACCAAAGCGGTGATCGTAGCCCACGACCATACCTCTCATACCAAGTTGTGCAACAAGCGTATTACACACGAAATCGTCGTACGAGCGGCGGCGGAAAGCTTCATTAAAGTGCACGACCACGACATGCTCGACACCATAACGAGCCAGCAGCAAAGCACGTTCCTCGACAGTGGTAAGCAGCCCCATGCCATCATCACGCCCCATAGCTATGCGCGGGTGTGGCTCGAAGGTGACAATAACACTATCGGCATCGAGGCGTGCGGCCATAGCAGTAAGGCTACGGAGTATTGCGGCATGTCCCATATGTACACCGTCAAACGTGCCGATAGTGACAACGGTAGCACGCTGTGACGTGAATTTATCTATATCGTAGTGTATCTTCATTCAAGTGACAGACATCGGCTTACTATCGGCGATATCTTAGAGTAGCTCTTTTATTAGTTAGTTATTACTCTCCTCGGCAACCTTGACGAAGTATGCAACCTTCTCCAACAGCGTGGTGATATCGTAGTTCTCGACAACGATACCCTGTGGGAAGTTCAGAGGTGCTGAGGTAAAGTTAAGTACACCCTTGATACCCGCATTAATTATGGGTAGCACTAGGGTTGAGGCAACAGATGTAGGTGATGACACTATGACGATGCTTATATCAAGCTCTTCCACACGCTCTTCAAATTCGTCGATATGGTAACACGGGATATTATCGATCGTGCTGCCCACCTTACGCTCATCGACATCGAAGGCTGCCGTAATACGCAATTTAAGGCCCTTGCCATTGAAATACTTGGTAACAGCCTGACCGAGGTGTCCCATGCCTATTATTGCCATATTTACGGGCTGCTCGCTATATAATATGTTTGTGATAAACTCTATCAGCACCTTCACATCGTAGCCCTTCTTCGTATCGCTTGAAAAGCCTATGAGCATAAGATCACGACGCACCTGCACCGCTGTGATACCGTGCATACCGGCAAGCACATGCGAGAATATGTGTGTGATACCCTGTGCATGGCATTTGAGCAGCGTACGACGATACTCGCTGAGTCGTTCTACGGTCTTCTCGGGGATGTTGGTTGCTATGTTTGCCATACACTTACTCTATTTCTATTGTGAAGTTACTACGATACTGTTCACGAATCCACTCCGAATTTACATACATACCATCCTCGAAACGGAATCTGTAGCCCGTAGATAACGGGCACAGCGTCTCCTCGCAGAACGAGGCATCCAGACCCTCGTACATCTTACGGCAGAATATCATTGCAGCATCGTATCCGCGATACGAGAACATCGACGGCAGAGTACCATAGGCCTTCACATAGCGGCTATCAAAGATACGCACCTTCTCATCGTTACGCTTTGCATAGTATGGCGATATAAAGGTGACATTATTCTTGAAGAACGACTGTCTGTCGATATTTTTCATATTTGTCCATTTGCGGTTACCCATAACTACATAATCACCATAGCTAAGACTGCGGCCCACGAGTGAAGCCTTGGTCGAAGAGAGTGTCGTGAGTATTCTATCCACATCGGTCTCGTTAGACGCTACGACAACAAAGAGCTTATGTGTAGGGCTACGCATAAGATCCTCTATTACGACAAGCTCTCCGTTGCTGCCATCGGCATTACGAACATATAGGAACGACTCCCTATTGAACTCGAAGTTTAGCTGTCGGCGTACGGCAACATCCTTAGATAGGGTCTTAATCTCCTCGGCATAGTCCCAATCGTTATTTGAGGCATATATGGTAATAATCTCTCGGCTGTTATCAAACAGATCGGCAACCTTATCGTATTTATACTTCTCCTCGGCCTGCATTTGGAAGAGTACAGGACTACGCAACGACTCTATATCAGCCAGCGGAGTAACTACGGGAATCTCGTTGGTCTCGGCATGGCTCAGCACATGACGCAACTCATTCTCGTGTACAGGTCCTATGATAAGCTGAGCGTCGAGCAATCCCGCCTCGAAGTTCACTATATCACTTATATGCGACGCATTGCTACGTGTATCGAATACCGACAGCTCGATGCTGTAACCCTCCGCCTTGAGATCCTCCATCGCCAGAAGCAGACCTTTGTAGAAGTCCACATAGTTGGGATTAACCTTATCTCGCACGTGGAAGGGGAGCATAAGTGCCATCTTCAATGTATGGTGCTTGCTCAGCGGCAGAAACTCCACCTCCACCGGTTGTACTTCTACGACATACTCCTCTCCGAGCATCAACGTCTGCTCCTCGGCCTCGGCACTATCCCTGTCGATTATCTCATGCTGCTCGGTTTGCAGCGTATCCGAAGGTTGCTCAACAACCGTAACCTCGGTAACAGAGATAGGCAATGCCACCTTTATTGTCATACCCGCCTTTATCTCACGATGGTTACGCAGACCATTTATACGCAACAAATCCTCTTCCGAGAGACCAAAACGACGAGATAACGAGTATAGCGTCTCTCCTGCCTGCACGATATGTTCATTAGCACCTACCGATATTTTGGTATTACTATCACGATTACGCTTCTCACGCTCTATCTCACGTGTTGTGGTGTAGCCTATTGCCGAGCGACGTATTTTCAGCTCCTGTCCAAGGTCAAGTTGTGTGGCGACTGCATCCGGGTTATCCTCTTCGAGTATCGCCACCGCAATCTTGTACTTACGTGCTATCGAGTATAGCGTTTCGCCACGCTCGACGATATGCAATCTATACTTGTTACTTTGCTGAGTGCTATCGTCATCGAGTTTACGATAGGGAATAAGCAGTTTGTTACCGGCCTTTAGCGTCGATGCCGTAAGACCTTCATTCACGGCTACTATTTCCTGCGTCGTCGTATTATAGCACTTAGACAATGAGTAGAGCGTATCGCCACGTACCACAGTGTGCAGATAGTAGTTCTTGCCATCGACAGCCACAATAACTCCCGATGGCTCGGTAGCCGAGGCTATCGACATCATCGAGAGCAGTGTTATGATTAATAGAAATAGTCGTTTCATCGCTTCTGTTTTCACCAACTTCTCTGTTGCCAATGCTACTTTATGCGTAGCCGTATCTCCGTCACTATCTTCTTGGTATATAGTGGGAAATCACCATTCATAATCCACGTATAGTAGCTTGGATCGTTACGGAATACATCCTCCACACGTCGTCCCTTGTATTTGCCAAAGGTAAATATCTCGCAACCTGCATCGTCATAGGCGATACGTCCTGCGAAGTCTACCACCTCGGTATGTGTAGAGAACTCGGCAAGCTCCTCTACGGTGTCGCCAATATCTCCATATTTGGCTATCTGAGCCTCTAACACCTCATACGTAGCGAGGGTATCTGCCTCGGCCGAATGGGCATTATCGAGATCCTTGTCGCAGTAAAATTTGTATGCTGCAACAAGTGTTCGTTGCTCCTTCTTATGAAAGATGTTTTGGACATCTATGAACTTACGTCGCTTGAAGTCCACATCGACACCCACACGCATAAACTCCTCCACAAGTAGCGGAAGATCGAAGCGGTTAGAGTTGAAACCACCAAAGTCACACCCTTCGATAAACTTTGCCAACGATTTTGCTATCTGCTTAAAGGTTGGCTCATCTCGTACATCCTCATCGGTTATACCGTGTACTGCCGTTGCCGCCTCGGGAATATGCATCTCAGGATTTATACGGCGGGTCTTGACCTCCTTCTCTCCATTGACACCGATTTTGACCATCGAAATTTCGACAATGCGATCGGTAGCCGTATCCACACCTGTCGTTTCAAGGTCAAAGAAGATTATAGGACGTTTAAGTTTCAAGTTCATAGTATTGCGAATTTTCAAATCATTCTACCGCTAACACTACAACTCTAATGGCTGAGGGCGTTAGTCATATCTATGACACGCGGCGGTTACACAACCCGGCGGTTATTCAACCTTCCGAGCCCATCCACCCCACAGTAGCACGTCACGCAGCAGCGATAGATATGTATGTCGAAAGAGGGGTTAGCCGTGGTAATGGATTGCATCCGATATGGAGGCAGACATACTCTGTACCGTAACATTTATCGGACAAGTCCAATGCCACAGATACCCCTCCCGATTCAAATTAGGCGTTGATCATCATCGGCATCAACAACATCAGAACCTCGGCGTTGTGCTTATCGTCGTACACGGGCTTGAACACACCCGCACGTGTCGAGTCGGCAAGCTCTACCAATACGGTAGGGGTATCGATATTGGATAGTATCTCTACGAGGAATGTAGACTTAAAGCCGATGGTTACGGGCTGACCCTCATAGCTGCACGAGATAGTCTCGTTGGCCGATACCGAGAAGTCGATATCCTGTGCTGCAAGGCTGATCTTATTGTCTGCGATATCCATGCGGATGAGATTGGTTGTAGGGTTAGAACATACCGCCACGCGCTTGATACCGTTTACCAACTCGACACGGTCTACAAGGACACGGTTGGGGTTGGCCGTAGGGATTACGGCATTGTAGTTAGGATAGTTGCCCTCGATAAGACGACACACGAGCTTATGGTTTTTAAGGTCGAAGACCACATTCTTGGCATCGAACGTAACACGTATAGGCTCCTCCTCCTTGAGCAACACGCCCTTGAGCAGGTTCGCAGGCTTCTTAGGCAGGATAAACGATGCGTTGAAATCGACATCGGCACACTCCGATACCGAGCGTACGAGCTTATGAGCATCGGTAGCCACAAAGGTGAGCTTACCCTCCTCGAAGTTAAAGTATACACCATTCATAACCGGACGCAACTCATCGTCGGCCGTAGCAAATATCGTCTTATTTATACCTGCGATAAGCATATCTACATCGAGAAGTATCTCCTTGTGCTCGGCACCGATAGTCTGCATCGCAGGGTAGCTAACGGCACTTGCACCCGGAATAGAAAGCGAACCGCTATTCCACTTGATTTTAATCTCCCAAGTAGCATCATTTACATCAAACTCCAAAGGCATCTCCGGAAACTCCTTCAACGAGTCAAGCATAAGCTTTGCAGGTGCTGCAATAACGCCCTCGCGCTCCACGTTATCTACGCGCAGGTGTCCGATAAGCGTTGTCTCCAAGTCGGAGGTGGTAACGGTAAGCTCGTCGCCTTTGAGCTCCAATAGGAAGTAGTCAAGAATAGGAAGTGTATTTTTACTGCTAATAACCTTACCGGTTGTTGCTAGCAAAGATAGAAGAGCCGAACTTGATACTGTAAATTTCATAGTCTTTCTGTTTTTATTTTAATTTCTAATTTGTAATCCACTTATAATTACGCTATTATAGCGTTGATAGCTTATCGAGTGCCATCTCAATCATACGTCGCACATAGGGTTTGTAATCGGTACATGCATCCTTAGCCACACGCTGTGCGATGATTGTGCATATTGTGGCAGCGCGATGTCCCATAAGTGCCGCCAGGCCGGCAAGTGCCGAACCCTCCATCTCGAAGTTGGTTATGCGGCGACCCTCAAAGCTAAATGACTCTATCTTGGCGTTAAGCTCCATGTCATGAGGACGCAGTCGTACCCAACGACCCTGTGGCGCATAGAAGCCCGGGGCAGCTATGGTCATACCCTCCGTTACAGAGTCCTTGAACAACTCCCATAGCTCTTTATCGGCATTGACAAAGTATGGAGCAGGGAGCTTGCCATACCACGCCGTATGCTCCGAGAAGGCGCGTTCCAAAGCAAGGTCACATACGCTGTCACGACCGTCGTAATATGACAACAGACCGTCAAATCCGAGTGATGTGCGGGCGAAGATTATATCGCCGACGTTTATATCTTGCTGTATAGCACCAGATGTTCCGAGGCGCACCAGAGTGAGCTGGCGCAGCTGGTCACGTACGCAACGTGTAGCGAAGTCAATGTTCGCCAACGCATCGAGTTCTGTGACACATATGTCGATGTTACCTATGCCGATACCCGTAGATAGCACAGTCATACGACGACCCTTGTAGCTACCCGTTACGGTATGGAACTCTCTGTTCGACACCTCACACTCCTTAGTGTCGAAATAGTCCGCTATCATAGCAACACGAGCAGGATCACCCACCAATATTACAATATCGGCAATCTGCTCAGGTCTTAAATGGAGATGGAAAATAGACCCATCATCATTGATAATCAGCTCAGAAGATGGTATTGTTCTCATAGCGCGTAACATTTATTCCTCTTTTTATTTTTAATATTTGCGTAAAATTAATAATTTTGTCGGTAATAACAAAATGTTTTAGACTAAATTTAATATTTTTGCATAATGACACTAATCAAATCTATATCGGGTATTCGAGGCACTATCGGAGGTGCGCCATCAGAAAACCTGACACCTTTGGATGTCGTTAAGTTCACCACAGCCTACGCCCGTCTTATCAAAGATAAGAATTCGGGAAAGCGTATTACCATTGTCGTCGGTCGAGATGCTCGCCTATCCGGCTCTATGGTAGAGAGCCTTGTCGAAGGCACACTTCTCGGCTCGGGTGCAGATGTCATCAACGTGGGACTATGCACAACACCCGGCACGGAGATGGCCGTGATAACACATAAGGCAGACGGCGGCATCATAATAACCGCTTCACATAATCCTCGCGAGTGGAATGCCTTAAAGCTCCTCAACGAGCGAGGCGAGTTCCTCGATGATGCTGAGGGCAGAATGGTACTCGCTATGGCCGAAGATAATGACTACAACTACCCTACCATCGACGATATCGGCAAGGTTATTTTGCGCGAAGATTTCAACAAACGCCATATAGAGCAGGTATTGGCACTTCCTTTGGTAGATGTAGAGGCAGTTCGCAAGCGCAAGTTTAAGGTTGTTGTCGATGCTGTCAATTCGGTTGGCGGCATTGTCATTCCCGCCCTACTGCGAGAGCTCGGCTGCGAGGTTGTAGAGCTCAACTGCGAGCCTACGGGAGAGTTCGCCCACAACCCCGAGCCTCTTCCCGAGAACCTCACCCAAATATCGGAGGTTATACGTCGAGAGGGTGCAGACCTCGGCATTGTCGTAGACCCCGACGTAGACCGCCTTGCCTTCGTTATGGAGAATGGCGAGATGTTTGTTGAGGAGTATACGCTGGTGGCTGTTGCCGACTATGTGTTACGCCACACCAAAGGAAATACCGTATCCAACCTGTCGTCATCACGAGCTCTAAGCGATATCACCGCACGCTACGAAGGATGCTCATACGCTGCTGCTGCCGTAGGCGAGGTGAACGTGGTAAAAAAGATGAAAGATACGAAGGCTGTCATTGGCGGCGAGGGCAATGGCGGAGTTATCTACCCCGAACTGCATTACGGCCGTGATGCGTTGGTGGGCGTTGCTCTCTTTTTGACCTATTTTGCAGGCCTTGATATGACTATGTCGGAGCTGCGTAAGACATACCCCTCATACTACGCCTCGAAGAACAAGATTGAGCTGACACCAGAGATTGATGTTGATAAGATTCTATCGGAGATAAAATCAAGATACTCAGGTGAGAAGGTCAATGATATCGATGGTGTAAAGATAGACTTTGAGCATAATTGGGTACATCTGCGCAAATCCAACACCGAGCCTATAATACGCATCTATACCGAAGCTCGCAGTATGGATGAGGCAGATAGCTTGGCCAAGCGTTTTATTTCCGAAATAGAACAAATTTACAAAGCCTAAATCAAACCTAAAATATACTATTATGAAACTTGCAAACAACTACATTGAGCAAAACAAAGAGCGTTTCTTGGAGGAGCTCTTCGACCTACTTCGCATACCATCTATCAGCGCACAGCCGTCGTTGCATAAGCAGGATATGATACGTTGTGCCGAGTGGCTTGCAGCAGCACTTGTAAAGGCCGGTGCCGACCGTGCCGAGGTGATGCCTACGGAGGGCAATCCTGTGGTGTATGCCGAGAAGATTATCGACCCTAAGGCCAAGACCGTACTCGTTTATGGCCACTATGACGTAATGCCCGAGGATCCTATCGACGAGTGGAAGAGCAACCCCTTTGAGCCCGAAATTCGTGACGGTCGCATCTGGTGTCGTGGTGCCGATGACGATAAAGGCCAGCTCTATATGCACGCCAAGGCATTCGAGGCGATGGTAGCTACCGACACTCTTCCTTGCAACGTTAAGTTTATGTTGGAGGGCGAAGAGGAGATTGGTTCACCAAGCCTTTATAAGTTCTGTGCTGACAACAAAAAGCTCCTCAAAGCCGACATCATTCTCGTATCTGACACCTCTATGATTGGCCTCGACACGCCTACTATCACTGCGGGCTTGCGCGGTCTTACCTATATGCAGGTGGAAGTCACAGGTCCGGATAAGGATCTACACTCAGGTCTGTTCGGAGGTGCTGTTGCCAATCCGGCCAATGTTCTTGCACGTCTTGTAGCATCGCTCACCGACGAGTTTGGTCGCGTTACAATCCCCGGCTTCTACGACGATGTACGCATCCTCTCGGATGCCGAGCGCAAGGCTCTCAACAAGGCTCCATTCTCACTTAGCGAGTATAAGCAGGCACTCGACCTCAGCGATGTGGAGGGCGAAATTGACTATACCACAATGGAGCGAACCGGCATCCGCCCATCACTCGACGTAAACGGCATATGGAGCGGCTACACCGGCGAGGGTACCAAGACCGTTATCCCATCTAAGGCCTATGCCAAGATTTCTATGCGCCTTGTTCCTAATCAGGACTTTAAGAAGATTGCCAAACTCTTCGAGAAACACTTCCGTCGCATCGCGCCTAAGAGTGTCAAGGTCGATGTAAAGTTCTTGCATGGTGGCGCGCCATACGTATCGCCCACCGATATGCCTGCATATAAGGCTGCCGAGAAGGCTGTTGAGACAACATTCGGCATTACGCCATTACCATTCTACTCTGGCGGTTCTATTCCGATTATCTCGGGCTTTGAGAATATCCTTGGCATCAAGTCAATCCTATTGGGTTTCGGCCTGTCGAAGGATGCCATCCACTCTCCTAACGAGAGCTATGGCCTGGATCAGTTCTATAAGGGTATGGAGACACTGCCATACTTCTATAAATACTTCGCTGAGACTAAGTAATAGGCGTATCACACATCAAGCGAGCCTATCCAACAGCCGTTGGATAGGCTCTCTTATTTATAGGAGAGAGGTGTGTAGATGATACCAAAACAGCGTTTACATCATTCCCCGCCTTACCACCTGCACCTGCATCGTTACTCCTCTCGCTACCCCACGCTACAAAAAATAACGACCACACTTCTGCAGGTCGTTGATTTTGATGCGATTCACCCCGATTTTATGTACTATTTTAACCAATAAGCCCAATAAGCCCGGTTAGTAGCGACTCGAACATCGTTGCCGGCTCATTCGCACAAACACAAAAAAAGGATGACCTTTTCAAGTCATCCTCTCTGGCGGTGCGTAGGGGACTCGAACGGCGAAGCCGAAGAGCGAATACCTTTTAGCGCAGGGTATAACCCGAGCAATAAACATTCTCATTCGCTCAACCCCAATATTGTGAGCAGTGCCCGACGAACATAACGTAAGAATGAGCAGCGTAGCGTAGGGAGGTGTAGTGCGTCATGGCGAGCTTGCTCTCCGATGTCGCACTACACATACCGTGGCAACATCGTTGCCGGCTCATTCGCAAACACAAAAAAGGATGACCTTTTCAAGTCATCCTCTCTGGCGGTGCGTAGGGGACTCGGACGGCGTAGCCGAAGAGCGAATACCTTTTAGCGCAGGGTATAACCCGAGCAATAAACATGCTCATTCGCTCAACCCCAATATTGTGAGCAGTGCCCGACGAACATAACGTAAGAATGAGCAGCGTAGCGTAGGGAGGTGTAGTGCGTCATGGCGAGCT
>JAFVRN010000043.1 GCA_017504265.1 Alistipes sp. | reverse complement strand
GGTGAATCAGTGTTATTACTGGACAACGATGGCGAATTTGATATACCGAAGCCATACAAAGTGGCACTTGATTATAGATACAATGCTGAAGACCACACCATTACGACGAATTTCAAAGGGGATAGCCACGAGACTACAAAAGTAATAGAGTTCGTATATTTCAAGGATAACACTATTGTTTACATCGAGTCACAGACCACACATTTCGCTTCGGGGAATACAAGCAATGGCGAAGTATACATAAAGGCTTTGCTAGTCGATAGAGCCATTATCAAGAAATGGGATGAAATGGTCGAAGATGGCAATATATAGCCCTTTGACTTATAGAACATTTTAACATAACAATTAGTTCAAAATACGTTTATTTAGCATCGTATCTACATATTTGATTGGATGTTATGCTGAAATTTGATATATTTGCAAATGTAAACATAAAGACAGGAGGTTATGAAAAAGTTATTTTTAACACTGCTTGCCATAGGAGGTTTGGTGGCGTGTAACACGACAATCGAGGAGATAGGGTTTAATACCGGTAATGAGGCATTTGACTCACTACAACCAATGGAGGAGATAGACGATGAGGCTGTTGTAAGCATTATTACGGGTGCTGTTAAAATAGCGGATTGCATAACATGGATAGAGTCGAAGAACGATTGGGAGGGATTAAGAGAGCAAGTTGCAGGTGCAGTGGATAATCCCACAGGGCTTATTTTCAACGAAGATATGAGCTACGGATCATTGGTATGCACGCCTGAAAATGGTTCTTCTACACAGGAGCAGAGAGTGATAAGTCGCAATTACTACTACTTGACATCGACATATCGCTACGACAGCGCAGAGGATACACTCTACACACTTAACCCTGAGACAGGCGAGGAGTGTGCAGCGAAGGTTGAGTATTGCAAAGAGGGTGTGTTGGTATTGGATGGCACAATATATACAACAAACACCCCAACACCAAACAGTCTGAACAACGGCCGACACAAGATTAAGCTGAGAGGTACTAACGAAAGTGAATCAGTCGAAATGCTGACAAAAGTGGAGAAAGCTTTAGACCCCAACATCGAGGTAGAGGAGCTTATAGCAAAACAGAAAGAGCCTATCAATGATGAATTAGTGACAAAGGGCCTTACGGAAAAGGGATTCTGGTTCCTCTTGGAGACAGTATACGACACTGAGCAGGAGAGGTGGATAGATAAGCGAAATGTGGACGATGCCAAGTATCTCGCAACGATGTTTACCGAGAGTGAACTCAACTGCTTGGCCGACGACGGAGTGATAACAGCCACCTACCGCTACGACATCGATAGCAATATGCTATACACCACAAACAGCGAGAGCGGCAAGGAGTACAGCGCAGAGGTGCTCTTCTGCGATAGTGAGTATATGGTGCTCGACGGAGAGATTGCCATATACGACAAGGAGCTGGCGACAAATGGCGAGCAGCGTTACCGCATGATATGCTACCTACACGAGAGTGCCAAGGGAGTAGTCGAGAGCTATATCAACGCTACGGAGAAGGCTGAGTAGTCATCGCAGCTCGGTCATAAGGTGGAGCTGAAGAGCCACAACAGCGATTAAATGTTTGTAAGCGAGGGCGTGTCCAAGTTTGGGCACGCTCTTTTGTTAGAGGTTGTATAACAAGAACTATTTTGAAGCTGCTCGCAGGCCGGATAAGCGGAGTTTACTTGGCGTAAATTAGTTTTTTTCCGGACAAGGCAGATGCCAAAAGAGTCTTATGATACAGCTTCTACTCTTTATAACGCACTACGTGTTGTTATTTTCCAACTTTTTAACTACCTTTGTAGGTTGGTAGAGATAGCCACGAGAATTTACTACAAACTAACAGATATGCTAAGAAACTTCCTAACACTGATTGCTGCGGCTGCAACACTCGCCACAGCGACAACGGCACAAGCACACGAGCCAGAAGCCGTAAAGCCAAACTACGCTCTTGCCGAGCAGTTTTCACCAACAAAGGTACGCCGCCTTGTACCACAAACGACTATTCGACCCAATTGGTTCAAGGGCGAAAATAAGTTCTGGTATCAGTGGCGCACACCAGATGCCATCGCATACTACATCGTAGACCCCGCAACGGGCAAGCAGAGTGAGATGTGGTCGATGGAGGAGTTAGCAGAGAAGATAACGCTCGAAACAGGCGATGCTTTCGATGCACAGCACCTGCCAATAGCCAACATCGAGCTAAAAGATGATTGCTACGTACTATTCGATATTAACCCCGACGACGTGCGTGTTAAGCCCAACGACTACCCTCGTCTGGACGAAGAGGGCAAGCCTGTAGTATACCACTTCAAGTGGGATATGAAGGCCAAAAGCCTCGAACGCATCGAGGAGCGCGAGAAGCGTTACCCCGAATGGGCAAACGTATCGCCCGACGGCCGCATTGCCGTATATGAGAAGAACAACAACCTATGGTATATGACAACCGAGGATGTGGAGAAGCTCATAGCAGACCCCAAGGACTCGACAGTAGTGGAGCACGCCATAACCACCGATGCCATAGAGAGCAATGCCTACCACTGGTTTGAAGATTGCATAGAGCAGGTGAAGGAGGATGACCGCGTGCGCGTATTTCTACAGTGGTCACCGGACTCTAAGCACTTTGCAACGGTTCGCAGCTATACCGAGATGCTCGAAGACTTCTGGGTGATAAACATCCTCAAAGAGCGTCCCGAGCTATTCACATACAAGTATCAGATGCCCGGCGAGGAGGGCCCCGACTTCCGCCTCGAGATATTCGACACCGAGAATTTCGAGCGTCGTGAGATAACAGCCTTAGAGAAGTACGAGCAGCAGATGCTCTTCATCTGTCCAAAGCCTATGACAAAGGCCGACCTCTACCTACGCCCTATGCGTATGGTATGGCAGGGCGACAACTCATCGTTCTACGTACTGCGCCAAAGCCGTGATATTAAGCGTGTAGACCTATGCAAGGTGGATGTGGCAACAGGTGAGGTAACAGAGGTTGTACACGAGGAGATGAACACCTCGATTGAGTATCGCTACCCACATCTTGTAAATGATGGCAAGGAGGTTATCGAGTGGTCGGAGCGCACAGGATGGGCGCATCTGTACCGCTACTCCGAGAGTGGAGAGCTCATCAACCAGATTACCAAGGGCGCATGGCACGTATCCGACGTACTTGGCGTAGACGACACACGCAAGGTAATCTACTTCACCGCAACAGGCTACAACAAGGAGGAGAACCCCTACTACCTGCACCTATTCCGTGTGAACTACGACGGCTCGGGACTTAAACAGCTCGACCCGACAGGATTTAATGGAGAGTTCTCGCTATCGGAGGATTGTCGTTACTTCACGACAACATACTCGCGTGTAGATACCGCACCCGTATCGGAGCTATACACAACGGATGGACGTAAGGTCACAACGTTACAGGAGGTAGACATGGAGCCATTGCTCGCCACAGGATACAAATATCCCGAGCCATTTGTGGTTAAGGCTGCCGATGGAATAACCGACATTCACGGCGTGATGTACAAGCCTTACGACTTCGACCCCGAGAAGAAGTATCCTATCATCGAGTATGTATACCCAGGTCCTCAGACCGAGGCCGTAGAGCAGTCTTGGTATGGTCATATGAACCGTACGGATAGATTGGCACAGTTGGGCTTTATAGTAATCACGGTAGGTAACCGTGGTGGTCATCCCGACCGTTCGAAGTGGTATCACAACTACGGATATGGCAATCTACGTGACTACGGCCTTGCAGACAAGGTTGTAGCTGCACAGCAGCTCGCGGCACGCTACGACTACATCGATATCACACGTGTTGGTATACACGGTCACTCGGGAGGCGGCTTTATGTCTACTGCGGCGATACTTATGTACCCCGATTTCTTCGACGTGGCAGTATCATGTGCCGGTAACCACGACAACAACATATACAACCGTTGGTGGAGCGAGAAGCATCACGGAATAACCGAGAAGGTAAACGAGGATGGCGAGACAATCTTCGAGTACCATATATCACAAAACCCCGAGTTAGCATCACGCTTGAAGGGTAACCTATTACTCGTACACGGCGATATCGACGAAAACGTACACCCTGGTAATACGCTACGTGTTGTAGATGCTCTGATACGCGCCAACAAACGTTTCGATATGCTCCTACTCCCAGGCCAGCGTCACGGCTTTGGCGATATGAACGAGTACTTCTTCTGGCGTATGGCCGACTACTTCTCCAAGCACCTTTTGGGCGAGCAGGAGACATCGACCGACATACACCAGCTAAACAACGACATTTAATAATATGAATAGATTATTTACAGCCATCGTATCGGTATCTCTCCTCGCCGCCTGTGGCGGCGGAGAGCCCGAGAATGATGTTATCACACCTCCGCAGCGCGACAACGACAAGCTCGCCATACAGCTCGATCGCCGTCCTTTCTACAAGGCCAACCCCGAGAGTAGCGCACCCAGCAGCGAGATAATCAGCGACGAGTATGCGCTGTTGTTCACAGGATGGGGTGCGGAGGAGCCACGCTTCATGCTCAACTTTCCCGAGGGAGAGCGTCGCCGTGTTATTCTCGAATATACGATGGGCTCTATTGGCCGAGGGCCTGCCGAGTATGACTATACCACCATGCTCTTCATCCACAACAAGGCCGACGACCAATGGTACGAGATAGTAAGAGCCTTCACCCCCTTTGGTGGTGCTTTCGACTCGGAGTGGGAGAAGAGGTTTTATATAGATGTTACGGAGTATAGTTCGATGTTGCAGGGCGACACGGAGTTCTGCTACTTCTACGGAGGTTTCGACGGCTCGGAGGAGCGAGCGCACAGCTTCAAGCTGCGCTTCCTGCTATACGACGGCGAGGCACCACGCGAGTTGCTGTGCGTAAAACGCCTGTACGACTCGTACAACAATGGCAACAGCGGCTATCGTGGCTGGGCATATGGTGTCGAGGGTCACGACATCGAGGCGGCCGAGCGTCTTGGAGTACGCGAAGTAGAGATACCAGACGAGGCAGGAGATATGGAGCTTCGTCTGAGCATCACAGGACACGGACACGATATGGGAACGTTCCCCGATATTGCGGGATATACACCTCAGAATATGGCCGAATTTGTGGAGAACAGCTACTCCATAGTTATCGATGGCCACAAGCAGGCTGCCTCGGGACGTATATTCTACTCCAATGCCGACAACTATGTACAGCAGGGTACGTACATCTACGACCGTGCCAACTGGGCTCCGGGAAATCCTGCCAATATACACTATTGGGATGTGGCACGCAGTAATCCTGAGCATAATCGACTCACGATAGACGTCGACCTACCCCGCTTCTGTTCGTCGTTCGATGCTCCGAATGCCGAGGGCGTAGCGCAGTATATCGTCATAGGCGACCTCTACATATATAAGAGGTAAGAAAAGAGTGAAAAATTAATAATTTTTCGTATCTTTGTAGGCTCAAAGCACTACTATCTGCGAAATAGCAAGAAATAAAATAAGATATACAATGGCAGTTGAACTTAAAGATTTGACCAAGAGCGACGAGAACTACTCGCAATGGTACAACGATTTGGTTATTAAGGCAGGCTTGGCCGAGAACTCGGCTGTACGTGGCTGTATGGTTATCAAGCCATATGGCTATGCCATTTGGGAGAAGATGCGTGACGTGTTGGACAGGATGTTCAAGGAGACAGGACACGAGAACGCATACTTCCCGCTATTTATTCCCAAATCGTTCTTTTCGCGTGAGGCAAGCCACGTAGAGGGCTTCGCCAAGGAGTGCGCCGTAGTTACGCACTATCGTTTGAAGAACGACCCCGAGGGCAAGGGTGTCGTTGTAGACCCCGCAGCACGCCTCGAAGAGGAGCTTATTGTACGCCCCACATCCGAGACAATCATCTGGAATACGTACAAGAATTGGATTACGTCGTATCGCGACCTGCCTATCCTCTGCAACCAGTGGGCTAATGTTGTTCGTTGGGAGATGCGCACACGTCTGTTCCTACGCACCGCTGAATTCTTGTGGCAGGAGGGACATACGGCACACGCCACAGCCGAGGAGGCACAGGAGGAGACAGAGCGTATGATTAACGTCTACAAGACCTTCGCCGAGGAGTGGATGGGAGTACCCGTCATCGTAGGACACAAGTCACCTAACGAGCGTTTTGCAGGTGCTGTCGATACACTCACCATCGAGGCATTGATGCAGGATGGCAAGGCCTTGCAAAGTGGCACATCACACTTCCTTGGACAGAACTTCGCCAAGGCATTCGATGTACAATATACAAATAAGGATGGCAAGCAGGAGTACGTATGGGCTACATCGTGGGGCGTATCAACACGTCTTATGGGTGCGCTGATTATGGCACACTCCGACAACAACGGTTTGGTGCTGCCTCCAAAGCTCGCACCTATACAGGTGGTTATGGTACCTATCTACCGTGGCGAGGAGCAGCGTGTGGCAGCCGTGGAACGTTTTGAGGAGATTGCCAAGGAGCTACGAGCTAAGGGTGTATCTGTAAAGATTGACGGTCGTGACAATGTACGCTCGGGCTTTAAGTTTGCCGAGTACGAGTTGAAGGGTATTCCGGTACGCTTGGCACTCGGACCACGCGATATGGAGAATGGCACTATCGAGCTTGCACGCCGTGATACCCTCACCAAGGAGGTAGTATCGCAAGAGGGTCTTACGGAGCGTATCGTAGCCTTGTTGGACGATATTCAGGCCAACATCTTCAAAAAGGCTCTGGACTACCGCAACTCGATGATTACAAAGGTAGATACATGGGAGGAGTTCCAGCAGGTACTCAACGATAAGGGCGGTTTCATCCTCGCACACTGGGATGGCACACCCGAGACCGAGCAGGCTATCAAGGATGCCACGAAGGCAACAATTCGTTGCATACCTATGGATGTCACCCCCGAGGAGGGCAAGTGCGTATACTCGGGTAAGCCTTCACACTACCGTGTACTATTCGCTAAGTCGTACTAATTAAAAAAGATTATAGTAATGAACGCTATTGTTAAGAATAACTTCGAGTTCGAGGGACAGAAGGGTCACTATGTAGGTAAGGTACGTGATGTATACAACATCAACGACGACTACTTGGTGATGGTCGTATCGGACCGTATCTCAGCATTCGACGTGGTACTACCTAAGGGCATACCATTCAAAGGACAGGTGCTTAACCAGATTGCTGCAAAGTTCCTTGATGCCACAGCCGACATCCTACCCAACTGGAAGATAGCTGTTCCCGACCCTATGGTTACCGTGGGTCACCGTTGCGAGCCATACAAGGTAGAGATGGTTATACGTGGCTATCTCTCGGGACACGCTTGGCGTGAGTACAAAGCAGGTAAGCGCAGCATTTGTGGCGTGGAGATGCCTGATGGTATGGTCGAGAATCAGAAGTTCCCAGAGCCTATCATCACACCTACGACTAAGGCAGACGAGGGTCACGACGAGGATATATCAAAGGAGGAAATCATTGCTCAGGGCCTCGTATCACGTGAGGAGTACGAGCAGTTGGAGGCATATACACGTGCCATCTTCCAACGCGGTACGGAGATTGCCGCAAAGATGGGACTGATACTCGTGGATACAAAGTATGAGTTCGGAAAGAAGAACGGCACCATATATCTTATGGACGAGATACATACGCCCGACTCATCGCGTTACTTCTACAAGGAGGGCTACGAAGAGCGTCTTGCACGTGGCGAGAAGCAGAAGCAGCTATCTAAGGAGTTCGTACGTGAGTGGCTTATGGACAACGGATTCCAGGGTCGTGAGGGCGAGGTAGTGCCCGATATGACACCCGAGGTAGTTGCAGGTATCACGGAGCGTTACATCGAGCTGTACGAGGCCGTTACAGGTGAGAAGTTTGTACGTGCCGAGGCAGACGACGTAGAGGCTCGTATCTTCGAGAACGTATCTTCATACTTGAAGAGCTTGTAAGCAATTTGATTATACTTAAATGGAGGTGGCTAAAAAGGTTAATTAGCCACCTCCATTTTGTTATGTGGGGTGAGGAGTTGAATAAAAGTGTAGGTTTTCGTTTATAGCCTGACAGGTGTGATACGGCTGCGATAATTGAACGCCGAGCAAAGGAAAATAGATAGAATATTTTGAAAATTGATAGAAAATAGCTATCTTTGAGCGTGATTATATAATCATACGTTGTCTTATGGCTCAGAAGGAGATAGTTAAGTTGCTGCACGCTCAGGTTGAGCGATTGATAGCCGACCACGAGAGAGTATCGGCTGAGTGCCGTGCGCTGACTAAGGAGCGAGATAAGCTACTATCTGAGAAGCGTCACCTCGAAGAGCGTGTAAGAGAGTTGGATACACGTCTGCGCAGTGCCGAGCTAAGCGAGGTTATGCGTGGCACAGGAGGAGGCAACGTCACAAGGGCTCGTGCAAGGGTAAATAGCTTATTGCGGGAAGTAGACCAGTGCATAGCAGCCATAAAACACGAACAAGAGAAGGAGTAGACGATGGTAGAAGGTAAGATAAAAATAACGCTGACAATAGCAGGTAAGAGCTACCCGATGACCATCGATGCAGCTAATGAGGAGCTATACCGTGAGGCGGCAAAACGCCTTAACGAGCAGATTGCAGACTTTGCACGCATACCCAAGTTTGATATGCAAGACCGTTTGGCATTAGCAGCACTACGCAGCTCTATACTCGCACTTAGCAGCGAGCACCACTCGTCGCTGGGAGATGAGGATGTAGACGACCTATACGCCATAGAGGAGCGCATACGCAAATATATCAAGGCGTAGGCTTAGCCGTGGCGAGGTTTTCGCTACATAGGTAACGAGGGGGGGGGAGATATTGCCCACGAAACAGTATCATGGTTCTTTACATAGAATAATCTATCCCGCATAGATTCCTTAAAGCTTTGCGAACTGTACAATTTATATAACATTGGGACAACTCTCGAGCAGATGTTACAAAACAAGGCCTCAACCCTTATGGGTGTGACACGTAGTGTCACCAGTGGACTGTTGCGTACCTCGGAGCCCCACCTATGACTTATCTGCGGATTCGTCAAACAAGTAAGGAGTCTTTGCGGTTTTTTTTTTGTAACATACTAAAACTTATTATATAAACACCAAAATTATGGGAATGGATATTATTTATGTAATCGTCGGTGTTGCATTAGGTGCCATAGCAGGTGGCCTTACAGCCTACTTTGCTGCACGAGCACGAGCTAAGGCCATAGTTGCCAAGGCTGAGGCAGACGGCGAAATGATAAAGAAGGAGAAGATGCTTCAAGCCAAGGAGAAGTTTATCCAGCTTAAAAGCGACCACGATCGCCAGGTAAACGAGCGCAACCAGAAGTTGCAACAGAGCGAGCAGCGCGCAAAGCAGACCGAGGCTAACTTGCAGCATAAGGAGCGCGATTTGGATAAGCGCACCGCCGAGTGTGAGCGTCGAAAGGAGCAGCTCGAAGCACAGATGCAGAACGTAGAGGCACGCAAGGAGGAGCTTGCAGCGGTCATCAAGGAGCAGAACCTACGCCTCGAGCAGATCTCGGGAATGAGTTCTGAGGATGCCAAGAACGTGCTTATCGAGAATATGAAGGCCGAGGCTAAGGCCGATGCAGCGGCATACGTGGCCGAGACTATCGAGGAGGCCAAGCTTTCGGCAACCAAGGAGGCTAAGCGCATCGTAGTAGCTTCGATACAGAGGGTAGCTACCGAGACTGCCATTGAGAATGCCGTTACGGTGTTTAACATCGAGTCGGACGAGGTCAAGGGTCGCATCATCGGTCGTGAGGGACGTAATATACGTGCGTTGGAGGCAGCTACAGGTATAGAGATTATTGTGGATGACACCCCCGAGGCTATCATCCTCTCGGGCTTCGATCCCGTACGCCGTGAGATAGCACGTCTTGCCTTGCATCAGCTTGTGACCGATGGTCGTATACACCCGGCACGCATCGAGGAGGTCGTAGCTAAGGTTAAGAAGCAGATAGAGGAGGAGATTGTCGAGGTAGGTAAGCGCACTACCATCGATTTGGGTATACACGGTCTACATCCCGAGCTTATACGCCTTATCGGTAAGATGAAGTACCGCTCGTCATATGGTCAGAACCTCTTGCAGCACGCACGTGAGACTGCAAACCTTGCAGGTATTATGGCTGCCGAGCTGGGTCTCAACCCTAAGGCAGCACGTCGTGCCGGTCTGCTGCACGATATAGGCAAGGTGCCCGACGATGAGCCTGAATTGCCACACGCAATTATCGGTATGAAACTCGCAGAGCGTTACAAGGAGAAGCCCGATGTATGCAATGCAGTAGGTGCACACCACGACGAGGTGGAGATGACATCGCTCATAGCACCTATCATTCAGGTGTGTGACGCTATCTCAGGTGCCCGTCCCGGCGCACGCCGTGAGGTTGTAGAGTCGTATATAAAGCGCTTGAAGGAGATGGAAGATATAGCTCTGTCATATCCTGGCGTTATCAAGACCTATGCGATACAGGCAGGTCGTGAGCTACGTGTTATCGTCGGCGCGGATAAACTCTCGGATCAGGAGTCTGAGGCTTTGTCACACGATATAGCCAAGAAGATACAGGATGAGATGACATATCCAGGTCAGGTGAAGATTACCGTAATTCGCGAAACACGCTCGGTGTCATACGCCAAGTAACAAGGCCGATAGCAACTAATAGGGGTGGCAAGCGAATTGCCACCCCTATTAGTTATTATGCCACCTATCGGCTTAATCTATTATTTAAGCACAGCATATAGGTCGTAGTCCTCGCAGTCGGTGATTGCCACGTTGTAGAAGCGACCACGATAGAGACGCTTACCACCGCTGTCGATGACTATCTCCTGGTCTACCTCGGGCGAGTCGTACTCCGAGCGTCCTATATAAAAATCACCCTCACGGCGATCTATTATCACACGCATACTCTGACCAACACGGCGCGCATTATTCTCCAACGATATACGCTCTTGCAGGCGCATAATGCGATCTACACGGCTCTGCTTAACATCCTCCTCGACATCGTCACTAAGGCGTGTTGCAGAGTATGTTCCCTCCTCTTCGGAATAAGGGAAGACACCAAGGCGGTCGAAGCGGCAGTCACGCACAAACTGCATAAGTTCCGCAAAATCCTCCTCGGTCTCACCAGGATAGCCTACAAGAAGTGTTGTGCGAAGCGCAATATCAGGTATAGCACGTCGCAACTTCTCGACAAGAGCATAGGCATCGGCTTTGCTATGGCGGCGCTTCATTGCTGTAAGCTGGTTATCGGAGATATGCTGGAAGGGGATATCAAGGTAACGGCATATCTTCTTCTCACGTGCCATAACCTCAATCACCTCATCGGGGAACTCCGTAGGATAGGCGTAGTGAAGGCGTATCCACTCCAAACCCTCGATGCGGCAAAGACGCTCCAATAGTTCTGCAAGCTTACGCTCGCCATATAGGTCCATTCCATAGTATGTCGTATCCTGCGCGATGACCATAAGTTCACGCACACCGCCACGAACCAGCTCCTCAGCCTCGGCGATAAGATCCTCCATGGCTACCGAGCGATGACGGCCACGAATAAGCGGTATGGCGCAATAGCCACACATCCAGTTACACCCCTCCGAGATTTTGAGGTAGGCGTAGTGCGATGGAGTGGAGAGCTCGCGACGTGTTTCCAACTCACGACGATACTTAGCCCCCAATCTTGCAACTATATCCTCCCAATCGTTCACGCCGAAGAAGTCATCTACTTCCGGTAGCTCGGGACGTAGCTCATCGGCATAACGCTGCGAGAGGCAGCCCACAACAAAGAGCTCGTCGATGCGTCCCGCCTCTTTTAGTTGTGCTGCACGCAGTATGGTATCTATCGACTCCTGCTTGGCATCGCCAATGAAACCACAGGTATTAATGACTACAACATCGGCATCCGTGCGGTCGCTATCGAAGACTATCTCATAATCCATTGCAGCAAGTTGTGCAGCAAGATGCTCCGAGTCTACGGTATTCTTCGAGCAGCCGAGCGTTATAATATTTATCTTCTTCATACTCTCTTTTGCATTGTGTTACAGCATCTGCCTACTTCTTGGCATCACCAAACAAGGCGCGGACAAACTCGTGACGGTCGAACATTTTAAGCTGGTCTACACCCTCGCCAATGCCGATATAGCGCACCGGAATATGAAACTTATCGCTGATACCTATCACCACGCCACCCTTGGCCGTGCCATCGAGTTTGGTGATGGTCAGCGATGTCACCTGCGTAGCTTCGGTAAACTGCTTGGCCTGCTCGAAAGCATTTTGTCCTGTCGAGCCGTCCAACACAAGCATCACCTCGTGTGGCGCATCCGGAATTACCTTAGACATCACGTTGCGTATCTTCGTAAGCTCCTTCATCAAGCCGACCTTGTTGTGCAGACGACCCGCTGTGTCGATAAGCACTACATCGGCACCGTTAGCCACGGCCGAGCGCAACGTATCGTATGCCACAGATGCCGGATCCGAGCCCATATCCTGACGTACCATGGTAGCTCCTGCACGCTCTGCCCATACTGCAAGCTGGTCGATAGCTGCGGCACGGAAGGTGTCGGCAGCACCTATGTAGACATTGCGTCCCGCCTTACGCAGCTGCGCAGCGAGCTTACCTATAGTCGTAGTCTTACCTGCGCCATTGACACCTACAACCATCATAACATAGGGCATACCCTCCTTAACCTCTATACCGAAATCCTTGGTCGAGCGATGCGACTCCTCCATAAGCGTAGCAATCTCGTCGCGTAAGATGTCGTGTAGCTCCGAGGTATTCATATACTTATCACGTGCCACACGCTCCTCGATGCGACGTATGATCTTCACGGTGGTATCGACACCCACGTCTGAGGTTATAAGCACCTCCTCCAAGTCGTCTAACACGTCGGCATCGACAGTGGTACGGCCTGCAATGGCACGTTTAAGCTTACCAAAGAAGCCCTCCTTCGTACGCTCCAAGCCACTTTCAAGCTCCTTACGCTCCTGATCGATGTCTACCACCTCCTGCTCCTCGGTATCGACCTCGGCCGGTGTAGTTACCTCCGTAGCTACATCCTCTGCGGCTACATCCGTGGCAACGGGTTGTTGTGGCTGTACACTCTTCTTTTTGAATAAATCGAAAAATCCCATATTATCTCTGTTTTAGTTATATCATAGCGACTCCTCGTACAAGAGGTACTCTCTGCGCAGTACCTTGAAACGCTCCACATCATCGCTCCACATAGCCTCGATAGCCTCGGCCGAATATCCGGCCTTGATCATCTCACGCACATAACCTACGCCTATTAGCTTCTCGAACATCGGAGTAAAGAAGCTATCGCCCATAGAGAGGCTATTGTAGGCATCGATGATATATTCTATATTTATACCTTCGCTCCATATACTCTCATCCGCTATACCACGCAGGTCCACCCCAAAGCAGCGTTTAGAGCTATGTGGCGGATTCTTAGAACCTGCATTGGGCTGTGGGGTGAAGCTGAATCCCCTATCGGGCATCAACGGATGTCCATATACCTCGAATGGCCAATCCGTACCACGACCCATACTCATCACCGTACCCTCGAACAGACAAGTCGATGGGTATAGATATATGGCATGCTGCGTAGGCAGGTTGGGTGACGGCGCTATGGGGAGCGTATAGTGTGTCGTATGGTCGTAGTTACGGCATCGGACCACCGTCAGATCGGCACTCTTTGCCCACCCCTCGCCTATGGCCATACACGCTATTTCACCCAGCGTCATACCATGCACAACGGGTATTGGCAACCACCCTACTCCCGACCTATATTTCATATCCAAAATTGGCCCATCTACATAGTGTCCGTTGGGATTGGGACGGTCAAGGATTATAACCTCCCTGCCATAGTCGGCACAAGCATCCACCATCCTGAGCATAGATATGTAGTATGTATAAAACCTAAGTCCCACATCCTGCATATCTACAACCAGCACATCGAACGAGCGCATCACCTCATCCGAGGGACGCTGTGTATTACCATCATACAACGAGAGTATGGCTACCCCCGTGCGCTCATCGACCCCATTTTGCACCTTTGCCCCCGCCTCTATACTGCCACGAAAACCGTGTTCGGGAGCGAAGATACCGACCAAACAGACACCCTCTCGGTGCAACATATCCACGAGATGCTCCTCATCGGAGTACATCGCCGTATGGTTTGCCAATACCGCCACACGTCGTCCCTGCAACCTCGGCATATAGCTCTCTGTATCGGTTGCACCTACCTGTACCTCCTGTGCCACAACAGTAGTTATGGCAAGGAGCGACAACACGGCGATATGTAGCAGCTTAGACATTATATCGTTTAGTAGTTTAGCAGGTACTCCTTAATAAATCCATCCAAATCGCCATCCATTACCGCATCTACGTTAGATGTCTGATAGCCGGTGCGATGATCCTTGACACGTCTGTCATCAAAGACGTAGCTTCGTATCTGCGAGCCCCACTCGATACGTTTCTTCGTCGCCTCCAACGCCTGTTGCGTGGCCATACGCTTATCCAACTCTCTTTGGTATAGCTTCGAACGTAGTATGCGCATGGCATTCTCACGGTTATTGAGCTGCGAGCGTGTCTCCATATTCTCTATAAGGAACTCTACGCTCTCTCCCGTCTCGGCATCCTTGCCATGGTAGCGTAGACGCACGGCTGTCTCCACCTTATTCACATTCTGGCCACCCGCTCCACTCGCACGAAAGGTATCCCACTCTATGTCGGCAGGCGATATGTTTATCTCGATACTGTCGTCTATGGCAGGCGATACGAATACCGAAGCAAATGTCGTCTGACGCTTGTTATTGGCATTAAAAGGCGAGAGGCGCACCATACGATGCACACCGCTCTCGCTACGCAAATACCCATAGGCATACTCACCCTCAAACTCCAACGTACACGACTTAACACCTACCTCCTCGCCGGCCTGATAGCTTATCACCTTTACACCATAGCCGTGTGCCTCACCCCAACGGGTATACATACGTAACAACATCTGCGCCCAGTCCAATGCCTCGGTACCGCCTGCACCGGCATTAATATCGACTATCGCCCCCAACTTATCCTCCTTTCCCGAGAGCATCTGACGCAGCTCTCCACGCTCCACACCCTCTACTGCCGAGCGATACTGCTCCTCGGCCTCTACTTCGCTAAGCACACCCTCGGCCACGAAGTCGGGGAGGAGTTCCAGGTCTGCCACCATACGTGACATTCCCTCCCACTCCTCTATTACGGCGCGTATGTCTGCTACCTTTTTGAGTTGCTTGCGAGCCTCATCGGGGTTATCCCAAAATGTAGGCTCCTCGGTACGCTCCTGCTCATTTTGCAGGTCTATACGTCGCTGTTCTATGTCTATGGCCGTTTCGAGCTTGGCGACACGCTCTCTGAGGTCGTTTATCTGTTCTTGTGATACCATCTATGGTCTTTGTTTACAAGATAGTTTGCTTATCTTTTGTAATCATACAAGGCTCCATCGCGCAGGCATGCAGTGCAGGAAGGTGGACATTTCGGGGGCTGCGTACGTTAGGGTCTCGGCATTATTGGCCGAGACCTTCAAGCCCACATCGCTGATTATCTGACACAGCGATGCTGAGTCCGCATACGACACCTTATTACATCAAATCCCAGTCAAAGCCATCCTTACGATCCTTAACCCTAACGCCGATGGATGTAAGCTCATCACGTATTCTATCCGACGTTGCCCAATCCTTGGCAGCCTTAGCCTCCATACGCATATTGAGTAGCATCTCTACAAGTGGCGTTACCATATCTTTGCCACCACCGGCCGTTGCAGCCTTCTCGTTGCGTAGTCCTAAGATGTCGAAAAGGTATCGATGCACGGTACTCTTCAACGTAGCGAGATCTTCGGCCGTAAAGCTCTGCTGACCTTCGGCAGCCTGATTGATGATACGCACCCAGTCGAACATTGCCGAGATTACCATAGGCGAGTTGAGGTCATCGGCCATAGCCTCACGACATCTGCGCTCCAAGTCTGCGACATCGGAGGTAGACTTATCGCCCGGGGTGAGCTTCTCGAGGGTCTCGACAGCCTTCATAAGGCGATCCAGGCCCTTCTCCGCAGCCTGCAATGCCTCATTCGAGAAGTCAAGAGTCGAGCGATAGTGCGCCTGCAACACAAAGAAGCGAATAGTCATTGGGCTATATGCCTGCACAAGCATAGGATGAGAGCCTGTGAAGAGCTGCTCCAAGGTGATGAAGTTACCCAAAGACTTACCCATCTTCTGTCCGTTGATGGTAATCATATTGTTATGCACCCAGTAGCGTGCCGAGTCCTTACCCAAGGCCGCAGTAGACTGCGCTATCTCGCACTCGTGGTGCGGGAACATCAGATCCATACCGCCACCATGTATATCGAACTGCTCGCCAAGATACTTGGTGCTCATCGCCGAACACTCCATATGCCAACCTGGGAAGCCATCGCTCCATGGTGATGGCCAACGCATAATATGCTCGGGCGAAGCCTTCTTCCATAGTGCAAAGTCGAACGAGTGGTGCTTATCGCTTTGACCATCAAGCTCACGGGTGTTGGTAACAATATCGTCGAGGTTACGTCCCGACAAACGACCGTAATGGAAGTCGTGGTTATACTTCTCCACATCGAAGTATATCGAGCCATTTGACTCGTAGGCATAGCCGGCATCGAGGATACGCTTAACCATCTCTATCTGCTCGATGATATGTCCCGAGGCGTGAGGCTCGATAGAGGGCGACTTGACACCCAACTCACGCATAGCATCGTGGTATCGCTCCGTGTAGTAATGGGCAATCTCCATAGGTTCGAGCTGCTCCAAACGTGCCTTCTTTGCAATCTTATCCTCGCCATCATCGGCATCCTGCTCCAAGTGGCCTACATCGGTGATGTTACGCACGTAGCGCACCTTGTATCCGAGGGATTGCAAGTAGCGGAACAACAGGTCAAACGTGACAGCCGGACGGGCATGTCCAAGGTGTGGGTCGCCATAGACGGTAGGGCCGCAAACATACATTCCCACGTGCTCAGGGTTGATAGGCTCAAACGTCTCCTTACGGCGTGTGAGCGTGTTGTACAGAACAATCTTTTCCATATCCAAATATTTTGTTTTATATCTTCTTGTTTTTGTATTCTGATGACTCTACATCGAGTAGTATGCTCTAAGAGTATCATAGACCTCGGGGCGTTCCAAGAACTCAACCAAATCGTCGATATATATAGCACCCACGCCCGACTCATATCTATCCGATGGCAGGTTGCTGTATATCTCGAAGAGGTTGCATAGATGGAGCTCCACAAGCGACATAAGCACATCGTCGGCACTTGCCGGTGTGAGTCGCTTTATAGCATCCATATATTGCACCACAAGGTTGTCAAAAATCAGAGCATTTTCCGTAAGCAGTGCCGTGCTATCCACACCTGCCACCCAGTCGAAGCTACCTGCTACATCGTGGCTTAGGCGCAACGTCTCGATGATATCGAGCATAGCATTGTACAACTCGTCGCTAATCTTAGGCGTAAAGCTACGATATGTGGCATATTGCAGATAGTGTCGCACCCACTCGCCACGCTTGGCGATATACTGTGCAGCCAGCAGGTCGCCCTTACGGAAGTTGTCCTCGGAGCGTGCAAAGTTCTCATCGCTAAGGACAAGCAAGCGGTCTACGTCGATGGTATCGTTGCCATAGTGACGTGCCGTAGCTTGCAGCTCAGCGGCGCGGTCCGAGAGTTCGTAGAAGTATCCGAAGATGTCGGTCGTATGCTCTATATCGCTCTTCATACCCACCATCTTGTCGAGCATAGCCACTGCCTCTTCGAGGTATATCACCGATCTGTCGAGGTAGCTCTGTGCAATGGTGTAGTAGCCGCGTATGTAGGGCAATACTGCCGAGTGGCTATATCCCAACTTATTTGGAGGCAGCATCATAAGTCCCTTATCCAAAAGACTCTCGGCTCGCTCCAAGTCCTCCTCACCGCCACGACGTATAAAGCCGGAGGCCAGACGCGCAAAGTTCTCACGGAAGCGTGCTGCTGTGACGTTAAAACGGTAGAAGTAATCTACATTGACATCCTCGTCGGCAAGGTTACCATAACGCAAGGCTGTCTCGGCCTGCTCCTCCGTAGGCATATAGTATGGGTAGAGGGCATCGATATTCATCGATCCCACCTCGGCACCCGAGCGATGTGGCGTATAGATCGGCACCAACGTGTACGAATAGCCATCGAAACGGGCATAGTCCACAACACCGTAGTCACGCATAATATGCGTCTGGGTAAAACAGAGTGGTCGCTGCCAGCCGAAGTGTGCAAAAAGGTCGAGCATCATGAGGTGATCCTTGGTGATGAGCGTCTTATCGAGCTTCACTGAGATCTTATCTACCAGCAGCTCTCTATCCTCCTCGCCTACTATACCAGAGGCAATGGCCGCATCCTTATCTACGGGCACTACATATTTGTTTGCTGCAAGGATATAATCCGAATTGTTGCCATCATAGTAGCTATCGACATATGGCAGCACACGGCCTACCATATCGTAATCCTCGCCACGCTCCTCCTCGGCAATGGTCTCGCCCTCATCGAGCAGATGTATACGACCACGGTTGATAACCAGCGTCATAGGCTTATCCGACTTGAACAGACGTATGGCATCCGAGAGGTATAGCTCTCCATTCTTAGCCCTGTCGCTCAATGCCCAATACTCCTCCATCAGCGTGAGGTCGTTGATGAAGTTTTGGTCGTCGAGGATGGCATCCACAACATCGTAGGCATTGGTATATTGCGTATAGATGTTGTATATATACTCGGAAGGCTCCTCGCCCGATGCCATAAACTCTTGTAATATGGGATCGTACTTCTCGATTATATCCTGAGCATCGAGCAGACGATTGTATAGTGCCGAGTAGCTACCCGTAATGCGTCGTTGCGCACCATCTTCTGCCGTATAACGTATATCGTAGAACGACACATTGTCTATGCGACGCTTCTCGGCACGCAGACGACGTGCCTGCTGTGTGTCGAGTACATCGACAGGATCTGCCACAAGTACCACATCGTTTCGGAAGCTATACTGCGTCGAAGGTATGGTAAATGGAACACCATCGGCATCGTTTGCCGCCAGCTTCATCTCGTCTATATACCACTCTCCACCAAGATACGACGAGTTCATAACACGTACATCCTTACGCACGCCCTCAACCTCCTGACAGTACCACAGTGGGAAGGTGTCGTTATCTCCAAAGTTAATGACGATAGCATTACGAGGCAGTGTATTAAGATAGTTCATACCGATGTCACGTGCCATATATCGTCCCGAACGATCGTGGTCGTCCCAGTTCTCGGTAGCCAGCACCGTAGGTACGCTTGCCGATATAAGTACAGCAACCAATGCGGCCACCCTCATACGGCGAGGGGTCAGCCCTCCGAGCCTTGCTGCCAGCGACTCGAATATCTCGCCTATGGCCAACACACCCAAGCCTATCCAAATCGAGAAGGCGTAGAAAGCACCTGCATATACATAGTCACGCTCTCGTGGTTCGTTGGGTGCAGTGTTAAAATATACCACCAAAGCTATACCCATCATCACAAAGAGCAACAACACGATAAAGAAGTTGCGCCAATCGCGGCCAAACTGATAGACGAAGCCCATCAGACCGAGCAACAACGGCAGGAAAAAGTATGTGTTACGTGCGCTGTTGTTTGCCATCTCGCTTGGCAGGTTATCCTGCGGGCCACAGAACAGTTCATCGACGAACTCTATACCCGACAGCCACCCGCCGTGCATATAGACTCCGTTTTCATCCTTTTCGAGCATCGTATCATCCTGACGGCCTACGAAGTTCCATAAGAAATAACGCCAAAACATATCGCCGAACTGGTATCCGACAAAATAGCGAATATCCTCCCACGCAGTAGGCTCCCACCATCTGACTCCTTCGGCCGATACTCGCTCAACACTCGGATGACCACCCGTGGTATCCACCCATCCGGCTTCGTAGTCGGCACGACGCGAGTAGAACCACATACGTGGCATGAAGCGGTATGCCTCCGACGGATAGTGATAGTTGTCGAAGATGCTGCGCTCCTCGTACTTACCCGTTTCGGGATTCAGCCACGTCATACTCTTCGCATCGTAGTCGCCCGTAGGGATATAGTAGTCATCGGCATAGTAGTCGTCCGAAACATATGTCATCGACAGCGGCATCGCAGAGTAATAGGGGCCACTGAGCAGTGGTCGCTGACCATATTGGTCACGATTGAGCATACTGAGCAGCGTGTGAGGCGTAGAAGGGTCATTCGAGTTCATCGGCGGATTGGCTGCGGCACGTATTGTCACCGAGGCATACGATGCAAAGCCAATGAGAATTACCGTAAGCGACATCAACACCACGTTGAGTATACGCATACGTCGCTTGTGAGTGAAGAGAATAAGCAAACCAAGCGACACAAAGAGCAGAGTCACAAATATCAGCATACCGGAATTTACCGGCATACCGAGTTTGTTTACCGTAAAGGTGTCAAATGCTGCGCCAAGGGCCACGGTGTATGGTATGATAATACCGTTGATAACACCCAATATAAGCATCGACACCACCAGCGCAAGTAGAATCTTTATGATGTAATCCTTCGTCGTACGGAACTGATAACGACGGAAGAAGAATATCATCACCAATGCCGGTATTGTCAGCAGGTTGAGGATGTGTACACCTATGGATAATCCCATAAGGTAGGCTATAAGCACTATCCAGCGCATGGATGTCGGGCTATCGGCATTCTCCTCCCAGCGCAACATAAGCCACACCACAAGTGCTGTAAACATCGACGATAGCGCATATACCTCACCCTCAACAGCCGAGAACCAAAAGGTGTCGGTATAGGCATACGACAACGCACCGATAACACCTGCACCAAGTATCAGGATGCTTCTCGTCGGAGTCATCGCCTCACCCTCCTGCGTAAGAATACGACGTGCCAAATGCGTGATAGTCCAAAATAAGAAGAGGATACATAGTCCCGATGCCAGCGAGTTCATGGCATTGATAGCCACAGGTACACTCTCGACCGAGGGGGCGAACATCGAGGCCAAACGTGCAAGCATCATAAAGAGCGGGGCTCCGGGCGGGTGTCCCACCTCCAGCTTATATGACGTAGCTATAAACTCACTGCAATCCCACAAACTCGACGTGGGCTCCATCGTGAGAAGATAGGAGATCGAGGCCACAGCAAAGACCATCCATCCCGTTATTCTATTCCATAGTTTGAACTGTTCCATTTCGATAACTCAATATTAACGTGCAAATATAATATATTTGCCCGATAAATTATTATCTATCGGGCCATTTTTAACGAAATTTAGTTTTTTGGGGTATTCTACCTACCCTTTATTCGAGATATTGGCACGTATACGCTCCAAGCCGGCACGTGTCAATGGTGTATGTGAGGCTATCCGGGCGAACTCCTCGTCGGTCATCTGTCGCCACCTATCCTCATCCAGACTTGTAACATCTATGACAGCATCGAAACGAGGATTACCGTGCAAAGGTGCTCTACGATTGTAAGGACACACCGATTGACAGGCATCGCAGCCAAATATCCAGCCATCCAGATTGATAGCACCGCACTCCCCCTCGCGCTCAATCGTACGACACGATATGCAACGTCGGGTATCAATAAGACGATTATCCAT
The DNA here is from genome assembly GCA_017504265.1 of Alistipes sp. Taxonomy (GTDB): domain Bacteria; phylum Bacteroidota; class Bacteroidia; order Bacteroidales; family Rikenellaceae; genus Alistipes. The sequence continues at coordinate 3,150 of JAFVRN010000043.1, read as the reverse complement.
AATTGCACCATTAGGACAATTATCACGACACATACGGCATCCTCCGCAGCCATCCTTCATCACAGGCTCGTCATAAATATCAACATCTTCATTTATAACGAGTTCTCCGAGCAACAGCATAGAGCCGTATTGGGGTGTAACCAGCAGCGAATTACGCCCTATCCACCCCAAACCGGCACGCACGGCAAGCGACTTTTCGGCCAATGGAGCAGAGTCCGTAAAGGCTCGGTATTGCATATCGGGCGATACCTTTTTCAGCTCCTCGGCAAGCGAGTGTAACATCTCCTTGATAGTAAGATGATAGTCTCGGGCCAGTGCATACGATGCAATCTTCGTGCGACACCCCTCGGCATAGCCCCTGCTTATATGCGATAGGTACGAAACAGCACAAATTACAATCGAGCGTGAACCCTCCACCAAGAGGCGTGCATCGAACCGCTTTTCGATGTTACGTTCCAAATATCGGAGTGTAGAATGGTTACCCTCTATCATCCACTCTTCAAAGCGTTTACGTTCCTCCGCAAGAGCTGTTGCAGGAACTACTCCCACAAGATCGAAACCCGCCCTATGTGCAGCATTTATTATAATATTTTTAGGTATCATTGAGTTTTATTTTGTGCCAAATTTAACGAATTTTAATAAATTATTGGTATCTTGCACCCGATTTGAATACATATTTATTAACAAAAATTCTCTTATTATGACCTTTAAGACTCTGTATGAGATATTTAAGCATAGCGTAGAGCATTTCTCTGAGCGTATTGCTTTCTCGATGATTGACGGCGAGGATATATCATATAAGGAGGCTGGCGAACGTGCCGAGAAGGTACAGGAGATGTTGCTTGATGCCGGTGTAGGTGCCGGCGACAAGGTGGCAATCCTGAGTAGCAGCATGCCTAACTGGGGCATATCTTATTTTGCAGTGACCAGCGCAGGTATGGTCGTTGTACCCATCCTTCCAGACTTTACCAGTGAGGAGCTTGACCTGATTATCGAGCACTCCGAAGCTAAGGCTATTCTCGTATCGGATAAGCTATACACCAAGCTATCGAAGAGTACCGTGGAGCGTATGAACATCGTGATACGTACCAAGGGACTTAACATCATCTCGCAGCGTGTCGAGCAGCGCGCCGAAAAAAGAATCCCCGAGCCGGAGGATTTGGCGGCCATCATCTACACCTCGGGTACTACATCAAAGCCCAAAGGTGTTATGCTCTCGCACTACAACATAGCTATGCAGCTTACCGTAGTGCCCTCAGTCTTTGACTATACCGAGAACGACGAGCTGCTATCAATACTTCCGCTCTCGCATACCTATGAGTGTACGCTCGGCATGATCTTCCCCTTCTCACGTGGCGCACGCATCCACTACATGGACAGACCACCTACCGCATCGGCACTTATGCCCGCCCTGGCTAAGGTACGTCCTACGGTTATGGCCTCTGTGCCATTGATTATGGAGAAGGTATATCGTGGAAAGGTACGCCCCACATTCGAGAAGAATGCCGTGCTCAGCAAACTATACGGTTGGAATTGGTCACGCAAGCTTCTGCATAAGGTTGCCGGCAAGCAGCTCAAGAAACTCTTTGGCGGACGTATGCGCCTATTTGCTATTGGTGGTGCCAAGTTCGACACCGAGGCCGAGCGTTTCCTCATGGAGGGTAGCTTCCCCTACGGTATAGGCTATGGCCTTACCGAGACTGCGCCACTATTGGCTGGTGCTGTGGGCGATATGGTACGCATTGGCTCTACCGGACCTGCTCTCAAAGGTGTGGATATACGCCTCGACAACATCAATCCGGAGACCGGTCAGGGAGAGATTGTTGTTAAGAGCCCCTGTGTCATGCAAGGCTACTTCAAGAATGAAGAGGCTACAAAGGCTGTATTCACCGAGGATGGATGGTTCCGCACGGGAGATCTTGGTGCACTGGATGGCGACGGCTGGCTCTATATCAAGGGTCGTCTGAAGAATATGATTGTAGGCCCCAGCGGTGAGAATATCTACCCTGAAGATATTGAGGAGGTACTCAACAGCAACCGTTTTGTTGCCGAGTCGGTGGTTACCGAGGAGGATGGCAAGCTTATCGCCTTGGTACATTTCGACACAGAGGCTATCGAGGAGTACTACGATGAACTCAGACACAAGGTGGCTGTCAGTGCCGAGCAGCTTAACCTCAAAATGGAGGAGATTAAACGAGAGGTTATGGAGTATGTAAACTCCAAGGTAAACCGTTTTTCGAAGATTACGAAGGTTGTAGATAACGAGGGTGAGTTTGAAAAGACACCTACGAAGAAGATTCGCCGCTTCGTCTACGACCGTCGCAATAAGCCACAGGGCGACGAGGCTAAGAAGTAGCCTGCACGCCGTGGTACAATTTGGGGATGACTAAAAAGTAAATTAGTCATCCCCATTTTGTCAGGAGGTTGAATAAAAAGATATAGTTTTAGGCTTGCGAAGCCCGAAAAAGCAGAGTTTACTAAGCGTAAATGAGCATTTTGAGGGCGAGCGTAACGACAAAATACACTTTTTATTCAGCCTCTTTTTTTCTATTATTGGCGAACAATGTCCCCGCTGAGTGTTGTTCGTTGAGAAAATTTTGCTTAATTTTGTAGTATGGTGTGCAAAGAGGTTAGTGAAGTTAGTCCCTAAACTCCCAAAACACCCTCGACTCCCTAAACGTGAAACAAATACTAAATACAAATATACAATGAAAAAACTTTTTACTTTTCTAATCGCTGCGATGCTCATCGGGGTGTCGTGCGAGGATAGTAGCAAGGATGCCGATTCAACGCCCAAGGGTGTTGTCTTTGCTGATGGCACAGAGATGAGTGCCGAGTTTGGGAGTAGCGGAGGCTCTAAGAGTTTCTCATTTAGCTCCGACCTCGATTGGGAAGTTACGACGAGCGCCGATTGGATTAGCGTCACCCCCTCAAGCGGAACACCGAGCGTGAAGGAGTTTACCGTTAAGGCCTCTGCCAACGATAGCTTCGAGGAGCGCAGTGGCACGGTGACGATGACATGATGCAGATGCAGACCCTTGCATCCGACATCCTGCTGATGGAACGCGGGCAGTCAAAGGTTGTCACTGGTAAGGAGCATCTGGAACGGAACGACTTTATCATTGAGAAGCAGAAAGCTGAACTGCAACG
>JAFVRN010000042.1 GCA_017504265.1 Alistipes sp. | reverse complement strand
TTTTGTAGTCTCGTGGCTATCCCCTTTGAAATTCGTCGTAATGGTGTGGTCTTCAGCATTGTATCTATAATCAAGTGCCACTTTGTATGGCTTCGGTATATCAAATTCGCCATCGTTGTCCAGTAATAACACTGATTCACCATAGTGGTATATAGCATCCTCTTCCATATACCAGCCGAATGTTGAAGGCAGTCCCAATGGTGCAATAAACTCATTGCCACTTCTCTCCCAAATACTTTCTACATCAACGGCCATAGATGAGAGCGCTGAGTATAGAGCATCATAGTCTATCTCCTCTTTTGCTGCTTGCTCTATCAACTCCTTAATTTCGGTACTGCTATCCGACATATTTGTAGATGGGTCAATGTCGTTATTGCAGGCCACAAACATCGTTGCAACTACTGCGATTAAAAATAACTTTCTCATAGCTCTCTGTGTTTATATATTTATTATTATATTAAATTGAGATAACCATTTCAATAGTTATGTGCAATTTATTTGTACAATGCTTAATTAGGTATTATATTGTATAGGATTTGCATATTTTCGTTATAGTTTTGATTCATTTGGTATGCGTAAAAGTGATATTCATCATACTCAACTTCATCATTCATTTTGAATACTCCTACATTATACCAACCATCACACAATCCGTTATGTCCCCAATTATAGTGTAGCATTTCTGTGCGGACTACTGTTGAGTGTGAAAAGATATATTGAGGTACTCCAGGTGTTGGATTAAGCCAATTGTACTCAGGGTTAGATACGTAGTAGTTTCTACCCGATGCCTCCTCGTGGTAGCCGTCAATAACCCAGGCATGACCTGAACTGCCTTCTTCGTGCGTATATACACCTCCAATCATTATAGGGTAATTATTGTCGAGATTTGCATATATATTAGATATATAATCAGTTATGTCAATGTTATTAGCGAATTGAGGGGTGTTGTATCCTAAACTTGGGAGGCCTGTTGCAGCTTTTAGAAGATTTGATGATCCGTAGCCATTACCATTTGCATCTGTACCGTACTCAGTATCAAATCTCTCTCCCACTTCCCTTAATAATCTGCCTATTTGGTGGTAATTGCATCCGCAATCACAACTATCGTCAGTGACTCCATCAGATGTATGCATAACAATACTAGGCCAATCTAAATTGCTTAGAGTTGTATATCCCATAAACGAGTATAGAATGCTACTTGGGTGTTGGTGATATGCCATTATCTGTCCGAATGCTGTTGTAACACAACCACACACACCTGTTTCGCAATATGCGCCATATATGCCTTCCTGTGACCATTTCGTAGCTAGCAATGGATCAACACGGTTGTAGATGTCTACCTCTTCGAAGTATGTGCCAGGTGTTGGTGTGATAGGATCGCCAGGATCAATTGTAGGAGGAAATATAACAGACATCAGGTCGATAGTGTTGTCCATATACTCGTCGAATGCCTCTACGCCTGTTGGCTCGCCATAGGTGTAGCTACCTTGTTCGGTAACTGCGATTACAGGGTCGAAACGCTCGTCGGCAGCAATCACAGCGAAGCCTTGCTCCTCCTCAAAGTTAAATACGTAAGCCACAGGTTCGCCTCCACCGCCACTACGTGTAGTCTCAGTTCTAATTACCTGCCCTTTATCTTTTGCTATGCGACGTTGTGCATTTGCACGTGTAGTCCCTTTACCTTCGATAATGGCAATACTCTCCTCGGCAATTTGTAGAGCTTCATCGTAGCTGCGGTATGGATTAAGGTCTGTAATAGTCGTGGTATTATTATCCACTACAACATCATTGTTTAGCTCCTGCTGACAGCTGATAGCAAATATTGCTACCAATGCTGATAAAGATAAAAGTTTTCTCATGGTTGTAATTTTTAAGGATTGATTTTAATAGTTTCTTCCCTTGTGTCGCAACTGCTGTTTAAGGAGTAGCGTTGTCGGGTGGATGTTGTGGGTCTGATTAGCTTTCGTCGTATCACTATATCTCCACACACCCCACTATGGCGTTTGCGTATGTGGGGTGTGTGAAGTATTCGCTTGATTCGTTGTGATACCATAGTGGCTGTTACAATACAAACTCACCGGTATATGCGCCGTTTTCGGTGTCTATGTATATCATATAGTTTCCTTCATCTCCCGAAGTGTATATCGATGTCGAGCCGATACCATTGCACGATGCACTCCATGTATCGCCTGTATTGATATTGATTACGTCGATGATGCAATTGCCCAAATCTGTGTTAAAGACAAAGGTTATTGCTTCCATAAAGTATGTCGCCTCAATATCGGGCGCAACAAATGACAGAGGTCTTGTAGTCGGAATAATCGGATCAATAATGATATCCTTTGGAGGATTTTGTCCAGATGGATTGTCTGCATAACAGAGTGCATTAGTTGCAACTGCTAAAAGAATAAGAATAAGATACTTTTTCATAACTGATTATGTTTAGGGTTTTCTTTTGCAAAGTTATTTAAGAAGAATGTTTTTTTCTATTTTTTGATAGTATTTATTTTCTCCTAATGGTGATGTAATGTGTTGATAAATAATAATATACAGCGAGGAGAAAAAATAATTTTTCTCCTCGCTGATAATCAAGCAGTTACAATTACATGTGGGAGCTGCGTGTAATACGCTGAATTATAGTGTGTTAGTATGTGGGTTATAGGTTGTTTATAAAAAGTCCCGCATCAATAGCATTTGATTCTTTAATCTTTGCTTTAATCTTATATCTGGATTTCGATATGGTCTCTGGCTTGCTATTTAGAAAGATTGCTATTGCGCGAAGTGAAAAACCTGCATAACTATATACGACAATTCTGTATTCACGATCGGAGAGGTTTGGGCATTGCTCTCTTAATCGTGATAGAATGTTATTCTGATGCTTATCAATACTAGCGATCAAATTTCTGATGTATGCTTTGTCACTTTTAATTGATTCTATTGTATCTGTTAATTTGCGAAATACGATAGCTTGCTGTTTAGGAGAGTTTGAGTGGTCGTAATATGTATCGCAAAGTTTGTTTAATTCAATAAATCTAGAATTAAATATGTTTTCTGTAGATGATGTTGCGGGCATCATCCCACATTGAATTTTGGACTGCATACCTGCAATTGTGTCTACATACTGCTCTATACTTTTTTTGTGTTTAAGATTGTTTAATATTAATATAATGATTAGGGATGTGGTTATAATAATCATCAATATTATATAGGTAATATAGCGAATGCGATTCTCTATGCGTTTTTGTTTTTCAAACTCATATTTTTGGTTTATGTAGTCTAGCTGTTCGTTAATGATAGGTACTTTAAGGGCAGATAGTACGTTGTTATCCTCGTATATACTGAGTTCTTCAATACTATACAATGCTGATGAATAATTGTTAAAATGTCTATTAATCAAATATTTAGCATACCATAAGTATGCCGCGTCTTTCTTATTAAGAACATTAACAGACATTAAGTTTTGTTTTGCTCCTGTTAAGTCGTTATTGTACGCACACAATATGGCTTTGATACTATAATATCTATTACGCAATTCATTGGTAATATCAATCTCGTCGAGTAATTTCATATATCCGTTTGCAATGGATATATTGTCGTCGTTAGGTACTTTAATGCAATATTCTATTGCATCACATAAAGCGAAGCTTAAGAGATATTTGTCTCCACAGCCTTTAGCATAATCAATGACAGCAATTGAGGCTGTATATGCGTCATCATAGTTGTGAGAGGACATATGTGCTTTGCTGATATCTAACATTGCGTATGCACTATGTGTTTCGCATCCTGCTTTGTCGAAATACTCCTTTGAAAGAGAGTATGCATCCAAGGCGTTGCTAAATAGCATCTCTTTGCTATATATATCGCCCATAGTGCGGTATATTAAACCATGTAGCTTAAAGTTTTCGGAAATGTTTAGAGATCTGTCGGCTTCAAGTAAAGAGAAAAGAGCATCGGCATATCTCTCGGCATTATCCATTACAAGTGCATATTGATATAGTGCTCTTGCTCGTTCAGAGTGGTTATTGTCGTGGTGTATATAGTACCGCATCATAGGCTCTACAAGCGTGTCGCAGTCGGAATCTATGCGGTTGTAGTATAGAGCCTCGCTATATGCCAAGGCATAGCGAGCGCGGTTGTGTTCGCCGTGTAGCTTGTTTGGGTCGATAGAGCATATCTGTTCGAGAGCCTCGTCAGGATGCTCCTCTGCAGTGGCAAGCACCTGTTCCACACTTTCGAGGGCAGCTCGGTCGCTACAGCTGTACAAAAAAGTGCAGCATAGTAGCGATAGAGTGAGTCTATACGCTATCCGCATATATTTTGTAAAGTGTATCATATGCGTTGGGTTAAATTCTCATAGGGATGGCGGAATATAAGTGCACTCCCCATTGCAAAGATAGTATAATTTCTCAAAAAAAGAAAGATGTTGGGTGGTAGAGTTTGGTAAATACAAAATAAAACATTACCTTTGACCGAATTGTGCAGCTATGCCTTGTTACGATGATGAAACTTGTTAAGACCATACTATCGTGGATATATGCGCTGGTGATAGCCATTAGGCATCGCCTCTACGACTGGGGTGTGTACAAAAGCTACACATTCTCGGTGCCCGTAGTGTGTGTCGGTAACATAACTGTTGGAGGTACGGGCAAGACACCTATGGTGGAGTATCTCTTGGCAAACCTCGCCGACAGCTATAATATTGCAATACTATCACGAGGATACGGTCGTAGCACCAAGGGCTATCGCGAGGTGACACTCGAGGATAGCTATATGGATGTGGGTGACGAGCCATTACAGATGAAACTCAAATTCCCGAATAATACGATAGTGGTAGCCGAAGATAGGGTAGAGGCGATAAACCGTATACTGAGGGAGCACCCCGAGGTGACGCTGATACTTATGGACGACGGCTTCCAGCATCGTAGAGTAAAGGCCAAGGTAAACATCATACTTGTAGACTCCACACGACCGGTGAAGCGTGACCGTATGCTGCCTCTCGGACGACTACGTGACTTCCGCTCGCGGCTATCGGCTGCGCACTTCTTTGTGGTGACGAAGTGTTCCGAGGAGATGTCGCCTCTCGACCGCCGCCTATGGCGCAACGAGCTGCGAACGGTGGCCTACCAGAAGGTATACTTCACAACAGTAGCGCAACGCCCCGTAGTGCCGTTGTTCCACTGCGAAGAGCGCGAAGAGGTGAACTACGGACAGCATGCCATACTGCTATCGGGAATAGGTAACCCTCGCCACTTTGCACGTAGTGCCGAGCAACACTTCTATGTCGTAGCGAAGTTCTTCTACGAAGACCACCACAGCTATACGGCAGATGACCTGCGTGCGATATATGCCAAGTTGAAGAGTAATCCGCGTGCCATAGTGCTTATGACCGAGAAGGATGCGGTGAAGTTGCGCCGAGCACGACGACTGCCCGAGATGTTGCGTCGTGCGATGTACTACCAGCCGATAGATGTGGAGTTTATCGAGGGCCCCGACCGTGACTTCATAGGAAATCTGAAACGCGAAATAGAGCTGCGTCCGTCGTCAAAAAGAGAGAATGAGGAGGATAAGAGGTAGTGAATTAATATAAAGAAAATATTGGAGCTATGATAAACAAGGTTATACTTTTAGGAAATGTGGGAGCCGATCCCGAGGTGCGCACGTTGGAGTCGGGAGTGAAGGTAGCACGTCTGCGCCTGGCAACAACCGAGCGTATATTCAACCGTCAGACAAACGAGAGTACGGATCATACCGAGTGGCATACGATAACGCTGTGGCGCGGATTGGCCGATGTGGCAGATAAATATGTGCGAAAAGGGTCGCAGATATATATCGAAGGTCGTCTGCGTGGCAGAGAGTGGGAGAAGGATGGCGCAAAGCACTATGGCGTGGAGATTGTGGCTGACGAGATGAAGCTTCTCGGCCGTCGTCAGGATACAGCACCGGCGCAGGGCGGCTATCAGCAGCAACCTGCATATCAGCAGCAGGGTTATCAGCAAGGAGGCTATCAGCAACCTGCATATCAGCAGTCGCAGCCTACGCCGCAGCCTGCAATGCCTGCCATACCGCAGGATGACCCCGACGATATGCCATTCTAAGCTTTGCAGGGTAATATAGCATACAGAGCCGAGCATCGTTGATGTTTGGCTCTGTTGTTGTATCTGTCGTAGTAAACAATCTAAAATTAACGGATATGACTATGACAACACTTGCAACAACCATCTTTACAATTGTCGAATTGCCTTATGCCTATGATGCCTTAGAGCCATATATCTCGGCAGAAACGCTCCATTTTCATCACGATATGCACTATGCCGGATATGTGGCAAAACTCGAAGAGCTCACCGAGGGTACGCACTACGCCTCGATGTCGCTCGAAGATATAATACGTGAGAGCGATGGCGCAATATTCAACAATGCGGCACAGGCGTGGAATCATATATTCTACTTCGAGCAGTTTGCACGTAAGCCCAAGCATATGCCCGATGGTCGTCTATATAACGCCATCGTAGATACGTTTGGCAGCGTCGAGGACTTGAGACGACGTATGACAACCGCTGCGGTCGGACTATTTGGCTCGGGGTGGGTATGGCTCGCTGCAGACAACGATGGTAAGTTATACATTGTGAGTCGCCCCAATGCCGGTACACCTCTTACCGACGGCCTTATACCGCTGCTGTGTATCGATGTGTGGGAGCATGCCTATTACCTCGACTATCGCAATCAGCGACGTACTGCGGTTGAGGACTTCTGGAAGGTGCTCGACTGGGCGGTGGTCGAAGGACGATATAGCGTGTAGATGTTGTAAGCCTCCTCATTTATGGAGGCTTACAACCTCTAAAATAAAGAGCGTGCCCAAAAATTGTTGGACACGCCCTCCCTCTAATTCTGTTTATTGTTGGCTCTCGCTACTCGATAACCACAAGTGGCTGGTCGGCAGCTACGGTGTCGCCCTCGGCAACCAACAATCCGAGAACCTTGCCTGCGAAGTCGGCCGAGATAGAGTTCTCCATCTTCATAGCCTCCAAAATCATAACCTCCTGACCCAAAGTTACGGTATCGCCGGCCTTAACCTTGATCTCGATAACACGGCCCGGAAGAGGCGCATTTACGGTCTTGCCGTCGGCAGCAGTAACCTTCTTCTCCGTAGCGGCAGCATCGCCACCATCCTCCATAGAGTCGGCAACCTCGATAAGGATAGCATCGGCAGCAACGGTATCGCCCTCGGCAACCAATATTTGCTTAACGAAACCAGCGTAGTCGGTAGTGATAGAGTTCTCCATCTTCATAGCTTCGAGAATCATAACCTCCTGACCAGCATTAACCTTATCGCCAACCTTCACCTTAAGCTCGATAACACGACCTGGAAGTGGTGCGCATACAGCCTTGCCCGTAACAGGACGCTTGGCAGCAGCGGCAGATGCCTTGGCACTCTCAATCTCGATGATGATGCCCTCGGCCTGAACTGTATCACCCTCCTTGACGATAATCTGCTTAACCTTACCTGCATAGTCCGAAGTGATAGAGTTCTCCATCTTCATAGCTTCGAGGATGGCAACCTCCTGGCCTACCGATACCATGTCGCCAACCTTAACCTTAAGCTCGATAACACGGCCCGGAAGTGGTGCTACGATAGTGTCGCCGGTGATAGGCTGAAGCTCAACCTTCTCCTCCTTCTTCAATGATGGGTCGGCGGCAACCTTCTCTGCATAGGCGGCCTTCTTAACACCTGTAAGATATGCCTTGGCTACCAATGGGAAGAGCTCGAGCAAGAGTTCCTCCTTCTCATTCTCGGCAAGAAGAACGCCTCCTGCCTCCTCCAATACAGGATTAGGCTGCTTCTGGTATTTTGATGTGTCGTATGGACGCTCCTCGCGGAAACCACAGATCTTCTCGCGGAAGTCCTCCGAAATCTTAACAGGAGTGCGACCGTAGTCACCCTTGACCAAGCCCACGAACTGAGCACTCTTGTTGGTGTACATAGCACGCCCTGCCTTCTCGTCCATAGCGCAGTTTACAGCCTGTGCGCCTACAATCTGCGATGTCGGAGTTACGAGCGGTGGCAAGCCGGCAGCCAAACGTACGGGAGGAATAAGCTCCATAGCACGTGGAAGAATATCCTCGGCACCAAGCTGCTTGAGCTGTGCAACCATATTAGAGTACATACCACCAGGAATCTCGGCATCCTGAACAAGCTTGTTAGGCGCAGGGAAACCGAAGTATGCCTCGATAGCCTGTGATGCTACCAGCAACTCGTCCCAGTTCTCCTCCTGAGCAGCCTTCACACAGCGGTCGAGCAATGCATCAACCTCGGCAGGTACAGCGTCGGTAAGAGGATTAAATGGCTTTGGAAGTGGCTTCTCGGCACCAAATACAGACAACTCAAGCTCCTTGCGAATATCTTTGAGCTGCTCATTAATCTTAGCTACGGCCTCCATATTTGCACCAAGCTCTATGCCGAGCTTCTTGCAGAAGAGGTATACAAGCTCTACGGCAGGGGCACCGGTGCCACCACCAAACCACCAACAGTTGGTATCAACGATGTCCACACCTGCTACGATAGCTGCGTATACCGAGCCAAGACCATATCCGGGGGTACAGTGTGTATGGAAATCGACAGTCACGCCAAGCTCCTTCTTCAAAAGCTTGATAAGACCTGCCACACGTGCAGGAGGAATAAGGCCTGACATATCCTTGATGGTAATCATATCGGCACCAAGCTCGGCCATCTGACGTGCCTTGTCAAGGAAGTACTCGTCGGTAAATACCTTCTCGTGCTCCTTGCCGTCGTTGTACTTAGGATCTACGGTGTAACATACGGCGCAGTCGGCAATACCGCCATACTGCTTGATATACTTGATTGTAGACTTTACGTTATCCACGTCGTTGAGAGCATCGAAGATACGCATAATGCCCAGACCACTCTCTATGGCGTTGCGCGAGAAACCGTCGATAATCTCATCTGTATATGGAGCATAGCCAAAGAGGTTACGGCCACGTGAAAGAGCTGTCAGCTTAGATACGTCGCCTACGGCCTTCTTGATGGTCTCAAGGCGTGTCCAAGGGTTCTCATTGAGGTAGCGCATAACAGAGTCGGGCACAGCACCGCCCCATACCTCCATTGCGTAGAAACCTGCATCCTTGTAGTAAGGAAGGCAACGGTCTACCTGCTGCTGAGTCATACGTGTTGCAAATGACGACTGCTGACCGTCACGCAACGTTAAATCACGAATTTTAAGGATCTTTGTCATAACGTCACAAAGTTTATTATGTTGTTAGTTTTTAGGTTTTACACATCTTCGAACAATACTATATGCACTGTCCGAATAACAAATTTAGACAATCTTTTCTAAAATTCCAACTATTTCGTCAAAAAAAAAGACAATTGATATAAAAAAGAGGTAATAAGAAGTTGTCTAACAAGGCTCTTTTGGCATCTGCCTTGTCTGAAAAATGGTCATTTACGCTAAGTAACTTCTAACATAAGGAGCGTGCCCAAACTTATTGGACACGCTCTTGAAGATAAAAATTTTATTATCTCTGAATGTCTGTATGCTTACATTATTGCGCCTGATGCAAAATAACTTTCTCGATAGCTCGCTGACATACGGGACAGAATCTATCGGCTGTATTGTTACGCATACGGCATATATCCGTAGGACGATAGATGCCCTTCGAGCGGTAACCGCCACCCTCGTATACACCCACCGTGTAGTTTGCCGTGCGCTCGGGCGTTACGGCTGTCGGTATCTCTACACCCTCGGCGACCATATCTGCCCACTTCGATTCGAAATCGACAAGTGTGGTGATGTTGGGCTCCCATGGCTCGTGGGCAATAGAGTGCATCTCGTCGTTATTATCTGTCGTGGTGTAGAAATATTCGTCGCCAAGGCCGGCAAACGAGTGGCCGAACTCGTGTACTACAACGGGACGGAAAGCGGAGTGGTGAGCCGTAGTCAGAGTATATGAGTTGTATATGCCGCCACCGCCATAGGTGTCGGTATTGGCCAAAATAACGAAGTGCTCGCAGGGAATGTTTGTCACGATGTCATACATGGCATATACATTTGCCGAGGTGAGGTATCTGTCCATATAGAATGTGAGGAAGTTAGAGCCTACGGCTGTGTCGCGCCACGCATCATCCTGAGGTACACTCACGTTGCTATCCACAGAAGGTGACAGCACGGCGATAAAGTTAAACTTATCACGGTGCTTATTGAATGGCTCGTACGAAAGTATCTCCTCTGTGGCGATGCGTGCATCGGCAAGGAACAGCTCCATCTGCTCGGCTGTATATCCCTCGGCGAGGATAGCTACGTCGATAGCCTCCTTAGAGTCGCCGCCACGGTGCAGGTACTCGTAGGCCAGAGGTTGATGCTGCGATAGGTTACGTATAAGTTTGTCGTTGGGATCTATCCTGTGGCGCAAGGTGCAGGCCACCTCGCCTTCATTGTTGCGTAGCACCAACTCTGCAACGGCTACCTTTAGAGGCATAGGTACAAGGAGCGTGAACTCGAAGCTGTGGGTGGATGTCTTGGCTTCGGGTGTTGTAATCCACTCTTGGAAGAGCGACGAGAAGCTCGTCTTGTAGAGTATATCGCCTGCCTCCGAGTAGAGCGTAAGGTCGCCATTACCCTTCATGGGTGTCGAGTCGAGGTTGATACGTCGTCCCCACCAGTTATCAGTAGAGGATAGGCCACGCAGTGCTACAAATTGGGAGTCGGCATTGCCGGCAAAGGTGTAATCTATGCGGAGCGTGGCATCCGAAAAGTTGTCATCGAAGCTCTGTGCATGTGATATTGTTGTAGCCAGCAGGGCTGCAACGATAAGTAGTAATCTTCTCATATCTGTTTTATGTTATACAATTCAACAAACAAAGGTATAAACTTTTTGCCAAAATCCAAAAAGTTACTACCTTTGGCATCCTATTCTCAGAATATGAATTGCATGTTTTACAGATATCTCGTAACACTCGTTTTATCGCTGTTGGTAGCATCTTCAACATTTGCGCAGAGTACTCTGCCGGCACCTGTGCGTGACTCGATAGGTGTAGTGCTGCAACGCCTTACGCTCAAAGAGGTCGCCGGTGGTTATGTCAAGCTCGACAGGGTAAGGGTGCGTAATTCAAGCCGAACGATCGAGGTCTATGCCTCGGTTGAGTTGGCGTACTATCCCATGCGCCGTGAGAGTGTCGATATGTTCTATGATGAGGTGCGTGACAGGCTTCCGGCAAAGTATAAGAGCTACAAAGTATTGATATATGCCGGAGGTACGCTTATCGACCGACTGATACCGCAATACTACCATAAGAGGGATGGCGAACGGTCGTTTACCAACCCCTCGTCGAAGGCTTTGATAACGCGCCTTAGTAATCTGTCGCAACCGACAAAAGGGTTGCTGAACAGACATATAGCCCTATGGCAGAGCCATGGTCGTTATTATGACCAGAGGCGTGGCGATTGGAGATGGCAGCGTTCGCTGTTGTGGGAGACGGTCGAAGATCTCTATACACAAAGCTATGTACTTCCCTATCTTGTCCCGATGCTCGAACGTGCCGGAGCTACCGTATTACTACCGCGTGAACGCAGCCTGCGTTGTGAGGAGTTGATTATCGATAACGATGGCTCGTTGGATGGCCACAGCTATACGGAATACTCGACCGGTAAGGCGGCGTGGCATAATGGCGGCGTGGGCTTTGCGCACCTCTATGAGAGCTATCCCTCGGGGCACAACCCATTTGCCGATGGCACGCTACGTCGTGTGGCGACAACATCGGAGCTATCCGATAGGGCTGTGGCGCAGTGGGGAGGAGTGATTCCTGTGTCGGGCATATATACGGTATATGTATCGTACGCTACGCTTAACAATTCGGTCGAAGATGCACACTACACGGTGCATGCCACGGGTGGTGACAGAGAGTTCCTTGTAAATCAGCGTATGGGAGGTGCTATGTGGGTGCCGCTTGGCGAGTTCTACTTCTCGGAGGGAGAGTATGATGCGCTGGTCTCTCTCGATAACATATCGTCGCAGCGAGGTGTTGTTGTGGCAGATGCGGTAAAGATAGGAGGCGGCATGGGTAATATACGTCGTGAGGTGTGCGAGGAGCTGCGTACCGATGCCGAGCAGGAGTATAGCTCTACGGTGAGTGGCTATCCTCGCTTTACGGAGGGTGCTCGATACTGGTTGCAGTGGTCGGGCTTCGACGAGGAGGTATATGCAGCCAAGGAGGGTAAGGATGACTATAAGGAGGATTATATGTCGAGAGCGCACTGGGTGAATGCCCTTATGGGTGGATCGGCACGCCTTGAAAAGGAGCGCGGTAAGTCTATTCCCGTAGATTTGGCTCTGGCCTTTCACTCCGATGCCGGTGTCAGACTAAACGACGATATCATAGGTACGCTTGGTATATACTCTACACGTGAGGCACGAGGCAGGTTCTCGAATGGCATCTCGCGCCAGCGTTCTCGTGACCTGACAGATGTGGTAATGACACAAATTGTGGATGATATACGACATCTTTACGAGCCACGGTGGACACGTCGCGGAATGTGGGATAGAGCCTACTATGAGGCTCGTATGCCCTCTTGCCCGACGATGCTCCTGGAATTGCTGTCGCACCAAAATTTCGCCGATATGCGCTATGGCCTTGCCCCATCGTTTCGCTTCGATGTGAGTAGAGCCATATATAAGGGTATCTTACGCTATCTGTCGAGCCAATACGGTGTGGAGTATGTGGTGCAACCCCTGCCCGTGCAGGGTTTTAGTTGCGAGCTTAGGGAGGATGGCGTGCATCTCGGTTGGAGGCCTACGACAGACTCGTTGGAGAGTACGGCAACGCCCGACTACTATATACTCTACACCCGCAGGGGTGATGCCGGATTTGACTGTGGCGTGCGTGTAGATGGCCTCTCGACAGTAGTCGATATCGACGAGGATGAGATATACAGTTTCTGTGTCACGGCCGTCAATGAGGGTGGTGAGAGTTTCTCCTCGGAGATTCTTGCTGCCTGCCGTGTGAGTGACGAGCGTGGACATATGCTCGTGGTAAACGGATTTGACCGTGTGGCAGCTCCTATGAGCGTTCAGGGTGACTCGATAGCCGGTTTTTTCAATCGCTATGATAGCGGTGTGGCCTATATCAAAGATATATCGTTTGTCGGCGAGCAGGTAAACTTCGATCGTCGTCTGTCTCGTTCCGAGAACGATGCCAATGCTCTCGGACAGTCGTATAACGACTACGAGACGGAGATTATCGCAGGCAACACTTTCGACTATCCTTCGCTTCACGGTCGCTCGATACAGGCTGCCGGTTACTCCTTCTCGTCGGCATCACGCAATTCGGTGGAGTGTGGTGCGGTCGATCTTGGCAGCTACGACGTGGTAGATATAATCATGGGTAAACAACGTACCACGACCATCGGTCGGGGTGCTATGGGCTGTCGTTATGAGGTATTTGGCGATGCTATGCAGGATGCACTGCGTGGATATATGTCGGCCGGAGGAAGACTCTTTATCTCGGGTTCGTATATCTTCACCGACCTATGGGAGTCGCCACAAAGTGACGATAGCGACAAGGAGTTTGCTCGTGATGTGCTGCATGCCGAGTTTGGAGGAGGTATGGCCTCGCGTCGTGGCGAGGTGCGCTACTTGCGCTCTCGTTTCGCAAACGGCGGCCACAGGTTTAGGTTTAACACCGAGCTTAACGACGAAATATACTGCGTGGAGTCTCCCGAGGTGATACTGCCTTCGGGTGGTAGCTATACCATACTGCGTTACGGGGCGAGTGGCGGCTCGGCAGCTGTCGCCTATGACGGGGAGTGTCGCTCGGTAGTTGCGGGCTTCCCATTCGAGACTATAACCTCGTCGGAGGAGCGCGACAAACTTATGCAAAACGTAATTAACTTCCTGACAAAAGAGTAGAACTATGGCACTATCGCGTCACACCATAAAGACTATATCTATGCCGCTGGCAATGATTGTGGGGGCATTGCTATGTCGTCAGTTGGCATATGTTGAATCGCTGACACACAATCTGCTTACCCCGTTGCTCATAGCCTCAATGCTCTTTATAACCTTTTGTAAGGTTGATGTGCGTGCTATGCGCCTGCAATGGATTCATCTGTGGATGCTCCTCTTTCAGTTTATAGGAGCTGTCGCCGTATATTGGATTGTGACACCGCTGCTCGGCCAGGTTGTGGGACAGGGAGCTATGATATGTGTCCTTGCTCCAATAGCTATGGCTGCGGTGGTCATAGGCGGTATGCTTGGCGCCAATGTTACAACAATGGTCACATATAGCCTTGTATGTAACCTCGTTACGGCACTTGTAGCCCCAACAATCCTACATAGCCTCGGTAATGGCACTTGTACCTTTGTCGAGATTATAGGACGTGTAGCTCCCACGCTTATTGCCCCCTTTGTCGTGGCGCAACTATGTCGCTGGTTATGGCCGCGAGGAGCCAACTACTTTGCCTCGCATGGCAATATATCCTTCTACATATGGCTTGTGTCGTTGGTATTGGTACTCGGACGTACCACAGCCTTTATTCTCGATACCGAGGCCGAAGCATTTGTCGAAATAGAGCTTGCCGCCGTGGCCCTTGTACTATGTATTGTGCAGTTTAGCGTAGGTCGTATTATGGGTAAGATGTCGGGAGATGTCGTTGCGGGTGGCCAATCCGTAGGGCAGAAGAATACGATACTTGCGGTGTGGATGTCGCTCAACTTCCTCGATCCGATAGCCTCGGTTGCTCCTACGGCCTATATCGTCTGGCAGAACTTTGTCAATAGTTGGCAGA
Organism: Alistipes sp.; assembly: GCA_017504265.1. Taxonomy (GTDB): domain Bacteria; phylum Bacteroidota; class Bacteroidia; order Bacteroidales; family Rikenellaceae; genus Alistipes. Next base: position 2,672 of record JAFVRN010000042.1, on the reverse strand, counting down.
TATACCGACGTGGCAAGATATAGGAAATATCTCTCTTGGCGTGACAAAATGTCAGTAGGGTGGCAGAAAATGTCGCTCTTTGCACATATAATATGACACTTTTGTTCTATTTCGTGGTTTGGTATACCATTTGATTATCTCGTAGCAGACAGTCGGAAAGATTGTCCGGTAAATGTGTAAATTAGAATATTAACAAATAATAACATTTAGAACTATGAGTAAGATTATTGGTATTGACTTGGGTACGACCAACTCGTGTGTAGCCGTAATGGAGGGTAATGAGCCCGTTGTAATTCCTAACGCAGAGGGTCATCGTACAACCCCATCTGTTGTAGCCTTTACCGAGGGTGGAGAGCGTAAGGTGGGCGATCCTGCAAAGCGTCAGGCTATCACCAACCCTAAGCGCACGGTATTCTCTATCAAGCGTTTTATGGGTGAGCGTTACGATAACGTAACAGCGGATATCGCACGTGCTCCATATTCAATCATTAAGGGCGATAACAACACTCCACGTGTAGATATTGACGGTCGTCAGTATACTCCACAGGAGATCTCTGCTATCACCTTGCAGAAGATGAAGAAGACTGCCGAGGACTACCTCGGACAGGAGGTTACCGAGGCTGTTATCACCGTTCCTGCATACTTCTCTGACTCACAGCGTCAGGCAACTAAGGAGGCAGGCGAGATTGCAGGTCTTAAAGTACGTCGTATCATAAACGAGCCTACTGCCGCAGCTTTGGCATATGGCCTCGACAAGAAGCAGAACGATATGAAGATCGCCGTATACGACCTTGGTGGTGGTACCTTCGATATCTCTATCCTGGAGCTCGGTGACGGTGTATTCGAGGTAAAGTCTACCAATGGCGATACTCACCTTGGTGGTGATGATTTTGACCACGTACTTATCGACTATATGGCCGAGGCGTTTAAGGCTGAGCATGGCATCGACCTCCGTCAGGATCCTATGGCATTGCAGCGTTTGAAGGAGGCTGCCGAGAAGGCGAAGATTGAGCTCTCGTCGGCAACGACAACAGATATTAACCTCCCATACATTATGCCTGTAAACGGCATCCCGCAGCACCTTGTGATGTCGCTTACACGTGCTAAGTTCGAGCAGCTCTGCGACCACCTTATCCAGAAGACCATTGAGCCTTGCCGTATCGCTTTGCGTGACGCAGGCTTGCAGGCCGGACAGATCGACGAGGTTATCCTCGTAGGTGGCTCTACACGTATCCCTGCCATACAGAAGATCGTTGAGGACTTCTTCGGCAAGACCCCTAACCGTTCGGTAAACCCCGACGAGGTAGTAGCCGTGGGTGCTGCAATTCAGGGCGGTGTGCTTACAGGTGAGGTTAAGGATGTGCTTCTGTTGGACGTAACACCACTTTCACTCGGTATCGAGACTCTTGGCGGCGTCTTCACAAAGCTTATCGAGGCCAATACCACCATCCCTACACGTAAGAGCGAGGTGTTCTCTACGGCTGCCGACAACCAGCCATCTGTTGAGATTAACGTATGTCAGGGTGAGCGTCCTATGGCTCGTGACAACAAGTCTATCGGTCGCTTCCACCTCGATGGCATCCCAGCAGCACCACGTGGTGTGCCACAGATTGAGGTGACCTTCGATATCGACGCTAACGGTATCCTCAACGTGTCGGCTAAGGATAAGGGTACAGGCAAGGAGCAGAAGATACGTATCGAGGCTTCAAGTGGCCTTACCGAGCAGGAGATTCAGCGTATGCGTGATGAGGCTAAGGTCAATGAGGAGAAGGATAAGGCAGAGAAGGAGCGTGTGGAGAAGATCAATGCTGCCGACTCAAATATCTTCGCAACCGAGAAGCAGCTCAAGGAGTATGGCGATAAGCTTCCTGCCGATAAGAAGACAGCTATCGAGGATGCCCTCGGTAAGCTCAAGGAGGCTCATAAGGCTCAGGACTTGACCGCCATCGATTCGGCTATCGAGGCTCTCAACGCGGCATGGCAGGCTGCCTCACAGGATATCTATGCACAGCAGCAGGCACAGCAGGCGCAGGGCCAGGGCGGTGCAAGTGCTCAGGGCGAGGAGCCTAAGGCTCAGCCTGAGGATGTTGAGTTTGAGGAAGTTAAGTAAATTTTTGTGATAGCGGCGCATTAGCGACGCTTCAGTCCAAAGGGCGAATGGGAAATACGTCAGTATGTCCCATCCGCCCTTTCTCGTGTCAGCGCCACTACTGCGCCACTCTGACAAAAATTATGGGTATAACCGCTAATCGGGATTTTTGTGATAAGGGGTCATCTGCGACCTCTCAATCATTGCCCCGAATGGAATGTACGTCAAGTACTATCCATCCGGGGCAATTTCTTAATCGAGGCCACAGCTAACCTCTTCTGACAAAAATTTGGGGTATAACCGCTGATTATCCCGAGTGTTGTGGGTTCTATGGGTTCTGTGGGTTCTGTGGGTTCTGTGGGTTCTGTGGGTTCGGTGGGTTCTGCGGGTTTTGTGCGTTCTGTGGGTTTTGTGCGTTCTGTGGGTTCTATGGGTTCGGTGGGTTTTGTGGGTTCTGTGGGTTCTGTGGGTTCTGTGGGTTCGGTGGAAAATCCCCATCTGTCGTTTCCTGAAAAAGGTTGACTGTATAGTCTTGAATAAAGGAATAAAGTTAGACTCTGGTTAAATGATAAAACTGATAAAT
>JAFVRN010000041.1 GCA_017504265.1 Alistipes sp. | reverse complement strand
TCTATGGGTTCAGTGGGTTTTGTGGGTTCTGTGTGCTCTGTGGAAAAATCCCCATCTAACCCATTGGACACATCTAACCCATCTGACCCACACTGCTCGGCAGTGGCAGGGCGCAGCCCTGCAACACTCTGACAAAAATTGAGGTCTTGCTGCTCATCGGGATTTTCGTGATAGCGGCACATCTGCCATTCTATAATAAAATATGCGGGTGTTATCGTCACCCGCATATTCTCCTAATATCACTATCCGGTTTACAACCAGCCTCCGTTGCCGGCTGCCGAGTGTCGTACGACAAGTTCAAACTCTCGTGTGACCTCCATACCTCCCATATTATCTCCACCGCCAACGCTGTTTCCTCCAATTATTGCAGTAACCTTAATACGTGCTGCACCTCGTTTGGTGCAGTGTATTTTCAGTTTACCGTTTTCAAACGACGGCTTAGTCGTGATACCGAGCTCATTCATATCCGTATCGGAGATTTCCACCGACGTATATGTAAGTTTCTCGGAGCCATCGCCAAAATATGCATCAAGCGATATAAGATCCTCCTTACTGCTTGAGCAGAAGATAAACGGAGTTCCCTCTATCTGCATAAGAAGCAGATGAGCGTCGATATATCCCGCGCCAAGTTTGCCTTTAAGATACTCTATATTTACCGTTTCGTATTCTCCGGTAACGTGGTTAAATGCGCCTTGGCGTTCGGTTTGGTATTGATCGATGTCGTGGACAGAGGTGAGAAGTATACTCTTGAACTCTTCTCTTGTGAAGCTCTTGCCCAATTCCAAGGCATATGATAAGGCGAGTGCTGCGCATCCGGCAACGTGGGGTGCTGCCATTGATGTGCCGTACATATATTCATATCTGTTGTTGGTGCTTGTAGAGCATATCTTATCATACCATGCCCCGATCTCGCCACCAGGAGCACAAATATTTGCACCTGCGCCGTAGTTCGAGAAGGAGCTACCTGTGAAGTTTGGAGCAAATGAGGTTACGCATATATTATTGTAATATGCACCTGGGTATGATGGTGTTCCATAGCCATCATTGCCGGCAGCGAATATAGCTATACCACCCGTTATTAGACCATTGTAGCTTGCCTCACGCTCAAAGTAGTTGATAGCATCTATAAGTACAGAGTAATTTTTGGCAAACTTCTCATCACTGACGTATGAGCCTTTGCTGTATGCCCAAGAATTGTTCATAATGACAGCTCCATTGTCTGCGGCATATTTTATGGCACGAGCAATGTTTTCCGTTTTAGCGGAATTGCCATCCTCGTCGTATATCTGGCATGTCATAATACGACAACCATCTCCATTGCCTGAGCCACCTGCAACACCTGCAACACCTATGCCATTACCATTTACAGCGGCAATAGTGCCGGCAACATGTGTTCCATGGTCGTCGAACGTGATCTCGGCATTGTTGTCGCAGAAGTTATAGCCATATATATCATCGACAAATCCATTGTTATCGTCATCCTCACCTTGAGTACCGGTAAACTCTTTTTCGTTTACCCACATATTGGCAGCGAGGTCTTCATGGTTATATTGCACACCGCCGTCCAGTACAGCAACTACTATACGAGGATCTCCGGTCGAATATTTCCATGCCGAAAACAGGTTGATGTCTGCACCTTCAATATGATTTGTATCGAGGCTTGCATCGTCACCATTGTATGTATATCCGTCGTTGCAGTAGTGCCACTGCTCAGCGAGCAAAGGATCGTTGAATGGTAGCTCTTTCTTTCCCGAACTGCGTGTCGTAACTACGTCTATGTTCGCAACTTCGCTATCAGAGCCAATACATTCCATCTGTGAATTATACTCAACATACTCCACTCGACTGTCTTTGGCTATGATGCCTGCCAAGGCCTCTACGTCACTATTCTCGTCGAACGTGAGTATCCACCAGCGGTATATAGCCTCGCTATGTAGCTCCTCCTCTGATGCGTTATTTGTGGGGAATAGCGGTGATGAGGCAATCTCCACGTCGGTCGCCTCAACTTGATACTCCGTAGTATAGGCTTTAAGTTTTACAAGCAGTGAGCCACTTACAGCATTATCCTTACTGTTGATAATCTTGTTGTCGTATGCAGGGATAGTATTATCTACATCCTCATAGTATTGGCTACATGCGGTAACTATTATAGTAAGTATTAATAATGCTAATTTTCTCATATCATACATAATTATTAGTATGTTCCAAGTTTGAATACTATCTTCTGGCAGTATAGCTCATCGGCATCAAGTTCGATAGTCGGGAAGTGTGGGTGATGTACAGCATCGCTATATCCCTGACACTCGATAGCCACACCGGCATAGTCGTCATAACGCCTGTCCGACTTGGTTATAGGACATCCTCCGGCCAACCAGTTTCCTGTATAAAGTACTGCTGCAGGCTGTGAGGAGAGTATGGTTACACGTCGTCCTGTGGCCGCGCAGCGTAACTCGCCTACCTCTTTCAGGATGTTCTTCTGCCAGCCATCAACGGCAAAGCAGTGGTCATAGCCTCGATAGTTGCGTATGTTATTGAACTCCGAGTCTATCTCTTTTCCGAACTCTCGCCACTCGGTAAAGTCGAGTGCCGTACCTTTGACATCGAGCAGCTTACCCGTAGGTATCTGCACGGTATCCATCTCCAATACCTGTGAGCAGTTTAGACGCAACTCATGGTCGAGGATTGTCTTGCCTGAGCCCTCGCCGTGGAGATTCCAGTAGAGGTGGTTGGTGAGGTTTACCACGGTACGCTTATTACTCTTTGCCAGGTAGGTTATTTCGAGGTTGTCCTCATCGTCGAAGTCGTATACGGCCTCTACGATAAGCTCTCCCGGGTAGCCCTGTTCTCCATCTTCCGAGATACGTGAGAATACCACTCGGTTGGTCTCTATGCGTCCCTCCCAATAGCAGTTGGCAAAACCTTTGCTCCCGCCGTGCAGATGGTTGGGGCCATTGTTTACCTCCAAGCGGTACTCAACGCCATCTATGACCATATGGCCACGTGCTATACGTCCCGCAACACGGCCTACGCTTTTGCCACTTGCAGCACCGTCGCCAAAGTAACTCATGCAATCCTTGTATCCGAGGGCTACATCGTCAATATGGCCATCTCTATCGGCAAACTTAACGCTGACGATAGATGCTCCGACGTTGCATAGCTGCACCTCTGAACCACGCTCATTGCGCATGGTGTATAGTATGATGCCCTCACCCTCGGGTGTCGAACCCCATATGTGTTGCAAGATCTCCATTACTCTATCGGCTTAACATTAGCGATAAGGTTGTTGATACGTGCTATGCACTCCTCGCGACCTATGAACTCCGTTACATCGAACATTCCGGGACCCTTACCTGCTCCTACAAGGGCGAGGCGCAGTGTATTCATAACCTGTCCCAAGGCATATCCCTTCTGCTCGATCCAGCCACGTACCACGACCTCGGTATTCTCCTTAGAGAAGTCATCGATGGTGGCAAGAAGATCGCGTAACTCGGCAATCATTGCAGGGTTATCGCCCTTCCACTGCTTCTTAACGAGTTTCTCCTCATACTCCGTAGGTGCTACGAAGAAGAACGATGTCAAATCCCAAAGCTCTGTTGTGAGCGTAACGCGCTCCTTCATAATCTCGGCAGCCTTGCCTGCGAGCTCATCGCTGCACTCTATGCCGTGGCTACGAAGTATAGGCTGATATATCTCGGCAAGCTGCTCACGGCTTAAATTGCGGAAATACTGAGCATTGAACCACTTGACCTTATCAGGCTGGAAGCGTGCTCCTGCCTTAGATACTCGCTCCAACGAGAAGGCATCTATAAGCTCCTGCATAGAGAATATCTCCTGTTCTGTACCTGGATTCCATCCCAAGAGTGCCAACATATTGATAAATGCCTCGGCAAGGTATCCATCCTCACGATAGCCACGTGCCGTATCGCCCGTAGCCGGTGACTGCCAGAATAGCGGAAATACGGGGAAGCCCATTTTATCGCCATCACGTTTCGAAAGCTTACCGCCACCCGTAGGCTTTAACAATAGTGGAAGGTGCGCAAATTCGGGGCGTGTATCCTCCCAGCCGAAGGCACGATATAGAAGGTAGTGTAGTGGTAGCGATGGTAGCCACTCCTCACCACGTATGACGTGCGATACCTCCATAAGGTGGTCATCGACTATATTGGCAAGGTGGTATGTAGGAAGTGCATCTGCCGACTTGTATAGTACCTTGTCGTCGAGTGTCGAGGTGTTCATCTCTACGTGACCACGGATAAGGTCGTCCATCTTAACCACCTCGTTCTCGGGCATCTTGAAGCGTACTACCCACTGCTCTCCACGTGCCATGCGCTCCTCGACCTCCTCCTTGCTTAGCGCAAGCGATGTCGCGAGCTTCTCGCGTACTTCGAAGTTATAGGCAAAGGTCTTACCTGCCGCCTCGGCCTCGGCACGCAGCGCGTCAAGCTGCTCAGGGGTGTCGAATGCGTAGTATGCCCAGCCTGCATCCACGAGTTGCTTGGCATATTTCAGGTATATATCGCGACGCTCACTCTGGCGGTAGGGAGCATGTGGGCCACCTACGCCTACACCCTCGTCAATCTCTATTCCGCACCATTTAAGCGACTCGATAATATACTCCTCGGCACCGGGTACGAAACGCTGTGAGTCGGTATCCTCGATACGAAGAAGCATCTTACCGCCATGACGGCGGGCAAAAAGGTAGTTATAAAGTGCTGTGCGCACACCACCGATATGCAGTGGGCCTGTAGGGCTGGGCGCAAAACGTACTCTTACTTCACGTGACATAGTTATTCTTTTTTTTGTGTTTTACATTAAAAGTCAATTATTGATGTTATACGTTGAAGAGGAAGTGCATAATATCGCCATCCTCTACGGTGTACTCCTTACCCTCGATGCCAATCTTACCGACATCGCGGCAAGCACGTTCCGAGCCTAACTCGACATAGTCGGCATACTTGATAACCTCGGCACGGATAAAGCCTCGCTCGAAGTCTGTATGTATGATACCGGCAGTCTCGGGAGCCTTCATACCGCGACGGAAGGTCCACGCACGGCTCTCATCGGCACCCGTGGTAAAGAATGTTTGTAGGTCGAGCAGACGGTAAGCAGCCTTTATAAGACGGCTTACGCCCGACTCTTCAAGTCCCATATCTTGTAAGAACATCTGTCTCTCCTCGAAGGCCTCCAACTCGGCGATGTCGGCCTCGGCAGAGGCTGCTACGATAAGCATCTCGGCATGTTCGTCGGCAATGGCCGCCTTAACAGCCTCGGTATGTACGTTACCCGTAACTGCCGATGCCTCGTCTACGTTGCATACGTACAATACGGGCTTGTCCGTAAGCAGGTTCAAGTCCCATACCACCTTGCGCTCCTCGGCACTAAGCTCGACAGTACGTGCCGACAGACCCTTCTCCAGTGCCTCCTTGTATTGTAGGAGTATGTCGTACTGACGCTTAGCTATCTTGTCGCCCGCCGTAGCTTGCTTTTGGCACTTGCCTATACGGTTCTCGATTGTTTCCAAATCCTTGAGTTGCAGCTCGGTGTCGATGATGCCCTTGTCACGTACCGGATCTACCGTGCCATCGACGTGCGTGATATTGTCGTTTTCGAAGCAACGCAAGACGTGGATGATGGCGTTGGTGTTTCGGATATTTGCCAGAAACTTGTTGCCGAGACCCTCGCCCTTTGATGCTCCCTTGACCAGGCCTGCGATATCGACAATTTCGATGGTTGTAGGGACAACACGTTTGGGGTTATCTATCTCGGCAAGCTTCATAAGACGCTCGTCGGGAACGGTGATAACACCCACATTCGGCTCAATGGTGCAGAAGGGGAAGTTTGCAGCCTGAGCACGTGCATTCGATAAACAGTTAAACAGGGTGGACTTACCAACGTTGGGCAGTCCTACTATTCCACATTGTAATGCCATATTCTATTTCGTTTAATTATCTTAATTTGCTCCTAAATTATTCGTTTGTTAATCTATCTGTGATACATTTACCAACGCCTCACGATAGGCATTCAGAATACGTGATTTCGAGATGAATCCAAGGTAGTTGTTATCCTTATCAACTACGGGTAGCATCCACGTATTAGCCTGCTCGAAGCGTGGCATAATGCTCTGAATCATCTCATGCTCCAAGATACGGTCAGCCGGCTGTACCATATAGTGCATAATGGATACGCTCCATTTATCGCGGTTGAACATATCGTGACGAAGATCATCGAGTTGTACTATGCCTAATAATCTGCCATTGTTGTTTACCACGGGGAATATGTTGCGGCGGGCATTTGAAATGATGTTCACCACGTCGCCGAGCGTGATAGACTCTCTTAGACGTATGAAGTCGGTCTCCATAAGCTGGTCGAGGCGTAGAAATACGAATGCCGATGAATCCTTGTCGTGTGTGAGAAGCTCGCCACGCATACGCAACTGTTTGGTATATATCGAGTCACGGTCAAGACTGTAATTTACGGCAAACGATATGCACGATACCATCATCAGCGGGATGAAGAGCCCATAACCGTTGGATAGCTCGGCAATAAGGAAGATTGCCGTGAGAGGTGCTTTCATCACGCCCGACATCACACCTGCCATACCTGCCAATGTAAACGAGGTGATGGATACCTCCCATCCGAATACCACACGGCATACCACGGCAAGCGTTGCGCCGGCAAACGCACCCACAAATAGCGATGGTGCAAACGTACCACCAACACCACCTGCGGCATTGGTTGTGGCCATGGCGACAACCTTAAACAGCATAATGGCGATGAGGTATATTATAAGAAACCAGTCGGCATCGCTCAGCGAGTAGAAGAGCGTATTGTTGAATAACTCTTCGGTGTGTCCCGACATCAGCGTGACGAAACTCTCGTGACCCTCGCCATAGAGCGGAGGGAAGATAAATACCAATATACCGAGCGAGATACCGGCATATAGCCACTTCTTCCACTGCTTGCTGATAGAGTTGTAGAAACCTCCCACACGCGAGTTTACCGAGGTAAAATAGTAGGCCATAATACCGCAGAAGCATCCTAACAGCACGAAGAGTGGTACTTGTGCCACTTGGAACATATCGCTATCGCTGAGCGATACTGCAATAATTGGAGAGAATCCGTGCAGTGCCAGCGAGGTGATAGTGGCTGTCATCGATGCCAAAAGTAGCGGTATGATAGACTTCGACGTGATGTCGAGCATCATAATCTCTATGACAAAGACTACGCCCGTGATGGGAGCCTTGAATATGGCGGCAACGGCAGCTCCTGCACCACAGCACAGCAGCAGGGTAATGTTCTTGTAGCTTAGGCGGGCAAGTTTGCCGACATTCGAGCCGATGGCGGCTCCCGTAAGTACGATAGGTGCCTCGGGACCTACCGAACCACCAAATCCGATTGTCGTAGCACCTCCCACTATCGATGTCCAACAGTTGTGCCCTGCGATGCGGGAGTCCCTCTTCGACATCGCATACAATACACGTGTCACACCCTCCGAGATGCCATCCTTGACGATATGCTTGACAAAGAGTGAGGCGAGGATGATACCTATGGCAGGATAGATAAGGAATAACCATTGAGCCTGGTCGTCGGGTGTCCACGATGTCAGGGCAAAGGTAATGGCGTGTAGGAGTGTGTTGAATACAAAGGCTCCGACACCGGCACACAGACCTACGATGATAGCCAGTATGGCCATCACCTGAGCGTTGGTCAAGCGGCGTGTTGCCGAAAGATAGATTTGGTATATACGCTCCTTGGTATTTTGATCAAATATTGTCATAGTCGCCAGATGCTAATGGCCATGATACTCTCTTTTGTTTATGCTATTTGCGATACTGCTCGGCCTGACGAGATATAAGCTCGCTATCCTCGAAGTAGTTGATGCGCATCGCACGGCGTACATCGGCCAATGTCTCGGCAGCGGCAGCCTGAGCTGTCTGCGAGCCACGACGCAAGATCTCGTAGACCTCCTCGATATGCTGTTCGAAGTACTTTCTGCGCTCGCGTATAGGTGCGAGTAACTCCTCCAACACCGCAATTAGGAAACGCTTGCACTTAACATCTCCCAAACCGCCACGACGGTAGTGCTCTTTAAGTGCATCCAACGACTCGTACTCGGGCAGATATTTTGCGAAGTGCTCGGGGCGTGAGAAGGCATCCAGATAGGTGAATACGGTGTTGCCCTCAACCTTGCCCGGATCCTCGATACGCAGATGGTCGGGGTCGGTGTACATACCCATAACCTTTTTCTTGACATCCTCGGCAGTATCCGACAGATAGATGCAGTTGCCCAACGACTTCGACATCTTGGCCTTACCATCTGTGCCCGGCAGACGAAGACAGGCCGAGTTGGTGGGAAGCATAATCTCTGGCTCGACGAGGGTCTCGCCATATACCGAGTTGAACTTATGTACAATTTCGCGTGTCTGCTCGATCATCGGCTCCTGATCCTCGCCTACGGGTACTGTCGTGGCGCGGAAGGCGGTGATGTCCGATGCCTGCGAGATAGGGTAGGTGAAGAAGCCTACGGGAGTACCCTTGCGCTGCTGGTTCTCCTCCTCGCTGTTGTTGTCGGCAAAGCCTCGCATTTGTATCTCAGCCTTGACCGTAGGGTTGCGTTGCAGACGCTGCACCGTAACAAGATTCATATAGTAGAAAGCAAGCTCGGTAAGCTCCGTTACGTACGACTGAATGAAGATTGTCGAACGCTCGGGGTCTATGCCACATGAAAGGTAGTCAAGGGCTACCTCGATGATATTCTCTCGTACCTTGTCGGGATTATCCGCATTGTCGGTAAGAGCTTGAGCATCAGCAATCATAATGAATATTTTGTCGTATTCGCCTGAGTTCTGCAACTCAACACGACGGCTCAACGAGCCTACGAAGTGTCCGAGGTGGAGTTTACCCGTTGGGCGATCTCCCGTAAGAATTATCTTTGCCATATGTCTATATTGTTTTTATCGTTTAATTTTGGCGATACAATATATGTAACGCTCGTAGGCGACAAATTTAAGAAAAATTTGCTATTTACCGCTCAAAATAGCGTATAATATAGATTTTTTTTATAACTTTGTACGAGGCAAACTTAATTTTCTATACGAAGTATGACTATTATCCAACTTGAATACCTTATGGCTGTGGCCAATTGCGGCAGTTTTTCTGTTGCTGCCGAGCACTGTTTTGTGACTCAACCGTCGCTATCGATGCAGATAAAGGCTTTGGAGGAGGAGCTGGGCGTAGTGCTGCTCGATCGCACCAAGAAGCCGATTATCCCCACAGCGGTCGGAGAGGTTGTCCTGGAGCAGGCGCGTGAAACGCTACGCTCGTATAACTATATTCGAGAGTCGGTTGCGGAGATGCGTGGCGAGACCTCGGGTAAGATGCGCCTTGGTGTGATACCTACCATTGCGCCCTATCTGCTTCACAAGTTTATTCCGACCTTCGTGAAGAACTATCCCAAGGTGGAGTTGGAGATTAGCGAGATGGTTACGGCCGACATCATCGAGGGGTTGAAGCACGATCGTATAGATGCCGCGTTGGTTGCGAGTGGTACGTGTGGTGAAGGTATCACCGAACACGACCTTTTCAGCGACCATTTCTACGCATATCTGTCGCCTTCGCACCCTCTCTTCGAGCGCTCTAATATACGTATCGAGGATATTGATTTCAAAGACCTTATCTTGCTGAGCAGGGGTAACTGTATGCGTGATCAGATATTCGAGTTGTGTCAGGCGGCTCGCGAGATACCTTCGCACTTCTACTTCGAGTCGAGTTCGCTTGATACGCTGATGCGAATGGTGGATTGTACGTCATGTATGACAATCATCCCTGAGATGGCTTTGGAGTTTATCCCGCTGTCACGTCGTAATCGTGTGAAGAGTATAGCCAAAGGTGCTACTTCGCGACGCGTGGCACTTGCCGTGAGCCGTACCTATGTAAAGCAATCTATCGTCGAGGCTTTGCGTACTACGATACTTTCTTGTATAGACCAAGAAAAGGTCTAAATTACCATAGGATAAAGGGCCGAATTTGTATGGGATAGAGGGTGATTTATTCGCCCTCTATTCTCTTTTCTGCAACCTGAAAATGGGTGGTAATAGTTGTGGAAATATAGGCGTAATGTTGATAACGATGTTCGTTTTTTCTTTTTTTACAATTAAAATATAGATTGATGCGTTATATTCGCAAAAAATTGCTATCTTTGCGTGAATTAATATGTAAGTCAATATAGGGGGTATGTTTATTGAGTGTACGATAATGTGTATGCGTAGGTATTACTGCCCGAGAAACAGAATTTATTATTATGGAAAATTTGGAAAAACTTATTAATGCAATAGTTGAGGCAATAGACGATAAGAAGGGTAAGGGTATTGTATCGCTAGACCTGTCGGGTTTCGATGGTGCCATATGCTCGCATTTTGTGGTATGTCACGCTGATTCTACAACTCAGGTTGATGCCATATCGGCAAGTATCGAGGATAAGGTATTCGAGATTATGGGCGAGTGGCCTGTGAGAGTTGAGGGTCGTCAGAATGCCTTTTGGATTGCTATGGACTATACCGATGTTATCGTTCACATCTTCCAAACAGAGTTGCGCGAGTTCTATCGTCTGGAAGAGTTGTGGGCAGATGCGCCGATGAAGCGCTACGAGTTTGGAGATTAAGATGTGGGTGTTGAATAATGAGCGTTGATTAGGTATGGCGAATGTAAAGAAGACACCACAGATGCGCCCAAGTTTTAGCTTTATGTGGTTTTGGGCACTTGTGGTGATGGTTATTATAGGCTACTCGATGATGGATACATCGGAGCAGCGTCCAATCGACGGCGATTGGAATATGGTCGATGAACTCGTACAAAAGGGGTATGTCGAGCGTATCGAGGTCTTGGATAAGGAGAAGGCGAGTGTCTATCTTCGCCGTGAGGCTATCGATTCGCTCGCATCGGATTCCCGTTTTGCACAGCTGCCGACAACGGGAGCGCAGATAATCTATAACACGGGTGGCGATGTGCAGTATTTTGCCGAGCGTATAGCACAGGCCGAGGCTCATGCCGCGGAGAATGGTGTCGATGCCGATAGTGTCGTGGTTAAATATGCCCGTACCGAAAAGGGTGTTATGGACTACATCTTCGACATCCTGCCGTGGGTGTTGATGATTGCCGTATGGTTCTTCATTATGCGCAGCATGGCACGTAGCGCCGGCGGTGGCGCCGGTGGCGGCATAATGAATGTCGGCAAGGCACGTGCGCAGATGTCGGATAAGAATGCTAAACAGCGTGTCACGTTCAAGGATGTGGCAGGTTTGGAGGAGGCCAAGGTCGAGATTATGGAGATTGTCGATTTCTTGAAGCGAGCAGACAAGTACAAGGCGTTGGGAGCAAAGATTCCCAAGGGAGCACTTCTTGCAGGCCCTCCGGGAACGGGTAAAACCCTTCTTGCCAAGGCTGTGGCAGGTGAGGCCAATGTCCCTTTCCTCTCGATTTCGGGTTCGGACTTCGTGGAGATGTTCGTAGGTGTCGGTGCCTCACGTGTGAGAGACCTCTTTGAGCAGGCTAAGAAGGTTGCACCCTGCATAGTCTTTATCGACGAGATAGATGCCATAGGTCGTGCGCGCGGCAAGAACTCGGGCTTCTCGGGTAACGACGAGCGAGAGAATACGCTCAATCAGCTTCTTACCGAGATGGATGGCTTTCAGACAAATGCCGGTGTCATAGTTCTCGCCGCAACAAACCGTGTAGACATCCTGGATAAGGCGTTGATGCGAGCCGGTCGCTTCGATAGGCAGATTGAAGTGGGCTTGCCCGATGTTAAGGAGCGTCAGGCAATCTTTGATGTGCACCTCCGCTCGTTGAAGCTCGACGAGAAGCTCGACAGAGAGTTCCTTGCCAAGCAGACTCCGGGCTTTGCCGGTGCCGATATCGCCAATGTATGTAATGAGGCGGCACTTATCGCTGCACGTAACAATAAGAGTGCTGTAACGCAGGAGGACTTTTTGGCGGCTATTGACCGTATTGTAGGTGGCTTGGAGCGTAGAAATATGCCTATGAGCAGCGAGGAGCGTCGTTCGACGGCTATCCACGAGGCAGGACACGCTACGGTGATGTGGCGATTGAAGAACTGCGATCCTGTACTCAAAATCACTATCATACCTCGTGGCCGTTCGTTGGGTGCTACATGGTATCTGCCCGAGGAGCGTGCCAACCACAATGTCGAGCACTTCATGCACAAGATGGCAGGTATGCTTGGCGGCCGTATTGCCGAGCAGATGCTGATGGATGTAACAAGCACGGGTGCTATCAACGACTTGGAGCGTACCACAAAGACGGCATACGCCATGGTAGCATACTACGGTATGAGCCCAAAGGTGGGTAACATCAGCTTCTATGATGCTACAGGTCAGCGCGATATGTTCACTAAGCCATTCTCGGAGCGTACCGCCGAGCTTATCGATGAGGAGGTGCGTCGCTTGGTAGATGAGGCTGTGGAGCTTACACGACGTATAATCGACGAGGAGAGAACAAATATCGAGAGACTTGCAGAGTTGCTCCTCGCCAAGGAGACTATCTTCTCGGAGGATGTGGAGAGTATCCTCGGTAAGAGCGCACAGCAGATCGAGAAGCAGAGTCGTGAGGAGAACACCGCAAAGAGTGAGGAGGATGCTGTGACCGAGGTTGAGGTTACGGTAGGCGATGATGAGCAGAAGCGTGTGGTACGATATATCATCGATAACGAGCCTAAGAAGCAGGAGGAGGCCGAAGATGAAGATAGGGCATAGCCGTAGATAAGCGTGGTTCAAACTATTTAACGAAGAGACGAAGTATGAGTGATAAGATGAAAAACCTTGTAGTACGCACACTGAGTGGCGTGGTGCTTCTCGGCGTAGTATTGGCGGCAGCCTTCTTGGGTAAGTATGCCTATGGAGCATTGCTATTGTTTATACTCTGCGCAGGTCTTGCCGAGTTCTATAAGCTGGCATCTGCTGCCGGAACGGAGCCACAACGGGATATGGGTATGATAACAGGCTTTCTGCCATTTTGTATATCGTTTCATATCTTCGAGCAACTCTACGAGGGCTATCTTGTGGATGATGTGCTGTATGCCTTGTTTGCCCCGAGCGTAATACTCTTCGTATCGCTTATATTCGTTGTTGAGGTGTTTAGAGCCAAGGAGCATCCGTTGCGTAATATTGCTGCAACGCTTATGGGTGTCATATACATTGCCCTGCCAATGTCGCTTATGCTCTTCATCCCGCTTATGCTGGGTGGTGGCGAGTGGCATCCCGAGGCCTTTCTCTTCTACCTCTTTATCGTCTGGGGTAACGATGTCTTTGCCTACTTGGTGGGTGTGAGCATTGGTCGCCACCGTATGTGTGAGCGTATATCGCCCAAGAAGTCGTGGGAGGGATTTGTCGGAGGCATCGTAGGAGCTATGGCTATGGGTGCTCTCGGTAATGTTGTTGTAGGCGGCGGCTATGTGCTATGGCTCGGCTTGGCAGCCATTGTTGCCATAGGCTCGGTGCTGGGCGACTTGGTAGAGTCGATGTTCAAGCGCGAGGCCGGTGTTAAGGATTCGGGTAATATCATCCCTGGTCATGGAGGTATACTCGACAGGTTCGATGCACTGCTGTTGTCTGCACCATTTGCTTTTGTCTACCTGGCAATATTACACGCCTGTGAGCTGATTTAGAATGATACTAACCTAAAAACCAAAACTATATGAAGATTAATAAAGAGGGTTACATAATAATAGGAGTTACGGGACTCGTATGTCTTGCCATTTGGCTGTTTGTGTGGTTTTTTATCGACACCAAGCCTGCATATGTGTGGTTTATGGCGGGTTTCCTCGTATTCTTCTGGTTCTTTGTAGCTGCCTTCTTCCGTGAGCCTCGCCGAGTGCAGATTCACGACGATGAACTTATCTTCTCGCCGTGCGATGGCCGTGTCGTTGTTACAGAGGTGGTACACGAGAAGGAGCATATCGATTGCGAAATGATGCAGATATCTATCTTTATGTCGATAACCAACGTGCATATGAATTGGTTGCCTGTTGGTGGCGAGATAGAGTATACGAAGCATCACGAAGGACGCTTCCTTGTTGCGTGGCATCCTAAGTCATCTACCGAGAATGAGCGTACCACGACTGTTGTCCGCATGAAGGATGGTCGCAAGGTGCTCGTACGTCAGATTGCAGGCCTTATAGCTCGACGTATAGTATCCTACGTAAAGCCTGGTAAGCAGGTTAAGCAGAACGATGTGTTGGGCTTCATCAAGTTTGGTTCAAGAGTTGATGTATTGGTGCCTAAGGATTCGGAGCTCTTTGTTGAGATTGGCGATCCGGTTATCGGTTCGCAGACACCTATCGCACGTCTGAAACGCAATAATGCGTAGCAGCGTGAAATATTCGAAGTAGTTGTATGAATGGAAATAAACTGATTAAAAGCATTGCCACAATAGCCATCTGTTGTGGTGTGCTTTTTTTGATATGGTATCTATCGCGTGTGGTTATCTACATCCTTGTCTCGGCTGTATTGGCAATTATGGGACGACCACTTGTCCGCAGACTGCATAATGTGAAGATTGCAGGCAGGGAGTTGTCGCGCTCGGTAGCTGCCGCTATCACGCTGCTCGTTATTTGGTGTGTGGCGGCCATACTCTTCGCACTCTTCCTACCACCCGTTATGTCGAAGATTAACCAGATTGCCGATATGGAGTGGGATGGAGTTGTCGCTGCAGTGCAGGGTGCTATGTATGATCTGCAGATGACGTTGCAGCGTCTATTCTCGGTGGAGTTCACCGATGTGGGAGAGACCATCAAGGAGTATCTTATGCAGAATGTCAATATCGACTATATGAAGACCTTCTCCAATATAGTGTCGTTGATGGGTACTACCGTTATCTCACTCTTCTCTATATCGTTCATAACCTTCTATTTTCTCAAGGAAGATGGACTGTTCTATCGCCTTGTGGCACTCTTCTTTCCGGAGCGATATCGTAGTAATCTCTTTCACGCCCTGGATTCGGTTACGGCACTGCTCTCACGCTACTTTGGCGGCCTTATGTTCGAGAGCATAGTCTTGCTTACCATCATCTCGATAATTATGATGATTTGCGGTATGGAGCCGAGCGATGCTCTGGTCATAGGCCTCATCATAGGTGTTATGAATGTCATACCCTATGCAGGCCCATTTATCGGATGTATAGTATCGCTTGTCGTAGGTATCCTCTCGCCCATCGATGGTGATATAACCTATACGGCTGTTGCCATAGTATCGACAATTGTGGGTGTAAAGATGGTCGATGACTTCATTATCCAGCCTACGGTATATTCCGACCGAGTTCAGGCACATCCCTTGGAGGTCTTTCTTGTGATACTCATTGCAGGCTATGTTGCCGGCGTTATGGGTATGTTGTTGGCTATACCATTGTATACGGTATTAAGGGTCTTTGCTCGCGAGTTCTTCTCGGAGTATGATGTAGTACGTCGTCTAACAAGCCAAATGACAAAGTAGAGTAGTATGCAGCAGTGTATAAATATCGAGGCCGAGGTTATTCACGGCAAGAAGATAGGTCGTGCTATGGGTTTCCCTACGGCAAATATGTCTATGGAGGGTTACGAGAGTGTCGATAGAGGTGTATACCGCTCGGAGGTATCTATCGACGGTGTGAGCTATCGTGCCATGTCCAACGTGGGCATACGACCTTCGGTAGGGGGTAAGGAGCTACTACTCGAAACCCACATTATGGATTATAGCGGTGATCTATATGGTCGTCGTCTATGTGTTACGCTCGTGGAGAAGATACGTGACGAGAAGCGTTTCTCGTCGATAGGCGACCTTAAAGAGCAATTGATGCGCGACTATGAGTATATACGCAGCCGTTAGTGCTACTCACCCCAGCTGCGGTGTGCAACGTTGATGCCGCATAGCTCGACAGCCCGACTACTGACACTAAGACAGAGCTCCTCGATACTATCACTACGAAAATAGAATGCCGGTGCAGCCGGTACTATTATAGCACCCGCCTCGGTGAGTTGTGTCATGTTGCGTAGATGTATGAGTGATAGTGGTGTTTCGCGTACCACGGCGATAAGCCTGCGTCGCTCTTTGAGCATAACGTCTGCTGCTCGCTCGATAAGGGTCTGTGATATGCCATTGGCTATACGCCCGATGCTGCCCATCGATGCAGGTACGATAATCATTGCGTCCCAGCGTGCTGAACCGCTTGCCACCGATGCCCACATATTATCATTGTCGTAGCACTCTATGCGCTCATCGTGGGGTAGGCTCTCGCCCTCGGCCGATAACACCTTATGTCCGTTGTTGCTGACAATAAGTGCTATGCGCTCCACATCGCTGTTGGCGCATAGTATTTCCAATGTTTGGCGGGCATATATAGCTCCGCTTGCTCCTGTGACGGCAACAATGATATTCATCTTCTTCGGGTTATAGTTCCAATATTTTACACTCCAAGCCCAACTCTTTGGCCTTGCGTAGCAGGGCGGGCAGTACGTAGCTGGTGTTACGAAACGACTTGGCACTATCGTGCAACGATATTATGTCGCCACCTCTAAGGTCGCCTATCGTGCCACGCAGACACTTCTTCGGGGATATATGTCGGTTGTAGTCACGTGACAGTATACTCCACATTACCACACGATAGCGTTGTGCTACGCTGCGTAGCTGTGCCGGTGTTATCTGCGCATAGGGAGGACGAAACAACTCGCTGTGTACCATATCTGCGGCCAAGTCTACATCTTCGATGTATCGCTCCAGCGACATATGCCAACCCTTCTGATGCGAGTAGGTATGGTTACCCACCTTATGTCCTCGTGCTATAATCATCTGATATAGGTCGGGATACAACTCTACATTTTTGCCGAGTACAAAGAATGTGGCTTTGGCGTTGTATCTATCCAGAGTGTTCAGTATCCACTCGGTGACACCGGGTGTAGGGCCATCGTCGAAGGTGAGATATATACCCTCGCTATCGTCGATGCTCCATATCATCTCCGGAAAAAGACGACGTATGATGCCGGGTGGATTGATGCGCATACCTTATCGTTTTATCTAACAGCCACAAAAGTAACCTTTTTTTTGCAATTCGGAAAATATCACTACCTTTGTGTATGTGGTTTGCCCCTTTTTTGTAGGGTTTACATTAAATACATACAACTATGAAACGTACCATTAAGCTATTTGTTGCCCTTGCACTCCTCTTTTTTGCCGCTGCATGTACGGTTAAGAGCAAAGCTCCTGCTAAGACAAGTGTCGGCGATGCCTACGATGTCCTTGTCGTATGTGACGACGAGGCGTGGCGTGGCGAGCTCTCTATGGCCGTATGCGATTTATTGGAGGAGGATGCCGCAGGCCTGACGCGTCCCGAGGGTTATTTCGACATCGTTAAGCAGGTGTCGCACAAGGCTATCACGGACTATGAGCGTAAGTATGCCAATATCTTCATTATCAATACCGATATTATTGGCGAGCCATCGCTCAGTGTCGTTAGCAATCGCTATTCGCATCCTCAGACTATTGTTGTGCTGAATGCTGCAAATAGGGAGCAGGCAACAGCCTTTATTCGTAGCTCTATGGAGGAAATACGCGAATTGTTCAACGCTGCCGAGCGTACCCGTAGCAACCGCTACTATGAGCCTCGCTCTGCCGAGCAGCTTATCGAGGATTTCAAGGCCGAGACAGGCTTCGAGATGCTCATTCCACAGGGTTTCTTTAAGGCTACCACACGTGATAAGGAGTTGTTGTGGTACTTGCGTGATTACGAGAACAAAGCGCAATATATCTTTGCATATAGCTATCCTTGTGAGAACAAAGAGGAGGACCTTACGGCCGAGTGGATCATGCGCTCGCTGGACAACAAACTATCGACAATTACAAGCAAGGGTGCCGTAGGCTCGTATATGGGTGTCAATGAGAGTGGTCCGGCATACCTGCGTAGTGTCGATATAGCAGGCCGCAACTGGAAGGAACTACGCGGTTGGTGGGAGGTGAACAATGACTTTATGGGTGGACCTTTCGTCAGCTTTTCGACCTACGATGAGGCGAGCAACGAGATAACAAGCATAATGTTTGCACTATATGCCCCCGAAGATCGTCAGCGTAACCTGTTGCGCGAGCTCGAAAATCTGATCTATACTATCGAGTAGCCGAATATTAACGTCGAACGGGAGGCTGCTTGCAGACTATACCGAGCGCAAGCGGTGTAGATGTTTAAGCCTAAAACGACATCTTATTATTAAACCTCGAACACAAAATGGAGGTGGCTAATTATGATCTGACCCCAAAAAGTTGGACTGATTAATAAAAAGAATTTTACTGGTAAAGAGTTCGGTATTGCACCGGACTCTTTCCGTTTAATTTTAGTTTAATACGGTCGTTATTATAGTAGTTAATATACTTTCGCAACTCAC
>JAFVRN010000008.1 GCA_017504265.1 Alistipes sp. | reverse complement strand
TGTCATACGCAGTGGAGCGAGGGGGCACGGTGCGGGTATACTTTTACATACCCGTGCAGCGGGAGGGGGTGTTTTTTTTTGGGGGGGGGGACGATGTGTGGTGTCGGAGTGGCGGTGAGTGGCGTGCGAGTGGGTGTAGGTGGTTGTCATACGCGGTGGAGCAAGGGGGCACGGCGCGGGTATACTTTTACATACCCGTGCAGCGGGAGGGGTGTTTTTTTTGAGGAGGGGGATAATGTGTGGTGTGGTGGTGGCGGTGAGTGGCGTGCGAGTGGGTGTGAGTGGGTGTAGGTGGGTGTCATACGCGGTGGAGCGAGGGGGCACGATGCGGGTATACTTTTACATACCCGTGCAGCGGGAGGGAGTGTTTTTTTTGAGGGGGGGGGGATAATGGGTTAAATGGGTTAAATGAGTCCAATGGGTTAGATGGGGATTTTCCCAAGAACCCACAAAACCCATAGAACCCACAGAACCCACAAAACGCGCAGAACACACAGAACCCACAGAACCCGCAGAACCCACAAAACCCACAAAACCCACAAATCCTACAGAACCCATAGAACCCACAGAACTCACAGAACGCACAGAACCCACAAAACGCACAGAGCCACAGAACCCATAGAGCCCGCAGAACCCACAGAACCCACAGAACCCACAGAACCCGCAGAACCCACAAAACCCACAAAACCCACAAATCCTACAGAACCCACAGAACCCACAGAACCCGCAGAACCCACAGAACCCACAGAACTCATAGAACCCACAGAACTCATAGAACGCATAGAACCCACAAAACCCACAGAACCCATAGAACCCACAGGACCCACAGAACGCACAGAACCCGCAGAACCCATAGAACACATTTGTGTATCTACCAGATACTTTTACGCAGGGACAAAAAAAATAGCCCGACGAATCGGGCTATTTCTAAGAAGTATATCAATTAGAACTTAAATCCTAATCTGATTGTTGGGGCTGCAAGATAGCTAAAAGTATGACCCTTAGCGTTCAAGTTAGGCACACCAACGTGTGGTCTGTAAGCCGTTACATTGTAAGTATAGCAGAACGGATCAACCGAAATTCCAATATACAATGAAGGAAGAACGAAGTAATCAACACCTGCAGTAAGAGCTGCGCGGAAGTTGAAAGTCTCAGCAGCCGAAGGAGTTCTCCACTCCTCGTTATTGAACTGTTCGTTCATAGCATAGGCGAAGCCTACACGAGCACCGGCATACAGCATCAAGTTCTTCACGCCCTTCAAGTTGAAGTAGCGATCAGCGCCAAGATTAACATTGTAACCGAATGACTGTTCTGTAGGAACTGCATCGTAGTATGGCAGACCAACTGCGCCATCAATCTCAGCAGAGCCATAAGCAGAACGTCCTGGGTTAGCAGAGTGTGTTAATCCTCCACCCAAAGTCAGCTTCCAAAGATCGGTCATAAACCAGCCGCCCTCGATGCCTACCATCAGCTGCTTACCAGTCCAATCGGTCTGGATTGCAGTTGCGCTATAAGCATTATTGCTTGCGCCGGGCATAGCTGTGATCGACAATGTGCTGTTGTATCCCACGGTTGCAGCCACAGTGAAGTCGTTTTTCTTAGGCTTGTTATCAGCCTGCTCGACCTCCTGTGCTACAGCCGTTGTTAGGAACAATACGGGTAGAACGGCCGATATTAAAAGTTTCTTAATATTCATTACTTTATTTGTTTTAGCCGTTTCAAATACCGTTGAGTAAATTACTCAGCAGAAGCCTCCTGAGCAGCCTTGAGAGCAGCAGCAGCAGCGTCTACCTGTGCCTGGTAAACCTCTACCTTCTTAGCTGCCATCTCAGCACGCATCTTAGCGAACTCTACAGCGTCAGCAGCGTCAGCTGTGTTAGCCTGCTCAATGTAACGCTCGTAATCAGCGATCATGTCGTTAGCAGCGTCGATGTAGAACTGGTACTCAGCGATCTCCATCTCAGCATACTCAGCACCATCGTAGAGGTCAGATACAGCATAGTAGAATGCCTCAGCAATCTCATAGTCAAGAGATGCATTGAGGTAAGCAACCATAGCCTCCTCGTAGAAGTATGTGTTAGCCTCGTTGTAAGCAGCTACGAATGCCTCAGCATTAGCCTCCAACTCAGGAAGAGCAGCAACTACACCCTCCAAGTAACCGATAACAGCGTAACCATTCTCAATCTGCTGAGCGTAGAACTCCATAAACTCAGTCATATCCTCAACCTCCTCTACCATTGGCTGATAGTAGCTATAATAGATGAAATCATATGCTTCTACACCGTTATCTGTATCATAATAGTACTCAAAGCCCTTCTCAGCCCACTCAGCACGTACATCGTTGTAAGCAGCCTGTGCAGCATCAACAGCCTCAAGGTACTCAACCTCCTTCTGCTTCTCGGCGAACAAAGCAGCCTCAGCATCAGCAAGAGCCTTCTCGGCAGCCTTAGTAGCCTTCTGAGCAGCAGCATAAGCATCAGCAGCAGCCTTAGCCTCACCCTTGATCTTATCAAGCTCATACTGAGCGCGCTGTGTAGCAAGCTGAGCCTCCTCGTAAGCATCCTTAGCCACCTCGTAAGCAGCCTTATTAGTCTCGTTAGTTACATCCTTCTCGTAAGTAGCCTTAGCATCCTCGTATGCCTTCTTAGCAGTCTCCTCAGCCTTCTTATAGTTAGCCAAATTATCACCAGCAACAGCTACAAGACCTGTCTTCTCAGCATTGTACTTATCGCTCTCAGCCTTAGCAGCAGCCTCAGCCTCCTTAGCAAAGAACAACTCCTCCTCTGCGATAAATACCTTCTCACCTACAGTATACTCAGGCTCAGTAGCAGGACCGCCAGGCATAGGCATCATACCACCACCCATAGGGCCACGAACTATTACAGATTCAGCCCACATATCGTAAGCCTCCTGAGCTAATTTCCACTCATAGGCAACCTTAGCAAGAGCCTCAAGAGCAGGTATAGCTATCTCATTATAATAGCTCATATCCAAGTTAGCAAGGTCACCATCACGGTAGCCCTTAAGTACCTCGATATATGCATTTAGAGCCTCAACATCGATCTCGCCAAGAGTAGCCAACTGATCATACTCCAACTCCATCTCAATAGGATTAGCAAGCATATCGTTCTCATACTTGTATGCTACAGATTTGTTCTCGCCATATAGGTTGTAAACGTACTCTGTAAACACATCGTTACCATAAGGATCCTGAGAATACTCCTCGAAGTAAGCCAAAGGATAAACTGGGAAGAAGTTATCCTTACCATTAGGATTAAGAGCATCAGCTGTTTCATCGTATACATAGTAGCCATACCAAGCAAGATTATCTATAACCTGAATAGAAAGGCCAGCGAGCTCACCCAAAGATGGGATATAATTACCATCCTCATCGTAACCACCGTTAAGCAACTGGTAGAAAGGAACAGTTGTGAAATCAAGAGCAAGCAACTCATCCTGAACAGCATCAGTCTCCTCTTCAACTGCCAAAAGAGCACGCCATGCAGCCTCAGCAGCGAGATCAGCCTCAGTCAAGATAGGAATAAGCTCCTCAGTAGTGTACTCGATGTACTCAGAAGCAATAGCGATGTATGCCTCATAGTGAGCAATAGTAAGCTTAAGGTTAGCGATCTCCTTCTCAGCAGCAGCGATGTTCTCAGCGAGAAGAGCCTCAGCGTCAACCAAGTCGTTCTCAGCAGCTACAACATTAGCGTTAGCTGTAGTGAGCTGGCCCTTAGCCTCGATCAAAGCCTCCATAGCATCGCTCCACTTTGAGTAAAGAGTAGCAAGCTTAGCAGCCTTGTAAGCCTCAAGACCCTCAAGAGTCTCAAGATACTGAGCCTTAGCGTTAGCCAAAGCCTCCTGAGCCTCAACCAAAGCCTGCTCAGCCTTAACCTTTGCCAACTCTACGTCAGCAGCAATCTGAGCCTTCTTAGCCTCAAGCTCTGCAAGCAATACCTCAAGCTTAGCCTTAGCCTCCTCGAGCTCAACCTCTGCAAGCTGCTTGTAGATCTCGCGGATTGCAGTCTCAACCTTCTGAGCCTCAGCCTGAGCAGTAATAAGAGCAGCCTCAGCCTCTGCAAGAAGCTTGGTTGCCTCGGCAGTAGCCTTGTTAAGCTCTGCCTCAGAAAGAATCAACTGAGACTGAGAATTGATAAGATTCTCAGTAGCCTCATTCAGCTCATTCTTAACACAGCTACTTAGCGCAAGGGCCAAGCAAACTGTTGCTAATAAAAACTTTTTCATAATCGAAAAAAATTTGAGTTAATAAATAAAAATTAAAAAATAAATTGGTTTGGTTTTCTGTTTATTTTCGTTTTGCTTTTATAATAGCATTTGTCAATTTTTCTTCACGCTTCTCAAACAGCCCACCTCAATAACCGCTCAATATAAAGCCAGCAACAGCGTTGAAAACGAAACAATTACGGCTCAATACACAACCGGCACATAAGTAAGCTTTCAACCATTAAAAGTGTTCTGTTTTACACATCCGTCTAATGCCTTAATCTGTAAACTCAACCTATGCAACCCCTCTCCGTTTCTCTTATAGGGAGGGGTGGGGTATTGCACTCGTGTTCTCTTACACGCATTAAACAATAGCAAAGATAAACATTTTTTTTCTAACTGCAAACACCTGCACAAAATATTTTTACAAAAAATTTAAGAAAAATCGAATGTTTGACCTTTTACGGGAAAATACGAATATATTGCACACTGATAATCAGTATATTATATCATTGAGCCAAAATCAATATTTTTTTGTCACTATCGAAAAAACTACTCTTATTTAATAGAAAAACATAGATATTCGAAGGTAAACAGACCAAGATATAGGGAAGAGAAATAGCGCATATTTTATAGCTCTCCACATTTGTTATATAGCCATAAAACAGGGGTTATATACCCCAATTGCAGCATACGTTTTAGCGTAGTTTTGGGTAGACGACAGGTGGCTGTACAGAGACCCAACGAGCTCCATTTCCCTCGGAGGTAGAGGTGATACGCACCGCCTTAATGGGGTGTTTGGGATAGGAAATAGAGAACATTCCGCAGTCGAGAACACCGGCATACTCGAAGGTCGTGCCATCGTAGCTGACCTCGACATATCCCTGCTCGATAATATAGCGTGGCAGCTGGAAATTACCCGTAGCGACGGTCATCATACGGCAATCGACAGCATCGGCAAAAGTGAACATAATCCAATCCCCCACACCGGCAGCCCTCGATGTACGGGCAAGACGGCCATAACCCTCGGCAGCAGAGAACGAAAACCGCTCGCTACACCCCATAGACGAGGTTATGGAGTAGCGTGGGTGGCTGACCTTAAAGTGCTTAGCGACAGCCACAACGGGTGAATGAGCACCACTATCACGGCGGGAAATAAAGCTATATTCCTCGGGTGCAGTAGTAGCGATAGGGCCACGATAGAGCATCTCAACTGTCATAGGCTCACGACGATAGTATATATCGGAACCATCATCAACAGCAACAGAAAGATGACCATCGGCATAGCTGACAACAGGAGGCATAAGGCGATAGGCGACACCCATAGCATCCATACGTCGATAATGCTCCCTGACAGCCGAATAGAACGCATCCCACGAACGCTCCTCGGAGTGACACCAAGCGACAGACGCAAAGGACAACAGGCGCGGAAAGGTCTGATAATGAAGATAGTCGGCACGTTCGGGAGTGTGCGAGGCGTAGAGCTCGCTGAAGAAAGTGGCCTCGAAACCCTCGACACTCTCTATCTCTGCATCACTAAACCCTACACCACGCAACGAGAACTCGTAGACCTTACGCAGATCGAAGATAGCGGCCCAATCGTGGCCCGGTTCTCGTGGCGACTGCTTCATATCGAAGTAGAAGTACTCACCCGGGACAACAATCGTAGGATAACCATCGGCAGCAGCAGAACGGCATGCAGCAACACTCTCCCAGCCATAGACACGTGTACAGGAGGGAAGCATACCACCCTTGACAGCCTCATTCCACACGGCAGCACGCTTACCATAGCGAGCGACAATATCGTTAAGGCGCGACATAAAGTGCGACTGCAATGCCGCCTCGCCATCGAGCGACATACGGCGCATAAGAGCCATACAGTCGGGGCAGCGTCGCCACTGCGACATATCTACCTCATCGCCACCTATATGTATATACTCCGAAGGGAAGAGCCGGCAGACCTCGCCGAGGATATCGTCCAACAATTCGTAGTTTGGCTCACGCGCAGCACAGAAGGCCGTGCGGTCATCATAGCCCAAAGAGCTCTCGGTAGAGGGTGTATAGCGGCATAGTATCTCGGGGTGGAGCGTAGCGATGCACAAGCTATGACCCGGGAGATCAATCTCCGGAACGATACATATATTACGTATACGCGCGAACTCGATGATATCGCGCATATCGTCCTGCGTGTAGTAGCCACCCCACCGCTCTGTCCACTTGCCATAGCGCGGCCAGATAGGACTATCACCACCACGGAAGCCTCCAACCTCGGCAAGTTCGGGATGCGACTTAATCTCGATACGCCACGCCTCATCATCGGTAAGGTGCAGGCGCAGATGGTTTATCTTATGGTAGGCAAGGAGCTCGATATACTCCTTGACAGCCTCCTTATCTATCCACGTACGGCATACGTCGAGCATAAAACCTCGGTACGAGAAGCGTGGCCCATCATCGACAGTACAACACCCTATCGCAACAGGATAGCTGAGATTATGAGAATAGACCTCGGCAGGAAGAAGCTCAAAGAGTGTGGTTATGCCATTGAAAACGCCACCATAACCACCACCATATATCGTAACACCATCGTCGGCAACAACAAGGCGGTAATCCTCGGCAGCGAGTGTCGTATCGACACTTAGGCGTATATCGGAGTCAAGCGCATCACCAACACTGAGTGACATATGCTCACAAAGGTAGCCGGCAGCAGGGGCAAGAATATCGCACGTATAACCGACTGTGGCATCCGCCGATAGCAGGTAGCAGTCATTGTGGGTCACATAGCTGCGCGGCGACGGCAAAAGAGTGGGACTCTCGGCAGATAGATCCGCAACATAGATGAAAATGCAACAAAGGAGCAATGTGATAGCTCGAAGTATCATACAACGTGTGATTACGAAACCCTAAGTCGCTGACCGATACGCAATATCGAGGTAGACTTAATGCCATTGAGCTGACAGAGGCGCGTTACCGTTGTGCCATACTTACGCGCAAGAGCACCAAGCGTATCACCCGAACGGATTGTATGGTACTTGACAGCAGCGGCAGCCTTGCGCTCGGCCTCCTCCTGCTTCTCGGCTTCTATCTCATCGTCGAAATCCTGCTCATACTTAGAATATATGCTGAAATAACGACGCTTCAACAGCAACTCGGAACGACGCATATCGCCCGTAGAAAAATCGATAATACGCTCCGGATCAAAGGATTGTCCTCGGTATCTTACCTCGAAGTGAAGGTGCGGACCGGTACTACGACCTGTATTACCACCCAAACCTATCTGCTGACCGGCAACAACCCACTCACCGACCTCGACGCTACGTGCCGAGAGGTGTGCATAGTAGGTTTCAAGGCCATTGTTATGGCGAATGACAACAAGGTTGCCATAGTTGCCTGCAACCTTAGAGTAACGCACCTTACCATCAAAAGCGGCATAGATAGGATCGCCAACCTTCAACGGAAGATCCACACCCTGATGCGGACGGCCACGACGCGGCCCATAACGAGAACTTAGTCGTCCCTTATACGGATAATGATAGCTCGACAACGAATCGACAAGGCGTATGACAATACTCTCGGGTAGCGAGCTAAGCTCAACATCGGCATAGGCGTGAGTCTTTTCGACATTCCAATGATCGTTGAAGACAGTGGTATCCTGCTTATACTCCTCGGATAGGACATAACGCCACGTATTGTCGTTGAACAGCAGTATGCGAAGTGCCTCATTCTCGGTAGGAAGCGTATCGATAACACTCACCTGACCCAAAGTACGTATAGGCGATACGGGGGCCGGCTTGACACGACGAAGCGAGTCGAGAGCGCGTTGCAACGAGTCAATAGTGCGCGACATGGCAAGGCTGTCGAACATCGTGGGCTCACTACCCTCTCGCGCCACCATAGCAACACTATCCACAGGCTCCTCCTGCGCCGATAGAGGGGCGACAGCGATGAGCATAACAAGAGATATTATATATCGTAACTTACTCATATCAACTACTTTTCCGATTTTAGCATATCCTCAGCCAGCTCCAACTGACGGTAAAACTCCTCACCAAAGACACGAATGATAGGCTCTTTAAGACCTCGGTAGACCGGAATACCAAGCTTCTGACCACATTCACGTGCCGAACTACATACCGCCCAACGATGATAATTAAGACCCATAGAGCCATTGCGGAAACGCGTGACACGTATAGGATAGAGATGACACGATGCCGGCTTGATAAACGAACACTTACCCTCACGGTAGGCACGCTCAATGGCACAAAATGTGATACCGTTCTCCTCGAAAGCGTAGGCACATGCCGCATTATTAACAAGAGGTGTGGTATAGTCGCCATCGACATCTACAACCATAAAGCCCTGCTCCTCGACAGCAGCACGCCCCTCCTCGGTCATGTACTCGGAGTAGTTGTCCCACTCCTCCTCCAAGATGTCTACCTCCTCGATATCGAGCGGAGCTCCTGAGTCGCCCTCGACACAGCAGATACCCTTGCACGCACCCAAGTCACACGCAAAGCCCTCACGTAGAAGGTCTACGCTGACAATCTTATCATCTATCTCAATCATCGTATTGCCAAATCAGGGGTTATATATATCCTTATAGCGGAAAGACAATATCTCGTAGGTCATATCTATCAGCTGCTGCGCCTCCTCATTCTTAGGATCGAGCTGCTTGGCCTTATTGAAGTCATTGATAGCCTTACCCCACTCATTATGGCGATAATAGCACTTACCACGCTCGATATACAGTGTAGCACTTGCATCCCCGCCATCAATCATCGAGCTAAGACGTACGATATTGCCGGCAATAGTCCACAGCTGATTTTGCTTGATATAGTCGGCAACAGGTTGCGCAACCATCGTCGATATATCCTCGCCACGCTCAACCTTGCCTCGCACCTCCGTAGACGAATACTCCACAAAGGGGGCATCTTCCAGAAGTGTAACACGATCGGCGAACTTCTCAACAGCATAGCCCTTGCGCGGATATACGTATATCTTATACTCATTGAGTATACGTTCATAATCCTTCCACTCGTCGAAACGCGCCCAAATATCACTACCCGTAATTATCGAAAAGTTCATCTCAGCACCATTATTCTCACGGAGATAATCGAGCGTATTTATCGTATACGATGGCTTCTCCAGGACAAACTCCACAACCGAGGGCTTGATACGATCGCCATAACGCGATGCCTGACAAGCCATCTCAGCCATCTCGTAGCGCATCATCTCGGGTGTTTGCAGCACATCCCTCTTAAAAGGGTTCTGCGGAGAGATAATAAGTGCCACCTCGTCGGCAAGACCGCGCTCAATGGCATACTCGGCTAACGCTATATGCCCATTATGAATAGGGTCAAACGAGCCGAAATATAATAACATATTCTTTTTCATTCTCTTGTCTACTTTATGAATTGTTCGATGATAGCCGCCGTATGCTTTATGGCGACCTGTAAATCATCATTTATCACGGTATAGTCGAAAGCCGATGACTTGGATAGTTCAAACTCGGCCTTGCCTATACGCTTCTCGATAACCTCCTCGCTATCCGTACCACGACCGCGCAATCTGCGCTCCAACTCCTCGATAGATGGAGGCATGATAAATACCGAGCAGGCATCATCACCAAAGAGGCGTTTTAGGTTAATGCCACCCATAACATCTACATCAAAGATAATGACATTACCCTTAGACCATATACGCTCCATCTCGCTTCGCAGCGTACCGTAACACGTACCCTGATATACCTCCTCCCACTCAACAAACTCATTGCGCTCGACACGCTCGGCAAACTCCTGCTGCGATAGGAAATAGTAATCCACACCATGCTGCTCCTTACCTCGGGGCGCACGCGAAGTGGCCGATATAGAGAACTCCAAATTGGGAAAATATTTCAACAACTCACGTACTATTGTTGTCTTACCCGAACCACTCGGGGCAGAAAATATCACCAGCTTACCCATAATAGCAATTATAAAATATTGAGTACCTGTTCTTTAATCTTCTCAAGCTCATCCTTCATCTGCACCACAAGACGCTGCATCTCTGCCTCGTTGGACTTCGAACCCATAGTATTGATCTCACGTCCGAGTTCCTGAGCAATAAATCCGAGCTTACGGCCAGGGGCATCTTCACCCGCTGCAACCTCTCTGAAATAGCGGCAATGATTATCCAAACGCACCTTCTCCTCCGTAATATCGAGCTTCTCGATATAGTATATCATCTCCTGCTCCAAACGATTGTTATCTACCTCGATAGCAAGCTTCTCTATATTATCCCTGATACGGTTCTTTATAACATCCACACGGGTAGCCTCATATGGCTCTACATCGTGTCGATACTTCTCTATAAGGTCTATACGTTTAAGAAGGTCTGCGATAAGAATAGCACCCTCCTGACAGCGGAATGAATCAAGCTCGGCAACCGCCTTGTGCGCAGCCTCTACGATGGCTGCCAATTCATCTACCGACACCTCCTGCTCCTCGGTAGTGATTACATCCGGCATACGCAACACGGCACGAAGGATAGCATCGCCATCTGCCGAGATCAGATTTGCATCACACACGGCACGCAGCTCATCTGCATAGGCATTAAAGGCATCACGGTTGATATGTGCAGAGGTATCCACCTGCGCAGCCTCCACCGAGATAAAGCAGTCCACCTTACCTCGCAGCAACCCACGTGTCAGAATAGCACGCACCTCAGCCTCGGCTGCGCGATATTTACTAGGAAGCTTAACACTGAGATCCAACTGCTTAGAGTTCAGCGAGCGCAACTCCACACGGAATTTTTTATCCCCATAAACGGCTTCTCCCTTGCCGAAGCCAGTCATAGATTTTATCATACCTTAACCTATTTTTAAGCTACTACCGAATTGCCCAATGCAATTCTAACATTATCTTGCAAAGATACAAAACAATTTGCAAATTGCAATCTCTTATGCAGATAAATTACCATTTACAGATAACTTCTTGCAGAATGTCAATAGCCACATTTGGGCGTAATATCAGAGACAAAATTAGGCCGAAACAGAGCAACAAGACTCCGCTTCGGCCTAATGGTCGGTATATCCGAGTTGGGTATCGTGCAATTACATTACATCACTCTCTCCCTCCTCATCTATCCAAGGTACATACTTCATATCCGGGGTAGTCATGCGCTCCACCTGCTCATCCGTAAGCAGAGCCGACTCACCGTTATGGAACTTCAAATCCGAGTAGCTACTGATGGTAAGCTGATACGAAGCGTAGTCATCGGCATTTCCCGCATAGGTAGACTGCTGAGCATAGATACCATAGATAGCTCTAATATCGACAACCTCGCCATCTTTGCATACGTTGCGACGGGCAAAACGTGAATAGCCACTTGTACGAAGAGCATATACGCCATCCTCCGAGCAATATACCGGATTAGGGTTATAGGTAAAGAGTACCGAACCATAGAGGCTACGACCCGTAATCTCCTCCTTATAGGCCCACTGATACCAGCCCTTAGATACCGTAGGACGCGGATCTGTATATAACCAACTTGGATAGATATTCTCAAACGAGCCGCTCTTCAACGCAGGGTTTGTAACGCCATCCTGATTAGGAACACCTGCATAACGACATGTCAGACCCTCGAAACGCATCAAACGACCAAACATAAGCTCACGGCGCGGCATTGTAAACAACTTACGAGTAAGGCCATTAGCATCGGTGCTGTTCGTTCCGATAAACTTACCTTCAAGTTCCATTGTCTCCGACGAGAATACCTCCTTGTAGTTATCCTTCGTAACCTTAATGATATCTACCGAGGGGCTATAACGCAGCCACTGGTCGTAGTCGCCCTCGACAAGCTCAGCCTTGCGACCTGCAAACACATGCTCGTCGATAATCTCCTGAAGCTCGATATTGGAGTTGGCATAATACTTATGCTCACCCGCCTTGTTATACGACTCCGAAGGTGCGCCGCCAAGCGATAACATCATACGATAGTTACCCAAATAGAGGCCCGTAAGACGCACATACACCCACGTGCCATACTTATAGCGCAAACCGACGTTATTATTGAGTTTAAGCTCAATACCGGTGGTCTCATCCTGTATATACAACGACTTGTAGACATTACCCTCATCATCGTTCGATACAACCTTACCCCTGATATATACATCGTGACCTGCGAAAATATCCTCGCCGATAAGTTTATATATGGTATTTGACCAACTACTATTTACACCTGTCTTACTTATAGGTCCAAACGCAGCCTTAAGCTCAGCGATAGAGATATGCACAGCCTCGGGGAACATAGCCTCGAAACTCTCATCATCTGCGATATACTCACGTGGTGCCACATCCGAGTGTTGCTCGTAGCATCCAGCGACACCCAATGCCATTGCAATAATTGCTAATATCTTAGTAATTTTCATAACGCTCATACTGTTAATCGTTTAGAATCTGAAATAGATATTAAGGTAGTAGTTCAGACCATTCATATAGAAGTACTTAGAGTCAAAACGCGAGTAGGTTGTAGGCTTCTGAATAATCGACATACCCTCCTCGGCATTTGGGAAGATGATAGGATCGGAAATCTTGTTAAGACGCATCTGCTCGTAACCACCTGTGCGGATAGTCTGGCAATTGAGTATGTTGTTTACTTGCAGGCTGAAGCCAAGAGTATAACGATACTTGATATACCAGTTCTTACCGATACTTGCACTCAACGTATAGGCATTACCCAGCTCCTCCTGAGCGCGTATACCGTCGATAATATCTACGACATACTGCTTCTGTCGTCCCGATTCGAGATTTTGGAAGTCGTAGATACGCATAATCTCCTGAGCCAGATACTGTGTACGATACATAGGGTTCATAGAGAGATACAAACGATCGTAGTAGTTGAAGTCCACCGATGCAAACCAATTCTTAGGGCCACGGAAGTTAAGACCCACATTAATAGCAGTCTGCGGAGTACTCTCCACCTTCATTCCCTTCCACGAAACCGTACTGTGCACCACATCCGTAGCACTATTGTCGATCATCTGTGTAAATTCGGGATTAGAGGTGTATATATAATCGCCATAGCTTACTGCGCCATTCAACGACAAGCCCCACGCGATAGGGATATTTAAGCCAAGCTCGATACCCATATAACGCTTATCTATACCCGACATAGCAAAGTTGGTAAACGAACTCTGCGTATCGTCATAGAACGATATAACCTTTGACTGGTCCATCATCTGCGTGTAGTATGCCGAGATACGTGCGCGCATCCACGATGTACGCAAGTTATATGTAAGGTCGAAGCCATAAATCTTCTCGGGACGCAGACCAGGGGTTATCTGGTTACGTGTACGTGCCGAAACAAAGGCGTTGTTGAACGTAGGGGCATTCTGCATTATTGTGGCATTAGCCTCCAAAGAGTGCGCACCCGAGAACTGATAGCGAAGATTTATCTTACCCTTATATGTAAGATGCTCGATATGCTCCGAGTCGCCAACCGATGTTTTACCGATGTCACCACCTGCCTTAGAGGTCATGAAGAGACCCTTCTCCCAAAGACCTTCACGCCACATATTCGAATAGCCTACCTCGCCACCGATATTTGCAGTAAAGCCACCTGCCGACACCTCGTACATAGCCCATAGCTGACCTTGACGCACGTGTGCATAGTAGTCGTAGTTGTACTTATCGCCCTCCTTGACTGCCTGAGCATGGCCGTGTTCACGGTAGTACGACATATTATTCTGATAAGACTCTACATCCGAGCCGAAGTCACGCTCTGCGAACTTATCGACATCGAGCCAGTAGTCACCACCAAGAAGGTCCTTAACCTCGCTGTAATACTCCGTACGGTTGATACGGGCACGCACACCGGCCGTAAGTTTCGAGCCGCCACGGAATACATGGTTGAGCTGAGCTGCGAAGTTATAGTCAATCTGATCGGTGTGACGCTCCTCTATCATCGCCACAGAACGGTGACCCTCGCCATAACGAGAATCTACATCACCCATCTTATTGTCCTGAATAAGACCGTCGAAGTCGATATAGCCATCCCAATTCTGGTAGTACTCTATGAACTTCATCTTATCGGTCTCAATATCGGTCTCCGAAAATGGAGGTGTCTGACCATTAGCCTCGGCAAAGTTATTAAGCATCAAACGACGCTCCAAACGGTCGCCATAGTATGATGGTAACTTACGATAGTAGTCCGGACGTGGATCCTCGCCCTTGTACCACGTTAGTGCCGAGTAGCCATTGAAGCCGAAGCGAACAGAGGTAGCCACCGACAGCGACGTATTCTCGCTTATCTGCCAGTTGTAGTTAAGCATAGCGATAGGCTCGTGCATACGGCGCACACGGGCATTACGTTCATCACCTGCCTGCAAACCTACGTTAGGGTTGTAGTAGTTATCGCCCCACATATCGTATGCCTCCTGTGTCGATGCCTGCTGCGCACCACGTGTTGTAGGCGCACCGAGTATCGTGGCCGACAGACGATGACGCGAGTTAAACACCTTCTCGGCAGATGCAAAGTAGCCATAAGCGTTGTAATATACGCCATTGACATAGCCATTACCACCCTGACGCGTAGATACCGAGAAGCCGTACGACCAGCCATTGTCCAAAGCACCCGAGGCATAGCTTACCATAGCACGGAAACGATAGAGCTGCGTTGAGTTCACAACACTTACACGCAAGCCTTTACGCAGTTGCGAAGCACGGGCATTGATATTGGTAGTACCTGCCACACCACCCAAACCGTAGTCCGACATTTGCAGACCCGAGGTTATCTCCTGGTTACGTGTAGCGTCGTTCAGGCCACTCCACAACGACCACGGACCATAGCTCGTAAGAGCATCATTGAAACGTATACCATTGAGGTATACATCCTGGTATTGCGAGTCGTAACCACGCACATTGAATCGCATCTCTGAGAAGCGGTACGATGCAATATTGTTGAATACATCCTTCGATGCCGACAACGACGACGGCATAGATTGCGAGTCACCCGCACTCTCCACGTCGGTATCGAGTTCGGCAAAGGCCGAGTCATCGACAGCAATCATCGTAGTAGGAATCATCACCACCTGTTGCATATCGTGTACAAGCTCCTTGACACGTACCATAAGGTTGAGTTCCTCGAAATCTGCAACAGTAAAGGTAAGCTGATGCTCTCCCGCAGCAAGGCCCTCGATAATGAACTCGCCTTCCTGATTTGTGGTAACATCGATAGTAGTACCATCGACAGCTACAACAACACCAACAAGCGGTTCACGGCCGTCACGTGACACAACAACACCTTTTACTCCTCCTGTTTGGGCAAATACCGCAATCGAGATACAGATAGTTGCGATTGTTAGTAAAAATTTCTTCATACCTATTTAGTTTAATATTACTTACTTATATAGATATATACAGGGAAGTGGTCGCTAAATCCGTTCTGGAAGTTATTCGTAACAAACGTACGCAACGGATAGCCCTTATACTGTCCCTCCTGCTGTATCATATATGGACGAGAGAAGATATTTCCCCAATACTTCATACCCTCGCCCTTGACCAGGCGCAGCTCACCCTCCTTGGCATTTACCAAGTTCTCCGTAACACAGATATTATCGAAGAGGTTCCACGCATCCTGATATGCCAACGTACCAAGACCTGCACGCAACATCTGATTGTAGGGATTGAAGAAATCACCACTCTGCAACTCCTTAATCTTACCCTTGGCACCCATCGTATGTACGATGCTCGAATCGGTAGCATCGTCGTTGAAGTCGCCCATTACAACGACCTTTGTTGCAGGGTTCGCAGCCAACAACGAATCCTTTATCTCACGTATCTGACGTGCGCAGGCCTCACGCTTAAATGCCGAAGCCTCCTTGCCACCAAGACGCGATGGCCAGTGCGATACAAGGAAGTAGAATGGCTCGCCTTCTATCGTACCCCACATCGTCACAAAGTCACGTGTACGGAAGTTCGGCAACTCCTCGACAACAAGCTTGATGTTGTCTGAGCCTTCGAGCTTAAAGACATCGGCACGATAGAGAAATGCCACATCTACGCCACGGGCATCGGGCGAGTCGTAGTGACATATTCGGTAATTGGCACCACGCAACGATGGCTGCGAGATAAGATCCTCCAATACCGAGCGGTTTTCGATCTCCGACACGCCGATAACTATCGGATAGTCACGCTGTATCTTGGCTATATCGAATAGCACACGCTCCATGTTCGATAGCTTCTTCTGATACTTTGTTTCGTTCCACTGTTTGACACCGTCGGGCGTAAACTCACCATCGTTGGTCTCGGGGTCATCGTAGATGTCGAACAAGTTTTCGAGATTGTAGAATACTATGGTGTATGGCTTCTCCTGAGCATATACAGCACCCACAGATAGCATCGCTACACATAGTATAATAAGTAGTTTTTTCATAATGTATATAATATTTCGTATGTTCGTTTTCTACCAACTCACTAATTTATACCCCAAACGATAGGTTCTACGGTGCTCTCCACCTTATCCTCAATCGAGTCGTCTATCATTGGGAAGAAGTCGAAGCCTGTCCTACGCTCCAACTCCTTGACCGATATGCAGTCGGCCGCAGTAATCATCGTATTGTTTGCCGTATTTCTATGCTCCAGCCATATCACTATGGCTCGTAGCTGCGTGGCATCCCTCACCTCATCTATGCTATATCCGGTATTACCCTTTGCCGTGCGCAGCAACGCCTTGTAGTAGTGCGTGGGAGTAGGACATTTATTACCTGTTTTATCCGTTGTCGAGCTATCTATCGACGAGTTATGCTCGCCACCGAACCATGCTCCCGTCACCACATACAGCGTATCGGCACACACCATGTTACGCACACGGCCTTCGAGCACGCCCCACACTCCTTGGTTGAAGTTGGATTGCTGAGGTGTCATATTCGTAGCATAGAAGGTCTGATCCATCATCTGCTGCGAGCATTTACGATCCGCTGCCGGCAACTGATGTCCTCTATCATACCAACCCTTGTATGAGCCTGCACCAAGATTTGCCTGCGACGATGTACTCACCGTAGGGTCGTAGCCAAAACTGCTGTTATCGCGATTGCCACTACCCGTAGTATGCGCCTTATGTAGCGGATATGCCACCCACAGCGAGGCACGCACCTTTGGGTCGAAGCAATAGCTGTAATTACGAGCATTGTTGTTTGCTCCCAGCTGTCCGTAGTGCGTATTGTAGATATAGTTGTCCGACACCTTGCATACGGGCAACTCTGCCCACTCTCGGCTTATGGCAATGGTGCTGTCGTGGCTTTGCTGCACGAAACTGCCTTCGAACTTTGCACCATCCGAGAAATGCACCTGCACAATAGCCT
Organism: Alistipes sp.; assembly: GCA_017504265.1. Taxonomy (GTDB): domain Bacteria; phylum Bacteroidota; class Bacteroidia; order Bacteroidales; family Rikenellaceae; genus Alistipes. Next base: position 38,678 of record JAFVRN010000008.1, on the reverse strand, counting down.
CACGACTACCTCCCGACAGGTTTTTGTCGAAATATATGTATACGACCTTATCCTCTATCTGCATCGTATCGCTGATCGTAGTCAGGTCATTTGCGAATACCGCCCAATCACCCTCCGAGAGTACCGTTGCCGAATACGAGATACCCTGTTGCGCTCTTAGCACCACAGCGCAGCTTGTCGCCGTACCCTTAATTTCGGTTGTAGGAATTGAGGCCTCGCTCTTAACACCCGCACCACCTGCCACCTCGCAACCAACAGATAGCAAGGCGATAAGTAGGTTCAAAATCGACATTCTTAACATGAAGAGGTATGGTTTTCAAATCAATTCACCCAACGGCTTATGCTTCGGGCAATACACCCGAAGCATAACCATTGAATGATTAAATAGAATTAATGTAGCTGAACACCACAGATAATTGCACGACATCCGCTACTATCAGTCTCGAAAGTAATAGTTGAATTAGCTGTTACACCTGTTAGTGGAATCGAATAATAATCTGTCTGGTCATTAAATGTAATAGTATATGTAGGATTACTTGATGCACCATCATTAGCCGTCAAAGTAAGTTCTGTAGCCTTGCCATCAACTGTTACGGTAAGCTTAACGGTCTTACCCTTCCAACCAACAGCGTAGAACGAAAGCGTATTTACGTTAGTTTCGCCTACTGCGGTTGTCGTGTATGAGCCGTTTTGATCAGATTTACCAAGTTTAAGTACATCATACTCTGCTCCTCCCACAGCCGCTAACTGCTTATATGCATTTGTCCCTTTGTTAAGTTTTCCATTTGAATCACCTTCTACACCTGTTGCTCCATCAAATAGGAAGTCCATAGATGAGTAAACGCCTTTAGTGTCATCTGTTCCACTTGCGTTCTGCGTAACCGTAACCTTTACAGGTGTCTGAACACCAGTACCCGTAATTACAAATTCTGCTGTACGAGCAGTAGTCGTAGAGTTCGCATCAAAGGCAACAGCGATTGTGCCATCGAGATTGCCCGATTTTGTATACGACTTAACCCAGCTTGCATCACAAGTAACACTCCAAGCGACATTCGACTTGATAGCGATACTTGTAGATGTAGCAGTTGCAGCAACAGTACCACCACCTGATGCCGAAACATAAGGCTCAGCCTCAACACTTACCTCAATCAACTGATAATATTTGTTGGTCGAGTGATAACCTATAATATAAGCTGTTGTAGTAAGCACAGCACCATTAAGAGCCGAGTAGTCATTAACAGAGTAATTAAACATTGACTGCTTGGTTGATGAACCAACAGTAATATATCGATCTTTAGATAACGTACCCTGAATCTTTACAAATGGGAATGTTGAAGGATTATTTACATCAAATGTCTGATATGCATCGTATGCGCTCTGCGATGTTAAATCAACAGGAGTAGGATATGTAGGCTTAGCTGTTGAATTATCATTCGACACTATCTCAGGCGTAGCAATCTGAAGTGTGCCATAGTGGTTAGCAAACGTACCCTTAACTGTAACCTTATTACCGACGGCTACCGTAGGCTTAGAATCTGTATAGACATAAATTGATGCTACACTATCCGAGATAATAAAACCTTTAGTACACATCGCCATTACCGTACCGGTAGCCTCGACTGATGCACCCTCCTCGCTTTCGAGAGCAGCAGCAATCGATGACTCCTCATCCTCGCCACCCTGCTGCTCGGCTGCGGCCTGGGTAACAGATACCGTCTGGCTCAATGTACCCGCCTTAACAGTGATAGTCGCATTCATAGCAGTTGTAGCTGTGTTGGCAGCAGCAGTAACGGTAATTGTAGTACCGCTTACCGACACTGCAAACTGAGTAGCGTTGCTCGACTCGGCAGTGATAGTCTCATCCGAGTTAGTCAAAGTAGCCGTGATGGTAGCAGTACCACCGGCAGCTGTGAAGTTCAACGATGTGGGATTAACAGCAAGAGTAGCCTCCTTCTCGTCATCCTCACCGCCACCCTCGGTGCCTGCAACATGCGATACGTATGTCGCATCGACCATCTGAGGCTGGTTGTTTGGTGATGATGCACGCTTACCATAGAGTGTGATAGTGTCACCAAGCTTCAAGCCGGCAGCCTTCCACTGCTTGCCCTCCTCGCCATTAGGGGTAAGAAGACCAAAGATATATACCTCACCTGTCTCATCGGCTATATTGAAGTTGCCATAGGTATCGTCTACAACCCTTGTAATCTCACCTGTAAGCTCATACAAAGTGTCATCCTCCTTGGCAGCCTTAAACTCACGTATGGTGGCCTTAACGGTCTCAACAGGCTCGTCATCCTCAACCTTGCCGGCCTCGTGTGATACATAAGTAGCATCATTCATACGAGCCTCGCCACGGTATGTAGCACGATTACCATAGAGTGTGATAGTGTCGCCTGCCTTCAAGCCGGCAGCCTTCCACTGCGTCTTAGACTTACCATCGGGTGTAAGAAGACCACGGATAGCAACCGTACCTGTTGCATCGGTAAGGTCGAAGTCGCCATACTCCTCGTCTATAACATTCGAGATAGTACCTGTAAGCTCGTAGAGGGTATCATCCTCGGCAGCCTCCTTGAACTCCTTAACTGTAACCTTCTTATGCTCGGCAGGCTTATCGTCCTCGTTGCCACCTTCGTTGCCGCCCTCGTCGCCGAGAGGCTGATCAGTGAGCTTGACACCACAAACGATAGCACGTGCATCCGTAGACTCGGCCGTATCGAAGTTCTCGCTTGTTGAGAAGAGAATCTTCGATGAAGCTGTCAGGCCTGTTAGTTTGAATGAGTAGTGGTCGGTAGTAGCGAATGATAGAGCCGTATATGGAGGAAGACCCGTTGCACCATCGTTAGCTACAAGCGTCTGTGACTGAACAGCACCGCCATCAACCTTGAAATAGATAGTAGCACTCTTACCCTTCCAAGCAACGGCGTAGAAGTTGAGATACTTATCGCCGGAAACGCCTACCTCCTGTGAGGTGAAGACACCTGCCTTCTTAGACGTACCGAGCTTAAAGCCGGTAACAGCCTCGCTACCAATCATTGTATCACCGTGGGTATAGACTGCATTCTCAGAATCATCCGCAGAGCATACAAAAGCGACATCTGATGCGTACTCGCCCTCGGCAGGTGTCACAGGCTCCTCGCCACCTTCATTACCACCACCTGTACCTACCTCGTGCGATACATATACGGCATCAGCCATCTGAGGCGTATCATTATACGAAGTACGCTTACCGTAAACGGTGATAGTGTCACCCTCTTTGAGGCCGGCAGCAGCCCACTGCACTTTTTCCTCACCCGTAGGAGAGAGAAGACCATAGATATAAACAGTGCCTGTATCATCGGTAAGGTCGAAGTTACCCCACTGTGTGTTGGCAACACGTGTAATCTTACCAGTAAGAAGATATACCGTAGCATCCTCGGCAGCAGCCAAGAACTCGGCAACAGTAGCCTCAACAGCATCTGCCGGAACTTCGCCACCTGGAGTGTCGCCACCGCCACCACCTGCATTGCCGGCAGCCAAATCAACCTCCTGGCCACCATTACCCGTAAAGAGCTTAACGTCATCGAGACGGTATGAGCTTGCAACATCGGCAGCAAACTTGATGCTCAACGACGCAGGAGCCTCCTTTAGTGTAAAGTTGGCAGTAGCCACATTCCAGCGACCCTCAGCCTCGCCTGCGAAGGTGTACTCTATCTCAGTCCACTTCTGACCATCGGCCGAGAGATATACGTGGAACTCTTCGTTCTTGAACAAGCTACCGTTATCCTGCGAATACTTCTCAGTACCGAAAGTGAGCTTAAGGTTTGTCTGCTCTGCAGTAAGAGCAATACCATTAATCTGGAAATAGGCACTCTTACCGAAGAATATGTTATTTACACCCGAACCTGCATAGTCTGAATAGCTACCGTTAGACTCGGAATTAGCGCGAACAGTAACACCCGAACCCTCATAGGTTACGTCAGCTGCAGCAGGACCCTCGGCATTAGCAAACTGAGGGAAATCCTTGGGATAAGGCCAATACTCGCCCTTCTCGGCCTTAGCACCGTCGAAGTTGTCGCCATAGAGCAACGTCTCCTCTGCGGGAGGAGTATCGGTTGATGACTGCGACACGCTAATCTTCTTCACATCCCAGTTACCATACGTAGGATGCAAAGCGATAACCTTGATAGATGCCTCACGGATAGCACCCGAATCATTGCGGGGTACAGATACCGAAATAGCGGCATTACCATTGCCGGCAGATGGAGTGACAGTAACCCAATCCTCGCCGGTTACATAATCTACGGTAACCTTCCAGTCACCATTAGCTGTAATCTCAACACTCTGAGTATCCTCTTCGTTTGAGAAATTCAATGAGCTGACCGAAACCTCAACAGTAGGATTAGTCACCTCCTTCGTACCCTCCTCACATGCTGTAAAACCGAGAGCCGCGCCCACGATCATCGCATAAACAAAGAGGGATTTCATAAGTTTGTTTCCCATAATTAGTGAGTTTTTATAAAGATATTTATTGTGTTTCTAATCTCAAAAATTAATACACAGTTACCAACCCACAAAGATACAACTAAATTTATAAATTATGAAATAATTCATAATTTCTTTTCATAAAACACAAACTTCATCCTACAACTATCGTTATACGCTCAACTAAAAATCAAGAAAATTGCATTATTCACACTATTTTCGTATATTTGCGTTTCGAACATAAAACCACCGACAGGAATGGGTGTAGATAGAAATATGAGAAACATTGAGAGCGACAAGGAGTTTGAAAATCGCATCCGTCCGCAAGCCCTGCAATACTTTGCCGGACAGGATAAGATTGTCGCCAACCTCAAAATATTTATCAAGGCGGCACTGATGCGTGGCGACTCCCTCGACCACGTATTGCTACACGGCCCTCCGGGACTCGGCAAAACAACGCTTGCCAACATCATAGCCAACGAGATGGGAGCGCAACTGAAGGTGACATCGGGACCGGTACTCGACAAGCCAGGAGATTTGGCAGGACTACTGACAAACCTAAATCCGGGCGACGTACTCTTCATCGACGAGATACACCGCCTAAGCCCTATTGTCGAGGAGTATCTATACTCGGCAATGGAGGACTTCAAAATCGACATCGTCTTAGATAAGGGCCCGGCTGCACGAAGTATTCAGATCGAGCTTGCGCCATTTACGCTTGTGGGTGCTACAACACGTAGCGGACTACTCACATCGCCACTGCGTGCCCGCTTTGGTATAACATGCCACTTGGAGTATTACGATGCACCGGTGCTGGCTGCCATCGTAAAGCGTTCGGCATCGATACTCGATATATCGATAGACGATGACGCTGCCTTGGAGATTGCCCTGCGTTCACGCGGCACACCACGTATAGCCAATGCCCTGCTACGCCGCGTACGCGACTTTGCGATGGTTGAGGGTGAAGGACATATCGACATAGAGATAACCCGTATCGCACTTGCAGCACTGAATATCGATGCCCGAGGTCTCGACCAAATGGACAATAAGATATTGGCTACAATCATCGAAAAATTCAACGGTGGCCCTGTTGGTCTGAACACCGTAGCTACGGCAGTAAGCGAAGAGGCCGGAACAATAGAGGAGGTATACGAGCCATTTCTAATAAAGGAGGGATTCCTGAAGCGCACGCCTCGTGGCCGTGAAGCTACCGAACAAGCATACAAGCACTTAGGATACACCTATCAAAGCAACGAAGAGCAATCTTTGTTCTGATAGGCTGTCAAACTATCATAAAAGATATAGCCTCGCAAAAGTTGCGAGGCTATATCTTTTACTGCGTATGCAGTTTAGTAAGCGATAGCTGATGAGATAAGGAAGGTTGCAGCAACACCCAAGATAGCATAAAGCTCAGGGAACGCAGCAAGGATAAGGGTCTTACCCATAACATCATTACCGTTACCGATAGCTACGATACCGTTGGCACAAACCTTAGCCTGGAACAATGCCGATGAAAGACATACGATAGCCATCAACAAACCGGCACCAAAGATACCAACAGCTGTAAGCATAGGCATCTCAGCAGAGATAAGACCGCTGACCATAAAGTAGCCAACGAAGCCATAAAGACCCTGTGAGCCTGGCAACGCTGAAAGAATCATGTAGCTACCGAAAGCACCTGAATTCTTCTTCAAAGCACCTACTGATGCCATACCGCAACGTGCTGTTGCAACGGCTGAAGCCAAACCTGATACACCTACCATTAGGACAACGCCCAAATAAGCCAAAATTAAACCTGCATTCATGATTGTTAAATGTTTTTAAGTTGTTAATTATTATTTGTTTATTCCTTCATTTTACGCACAGGATCGAACGAGCGTTGGCCCATCTCGAAACCCGCATTCTTATAAAACTCGACAAACGTCAAACGCATTGGATGCACGAACGACGATATTGCCGACATGAATAGATTGATACCGTGACCGATAATCAATATGGCCGATGCTGCCACAATCTGCAATGCCACAACATACCATGCCGAGTCGCCTATACCCTCCGACAGGCCCGACAAGCCCATAGCCAGCGAGTTAAACACCTGAGCCAACACACCACCCGAAAGACCGATGGCAAACAGACGGATGTAGCTCAACACGTCACTCAGCAGACCTGTGATATTGTTATATGCATCCCATAGACCGGCACCGAAGTTGATAAGCGGATTACGCTTGATATTATTGAGCAACAACATCAAGACCGCACCCACGCCCATACATGCGTAGAATATCGGTGACGAAGCATCAAAGCCGGGTATACCTAAACCAAACATAGGCAAGCCTACAGCAATAGAGCCAGATAGAATGATTATAAACCATCCTAACAGGCCAAATGTCGAGGTAAAGCCAAAGAGTTTGGTCTGCATATAGATATTGATTGCCATACCTATCAGAATCTGGACGACGCCAATTGCCAATGCAATAGAGAAGAACTGGTTGGGGAAGTCGAGGAATGGTGTAGGTTCACCTGCCTCATATCCCAGCAACGCAGGAATACTCATACCAAACAACGAGCCGGTATACGTACCGAAGATAATCGTTGCCGTGGCGCAGACGATGGACAACCACGCAGCCTGACGCATCTTAGCACCACCCTTCTTAAGGAGTGCAATACCCAAAGCCAGCAACACGGCTCCATATCCGGCATCATTCAAACATATGGCAAAGAAGAGCATATAGAATGGGCCGAATACCGCCGTAAGGTCCAGAGTACCATACTTAGGCAACGCGTACATAGCACCAATAAGCTCGAACAAGCGCGCAAACTTATTGTTCTTAAGCTTCACGGGAGCATTGTCATCTATGGTAGCATCACGCTTAATATACACGAGGTTGGGATAGGTCTCCAATAAGGCATCTACCCTATCAGCGGTATCGGCCTCAGCCCAACCCTCCATGATAACAAGCTCGCCATCTGCCTCACGCTGAGCCATAGCACCCACCTTCAAGCCTTGCAACTGCTCTTTGAGCTCGGCATAATGCGCCAAGATAAGCTCCAAGGATAGTGCTGCGCGTGACAGCATGGCATTGTTGGCCATATCCTCTGCACGCAGACGCTCTGCATCGGCAAGCAACTCACGGCTACACTTGGCAGGCAGACGAACCTCCTGACCATCGACCACAACAGCCGTAGCATCCGTAGTAACCGCAGCAAAGTATACTGCAGCCGACATGCGATTGATCTCCACGATAGTTACCCCCTGCGGAATCTCCTCAACAAACTTGTTGTAGGCCGCCTCCTGAGCAACGAAATAGCGCAAAGTGACACCTCGCTCGGATAGGCGTGCTATATCCTCCGTTGAGAACTCGCCCCAAGGTGCTACCTCCGAAGAGAGCTTCTCGAGACGTGCCACCTCCTGCTGCAGGCGTGTGCGCTCGTTACGCACATGGTTGTAGGCATCGAAGGCCTCCTCGCCGGAGCTGTATGGCATGGCATTACTATCGAAATATTCACTATTCTTAAACGACGAGAGGAATTCAAGAGCCTTTCTGTACGACTCGATACCATATAATAGCTCACGGTCATGCTCGCTCGGCTCCCAGCCCGTAGTTGTAATATCTACAAGGCCGAGCTCACGAAGCTGCTCAACGAAGTGTTCCTGCTCACCGGCAAACAACACTAAATCGTAGCGTATCATCTTACTAATCATACGTTAGGCTCCTCCATAGCCTCGGCTTGCGCCTGACGAGTTTTAACGATCTTCTGAGCCGACTTACTTAGGTTCTCCTCGTCCTCCATAAATCGCTTTATCTTACGTATGGCATCCTCATATCCGGGAATTTGAACCTTCTCGTAGAGGTTTACCTTTTGAGTGGTTTTGCGTCGCGCATAATCCAGAAGCTCCATCTTGCGATTATAGACCTCAAACTCGATACCCAGACGAGACATCTCTTTGAGTACTCTGATGCCCTCGGCATACCATACCGGAGCAGAGAAGAGATCATAAGGCTTCTCCTTATAAATAATGTTATTTAATATAGGTGTGCGGACGCCCGCAATTTTGAGCGATGATAGTTCTACACCCTCAATGCGGATAAGGTCACAATCAAACTCTCCCCACAGCTGTACCATATAGTCGTAACGTGCAATAAGCTCGTCCAACTCCTTACGGAAAGCCAATGCAGAGTCCTTCGCACGCTTTACCTCCGAACGCAATGCACTCTCCTTACTCTTGATTGTAGGAAGGGCATTCTTTCGGATTTTGAGCTGCTTGCCCAATTCGCCGAGCGAGGTTTTATTATATTGAAATTTGATTGCCATATGCCTTTACTATGCTTTCCAATATTTATCCGAGAGCTCCTGCTTGATGCTTACCTCACCCTTAGAGAAGTACTTAGCAAAGAGTGACCACGCCGTGTCGAGCATCTGCTCAATCTCGATATTAACGTCGATAGAGAGCAACTTCTCCGAATAGTCGTGGGCAAACTTCAATGCACGCTCGTCATAGTCCGATAGGTCGAAACCATTCTCCAACTTAGTCTTGGCATTGGCTGCATCGGCATACAAACGTACGCAGGCGTTCATAACCTGAGGGTGATCCTCACGTGTCTTCTTACCAATAACGAGCTGCTTCAAACGCGATAGCGAACGGAATGGATCGACGATAACCTTACCGGTATCCGAGTCGTTACGCAAGAAGAGCTGACCCTCGGTAATATATCCCGTATTATCCGGAATAGCGTGGGTGATATCGCCACCCGAAAGTGTCGTAACGGCGATAATCGTAATAGAACCTCCGTTAGGCAACTGCACGGCCTTCTCGTAGATCTTCGCCAAGTCCGAATAGAGCGAACCGGGCATAGAGTCCTTCGATGGAATCTGATCCATACGGTTTGACACGATAGCCAAAGCATCGGCATAAAGGGTCATATCGGTAAGGAGCACCAAGACCTTCTCGCCCTTATCCACTGCGAAGTACTCTGCAGCAGTAAGTGCCATATCGGGAACCAACAGACGCTCAACAGGCGGGTTGTCCGTAGTATTGACGAACGATACGATACGATCCAAAGCACCGGCATTCTCGAAGACCTGTTTGAAGTATAGGAAGTCATCGTTGGTAAGACCCATACCACCAAGGATAATCTTGTCGGCCTTAGCACGAAGTGCCACGTTTGCCATAACGGCGTTGTATGGCTGGTCAGGATCGGCGAAGAATGGAATCTTCTGTCCCGACACGATAGTATTGTTGAGGTCGATACCAGCGATACCCGTAGCGATAAGCTCCGATGGCTGGATACGACGGAATGGGTTTACCGTAGGGCCACCGATCTGTCGTGCCTCACCCTCGATCTGCTCTCCACCCTCCAATGGCTCACCATAAGCATTGAAGAAACGACCGGCCAAAGCATCCGACACACGCAATACGGGAGGCTCACCGTGGAATACGACCTCCGAGTCGGTAGCAAGACCCTCAGTACCTGCAAATACCTGCAAGGTAACCTTGTCACCCATAATCTTTACCACCTGCGCCAAACGACCACCTACCGTAGCAAGCTCGTCGTTACCAACACCCGTTGCACGCAACGTGATGGTAGCCTTGGTGATATTATCAATCTTTGTATATACTTTCTGAAATGCACGTGTTGTCATAACTACTCCTCCTTATTTAGCAATTTTTTCGTTTACCAAGGCATCAACCTTTGCACGGAAGTTATCGAACTGCTCCGACTTCCACTCCGAGTAGTTCATCTGACGGAGCAGATAGATAAGCTCCTTGAAGAACTTAGAACACTCCTCGAAATCGGCAAATACGAACGACTTACGACAGATATCAAGCACCATGTTGTACATCATCTGCTGACGCTCGATAGGACAGTTAGCATCGATCGAGTCGAAAGCATCCTGCTGCAATATTACCGAATCGACAAGCTCGCTCTTCCAAAAACGCTCGTGGTACTCAACAGGCACACCGTCATCACCAAGGATGTTGATCTGGTCGTTGGCCTCCTTACCACGCTGTACGATAGTCTTACCCTCGTATACGGCATCTACCCAGTTCTTCTCGATATGCTCGTCGAGATACTCACGAATCTCGGGATACTCCAAATACTTAGAGTATGAGTCGAGCGGGTCGATAGCAGGATAACGCTTTGAGTCGGCACGGCTCTGTGATAGTGCATAGAAGCAACGAGCGGCCTTCTTTGTAGACTCCGTAACAGGCTCTTTGAGGTTACCACCCGCAGGCGATACAGTACCGAGGAATGTTACAGAACCTGTCTCGCCATTGTTTAGCTTAACAAGACCGGCACGAGCATAGAAGTTAGAGATAACGGCCGAGAGGTCCATTGGGAAAGCATCCTGACCGGGAAGCTCCTCCAAGCGGTTAGACATCTCACGCAATGCCTGAGCCCAACGTGATGTCGAGTCGGCCATAACCAACACCTTCAAACCCATAGAGCGGTAGTACTCGCCGATGGTCATACCCGTGTATACAGATGCCTCACGCGCTGCCACAGGCATATTTGAGGTGTTACAGATGATGATGGTACGCTCCATAAGTTTGTGGCCTGTACGTGGATCCACCAGCTCAGGGAACTCGGCGAAGATCTCAACCACCTCGTTGGCACGCTCACCGCATGCTACGATGATGATTACATCGGCCTCAGCCTGCTTAGATATGGCGTGCTGCAACACCGTTTTACCTGCACCGAAAGGACCGGGGATAAAGCCGGTACCACCCTCGGCAAGAGGATTGAATGTATCGATAGCACGAACACCTGTCTCCATGACACGCGATGGACGAGGTTTCTCCGTGAAGCAACGGATAGCCTGCTTTACGGGCCACTTCTGAACCATTGTGATATTGTAATCGTTGCCATCTGCATCGCTAACAACGGCGATAGTGTCTGTTACCTTATACTCTCCGGCAGCGACAACACTCTTTACTGTATAGTTACCCTGCATTACGAAGGGAACCATTATCTTGTGCATGACCCACTGCTCCTTAACCTCACCGAGCCAAGAGCCTGCCGTAACCTTATCACCGGCCTTGGCAAGAGGCTTGAAAGCCCACTTGGCATCGAAATCGATGGGGTCGGTAATAGAACCACGGTTGATGAAAAGACCATCCATCTTCTCCAAGTCGTTCTGCAAACCGTCATAGTTACGCGATAGAAGACCCGGAGCCAATGTTGCCTCGAGCATATGGCCTTCGAACTCCACCTTATCTCCGATTTTCAGACCGCGCGTACTATCATAGACCTGTACATAGGCCTCATCGCCGATGACCTTGATAACCTCGGCCATCATACGGGTTCCACCGCAATATACGTAGCATATCTCGTTCTGACCCACCGCGCCATCAACCTTGGCGATAACGATGTTCGAGATAATACCGTTTACACGTCCTAATGTTTTCATTCGTTTATTTATGTTTTTATTGTTTATTCACAAGCTCCTTGGCATCAAGCTCTTTCATCAGTCGGTTAAGCATCTCACGACCCTTCTCAGGCGAGAGCAGCATCCAACGTGCAACGATATTGACCTTGACAAGATATGAGAGGATATAGTCGATGGTAAAGAAGTCCAGAACGGCTATTGCCTCGGCCTCGGCCCAGCGTATAGCATCTATCTTGCGCTCCTTTTCAACGATATTTGGTTCATCGCTTACGGCAGCTATAACCGAATCGATGTATGGCAGCTCTCCACGCAGGCCGAAGTCGGCGGCAGAAGAGCGTTTTAGTTGTTCCACAATCTCGCCACCACCTACCGTAACATCTGCGACACTGCGTCCCGACTCACGGGCAGCAAGCGCAGCAGAGATATTGCGAAGGTTGCGATCAAATTCACCCCAGCCACGTAGGAAGCGGAACTTAGACTCGGCAAGGTCACGATAGTAGGCCTCGAATATTGCACGTTCGAAACGCTCATCAAGCTCTACATTATCGTCATTATCCCTATCCTCGTCCTCCGCCTCGACATAGGCCTTAACAACCTCACCCACATTCTTCGGAAGCAGCTCGTAGTTACGCTCAGCGAGGAGAGTCTCGATCTGCTCTCGTGACAGGTTGCCCAGCGGATTATATCGCGACTGAGCTGTACGGGCAGCGATTATATTTTCGCAATCGTAATAGGCATATAGCAGACCTACAGCCTCACGATCGCTATTCGATATACCGTCGAGAATTTCATCAACAATCTCGCGAATATCGAATCCCTTGGTATCCGAGTCGAGAGTCCACTCCCTCAGACCGGCGACCAAATAGTAGTACTCGGCCGAGAACATAGCCTACTTATAAAGCATATTAGCAACCTTCTCGCGGAGATACTCCTTCAATAGAGCATCGAAGCTCTCGTCGGTAAACGAGATATAGTATCCGCCATTCTTCTCGCCAACCTTAAAGCCGTTCTTAACAGCCTTTGAATAACCAACCTCAACACCGGCTTTAAGCAATGCGTCGGCACTCTTCTTAACTACGGCATCAAACTCGGCCTTCTTATCCTCGGGGAGAAGTGCCTGGAGCGACACATCCGAGGTGTTAGACTTCCAGTTGCCGGCAACAGCAAGCAACATATCCTTTACAAATGTAGCATCGGCAGATGCAGCCTTAACAGCCTCACCCGTAGTCTTGAAGATGATTGCCTCACAGAGCTCGTTCTTGATCTTAGAGACAGCCTGACGACCTGCGAGCGCGATCTCGGTCATTGCATTCTTGGCAATATCCTCGGCGCGATCCTCTGCCGCCTTAGCTATTGCATCAGCCTCGGCACGGGCATCGGCCAAAATCTTTGCAGCCTCAAGCTTTGCATCTGCTACCAAACGCTCTGCCTCGGCACGTCCCTTCTCCAAACCCTCGTTGTAGAGTTTTTGAGTAAGTTCTTGAAGTTTGTTGTTCTCCATAGTTAAAATAGTTTTAAGTATTATATTTTCTTCAATTTTGCGCTATTTCGATCTCCGACCTCGGGAGGTAAAAACGTAATCCGCATTTACACTATCCCAAAATTCTCACAAATATAGGATATATTTTTGCGATTATCAAATTTATTTGCCTTTATTTTGTGCAAGCCGGAGAAAAACTCCACATAGGTTCATACACCTCAAATTTGAATATAGATAAATTTGATATCTTCAAAATAATACGTAACTTTGTAAGTTAGAAACCTAATCTTCTGTCGCATGAGAATATATTCATTACACATCTATCGTATAATCCTACCATTTGTTGCATTTCTATATAGCCTTACAACTGTTGGCTGCAGCGATAAAGCTGCCCTCGAAAGTGTGGAACAGGTGCTTGCCACTGCCGAGGAGCATCCTGCCGAGGCTCTCGAACAGATACGCTCTATCGACCCAAACAAGCTACACGGCGAACACAACCGCGCTCGCTATGCCTTGGCTTATAGCGAGGCTCTATACTACAACCGCATAGACTCCGACTGCGACACGCTTGTAGGGCCTATGATGCGGTACTATATACACCACGACAATAACCACTCTGAACGAGCACGAGCACTATATCAATATGCACTTGTAATGGATAATGCCGAGAGATATGCCGATGCTCTTTTCTCTTTACTTGAAGCCGACAGATCTCTAAACACTTCCGAGAACTGTAAGCTACATGGTTTAATATACCGCACTATGGGCGATATATATAGCAAAGAGATGCTATTTAGCAACGCCTTGGATGCGTACTCTCTTTCAAAGGAGTATTTCGACAAAGCAGGATGCGAAACACATAGCGCATACGCAATGTTAGATATCGGTATTAACACTCACAGAATGAGATTATTTGAGGATGCCGAAACAATTTTAATGGAAACAGCAGATAAAGCTATTACTAATGGTGACAAACACCTATTATGCCACGCTTTGTACAATTTGTGCTGCATCTATATTCAAACTGATGATTACGAAAAATGCAGAACAACTATTGAACTATTTGATAATCACGATTGCCTTTTATACTATCACTCCGACTATTACTGTTTTAAGGCTATTATCGCCGCATATTCAAACGATACTTCTGCGGCATCATACTTTCTTAGCTTAGCAGAAAACAATATTACAGAGTTTGATGCTTTATTGTCACACGCAAAATACATGGTAGCAATTGCTACAAACAATTACCAAGATGCCTACACTCTATATAGTGGTATGGTTGAGCAACAAGACACTTGTATAATTTCCGCACTCAACTTTCCAATACTTAATAGACAAATTAAATATCTATACGATAAATTGGATAGTGAGCGACGAGAACAAGAGCTTATTAATCAGCGCAACACAATACTATATGTTACTATCTCCATCATTATACTACTCATGTACATACATTGGAGAAAAACTAAAAAGGAATATAAAAATATTGTCACATCATATCTTGATACTATTGAGGAGCTTCGCAATGAACAGAGTTCTATGCAGTTGTCCCAAATAAAAACATCCGCCCTCGCAATATATGACGACTACCTTAAAGACCTAAATAAACTTTCCGAGTTATTCTATACGCATGGTGGCACATCTCGCGAAGCATCAAAAGTGTTATCAGCTGTCATAGATATCGTTGATGCTATCCGTCACGACAGTATTAGACTTCAAAAACTTGAAGATATTACAAATGCACACTGCAATAATATCATAAAACGATTAAGAGAAAGTGGTACTCTAAACACCAAAGAGATGCAATTTGTGCTATACACAATTGTTGGTTTTTCTTCTCGGGCTATTGGAATGTTACTTAATTGCGATTTAGATGCTGTTTCACGCTTGAGATACAAAGTAAAGAGCAAAATTACAAAAGAAAATGCTACATATTGGGATGAGATCACAAACAGCGAGAGGTTAATACACTAATATACAGGATATTACATACAGATAGCAATATATAACATTCGTAACTATCTGATTATCAGGCAGGGGAGGTTTTTCACAATCTCCCCTATTTTATTTTACTGATTATCAATATATTACAAATTGATAAGGGAGTTTTTTACTGCACTAATTATTTGGAATATTACAATAGAAAGATGTAATTTTGCAAAAACTTAAACACAAAATAATTATGAAAAGAATTTTTATCGTATTAGTTGCAATGTTTATTACATTCCCTGTTATTGCAGATAACCCTACCAACAAACCTGCAGACATCGTTATTCTACCTCAAAAGCCAAAAATTCCATCTTCCACAACTCGTCCTCTGTCATTTGTTGCGCCCGATATCGAGGCAACATACTATATGGAAGCTATAACCTTTGTCTTTAATGCAGATTTGGGCAATTGCATCATCGACGTAATCAATATCAATACAGGCGATACGAGGAGTGCATCGTACGATGGTATCGGCTCGACATCGCTCTACTTATCGGGCGACAGTGGTAACTATATGATATACATAGATACCGAAAACGGCGCATATACCGGTGAGTTTGTATTGTAACAGCCACTATGGTATCACAACGAATCAAGCGAATACTTCACACACCCCACATACGCAAACGCCATAGTGGGGTGAGTGGAGATGTTGTGATACAACGAAAGCTAATCAGGCCCACAATATCTACCCGACAACGCTACTCCTTAAACAGCAGTAGCGACACAAGGAGAGAAACTATCAAAACCAATCCCTTAAAATTACAACTATGAGAAAACTTTTATCTTTATCAGCATTGGTAGCAATGTTTGCTATCAGCTGTCAGCAGGAAATCACAAACATTCCACAGACTGCAACATACCCATAAGAAAACACTTAACAACCAACTTTGAGCTAAAAAGAGTATTAAAATATCAAAATTGGTTCAAATCAATATAACAATTAGTTCAAATAGATATATTCCGTGTACATGTCTATGTATTTAATTGGATATTAGAATAATAATTGTTATCTTTGCGTATATGGTTATGGAAAGCCGATGATGAATATCTGTTGCAAAATGAGAGAATAGGCAACAGTTATTGATGAGGGCAACTAACATTATAAAAACTCGATAGCTGCCACCATATTTAGGCAGCTATCAAAATATTTTATTAACTTTTAATTTTTACAGCTATGAGAAAGTTTAAGTTTTGGACGGTGTTGCTCGTAGTGGTTGGTATTGCCGCTGCATGCGACAAGGTAGAGGAAGTGAATCCGATTTCAGGAGCAGAAAATGGAATAGAAGAGGTGATTACACCCGATATGGAGGAGATGGCGAAGTTTGTAGGCTTCTGGACTCGAGAAGGCAGCTATGAACATGATGGTCAAATATTGCGTACGGATAAGTGGGAGCTGCGTTTCTATAAAGACGGAACAGGTCATATGAGAATTGATCACTACAACGAATTGGGCTCTATAATAGGGTTCTCTTCAGGCGGCTTGAAGTATGAGATTAAGGATGGTCTACTATGCCTTACCAGAACGAACAAGGAGCCGTCGGAAGTGAAATACCTATTTGAGGGAGACAAACTGTTTATTACCGACTATATTGAAGGTAAAGAGTATATATATGAGTTTACAAAGACAGAGGATGCCGACGACAGGTTGGTTGCGGACTGGAGTACAACATACATAAATGACAAGGGAAAGTATGAGGTTTATCACTATAAATTTATTACCCCTACATACGGATACACATACAAAATTATATATGACGATCCTAATGAGGCACCAGATAGACCAACATGGCACTACGAGTTCAGATATGAGTTTGACGACAAGAAGGTTTACATAACACCGATAGGTGCAGAGGCTGCCGGTGACCATGCGAAGATTGTCAAATACTATCGTATCGATGGCACAAAGCTATATCTGAGAACGAAAAATGATGGTGCAGAAACGGTTTACAGCAACTTCAAGGCTGAGAATGGCATCGAGTAGTATTTATAATTTTTAAGGATATGTTCAGGGTTTTCTAAAACACGTATTAGCCCCCGAGAGCTCCGCAAGGCTGACCTCGGGGGCTTTCTACGTCGCAAACCGAACTACTTTCATACAGCCCAACGAAGATAGACAACACATAGACTATGTCTATGGCGCAGGCACCACAACAGAGTCGAAGAAAAAATGGTGCGATAGGTCTTGTATATAAATAAAAATTAGTATCTTTGTTTCACCATGAAACAGAATAACGATCATATGCCTACGGTAGTCACGCTTGATGCCGGAGGCACCAACTTCGTATTTGGAGCTATGCGTGATGGCAAGCCCATCACCGAACCGCTTACCATGCCCTCTTCGGCACACGACCTCGACCTATGTTTGGGGACACTGCTCAAAGGCTTTCGCCAAATAATAGACTCGTTGGAGGAGCCTCCCGTGGCTATCAGTTTCGCCTTTCCCGGGCCGGCGGATTATCGCAACGGCATTATCGGCGGATACCTGCCCAACTTCCCATCGTTCCGTGACGGTGTAGCTCTCGGCCCGATGCTCGAAGCCGAATTCGGCATTCCCGTATTCATTAACAACGATGCCGACCTCTTTGCCTATGGCGAGGCTATGGGCGGTGCTCTGCAACGCATAAACCGCCGTCTGGAAGAGATGGGTGTAGAGAAGCGTTATCGCAACCTCTTGGGCTACACCTTTGGTACAGGCTTCGGATTTGGCTTTGTTATGGATGGCAAGCTAAACCTCGGCGACAACTCGTGTGTGGAGACATTCTGTCTGAAACATCGCGATATGGCCGACTGCATCGTTGAGGATGGTGTGGCGATACGTGCCGTAAAGCGAGTATACAAGGAGCTATCGGGCGATGAGCGTGAGTTGGAGCCATACGACATATTCCGCATTGCCGAGGGCGACATGGAGGGCGACAAGTGCGCTGCACAGGAGAGCTTTGCGACGCTGGGACGTGTTGCCGGCGATGCTATGGCAACAGCTGCAACACTTATGGATGGCATAGTGGTTATAGGCGGCGGCCTAACAGGTGCAGCCAAATACTTTATGCCGGCGTTGCTCGACGAGATGCGTTCATCGATAAAAACCCTTTCGGGGGATACACTCAGTAGAGTACAGATGAAGGTGTACAACCTTGACGATGATGCTGAGTTCAAGGCATTTGCAAAGGGCAACTCACGAAAATTGAAGGTATACGGCAGCGACCGTGAGATATGTTATGACCCTGAAAAACGCATTGGCGTAACGCTATCGAATATTGGGGCAAGTGCCGCTGTATCGCTCGGCGCATACTTATACGCCATCGACAACATCTAAGTTGAATAGACGGTATTATTGGGCGTGTCCAACAAGTTTTGGGTACGCTCTTTATGTTAGAAGTTATATAACAAGAGCTATTTTGAAGCTGCTCGCAGGCCGTAAATGCGGAGTTTACTTAGCGTAAATGAGCATTTTTCAGACAAGGCAGATGCCAAAAGAGCCTTGCTAGACAGCTTCCTATTATTTAGGCTCCATCTTGTCTGCAACACGTTTTGCAACGGCAGATAGGAGCCTATGTTGTCTTATCTCGGAGAGTGCCGAGACACCCATAATATCGACAACAAAGATTTCGTCCATGCGAGAGAGTGCCTCACCGCTTATTGGTCGCACCTCCAACTCATATCCTGCCCGTTGTATTGCCCGGCAGGCAACCGCATACTCCACCGAAGTGTGTGTCTGCGGGGTATAAACCCTATTACGGTAGGCAGCAAATATTGGCCGCCACGGACGGCTGACAAGGCCTCCATACTCATCGGTCCACACGGCAACCTCTCCCCCTTGTATAGCCACACGGCTCTCGGTCATGGCATCGACAGCCTCCGTAACCGATGTTTGCACTACGGTTTGTGGTGCGTGACACTGCACAAATACACCTCGTGGACGTTTGGCTCGCAGATACGCCCCATAGCCAAACGTAGGCCGCTCCACCTCAAATGACAAGCGTCCACGAGCATCAAGGCGGATAACAACAGGGATGCTATACGACAAGTTTACACGAGAACGCTCCACAAGGCGAGATATGATGCGTTGTGCATCGTTGGCCGAACATAGCGAGGCAAAGCCGAAGAGGTACTCCGAAGCCTCACGCAGCAGATGCAGATGGTGGTCGAGGTTATAAGCCTGCAAGTTCAACGTATGCACACGTTGCATAACGTATGGCTGGTCGGGGTGAAACGACCAAGCATCACATAGTTGAGCATCATACCACACTTGTAAATTCATAGCATAGGACTATTTAGGCAAAGCAAATATCTTCAAAAGGAACTCTTTGAGAAGTTCGCCTCCATCCAGGCCACCACTATCTATACCCTTGCTCTTGGCATCGTACTCACGAAGCAGGCCAAGCACCGCAAAGACGCTGCGATTGTTGCTCCAATAACCGATATTGGACTTTATCTCTCGTACGGCATATAGATTGTTGGCTCGTATCTTTGTCATCAGCTCGACATCCGAAGGTATGGGTAAGCGCGACGTGCGTGACTGCCATAGCAGGTAGTTGTACAGGAATATCTGCTGGAAAAGTCCGAAGAGGATGGTTATGGTGAGGGTCACGGGGTAGCTCTTGGGATTATGCCCGAAGTGGTCGGCAATACGCATAGCGCGAGCCACGTCACGCTTGAGCACCGCATCATTAAGCTCGAAGGTATTAAAATCTTTGGATATGCCGATATACTCCTCGATATGCCTATCCGTAACTCTGCCATCACTGCCACTCATGGCCACCGCAAGCTTATCTATCTCACTGGACATACGTCCCAGATCCATACCGACATACTCCTTGAGCATTGCCTGAGCCTTTGGGTCTACGTTAAGCCCCGACGACTTAATATACGCGCCGAGCCACGTATCCACCTCGTAATCTCGTGGTCGCACCGACTCGAAGACTACGCCACTCTTTTGGCAACTCTTGTAGAATGCCGTGCGTTTGTCGATACCTCGCCCCTGCTCCTTATTTTTATAGCATATGACAAGGATTGTAGTAGTTTGTGGGGAAGATGTATAATGAACCAGGTTCTCTATCTTGGAGAGTTGTTGTGCCTCGCGCACGATGATAACCTCATAGCTACCCATCATAGGCAACTGGCGACATAGGTTTACTATCTTACCCACATCGCTATCGAGTCCATACACCGTAATTTGGTTGAAGGCTCGTTGCGCCTCATCCAAAATCGACGAGCCCAAAGCATCGCATATAGCATCGATGAAGTAACCCTCATCGCCACACAGCAGATATATGGGGGCAAAACGTCGTGCCGCAATATCGCTCATAATAGAGTTATATTGAGCAAGAGTATCGCTGAATTTCAGGGACTTTGCCATCGCTTTACTACAACGTATCTTTGGTTATCTTCACTACATTCTCGGTGTGACGTGTGATGCAGAATCTATCGTCCAACCTACGTCCTACAACCCACACTACATCCTCGCCCGATACCAATACAAACTGGCGTTTCTTCTCGGTTAGCGACACCTTCTTATCTATGAGATAATCACTGAGCTTCTTGCGGCCGCTCATACCCAATGGTATAAACCAGTCGCCATCACGCCAGCGACGCAGATGCAAGGGGTATTGCAGCTTGTCGGCATCGATAAGAGCCACGTTATCGCCGAGATCATAGCTATCTATAAAATCAATATTGCAATATTCGAAATATAGCACCGAGCCACCTGCATATGAGCGTATCATATTACGCTCGACAAGCGTCTCACAGGCATCCTCCTCGGCAATACGTGATACAACGATATTGCCTCGGTCGGTAACGGCCACCCACTCACGCGAATAGAATCTGCGTCCGGAGCTGCCACCATCTATGGCGTGACACAAAGCATCGACAACATCCCCCTTGAAGCCATACTCCGAATTTAGTATTTCATATATTACGTAGTTACGAGGCAGTAGCGCATCGATGCGTTCCAGGTAGAGGATGTCTATGCCGTCGTTATGCTCGATGACACGCTCTTTGATTATCGCCATTGATGCATTTATATACTCCTGAGCCTGACTCAGGCGTGCTATGTTACGGCGCATGATTGTCGTGAACTGCGGCTTAATCTCTTTAAGCATAGGAACCAGGCCAAGGCGCACCTTATTGCGGAGATACTTCGTAGAGCGATTTGACGAGTCCTCACGAAATGGGATGTGATGAGCTACGGCATAGTCATGAATATCTTTGCGTGTGGCAAACATCATTGGTCGCACCACACGGCCAAGCTGTGTATTTATGCCCGTAAGACCACGCAAGCCCGTACCTCTGAGCATATTTATAAAGAAGGTCTCGATAGAGTCATTTACGTGGTGGGCAATGGCAATCACCGTATAGCCATGCTCATCGCATAGCTCCCTGAACCACGCATAACGCAGACGGCGTGCCGCCATCTCCATAGACTCTCCCGTACGCTCCATCTCGGCAAGCGTATCAAACCGCTTATTGAAGAACTCCACGCCGTAACGCTGCGCCTCGTCTGCAACCAACTGCTCGTCGTCGTCACTCTCCTTGCCACGAAGACTGAAATTGCAGTGAGCGACACCAAAGCGATAGCCCGTAGCCGCCGTAAGTGCCATCATAACCATAGAATCGACACCTCCCGACACGGTCAGAAGTATCTTATCATTATGCGAGAATAGCTCGTTCTCCTCTATATATTTTTCAAACTCTTCAAGTAGATACATAACTACAAAATATTTACCTCGGGTGATATCTCCACGCCAAAGGTTTCATAAACACTACGGCTTACCTTCGCGGCTAAGGCCATAACCTCCTTGCCGGTAGCACCGCCATAGTTTACCAAGACCAACGCCTGATTGGTGTGAACACCGACACTTCCCTCACGATAGCCCTTCAATCCGACCTTATCTATGAGCCAGCCTGCCGCAAGTTTTATCTTTGTTGCATCGTCCGACACGGCATAGTGTGGCATATCGGGATATGTAGAGAGCAAACGCTCTGCGACCTCACGCTCCACGATAGGATTTTTGAAGAAGCTGCCGGCATTACCCAGCGCCTTAGGGTCAGGAAGTTTACGCGCCCTGATATCGGCAATGGCTGCCCGAATATTACGCAACGTAGCACCACCTCGCACCTCTACCTCCTTTATCACATCGCCGTAACCGAGGTTTGGGCACGCCACCTTACTCAGTCTGAACTCCACCGCAAGGATTATACCCCTACCGCGTAACTCGTGCTTGAAGATACTCTCTCGATATGCAAAGTAGCACTCCGAATTATCCAATCGTACTACCCTGCGGCTATCCGTATCAAAATACTCCACCGTTGTGATACAATCCTTAACCTCGGCTCCATATGCTCCGATATTCTGTACCGGTGCAGCACCTACCGAACTTGGTATAGCCGTGAGGTTCTCAACACCCCAAAGCTCACGCTCGACACACCACTCCACAAACTCATCCCATAGCTCGCCTGCCATAACACGCACATCGACATACTCAGAGGTATCGGACAACACCTCTATACCACGTGCCGTGGGAGTGAGCAACACCCCATCGTAGTCCTGCATAAAGAGGGTATTGTTACCGGCACCAAGTACATACCACTTCTGTGGATTATACTCCTCGAAATATTGACGCAGGTCGTCGGCACTATCAAACTCCACAAGAGTGGATGCTCGTTGCACAACGCCAAAACTGTTACGCTCAGATAGATTTATGTCACTATAAATTCGTTTCATAGGGCAAAGTTAAAAAATTTTTATTATATTTGAGAGATTATTTGCGACATTTGCAAAATAGACCTTAGTTTTATCGCCAGAAATATTAACTATTAATCTATACACACTATGTTTACACCTAAGGATATTTCACAAATTGAAGCCCGAGGACTGAGTGTTGAGGCCGTAGAGAAACAGATCGACAACTTCAAGGCCGGATTCCCATCACTTCCTGTTGTACGTGCTGCGTCGGTAGGCGACGGCATCTGCCGCCTGAGCGACGAGGAGCGCAGCGAGGCCGTGGCCCATTATGAAGAGGGCAGCAAGAACCTTAAAGTGGTTAAGTTCGTACCTGCATCGGGAGCTGCCACACGTATGTTCAAGGAGCTATTCGAGTATGTCAATGACGACAAACGTACCGAGGGCATAGACCGTCTTATCGTTAATCTGGAAAAGTTTGCATTCTTCCCCGAACTTGCCAAATATCTCAAACCTCAAATCGAGGATAAGGAGGTTGTGCGCAACATCATTATAGACGGACTCGGTTATGGCTCTAAGCCTAAGGGACTTGTCACTTTCCACGCATACAAGCAGGGCGGCCGTAAGCCCGTCGAGGAGCACCTTGTAGAGGCTGCGCTATATGCTCGTAGCGGAGAGCGTGCTGCGATACACTTCACCGTATCTCCCGAGCATCAGGCCGGCTTCGAGGAGCTATTGCGCGAGCGTCAGGGACACTACGAAGAGATGTTTGGCATTAAGTATGACGTGAGCTTCTCTATTCAGAGCCCCGCTACCGACACTATTGCCGTAAATCCCGACAACACCCCATTCCGCAACGATGACGGCTCGCTACTGTTCCGTCCGGCAGGACACGGCGCACTTATTGCCAACCTCGACAAGCTCAACGCCGACATTGTCTTTGTAAAGAACATCGACAACGTCACAACAGACGAGCGCAAGGAGGAGACCGTAGAGTACAAGAAGGCATTGGCAGGCGAGTTGCTACGCTTACAGACCAAGATATTCGACATCTTGCGTGGCTATGAGCGTGGCGAGGATAGAGATGCCGAAGCGTTGGCACTTCTAAGCGACGAGCTATGTTGCCGTCTTCCTCAAGGAGCATCACGCGAGCTTATCATAGAGAGCCTCGATCGTCCTATCCGAGTATGCGGCATGGTTAAGAATGAAGGTGAGCCGGGTGGTGGCCCATTCTGGGTACGCGACAACAAAGGTCGTGAACAGCTTCAAATCGCAGAGTCGAGTCAGATATCCAAGGATGATATGCACCTTATGAAGGAGGCAACGCACTTCAACCCCGTGGATTTGGTATGCGGTGTTATGCGTTACGACGGCACTAAGTATGACCTTACCAAGTATACCGATCCACAGACCGGCTTCATCTCGTCGAAGTCGGCAGGCGGCCGTGAGCTACGCGCACAAGAGCTTCCGGGTCTATGGAATGGTGCTATGGCAAATTGGAATACCCTCTTTGTAGAGGTTCCTATCTCGACCTTCTCGCCCGTTAAGGTTGTTCAGGATCTGCTTCGTCCTGAGCATCAATAGCATATTGTTTCTATATAACGATAAGGGGTTGCACGACAAGTATGTTGAGCAACCCCTTATCTGTCGGAGTTATTATAATTGCCCTTAAATTTAGGTCGTTCTTTCGTTGTTTTGAAGAAGTTTTAGTATCTTTGTGCCGAAATTTCAGTCATTATACATAAGTATGCGAAAACTACGCAACATAGCAATTATCGCCCACGTAGACCACGGCAAAACGACACTCGTGGACAAGATGATTATGCAGGGTAACATCCTGCGTGGTAACGAACAGACAGGGGGTGATTTGATTCTCGATAACAACGATATCGAGCGAGAGCGAGGTATAACCATCCTTTCGAAGAATGTATCGGTAATATACAAAGACTACAAGATTAACATCATAGATACTCCGGGACACGCCGATTTTGGTGGCGAGGTAGAACGTGTGCTGAATATGTGTGACGGTGTGTTGCTACTTGTTGATGCCTTTGAGGGCACAATGCCTCAGACACGCTTCGTATTGCAGAAGGCTCTTGCACTGGGCAAGAAACCGATAGTCGTCATCAACAAGGTGGACAAGGAGAATTGCCGTCCCGAGGTGGTAAACGAGCAGGTATTCGATTTGATGTTCACGCTGGGAGCTACCGAGGAACAACTCGACTACAAGACGATATATGGCTCTGCCAAGCAGGGATGGATGTCGCACGTACTCTCGGAGCGTACCGACTCCATAGCACCACTTCTCGACACAATCATCGATGAGATACCCGAGCCTGAGAAGCGAGAGGGTACGGCACAAATGCTTATCACATCGTTGGAATACTCGCCATATGTAGGTCGTATTGCCGTAGGTAAGATTACACGTGGCACTCTCAGTGCCGGTGAGAATGTTACGCTTGCCAAGCGTGACGGATCGATGGTCAAGACCAAGATTAAGGATTTGATGGTCTTTGAAGGCTTAGGCAAGAATAAGGCCGAGAGGGTTGAGTGTGGCGAGATATGCGCACTTATAGGCATCGAGGGCTTCGAAATCGGTGACACGATATGCGATTTCACCAATCCTGAGCCATTGCCACCCATTGCCATTGATGAGCCTACGATGTCGATGCTGTTTACAATCAACAACTCGCCATTCTTCGGCAAGGATGGCAAGTATGTCACATCACGCCATATCAAGGAGCGTCTGGATAGAGAGTTGGAGAAGAACCTTGCACTGCACGTTGAGCCAGGTCAAAATGCCGACTCATTCGTCGTATATGGCCGTGGCGTATTGCACCTATCGGTACTTATCGAGACGATGCGCCGCGAGGGATATGAGTTGCAAGTGGGTCAGCCCAAGGTTATCACAAAGCAAATCGATGGCGTGAAATGTGAGCCTGTGGAGGAGATGACCGTAGATTGCCCCGACGACTGTGCAGGTACGGTTATCGAGCTTACCACACGCCGCAAGGGACAACTCGTGAATATGGAGTCGGCAAATGAGCGTACTCGTTTGGAGTTTATTATACCGTCACGAGGCATTATCGGCCTTCGCTCGACGATGATCACAGCAACCGCAGGCGAAGCAATTATGACGCACCGTCTTAAAGACTTTGAGCCTTGGATGGGCGAGATAGACAACCGCTCGGTGGGAGCCATCATAGCCTCTGAAACAGGTACGGCCTATGCTTACTCTATCGACAAGCTACAAGATAGAGGCAAGTTCTTTATATCGCCTATGGAGCAGGTATACTGCGGTCAGGTAATTGGCGAGCATACTCGCTCCAACGATATTACGGTAAATGTAACCAAGGCCAAGCAGCTTACCAACATGCGCGCATCCGGCTCGGACGAGAAAGCCTCGATTGCACCTCCCGTAATCTTTTCGTTGGAGGAGGCATTGGAGTACATACGTGAGGATGAATATGTAGAGGTAACCCCGAAGGCTATTCGACTGCGTAAGATACTGCTATCGGAGGTAGACCGTAAGCGTGCTTCAAAAGAGTAAGCCTAACAACGCGATAAGATAATAGAATAGAGCATAATAGTAACAATCCTAAAAACTATAACACTATGGACAAGAAAATTGGTATTGCTTGCGACCATGCGGCATACGAGCTTAAAGAGTTCCTCGTAGGCTATCTCTCGACAAAGGGTTTCGAGGTAGTAGACTTCGGTTGCCACTCTGAGGAGAGTGTCGATTATCCGGACTTTGCACACCCTCTTGCCGAGGCTATCGAGAATGGCGAGTTGGAGCGCGGTGTTGGTCTGTGTGGTTCAGGCGAGGGTATCTCGATGACATTAAACAAGCATCAGGCTATCCGTGCAGCACTATGTTGGATTCCAGAGATAGCAAAGCTATCACGCGAGCACAACAACTCAAACATCTTATGTATGCCTGCACGCTTCATCTCTAACGACGAGGCTATCGCTATGCTTGACATCTGGCTCAATACCGAGTTCGAGGGCGGCCGTCACCAGCGTCGTCTTGACAAGATGCCTATTGCCAAGTAGCGGTTATAGCAAAATATTGTCAAAAACAGGTAAACAACTCTCATTAATGAGGGTTGTTTATTCTTTTTATTGATTATACTTTTGCATCGTGAAAGTACTTATTGCTGCATTATCATTATTTACGGCCGAGCCTACCCCGGATTATGAGCCCGCCGACACGCTATATCATTTCGATAGCGTGGAGATTACCGCATCGTTGAAGCAAGACGACGTGCTGCGCACACCTATATCGTCTACATCGCTGAATATGCAACGCATAGAGATGCAGGGCATAAACACAATCAAGGATGTATCGCTCGTATCGCCCAACTTCTATCAACCCGACTACGGTTCATCTATAACCTCATCGATATATGTGCGAGGCTTTGGCTCTCGTATAGACCAGCCCACACTCGGAGTTGTGATTGACGATATACCGGTGATGAATAAGAACAGCTACGACTTCGACTTCTACGATATACGACGTATTGACCTGCTACGTGGCCCGCAGGGAACACTCTATGGACGAAATACATCGGGAGGCGTAATGAACATTACCACCTTATCGCCATTTGCCTGGCAGGGAGTACGCCTTATGGCCGAGTATGGCACAATGAGTTCGGCACGAGCCTCGGCAGCATACTACGTACAACCCACACAGCACTTTGCGGTATCACTCGCTGCTGCATATCACCACGATGGGGGCTTCTTCCGCAACAGCTATACCGATGAGATGTGCGATAAGGGTGATGGAGGCTCCATGCGCCTACGTCTGCAATGGCTTGCCGGACGTTGGTCTTTCGACAATGCACTTACTGCAAGCTACACAAACGAGGGAGGATATGCCTACCGCCACTACAACAGCGATACGGCAACATACGATCCGATAGCATACAACGACCCCTCCGGCTATGAACGACTGAGCATCAACGAGGGTTTTGTTGCCAAATATGAGGGCGACAAGGTACGCCTGTCGAGTGTTACAAGCTATCAGTATCTCGACGATACAATGACCCTCGATCAGGACTTCTCGCCAAAATCGATGTTTACGATGCAGCAGATGCAACGTGAACATACCATAACCGAAGAGATTGTGCTACGCAACAGCAATCGACAGCAACGCTGGCAGTGGCTTACGGGTCTATTCGCCTTTGGCAAGTGGCTGGATATGTCGTCGCCCGTAACATTCAAGCGTGACGGCATTGAGGAGCTGATATTGGCAAATGCAAACAAAGGGTTACACACCGTATTTCCGGATAACAACATCGATATTGCCGGCGACAGCTTCGTCATAAACAGCGACTTCAAAATCCCCACCTATGGCGTGGCACTATACCACCAATCCAATTGGCAATTGGGAGCGTGGAACATCACGGCAGGCATACGTTTTGACTATGAGCATACCTCAATGCACTACAACTCGAATGGTACGATAGACTATATGTTCGACCTCACGATGGAGGAGTACAAGAGTCTGACAACCAAGTTCGAGGGTAGCGAGGCACAGGATTTTTTCGAGATATTACCAAAGCTATCTGCCGAATACAACACTGCGATAGGACCGATATATGCCACCATAACACGAGGGTATAAGTCGGGAGGTTTCAACACGCAGATATTCTCCGACATCCTGCAAGTAAAGATGATGAACGACATGATGGGCGACCTCGGCGTTTATCTCGACAATGTAGGCACTACGACATACGACTCAGCATCGGCAACACGCTACAAGCCGGAGACGAGTTGGAATTTCGAGATTGGAGCACATCTGAGTCCTGTGGAGGGATTAAAGGTGGATGGCGCACTCTTTTGGATTGAGTGCTTCGACCAGCAGGTTACGGTACTTCCGGAGGGTAATAATACGGGGCGTATGATGAGTAATGCTGCACGAGCACGCAGCATAGGTGCCGAACTATCGCTATCGTATACCTACCGAGGATTGGGGCTGAGCCTCGACTATGGTCACACCGATGCTCGCTTCCGCCACTATAACGATGGCAAGCAGGAGTATGGTGGTAAGCATCTACCCTACGCACCATCGAATACCCTTTCGGCTGTGGCAGCATATACATGGCAGATTGGCGCGCGCAACCTACAAAGCATAACCCTCTCGGCAGATTGGCGCGGTGTTGGCGCAATATACTGGAACGAGGAGAATAGCCTGCGTCAGCCATTCTACTCGTTGCTTGGGGCACAACTGTCCATGCGCATGAACATTGTGACACTGACACTCTGGGGACGTAACCTGACAAACACTCAGTACGACACGTTCTACTTCAAAAGTGTAGGTAAGGAGTTCTTCTCGCAGGGAGCACCAATACACGGCGGCATACGTCTAAACATAAATTTTTAGTAACAAATATTAACATTTAACAAATTGCAAATATGAAACTTGTAAACTACATTATCAGCGCATTATGCGCATTGGCCGTACTCACAGCATGCGAGAATGACGACAATACGCAGAACGGCAATAAGCCTACCCCACCAGCTAAGGAGCAGAGCTTTATTGGCACAATCAAGGTAGACCAGAACGACGGCTCGATATTCGAGAAGGAGGGTGTCGAGGTTGAGTACAAACTAAATAACGAAATTTCAATGGACATCGTTATGCACAAGGTTAAGTTCGCCGAGGCTATGCCTATTGAGCTTGACATGACAATTCCCGGAGTTAGCTACCTTATGACAGATAAATACTATGGTGTGAGCGGCGACAATATCATACCACTTGCCATGGGTGGCGAGTTTCCTCAGTTCACTATCACCGACTTAGAAGGTGTAATCAGCGACAAGACAATGGAGCTTACGTTTATGTGTGGCGAATACTACGTAGAGTATACAGCAACTGTAAAATAGTGTTAAGCTGATAAAATAATAACGAGGTGCTCGTCACGAACACCTCGTTATTTTATATATAGCTACCACTACATTGAGCAGCGATCGCACTTGCATGAGATAATCTCATCTGCCAAGTTCTCGAGAGCAGGGACATCCGATGGTTTCATCGTAGAGAGTATGGTTACCATCTGCTCTACAATCAACAAATCCTTGCATCTATCCAGAAGATTACGCATAGCACGACCGGCCGATGGTGCCCATGAGCCATTCTCAATGATACCTACACGGCGCTTCGTGTATCCCTTCATAAATAGGTGATATAGGAAGTCATGCATAGGTGGGAATACATCCGAGTCGTACGACGCTGCCGCAACAACCATACGTCCAAGGCGGAAAGCCTCACTGACAGCAACAGCCATATCGCAACGACTGAGATCCAATACTACAACCTCCTTGGCACCCTTAGCACGCAGAATATCGGCAAACTTACGAGCTATGGCAGCTGTATTGCCGTGTATTGAGGCATATGCTACCAATACGCCATCCGACTCTGGCTTATAGCTGCTCCAAGTGTCGTAGAGCCCGATGTAGTAACCGAGATTCTCGGTAAGTACCGGACCGTGCAGTGGGCATATAATGCTTATATCGAGAGCTGCAGCCTTCTTCAACAGGGCCTGTACCGGTGCTCCGTATTTGCCACAAATATTGATGTAATAGCGACGAGCCTCATCTATCCACTCCTCCTCATGGCACAAAGCACCAAACTTACCAAAGCCATCAGCCGAGAAGAGCACCTTATCGGTACTATCGTATGTCACCATAACCTCCGGCCAATGCACCATAGGTGCCATAGCGAAGTGGAGTGTGCGACCACCAAGCGAGAGAGTACCACCCTCCTTAACTCCTATTACGCGACCATCGAATGTTGTGCCGTAGAAGAACTGAGGCAACATCTTAATAGCTTTCTCCGAGGCTACAACCTGCATCTCGGGATATATTGCCATAACCTTAGCTATAGTACCGGCATGATCGGGTTCGAGGTGCTGAACAACGAGGTAATCAGGACGACGTGCGCCCAATACCGATGCCAAATTCTGCAACCACTCTTCGCTCTTGCGCGGATCTACCGTATCCATAATGGCGATCTTATCATCCAAGATAACATATGAGTTATACGACACGCCATTAGGCACAATATATTGACTCTCAAAGAGATCGATATCGGTGTCATCAACACCGACATATACTATCTTATCTGTAACATTCTTTATCATAAATATGTATATTAGTTTTAGGATGGTGCAAATTTCTAAATTTTCATCGTAAAATCAAAATTTTTGCATACTTTTTTATACCTTTGCATGACTAAAATTTTTTGAATTATGATTAGATTGATACTTACATCTATACTTGCATTGGCTATGCTGTCGTGCAACCGAGAGAAAACAGGCTCAGCCGATAGCGATACCATCTATGTTACCATCACACCACTACGCAGCATTGTGGAGGAGATTACGTGTGGTGATTTTAGCGTAGAGGTGCTTGTCCCTAAGGGTGCCAGCCCTGAGACATTTGAGCCTACACCTCGCCACCTCACACTACTCAACAATGCGCAATTGCTGTTTAAGGTAGGTCTCATAGATTTCGAGCATAGCTTAACGCAGAATATCGGCAATAGTAGTAAGGTCGTAGACCTCAGTCAGGGTATAACCCCAATGGAGGGAAGCTGCTCACATCACCACTGCCAGCATCACCACGGTATCGACCCACATATTTGGACTGCACCGCGCTCGTTGCGCACTATGGCACAAAATATACGCAATGCCGTTATGGAGATATACCCCGACTCGACAAAGTATGATCGAGCAGCACAGCAACTTATCGAGCGCATTGAGATGCTGGATGCACACTGTGCAGAGCGCATTGCCGCCGCAGATGTCAAGGCTATGATGATATACCACCCCGCATATACCTATTATGCACAAGACTATGGCATAGAGCAGATTGCCATAGAGCAGGATGGCAAGGAGCCTACACCCAAACAACTTATCACACTGCTGGAAGATATCAAATCGAAGAATATTAGCACTATTTTCTATCAGCCGCAATATAGCGAGGATAAGTTGCGTAGTATTGCCGACCAAGCCAATGTGGATATTGTTGTCAGCGACCCGCTATCTGAAGATATTATGGCAGAGATTGAGCGTATAACAACACTTATCTGCAAAGACGATGAGTAGGGAGAGTATCATAAGCATCCGCAACCTTGGCGTGCGCTACGATAATACCGTAGCTCTCGAGCACGTCAATCTCGACATTTATGCGGATGATTTTGTGGGCATTATAGGCCCTAATGGTGGTGGCAAGAGCTCACTGGTAAAAGCCATAATGGGCATAACAGCGTATAGCGGCTCTATAGCATACGACAAGAGTATATGTCGAGGCTCTAAACCGCATATAGGTTATCTTCCGCAGATAACATCTTTCGACAAGTCGTTCCCCATATCGGTACGTGAAGTTGTGATGTCGGGACTACAATACGAACACGGTCTATGGCGTAGATATAGCCGTGAGCAGAAGAGGCGTGCCGAGGCACTCTTGGAGCGTGCAGCACTTGGCGATGTGACACGACGTGCCATAGGCGAGCTATCGGGAGGACAGCTTCAACGCGTGATGCTCTGCCGCGCTATCATCTCCGAGCCTAAGGTACTGGTGCTCGACGAGCCTACAAACTTCGTAGATAACCGCTTCGAGAACGAGCTGTATAATATGTTGCACCACCTATCCGAGCAGATGGCAATCGTCATGGTGTCACACGATGTAGGCACTATATCGAGCGTTGTGCGCAGTATAGTATGCGTCAATCGCCATGTGCATAGACACGACTCAAATATCATTACCGAGGAGCAGCTGCGCAACTACAACTGTCCTATACAGCTAATATCGCACGGCAATATTCCTCATACCGTCCTCGGCCAACACAAAGAGTGCCCACACTGCAAGGAGTAGTTTCAGGGCGATGCCCTATCCCAAACGGTGCAAGGGACAGACAGGCCTTGCAGGGCAGGGCCCTGCCCTCTGCTTTGCAGAGGAAAGGGTAGTTCACGCCTGCGGCGTTAAAGGGTAGTTGAAGGGTAGCTGAAGGGAGCGTTGCTTTTGTGTTGCAGGGCTGCGCCCTGCCACTGCGAAGCAGTGTGGGTCAGATGGGTTAAATGGGTCCAATGGGTCAGATGGGGATTTTCCACCGAACCCACCGAACCCACAGAGCACACAGAACCCACAAAACCCACTGAACCCATAGTGTCGTTTCCTGAAAAAGGTTGACTGTATAGTCTTGAATAAAGGAATAAAGTTAGACTCTGGTTAAATGATAAAACTGATAAATGTTTACTATTCCTTGTAAAAGTTTACTAAGTTGAGTCTTATCCCTGCGCGGGGTTGACGGAGGGGCGTAGCCCCGAAGGCGACCCCGCGCTGCGCGGCAAAGGTAAACCATTTTGCGTAATATCACAAATCGACTCTCTCTTTATCGCCGCCACACGGTAGCTATACCACCTCTTTTTTATCTCGCCTGCACATTGCGCAGCTTCCGTAGGTGTCATCATATCAATACTCATATGAGGTCGCTCATTGTTGTAAAAAGCTATAACCTCGGCAATTATCATGCGTGCCTCCTCCTCGCTCTCAAAACGACAATCTTTCAATAGTTCGTTCTTCATGGTATTATTAATACGCTCAGCTTGGGCGTTCTCCTTAGGGTCGCCACTCTCGGTCATACTTATGCTAATGCCGTGCTCCTTAAGTAGCGATACATACTCGCCACTGGCATATTGACACCCTCTATCCGAGTGGTGTATAAGTTCTGTTTTCTTGCCATCAATACGGCATAGCGCCATACGCAGTGCCTTAATTGGATAGAGTGTTTCGAGCGTAGAGCCAAGACTCCAACCGACAATCTCCTCACTATACGCATCCAGTACAAGCGATAGGTACGAAAACCTCGGTTGAGCATCTATAGGGCGTATAATAATATAGCTTATATCACTCACCCATAGCTGATTAGCTGCGGTAGGAATAAAATCACGGACTAAGTTAGGATATAGTCTATATCCGTGTTGAGAGTTTGTAGTGCGTGTTGTACGCTGTTTGCGGCGTAGCTTTAGACCATACTTCGATAGTATGTCGTAGAAACGATCACGACCTACGGGGAAGTTGTTACCGAAATCACGGCAGTACATATACCATAGCTTGTTGCCTCCTATGCCACGGTCTCGAGTACGAATATCGCGTACATAGCGTAGTACAAACTCCTCTTGCACAGCCTTGCGATGGGATATGTTATCATCGAGTTTGTAGTATGCCTGCTTTGTAACACCAAACAGCCCACAAAGAGTACTTACGCGATAACGCGTAGCACTCTCTGTGTGCAGACACCTTACTGTTTGGTGCCAGATTTTTTTCGTATCGGGATGTTAAAGGTTGCCTCGGCAATGTCAATCATCTTGTCGTATACCTCGGCGCGTATTTCTGCCAACTCTAGCTGTTGTTGTAATCGCTTGATTTCTGCTTGCAACGCCTTAACATCATCACTCTGTGATACACTCTTCTCGGGCTGTCCTTTGTACTTGCGTGCCATTTGCTCAAGTGTTAGTTCACGATATTCAGGTGCAAATTTAACAATCCAGCGCTGAATTGCACTCTTACTGACGGGTAATTTCTTGGATATTGATGGAATACTATATCCAAGTTTACGAAGTTCTAGGACTTCTGACAGATAACGGGCTTGTAGTTCGCGTCTCATAATTATTTATTTTATGAGTCAACTTTTTCCCGTACAAGACACACTGCTCCGCAGTGGCAGGGCGCAGCCCTGCAAAACAAAATCCCCGCTCCCTTTAACTACCCTTCAACTACCCTTTAACGCCGCAGGCGTGAACTACCCTTTCCTCTGCACAGCAGAGGGCAGGGCTCTGCTCTGCAATATATTGTCTGTTTGCTATTGTTATTTTCCTAAAAAATTTATATCTTTGTTACGTATTATGCGCGGGAGCGTAGCACGCGTTGTGCTTACTCTCCAAGCATCAGCGATTTAGAGTAAAATAATTAAATATTCTGACAAGTGAGTAAGCAATACAAACGATACCTTATTACTTCGGCACTCCCCTATGCCAATGGTCCTGTACATATAGGTCACTTAGCAGGTGTATATGTGCCGTCGGATATATACACACGTTATCTACGTCTTAAAGGTCACGATGTCATCTCTGTATGTGGTAGCGATGAGCATGGTGTGCCCATCACCATTAAGGCACGTAAGGAGGGTATTACTCCTCAGCAGGTTGTAGACCGCTATCACGAGATTATCGAGAAGTCGTTCCGTCGTCTGGGTATGTCTTTTGACATATATTCTCGCACCTCGTCACCCACACATCGTGTCACGGCCTCGGAGTTCTTCCGCAAGCTATACGACGAGGGTAAGTTCATCGAGCAGACCTCGGAGCAATATTACGATGAGGAGGCGCAGACATTCCTTGCCGATCGTTATATTGTAGGTACGTGTCCTCACTGCCAGAACGAGAAGGCTTATGGCGATCAGTGTGAGAAGTGTGGCTCTACGCTATCGTCAGACGAGCTTATCAACCCACGTAGTGCCGTCTCTGGCTCGGTGCCCGTAAAGCGTGAGACCAAGCATTGGTATCTGCCTTTGGATAAGTACGAAGGTTTCTTGCGTGAGTGGATATTGGAGGGACACAAGGAGTGGAAGTCCAACGTATATGGTCAGTGTAAGAGTTGGCTCGATTTGGGCTTGCAGCCACGTGCCGTAAGCCGCGACTTGGATTGGGGTATTCCTGTTCCTGTCGAGGGTGCCGAGGGCAAGGTGCTATACGTATGGTTTGATGCGCCTATCGGCTATATCTCTGCTACCAAGGATCTTACTCCCGACTGGGAAAAATATTGGAAGAGCGAAGACACCAAGATGGTCCACTTTATAGGTAAGGATAACATCGTTTTCCACTGTATTGTATTCCCCTCGATGTTGAAGGCTCACGGTGACTATATTCTCCCCGAGAATGTCCCTGCCAACGAGTTCCTTAACCTTGAGGGTGACAAGATATCTACCTCGCAGAATTGGGCGGTGTGGTTGCACGAATATTTGGATGAGTTCCCCGGCAAGGAGGATGTATTGCGCTACGTGTTGTGTGCCAATGCTCCCGAGACCAAGGATAACGACTTCACATGGAAGGACTATCAGTCGCGCAACAATTCGGAGCTTGTAGCGGTCTTGGGTAACTTTGTAAACCGTGCGTTGGTGCTCACCAAGAAGTATTATGAGGGTGTTGTTCCCGAGCGTGGTGAGCTTACGGAGTATGATGCAGCCACTATCGATGAGTTGCAGAAGATCAAGGTATCATTGGAGCGCAATATAGAGCACTATCACTTCCGTGAGGCGTTGAAAGATGCCATGGCCTACTCACGTATCGGTAACAAGTATTTGGCCGATACCGAGCCTTGGAAGGTTGTCAAGAGCGATCCTGAGAGGGTTAAGACCATACTCAACATTGCTTTGCAGATTACCGCCAATATAGCTATCGCTATCGAGCCGTTTATGCCATTCTCGGCACGTAAGATTTTGGATATGCTCTCTGTTGATAAGTTTGGCTGGGAGGAGCTTGGCTCTATGGAGCTTATCGCTGCGGGACACGCTATTGGTGAGCCTCAGTTGCTCTTCGAGAAGATCGAGGACGACGTGATACAGAAGCAGTTGGACAAGTTGGAGGCATCACGTCGTGCTAAGCTTGCTGCCGAGGCTGCTCAGAATGTTACGGAGCAGAAGGCAGAGGTATCGTTCGACGACTTCCAGAAGATGGATATACGAGTATCTACCATCTTGGAGGCTGAGAAGGTTGCCAAGACCAAGAAGTTGCTCAAACTCACCATCGATACAGGTATCGATAAGCGCACTATTGTTTCGGGTATCGCCGAGTATTACACACCGGAGCAGCTTGTAGGTCGTCAGGTGTTGGTGTTGGCCAACCTTGCTCCTCGCGAGATCAAGGGTATCGAGTCACGAGGTATGATTCTTATGGCCGAGGATGCTTTGGGTCGTTTGGTGCTTCTCAGCCCCGAGGATAAGACGATGTCTGGCGCGATGGTCGGATAATAAACAATTGAAACACAATGGGTTAGCCTAATTAGACAGCCTAAATAAAAATATAACCAAAAACTTTTAACTTAACTTTATGGAAAACATCAAATGGGGAGAGCTTGGTTTTGCGTACTACAAGACCGCTTTCAATGTTCGTTACCACTATGCTAATGGTGAGTGGAGCGCAATGCAGGTTACCGACGACGAGTACATTAAGATGCATATGTCGGCTGCTTGTTTGCACTATGGCTTGGAGATTTTCGAGGGTCTTAAAGCCTTCCGTGGTGTTGATGGTAAGGTACGCTTATTCCGTCCCGACGAGAATGCTAAGCGTATGATTAACTCTGCTAACCGTCTATGTTTGCCAGCACCTACTGTTGAGCAGTTCGTTGAGGGTTGTGTTGAGTGTGTACGTCGCAATGCCGACTTCATTCCTCCTTATGAGACAGGTGCATCACTCTACTTGCGTCCTACGCTTCTTGGTACAAAGCCTTGTTTGGGTGTACGTGCTGTTGATGAGGCAGATCTCATCATCTTCTGCGCCCCTGTTGGTCCATACTTCAAGGGTGGTATGAGTGCTATCAAGGCTCTTATTATGCGTGATCAGGACCGTGCTGCTCCACGTGGAACAGGTGATGTTAAGGTTGGTGGTAACTATGCTTCATCTATCTGGTCTTTGGAGTCTGCTCACCAGAAGGGCTTCTCAAACGTATTGTATCTCGATGCTGCAACACACTCTAAGGTTGAGGAGTTTGGTGCTGCCAACTTCTTCGGTATCAAGAATAACACCTACGTTACACCTAAGTCATCGTCTATTCTTCCATCTATTACCAACAAGAGCCTTCGTCAGATTGCTGCCGATCTTGGTCTTACTGTTGAGGAGCGCGACATCCCTGTTGAGGAGCTTGCTACATTCGAGGAGGCAGGTGCTTGCGGTACAGCAGCAGTAATCTCTCCTATCGGTGCTCTATACGATCTCGACAATGGTGTTACCTACGACTACGGTATGAAGGTTGGTGAGACTTGCAAGAAGATGTACGACCATCTTCAGGGCATTCAGTACGGCCGTGTTGAGGATGTGCACAATTGGAATGTAGAAGTAATGTAATTTTTGTGATAGCGGCGCATTAGCGACGCTTCAGTCCAAAGGGCGAATGGGAAATACGCTTAGTATGTCCCATCCGCCCTTTCTCGTGTCAGCGCCACTACTGCGCCACTCTGACAAAAATTAGGGTATAACCGCTAATTTGGATTTTTGTGATAAGGGGTCATCTGCGACCTCTCAATCATTGCCCCGAATGGAATGTACGCTAGGTACTATCCATCCGGGGCAATCTCTTAATCGAGGCCACAGCTAACCCCTTCTGACAAAAATTTGGGTCTTACCGCTGATTGGGATTTTTGTGATAGCGGCGCATCTGTCGCACCTCAATCGTTGGCTCGAATGGAATGTACGCCAAGTACTATCCATCCGAGCCAACTTCTTAATCGGTGCAACATCTGCGCCACTCTGACAAAAAATTGGTCTCGCGCTTTGGATGGTTATGGCTTTCCCACTTGGGAGGGCTTTTTTGATTTCGAAACCAAAGAGAATTTAGAGAATTTAAGGAGTTTAGGGAAATCAACTAAATAGCATTAAACTCTCTATA
>JAFVRN010000025.1 GCA_017504265.1 Alistipes sp. | reverse complement strand
TACCCCGTTGTCGATTGCGCCCTCTGCGCTGTTGGCACGAGTGCCCACTGCGTCGGCCAAATCGACTGTAACTGTTACGGGCACCTCGCCATTGACTGTTACGTCAAAGCCTTCGGGCTCCGTCTGGCAGGCTGCCAAACCAAAGACAACCAAAGCCAAAGCTAAAAGTTTTTTCATAATAAAAGTGTTAATGGTTAAAAAATAGTGTTCTTTAATCTAAGTCCATAACGCCTACAAGGGGAAAGAAGATTTCGTAAATCCCCCCCCCCCTCAGGTAGTTAGCCTCGCGGGCTGCGATATAATTCGCAGCCAGACGGCAAAAATATGCCTTTTTTATCCTCAAATGGTTATGCAAAAATAGGAATTTGTAGATAAAAATGCAACTTTTACTGAAAGTAATTTGCATAATTTTTTACATTTGGACTATTTGCAACATTTGGTATTTTAGTGATTTAGTGCCGGCGTTGATATGGCCATTGCTCTTGTGTGCAAAAGAATGTGAAGAATATATACAATGAGCGGTTATACCTATAATTTTTGTCAGAGTGTTGCAGGGCTGCGCCCTGCCACTGCCGTGCAGAGGAAAGAGTAGTTCACGCCTGCGGCGTTAAAGGGTAGTTGAAGGGTAGTTAAAGGGAGCGTTGCGTTTGTTTTGCAGGGCTACGCCCTGCCACTGCCGAGCAGTGTGGGTCAGATGGATTTAATGGGTCCAATGGGTTAGATGGGGATTTTTCCACAGAGCACACAGAACCCACAGAACCCACAGAACCCATAGAACCCACAACACTCGGAATAATCAGCGGTAAGCCCTAATTTTTGTCAGAGCGGTGCAGTAGTGGCGCTGACACGAGAAAGGGCGGATGGGACATACTAAGCGTATTTCCCATTCGCCCTTTGGACTGAAGCGTCGCTAATGCGCCGCTATCACAAAAATTAAAACCATACACCGGCCTTCAATAAGACATAATGACGGTTGGAGGTGGGGTTATAGGTATAGCCGAGATTTATAGGAAGGGCAAATAGCCCGAAGTTGAACTCTCTGCTGAGCATAAGGCTT
Organism: Alistipes sp.; assembly: GCA_017504265.1. Classification (GTDB taxonomy): domain Bacteria; phylum Bacteroidota; class Bacteroidia; order Bacteroidales; family Rikenellaceae; genus Alistipes. The sequence goes on along the minus strand of JAFVRN010000025.1, from coordinate 8,189 downwards.
AGGTTGGTGACATTGAAGCCCTTGGGTAGCGACTCCCACGCGAAGTCGAAATCGCGACCTACACACCAGAAGGGCGATGTCCAGGGGGTCGCACCGGCAATAATCTCTATATCGAAGAGCTCCTTGACGGGTTGCAGGTAGGCCACCTCGAAGTATGACGAGAAGGCACGACCAAGAGAGCCATCATCCTTGACTACATAGTCTGCCGAGTGCAGGAATGTCGTACCCCAATGCAGGCGCAGACGGTCGAAGAAGGTATAGTCGATAGTGGCCGTAAGGCTATGGCTCGCATCGTCGAAGAACGAGGGCATCTCGCCCGAAGTGCCACAATATACATCGTAGAGCGTAACTTTAAGTGCCTTATGTTCAAAGCCGAGGGTAAAATCGAACTCGTTATATGAGCTTAACAGCGAGTTGTTAGCCCACACGTCGATATAGAATTTACCATAGCCGAGTGTCACGCCATACTGCACAGATGGGTCGAACATCTCGCCACGGTACGACTGGTCGTAGCCACGCCATAGATAGTTTGTGGTGAGGTCGGCACCCGCACTCCACCATAGTTTTGACTCCTTAGCGTCGTTGGACTGTGCAGCAGCACCCGAGGCAACAGCAAGCAGGAGTAGTAATGAGGTTAATCTTTTCAACATCTGTAATTTAGGTTCTTGGTTAGTAGATAGTGTTAATAGGATACTCTCTATTTGGTTTTACGCTCGTTGTGGTGGCGACGACGACGTATCAGTCGCTGACGTTTACGATAGGCATCGACCTTACGCCACAGGCCATATATAAAGAGTAAGGTAAAGAAGGCGATGATACCAACAAGCATACCTGTCGAGAGATTATCGCCCTTGACTCTCGACCACATCTCGAGCATCTTATCCGTACGCTCGCCACTATCGTGCATAACGCCACAACGCTCCACAACGCTGCGATCGGGATACATAACATCGTCGATATGCACAGCTTCGCTGCCCTCCAAAGGCTCGCCATGCTCGTTGATAAAGAGGTAGCTCAGGTCGCATACCGTCTCCAACTCATCATCACGCATAGCATCGAGAACCTCTGCCGTGGCTACCGAGCTGACATATCCCGTAGCATCCATATTGCGTATAGCACTCTCGGGCGCACACATATAGTTGATGAAGTAGCGTGCAGCACGTGTATTCTTGGCATACTTAGGTATAACCCAGCCATCGAACCACACCACACTACCCTCCTTGGGCACGACATAGCCGAGCTCGACATCTACCAGCTCAGCCTCCTCGATGGCCCACACGGCATCACCGCTCCACATAAGGTTTATCCACGCCTTCTCCTGAGTCATCATCTCCTTGCCGAAGTCTGCCTCCCAGCCCGCGACAAGCTCCTTCATGCGTTTCAGGTAGCTCTCAACAAGCGATATCGACTCATCCGAGTCATCATACATAAGCTCACGGATATAGTCCAGAGGCAGCAGTTCATCCTCGCCCAGCTCCCCACTCTCTCTCGCCATAAGTGTTTTAGCATAGATCAATATTGGAGAGTATACATCACGGAAGGCATCCTTGACAAGAATCTTATCACGCAGCCTCTCGTCGAACATCAACGCCCACGTCTCGGCATCCTCACGCTCCACATATTTGCAGTTATAGAGGATACCCGTAGTACCCCACATATATCCCACGGCATAGTCGAGCGGATTGATGCCCTCGGGAGCCTCCAACAGCGCAAACTGCTCACGAATATAGGGCGATACACAGTTAAGGTAGTTTATATCCTTGCTATCAAGCTCCGAGAGGAACTCCTCGGTAATGACCGGCTGGAGCAGCTCCTTGGCCAACATTCGCTCTATGATATACTCCGAGGGGCAGACCACATCGAAGTCAGCACCACCGTTCTCGATCTTTGCCAGCATAACCTCGTTTATATCGAAGGTCTGGTATATGACCATAACATCCTCGCCCGTATTCTCCTTATACCACGCCTCAAACTCGGCAATCAGATCTTCGTCGATATAATCGCCCCAATTGTACACCTTGAGGATGTGCTGTCGCTCATCATCGCCACAGCCTGCAAGGAACAATATGGCACATAGTGTCGCGACAACAAGTCGTAGTCTATTTATTGCATAGCTTATCATCTCGTCGATTATTTAGTCTGTTTGAGCTGATTTTGTTGCATCTCTGCAAGACGCGCCTGACGGCTCGAACGGTAGTTTACCACGATTAAGAGGATGAGCACCACCACCAGGATTATGGTAGATAGGGCACGTAGCTCAGGGGTAAGTCCTCCCTTGCGGGCATCGGCATAGATATATGTCGAGAGAGTCTGCAAGCCATCGGTGCCATTGGTAAAGATGGTCACGGCGAAGTCGTCGATAGATAGCGTAAAGGCCAAAATGAAGCCAGATATCATACCCGGACGTATTTCGGGTATGATGATGCGGCGCATAGCCTGCATCGGTGTAGCACCAAGATCGAGAGCCGCCTCGTAGAGGTTGGGGTTCATCTGTTGCAGGCGCGGCATAACGCTCAGCACAACATATGGGGTACAGAAGGCTATATGGGCGAGAATAACTGTCGTATAGCCCTGTGTAATACCCAACGATACGAAGAGCAGGAAGAGTGATATACCGGTGATAATATCGGGATTAAGAATCGGGATGTTATTCACAAAGTTGATTATGCGACGCTTGCGGTATCTTAGGTCGTGTATACCGATAGCGGCAACCGTACCCAGCATTGTAGAGACCGTAGCTGCGGTAAAGGCTATGATGAAGGTGTTTTTTATGGCATCGAGCAACGAGTAGCGCACACCGCCATTGAACAACGAGGCATACAGCTCGGTAGAGAACCCCATCCAATTACCCAGCACCTTAGACTCGGTAAACGAGAATATGGCAATGATGACTATCGGAGCATAGAGCATCACCAGCAACAAAATAAGATAGGATATGTTAATCACTCGCTTCATACTACAACAACCCTCCATCGTTTGCCGCATCCGTCTCCGACGAGTCGGAGAAGAGCGAGGTTATACCAATTATCACAAGCATTATCAACGATAGTGCTGCACCATAGTGCCACATACCGTTGTTGATATTCTCCTGAATGGTAGTACCAAAGAGCTTGATGTTGTTCATCGTGAGCAGCTCGGCGATGGCGAATGTCGAGATAGTAGGCATAAAGACCATCATTATACCACTTACAATACCCGGCATCGACAGCGGAAATACCACACGTGTAAATACCTGACGCGGTGTTGCCCCCAAATCTTCGGCAGCCTCTATAAGCGAGGAGTCCATCTTCTGCAACACGTTGTATATCGGATATATCATAAATGGCAGGAAGTTGTAGACCATACCGAATATCAGAGCACCCTCGCCCAGTGGCAGACGCAGGAAGTCGAATAGTGCTACGGTAGCCAATGTACGCACCAGGACATTTATCCACATCGGAAGAATAAAGAGCATCACCACAAGGCGTGATGACGAGGGACGCATACGCGAAAGGATATAGGCTGCCGGATATCCCAGCGCCAGACATATAAGCGTGGTGATAAGGGCGATGCCTATCGAATAGATGAATGTGTTGGCCGCTTCGGGCTGGTTGATGAAACGCTCGAAGTTCTCGAACGAGAAGCCTCCATCCTTAGACTGGAAGGCATAGACCATAATGAGCACCAACGGCATCACCACAAATACCGCAAGGAAGAGCGCGTATGGTAAGCTCCAATTACGTCGTCGCGAGAAAAATTTTACAAGTAACCGCATATCGTATAAGGTCGTTACATCCTTTTTTACAATCTAACCAAAGACCATTACTTCTCCAACGGAGTGATGCGTAGTGCCTTAGGCGGTATCTTGATACCTACCTCATCCAAGTCCTCCCACACATCATGCGTATCGACGTAGATGTTTTCGCCATCGTCGGTACGCACCGTAAGATGGTAGCGGTCGCCCTTGTATAGGATGAAACGTATCGTACCCCACGAAGTACCATCGTCGGCATCGTCGGTAAGTTCCACATCCGTAAAGCCAAACGCCACATCCACCTTCGTACCTGCGGAGATATTCTCAACTGGCAGACACTCGAAATTCTCACCGAGTATATCTACATGCGTTGCATCCACCATAACACCCTCGATATGGTTCTCCGTGCGCTCCTTCTGCATGACGTGAATATCGGCAGGCTTGATAAGCATACCCACCTCTTGACCCACATCGAAGCTGTTGTAGTCCTGAATCTGTATCTCGTAGCCATCGGGGGTTTCGACAAGCATCTCGTAGTGTACCCCCTTGAATATCGACGAGCGCACCACACCATGGAACATGGCTGCCTCGGCATTACGTATGATATATACATCCTCGGGGCGTATGACGACATCTACCGGCGTATTCTCACCAAAGCCCTCGTCGATACACTCGAACTCCCTATTCATAAAGCGCACCAACCTGTCACGCACCATCGTTGCATTGAGAATGTTACTCTCGCCAATGAAGTCCGCAACAAATGCGTTACACGGCTCGTTGTATATATCCGTAGGTGTGCCAATCTGCTGTATCTTACCCTCGTTCATCACCACGATAGTATCCGACAGTGTCAGGGCCTCCTCCTGGTCATGCGTAACATACACAAAGGTTATACCCAGCGTACGGTGCATCTCTTTCAGCTCCATCTGCATATCCTTACGCATCTTCAAATCGAGGGCTGCCAGCGGCTCGTCCAGAAGCAATACCTTAGGGCGATTTACAATGGCACGCGCTATGGCCACACGCTGCTGCTGACCTCCCGATAGCGACATCACATCACGATGCTCATAGTCGGTCATACCCACCATCTTCAATGCACGCTTCACACGCTGCTCTATCTCCTGCTTATCGACCTTTTGCAACTTCAAGCCAAAGGCGATATTATCGTATACATTGTAGTTAGGGAAGAGTGCATAACGCTGAAAGACGGTATTCACGGGACGCAGGTGTGGCGGAACATCCGTCATCACCTTGCCGTCGATACGTATCTCACCACTCGATGCCGAATTGAAGCCTGCCAGCAGACGCAACAACGTGGTTTTACCACAACCCGATGGGCCGAGAATAGTGAGAAACTCACCCTTTTTTACCGATAGACTTACATCATCGAGCACCACCTTGTCCGGGAAGTTCTTCGTGATATTGCTCAACTCGATGATATTCTGTGTTTCTACCATTAAGCGGATATGTTATAAACTGTTTTACAAAACGTTAGCCCTGTGACTAACACCAATTAGGCATACCAAACACCAAAAGTGTCCGATAGTTGTATGATTACGCTAATGCAAATATATGAATATTTGAGCGATTTTCAAAATTTGGGCTAAATAAGACAAAATTATATGAATCGGGCTCTCTGCCAACGCCCACTCGACGATGGCGTTACCTCACGTTCCACAATACCCGTAAGCACATCGGCTGCGTCGTCATGGCGATTGGCACGAAAGAGCCTTTTGTAGGTGGTGATATGGCTGTATAGCTCCGGCCAACGCACGTGCCAATCCACAGGCATACGCACCGTATGCAACACCGTTGCCGAGTTCGACAGTATACGGGCCTCCTTATTACCGCTTTGATGAAACCACTCCACCTCCACCCTCGGCACCATACGTTGCAATGCACGGGCAAAGCCTCTACCTCCGTTATTACTCTCCACATAGGCACGTCTCGTATCGTTAGCCTCGAACATAGCAGCCACAAGACGCTCGGTATGCTCCATAGGCTCTCGCGAGTATACCACATCGGTTATGTATATAACGCCGTCGGTATCTATGGCATAGGCCATCGAACAGAGATAGTCGTCGCCCATATCTGCCGTATCGGTATAGCTGGCACGCATCACAATATCTCGCGGCAAAAGGTCATAGCACCTGAAGTTGTTTCCATAGAGGTAGCCCTCGCGCGATGACGGGTGTCCCTGATACATAGCCTCGAAACGCTGCGGGTCAAGGCGTCGCTTGGCCTGCAACAGTTCGACACTCTGCTGCTCGGGCCATAACGCCTCACCCTCGCTTCGCGGATCAATCTCGGTTGCAGGCGACACCTTTATCGCCTCAAAGTTGAGATATAGCCACTCGTCGCTTTGCAGCTCGTCTATATCACTAAACCGCTTCAACTCCCTCACCCGCTCCGTCTGCATAAGCTGACCTATGAGATCCTCCTCATGCCAACGGGTAAATACGACAAGTTCGCGCGACAGGTTGTGCATACGAGTGCGCACCACCGATGTGTACCACTCCCAGCAATTCTGCCGTATTATGGGCGACTGCGCCTCCATTGCATCCTTATAGAGGTCATCCAAGATAAAACAATCTACCCTGTTGCCCGTGAGCGAGCCCTCGCGACCTACCGACAATAACTCACCCTTATGGCCGATTATCTCTACCTCGTCCGAGGTGCGTATATACCCCGCAGGCTTCGTACCACGCTTTATCGTCGTCTCAGGGAAGATCTCCTCATACTCTCGCGACTCTATTATGCGCTGCACCCTGCGATTGAATTTCGATGCCAACGTACCCGAATAGGAGGCAATGGCGATACGCATATCGGGATCCAAACCCAACATATAGGCAGGCAGCAATGTGGTAGCACCCACGCTCTTGCCGTGTTGCGGAGGTACAGAGACAATCATTTTACGCACCCTGCCACGAGCATAGGCCTCCAACACCGAGTAGTAAACAGAGTGAAAGCGGGTAAACTCCAAAAAGGGATATACCCTGCGAGCAAACTCCTCAAACGAAATATCTACACTGTCGCACTGTTGTAAATTTGAACTCATAATAGAACTAAAATTGTTTAACACTTACAACAAATAGCGACGCAACTCCGAGAAACTGAAATCATTGAACAGCTCCTCACCACAATCATATGTATGACACTCCCACCATACGGGTAGCAGATCCACAATCTCGTCACGACGGCATCCATCATAATAAGTAGCACTCTTACAGACTACTACGGTTGCCGTAAGCTTACACTCAACCCCGGCTTCCACCACCGTAACCGACCCGGAAAAGAAGCTCTTGCCACCAACGTCCGCGAGCAACGCATCTAACATTTTTGAATACAAACAATCCGTAATTTCGTACATCTCAATATTTTTTATAATTAAAATTTTGCAAAATAAAATAAATTGCTTAACTTTGCTCTGCAAATATACATTCAAATATTGTACTTGTCAAGTGTTTTGTACAAATTTTTAATATAATATAAATTTATATGAGTGATATTGGAATGCGCGTAAGGCTTATACGCAAGCAGCTTGAAATGACGCAAGAGCAACTTGCACAGCGACTTGGCGTAGGCAAGGCAGCACTATCAATGATTGAGACCGGAAAGGCGAGTCTATCGACACGCAATAAGAACATCCTTGTTCAAGATTTTAACGTAAACCCAGAATGGGTAGATACAGGCAAGGGTAAGATGTTCAATGCCGAGCCCGATTTAACACCCTACACACATCGAACCGACTCGTCGCTACCGCTACAAAGCGTTCCTCTCTACTCCATAGAGGGTACTGCGGGACTTGTCCCACTCTTCTCGAAACAGGAGGAGGCCAAGCCCGTGAATTATATACATATACCCAACCTGCCCAAGTGCGATGGCGCAATATATATAGTGGGCGACTCGATGTATCCGTTGCTTAAGAGTGGCGACATAGTGCTTTATAAACAGCTAAACGATGTACGCGATGTCTTTTGGGGCGATATGTATCTGCTCTCGATAGATATAGATGGCGAGGAGTACATTACGGTTAAGTATGTACAGAAGTCCGATAAAGAGGGTTATGTACGCCTGGTCAGCCAGAACCAGCACCATGCAGACAAGGAGGTAGAAATCGACCGCATACGTGCCATAGCACTTATCAAGGCCTCGATACGTATGCATACCATAGGATAGGAGAGGCGCAAGCACGGCCTTTGTTGCAGGGCTGCGCCCTGCCACTGCTTTTGCAGGGCGATGCCCTGCCACTGCGAAGCAGTGTGGGTCAGATGGGTTAAATGGGTCCAATGGGTTAGATGGGGATTTTTTCCACAGAACACACAAAACCCACAGAACCCACAGAACCCACAGAACCCACAGAACCCACAGAACCCACAGAACCCACAGAACCCACAGAACCCACAGAACCCACAGAACCCACAGAACCCACAGAACCCACAGAACCCACAGAACC
>JAFVRN010000040.1 GCA_017504265.1 Alistipes sp. | reverse complement strand
TGCCGCTGCAAAGAAGCGTTTTTCTTTCACCGGCACAGGTAAGATCAAGCGTAAGCACGCTTATCACAGTCACATCCTGACCAAAAAGACTAAGAAGCAGAAGCGTAACCTCTGCTACTCAGGTATCGTATCTGCAGCCGACGAGGCTAAGATCAAGCAGTTGCTCGTTAAATAATTCGGGCGAAGCTTAAAGAAGTAGCACAATTTATCCATTTTTTAACAACAACGGAGCGCAATAGCCCCAAAGAGTGGGAGAGAATCACACCGCTATCAGCTCTATCAAAAACTTTTAATTTATGCCACGTTCAGTCAATGCTGTTGCGTCACGCGCAAGAAGAAAGAAGGTTTTGAAACTTGCCAAGGGTAACTTTGGTTCAAGGGGAAACGTATGGACAGTTGCGAAAAATACTGTCGAGAAGGGTTTGCAGTTTGCTTATGCACACCGTCGTGAGAAGAAGAGAACATACCGCTCATTGTGGATTGTACGTATCAACGCTGCAGTTCGTCAGCACGGTATGACTTATTCAGAGTTTATCGGTAAGATGAATGTTAAGGGTATCGCCCTCAACCGTAAGGTTTTGGCTGACCTTGCACTCAACGAGCCTAAGGCATTTGAGGCAATTGTTAATGCAGTTAAATAGTAATTTATCGTGATAAGGGGTCATCTTCGACCTCTCAATCAACGCCACCAATGGGACGTACGCCAAGTACTACCCATCGGTGGCTTTTTTATGTCGAGGCCAAATCTAACCCCTTCTGACGATAAATTGGGTTGCGATATAACCTATCTGCACCCCTTACGACAACAAATATAGTCAAGGGGTATCTTCGGCCTCTCAATCAACGCCACCAATGGGACGTACGCCGAGTACTACCCATCGGTGGCTTTTTTCATGTCGAGGCCAAATCTAACCCCTTCTGACGATAAAACAAAAAACGAGGCTTTCAGTGAAAACCTCGTTATGGTAGTTTAGCTATCGGCTTAGCTTACTACCTCGGCATTGACTTTGACATAGTTGTAGCCCATACGGCGAAGTTGCACGGCAACACCTACCTCGAACATAACTTTCGTCGTGCGTGCAAAGACGTGAAAGGCCATAACACTCTGTGCCTCGACCTGCTCCTTGCGGATAAGCATATGTGCTATCTCGGCAGTGCTACGCACCATATCTTCGAGCTTTTCGGCCTCGGGAGTGCCAAGGGGTGTAGTAAGCAGTATCTCGGTAATATACTCATCCATACAGTCGAAGCCGCGTGGCTCGGTAAGCATCTTATGTATATCCTCGACATTCTCGTATCGCTTCCACTCCTTATCCCATAGTGCTGCGATGCCCATACCCTCATACATAGCCCAGGCAATGGCTACCAGTGGGTATTTCGCTATCTCGGGCACAGCATCTGCCATATACGATGGCGCTGCGGCGTGCCACTTTTCATTGAGTTCCTCGACCTCCAAAAGGCGGCCTTCGAGGAGCTTACGTTCACTAAGACGCTCAACAAGCGTCTGACGCAACTGCTCCTCATATTTGTTTAGCAGGTCGTGTTGTTGCTCTGTCATACTACTTTTTTCGCTTTGTTGTTTTCTTCTTTACTGACCATCCGAAATGACCTATAAGCTCTCCAAGTCGGAAGTACTCGCCGTGCGAATATACTATGGGGTGTGCCTTGTCCAACGAGAACTTACCTGTCTCGGGGTCTATGTATCGCTCGTCTGCCTCGATGCCTACCACATCGGCAAGGAACATATCGTGCGAGCCGAGCTCGATGATTTGTCGTACTTTACAGCATATAGAGAGTGGCGACTCGGCAACGATAGGGGCTGCAACATGTGCATTGGCCATAGGCGTAAGGCCCATAGCCTCCCACTTATTCGTATCGCGACCCGACTTCACACCACACCAATCTGTGGCACGTGCCAACTCTTCGGTGGTTATATTTATGACGAACTCGCCTGTGCGACGTATAATCTCGTAGGAGTGTCGCTCCTTGCGCACCGAGATGTAGCACATCGGAGGATTGGTACATACCGTGCCTGTCCACGCTATTGTAAGCAGGTTGTACTCCTCGGGTGATGTTCCGCAACTCACCAACACGGCAGGTAGTGGATATACCAGCGTGCCTGGCTTCCATGACTGCTTTTTATACTCTCTATCCATCGTATCCCGTATCTTCTAATAGGTTTGCTTGCGATGCTGCGGCCACAGCAAGCTCATCGCATCTATTGTTCTCGACTGTCGAGGCGTGGCCTTTAACCCACACGAAGCGCACGTTATGTCGGCGATATACACGCAAGAAGCGCATCCATAGGTCGGGGTTTTTCTTGCCGGCAAATCCCTTGCGCTCCCAGCCAAATACCCAGCGTTGGTTTACTGCCTCCACCACATATTTCGAATCGGAGTAGAGCGTTACGTTCGACCCCTCAAATTTCAGTGCCTCCAAGGCTACACATACGCCCAGAAGCTCCATACGGTTGTTTGTCGTAAGACGGTAGCCCGCCGACAGCTCTTTGCGATGCGGCCCCGACAATAGTACTACGCCATAACCGCCCGGCCCGGGATTACCACGAGCCGAGCCGTCGGTATATATCGTTATATCTGCCATCGTGGACTACTGCTCCAATGCTGCAATCTGCTCCTTGATAGCTGCAATCTTAGCCTCGGCATCTGCCTGCTTTGCACGCTCGTTGGCGACAACTTTCTCGGGAGCGGAACTAACGAAACGCTCATTAGAGAGCTTCTTCATAACGCTCGAGAGGAAGCCCTCGAAGTACTCCAAGTCGGTACGTAGCTTGCTCAATTCGGCCTCACGGTCGATGTTGCCCTCCATAGGTATAAAGTACTGTGTGGTCTTTACGATGAAGGCAGCGGCGGTAGCCTCTTTCTCGCTTACAGCTACAACCTCCGAGATGTTACCCATCTTGGCAATTACGTCGATATACTCCGCGGGGTAGTTCTCATCGGCAATGTAGTGCAATGCCAAAGCCTCCTTCTGGGCAATATTCTTTTGCTTGCGGATGTTACGTATGGCCGATATTATCTCCTGTGCCAGGGCAAAGCGACTCAAAATCTTCTCGTCGGCAGTGCGCTCGGCACGAGGCTGCTGTGCTATGACAATAGACTTAACGTCGTTGTCGGTGCGCAAATCCTGCCATATCTCCTCGGTAATAAACGGCATAAACGGATGCAACAGACGAAGCAGCATATCGAAGTAGTACTTCGTGCGCTCTATGGTCTTGCTGTCGGCAGGCTTCTGATATGCAGGCTTTACCATCTCCAGATACCAACCGCTGAAATCGTCCCAGAATAGGCGGTATAGCTCGGTGAATGCCTCGGAGATACGGTACTGCGACATATCGCTTTCGATGCGTGCTATACGCTCTGTAAGCACCTCGTCGAACCACTCGATAGCTTCACGACACGCCTTGTTCTGCTCCAAGGATGCATCTACATCCCACATATTGATAAGGCGGTAGGCATTCCAAATCTTGTTTCCGAAGTTGCGACCCTGCTCGCATAGTGCCTCGTCGAACATAACATCGTTGCCTGCCGATGCCGACATAAGCATAGCTACACGCATACCATCAGCACCATACTTCGATATAAGGTCGAGTGGATCGGGTGAGTTGCCCAGCTGCTTGGACATCTTGCGACCAAGCTTATCACGCACAATACCCGTGAAGTATACATTCGAGAATGGCTTTTCGTTACGCCACTCATATCCTGCCATAATCATACGTGCAATCCAGAAGAAGATGATATCCGGGCCTGTTACGAGGTCGTTGGTAGGATAGTAGTACTCTATCTCGGCATTGTTGGGGTAGCGTATGCCGTCGAAGACAGATATAGGCCACAACCACGATGAGAACCACGTGTCGAGGACATCCTCGTCTTGGCGCAAGTCTGCCATTGTGAGCGATGCATCCTTCTCGAGTGCGAGTGCCAAAGCCTCCTCGGCACTCTCGGCAACTACATAGCCACCCTTTGGAAGGTAGTATGCAGGAATACGGTGTCCCCACCATAGCTGACGTGAGATACACCAATCTTTGATGTTCTCCATCCAATGACGGTAGGTATTCTTGTACTTGGCAGGTACAAACTTGATGACATCCTCCAAAACAGCCTTGGTAGCAGGCTTTGCCAGCTCCTCCATAGAGAGGAACCATTGCATAGAGAGCTTAGGCTCGATAGCCACACCTGTACGCTCCGAGTAGCCTACGTTGTTGGTGTATGGCTCAACCTTCTCCAAGAGGTCGGCAGCAGCAAGATCACCTTCGATAACCTTGCGGCACTCGAAACGCTCCATACCAACGTACATGCCCACCTTGTCGTTAATCGTACCGTTATCGTTGAATATATCTATGGTATCGAGACCATACTTCTCGCCAAGCATATAGTCGTTTACGTCGTGTGCAGGTGTCACCTTCAACGCGCCTGTACCAAACTCCAAATCTACATACTCGTCACGGATGACAGGTATCGAGCGGCCAACCAGAGGTACGATTACACGAGCATCATCGGCGAGCCACTTATAACGCTCGTCGTTGGGATTGACACATAGTGCCGTATCACCGAGGATGGTCTCGGGGCGTGTCGTAGCCACTACGATATGCTGATCCGAACCCTCAACCTTGTAGCGCAGGTAGTAGAGCTTGCCCTGCGACTCCTTGTATATCACCTCCTCGTCCGAGAGGGCGGTGAGTGCCGAAGGATCCCAATTGACCATACGTACACCACGGTAGATGCGACCCTTGCGGAATAGGTCTACGAAGACCTTGATGACACTCTCGGAGCGGGCCTCATCCATCGTGAAGCAGGTGCGCTCCCAGTCGCACGATGCACCGAGCTTACGCAACTGTTGCAGAATGATGCCACCATGCTTCTCCTTCCACTCCCAGGCGTGCGCCAAGAACTCCTCACGCGTAAGCGATGATTTGTCGATGCCCTCGGCTTTAAGCTTTGCCACCACCTTAGCCTCCGTGGCAATTGAGGCGTGGTCTGTACCCGGTACCCAGCAGGCGTTCTTGCCCTGCATACGGGCACGGCGAATGAGCACATCCTGCAATGTGTTGTTGAGCATATGTCCCATATGAAGCATACCTGTCACGTTGGGTGGTGGGATGACAATGGTGTAGGGCTCACGGTTATCCGGCTCCGAGTGGAACAGGTTATTCTCAATCCAGAAGTCGTACCACTTCTGCTCGATAAGTTCGGGTGAATACTTGTCTGCTAACTGCATAATTATAGTGTTTTTGTTATTTGTTTCAACAAAAAATACGTGCCTTGCGCAGGCACGTATCAGATGGTCGCCTGCGTGCGTGCGCATACAAACGACAAAGATATATTATTTTAGCGAAAAATCAAAAATTTTTCTTATCTCCTACAAATAGAACTTAACTCCAAAGAAGTAGGTGCGTGGTAATGTCGGACCATAGATATAGGCTGAGTCACGACCTGCACCGAAATCGATATCCTTTTGGTAAGAGTCGAATATATTCTTTACACCGGCATTTACTTCGAGGTTAATAATCTCGCTAAGATGGAAGGTGTACGATAGCTTCAATCCAAAATCCCAGAACGATGGTGTTACAACCTCCGAGTCGGGCATCTCGATGCCTTCGAGCGTGGTGTATGCGGCGTGTTGCACAAGCATAGGCCCTGTGAATGTGCCAAATAGCGAGGCATTAAACTCTTTGGTTATAGATACATTGGCGTTGATATAGCCATAGTGGTCGGGCGAACGGAACATGCGACGTTGTGCCACAACATCCTCTGACCACTGCTCCGGCTCTACGTACATACTCTTTTGGAAGGTGTAGCCGAGTTGCACGTCAAATGTGTTGGGGATGTCCACTTTGAACTCGGCGGTAAGGCCTCCAACACGTGCGCCGGCGGCATTGCGTCGCACCTTGTAGATGAAGTTGTTACCCTCCGAGTCGCTCTCCTCGCGACTGTTCTCGAGAGTGAATACGTTGTTGAGCATGGTGTAGAAACCCTCTACAAGAATGTTGGTCTGCACGCGTCCGAAGTTGTGGTAGTAGTCTGCCGATAGGTTGAACGAGTGTGAACGCTCGGGTTGCAGATTGGGATCAAGCTCGATTATAGATACCGAGTGGTTGAGGGCATCGATATGCAGATCCTCGTTATAGGCCTGTGGTGCTCGGTAGCCGCTCGAATAGCTTGCGCGCAGTCCGAGGTCCTCGATGGGGCTGTAACGAATACTTGCTCGTGGTGCGAAGATGGGATGCTCGATCATATTATGCTTATCGAGGCGGAAGCCTATAAGTGCGTTAAACTTGTCGCTCTTCCACTCATTCTGTGCAAAGATACCATAGGTAGATGTAGTTTGTGCGAGCGTGCGGTTTGTTGCTGAGTATATGTCGTGTAGATTGTTATAGTTGTATTCGGCACCTACTGTAAGCTCTGCGGGAAGTCCTGCTTTGTAATTGTAGGTATACTGCGCACCACCTACCACCGTCAGGTCGGAGGTGCTTCCATAGGCGTTAGGGTTCATGTCTGTTCCGAAGTAGCTCGAACGGCTGATACCCTGTGCCGAAGCATATGCCGAGAAGCGGTGTCTGGAGTTTGGAAACAGGTCGAACTTCAAGCCGCCACCGTCAATATTATGGTCGAGCTGCTCGCATATCATAGCCATATGTGGTGCTTCGTCGAGGTTGTCGCCACCACGACGGAACTCGTGTATGTGGTGGTATTCGGCCGTTAGTCGTGAGTGTGCCGAAGTTTTGTAGTAGGCGCGGAAGCCGGCGGTCTCGGAACGCAGCTTGGTGATATCCGAGAAGCCGTCGTCGTTGCGGTCGTATGCTCCTCGGTTCTTTACCTGCGCAAAGAGATAAGCACCCATCTTGTAGTCGTCCGATACGAAAGCACCACCTAACGAGGTGTTAATATCGGGTGTGCCATCCTCCATGAAATTTGAGGTGTTGGATAGCGATAGAGTGTTGCGCACAGGGTCTTTGGTGATGATATTTACCACACCGCCAATGGCGTTCGAGCCGTATAGTGCCGATCCGCCACCACGTATGACCTCCACGCGCTCGACCATCGCAACGGGCATAAGGTCGAGGCCGTAAACGCCTGCAAGTGACGAGAATATGGCGCGGCTGTCGAGAAGTATCTGTGAGTACTGTCCCTCCAAACCGTTTATGCGAAGCTGAGGTGCGCCGCAGTTGCCGCACGTGTTCTCAACGCGCAATCCCGACTGAAAGTTCATCGCCTCCGAGAGGTTTGCCGATGCGGTGCTCTCGAATAATTTCGTCGATGATACGTTTACTACGGTGGCTGTCTTGCGACGGTTCGTCTCGTTACGTGTTGCCGATACCACAATCTCATCTACAATCATCGATGACTCTTCGAGTGAGAAGTTAAGCTCGGTGCTGGTATTACGGTCGGCCGTGAAGGGGTACTCTATTGTGGTGTAGCCTATGGCCGATACAACGATTATGATTCGACCCTCCGGCAGATTGTTTATATTGTAGTGTCCCGTACCGTCGGCTGCGCAACCCAGCGTAGTATCCTTGATGGCTATGGTGGCGTAGGGCAGGTGCTCTTCGGTAGTGGCTGATATTACGTGACCGAAGATGTTGGCATCGGTATTCTTGCTGCGAGGTTTGCCTTGCTCGACACTTGTCTTGGGAGAGGTAATGTCGCTCTGTTGTGCAAAAAGTGTAGAACTAATTAATAGTGTGATGGTTAGTAATAAGTATTTCATAATTGCAAGTGTTGTGTTTTACGGTGCAAATATCGGTACAAACGATATTGCACACAATCGCTAAAATAGGCTATTTTCATAGCCGGTATACCCAATAGTGGTTACAGGGTGGAGATGTTCTATGTTATGCTCTTGCAATTACGGGAGGAGCTCTTAGCGATAGCGATGATTGTGAGCATAGGTCTGAGCACAGGTCATACGTCGCATTAAGCTCAATAGTGTTGTGTATTGCTGTGTCGATTGGGATGAGAGTACACGCCGTAGGCTCGATGTCGGGCTGTGCCGAGCGACTTAGGATGTCGAGTTGCGCCGATGTGTGAGAGTGAGCTGCGGGCAGACCGTTGTATAGGTGGGAGTGATATATATATCTTCCATCTATGATATGCTCGTGTATAAATAGAGTGGAACTGGCGATATTGAATAACATCACCGTCATCAGTAGCAAGCTGCCTAAAAACCGAAATCTATTTATATCTCGTGTGTGCATCTCTCTGTCTTCGAGGCGGCAAAGATACGAAAAAAACGATACAAAGAAAAAAATATGCGATTTAATTGCGATAAGTGCATGTGTTGGTTGAGTATAAAGGCTAATATGTTGATACTCGTTCTACTAATTACATATAATGGAGATTATGCTTTGATATTTGACATTTTTTATATATCTTTGTATGATTTATATGGTGTTGATGACGAAACATAAATAAAAACCATAAAACTATGCAAACACAACAACCTAAAAATTCGCTCCCCGAGAACGCATATCGTGAGCTTCGTGACGGTGAGCAGTACAACCCTGTGATGGGTGCCGACCAGACTCCCGTGGAGGTTACTCCATACTCGGTGACGGTCGGTATTCTTATGGCTGTGCTCTTTTCGGCTGCCGCAGCCTATCTTGGTCTTAAAGTAGGACAGGTATTTGAAGCTGCCATACCTATCGCTATCATTGCTGTAGGTCTTGGTCAGATGCGTGGCAAGAAGAATATGCTCGGCCAGAATGTCATCATTCAGAGTATCGGTGCTTCGTCGGGTGTTATTGTCGCAGGTGCTATCTTCACTCTCCCTGCACTTTATATCCTCGGTCTTGATGCTAAGTTCTATCAGGTATTCCTATCGTCGCTGTTGGGCGGTATCCTCGGCATTGTACTCCTCATTCCTTTCCGTAAGTATTTCGTTAAGGAGATGCACGGCAAGTACCCATTCCCCGAGGCTACGGCAACTACTGAGGTGCTGGTGTCGGGCGAGAAGGGAGGCTCTCAGGCCAAGATTCTTGTCGCTGCAGGTCTTATAGGCGGTCTTTACGACTTTATCGTATCTACGTTCGGTGCGTGGGTATCGTCGCTATCTACCCAGATGTGGGGATGGGGTAAGGCTCTTGCTGCCAACTTCAAGCTCACCTTTGGTCTTAACACGTCGGCGGCGGTACTCGGTCTTGGTTATATCATCGGCCTTAAATATGCTCTTATCATCGCTGCCGGTTCTGCTCTGGTATGGTTCTTTATCGTACCTTTGGTAGGCTCGTTTGAGACAGCATTAAACGCCGAGGCTGTGGTAACTATGCTCGGTATCACCAACGAAAATATCTTGGCAAATCCGGAGCTTATCTTCACTCCTGAGAATCTGTATACCTATATCGGTCGTCCTATCGGTATCGGCGGTATCGCCATGGCCGGCCTTATCGGTATCGTGCGTCAGGCGGGTATCATCAAGAGTGCATTGGTGCTTGCCAAGAATGAGTTTGGAGGAAAGAAGGTTGCTGTGGACGAGCCTCGTACGCAGAGTGATATTCGTATGAAGAGTATTCTTGCAATTCTAATCTCGACACTTGCCGCTACACTCTTCTTCTTCCAGTTTGGAGTGCTTGGCAATTGGACTCAGACTATCGTTGCATTGGTCATAGTCTTTGTTATCGCCTTCCTCTTTACGACGGTTGCCGCAAATGCTATCGCCATTGTGGGTTCGAACCCTGTATCCGGTATGACGCTTATGACCCTTATCCTATCGTCACTCGTACTCGTATCGGTGGGTCTTGAAGGTGAGTCGGGTATGATTGCAGCACTTGTAATCGGTGGTGTGGTATGTACGGCTCTCTCTATGGCCGGTGGCTTTATCACCGATTTGAAGATTGGTTATTGGTTGGGTACAACACCCCGTAAGCAGCAGACGTGGAAGTTTGTCGGCACATTCGTGTCGGCCGCTACCGTAGCCGGTGTGATGATTATTATGAACGACACCTATGGTTTCGTTGGCGAGAATGCCCTTGTAGCACCTCAGGCTAATGCTATGGCTGCCGTAATCCAGCCTTTGATGATGGGTGGTGTTACACCATGGCTCTTGTATGGCATCGGTGCGGGTCTTATCCTTGTGCTCACGCTTATAAATGTGCCTGCACTGCCATTTGCGCTCGGTATGTTTATCCCTATGAACCTCAATGCTCCACTTGTAGTTGGTGGCTTGGTGTCGTGGGCAGTAAACCGTCATAAGAGTGCTGAGCAGGCCAAAGCAAACAATAATCGCGGTACGCTTATCGCTTCGGGCTTCATCGCAGGTGGTGCGCTGATGGGTGTGGTAAGTGCCATCCTCGCCTTTGTCGGTGTGGATTGGATGATGACCGACTGGGCTACTTCGATGGGTGCTGTATACCTCGGTATCGTGATGTATGTAGCTATCATTGCCTACTTCATCTGGCACTCACGTCGTGCTAAGATAGAGGAGTAGGCTCGAGAACAGACGAAACATAAAACCTTAAAACTGTATATATATGGACTTGAAAGATAGATTTTTGAAATACGTATCGTTCGACACCCGTTCGGATGATGCCAGCACCAGCTTCCCATCGACCGAGAAGCAACTCGTATTGCTTCGCTACCTCAAAGAGGAGTTGGAGACAATAGGCCTCAAAGAGGTAACCATGGATGAGTACGGCTATGTTATGGCCACCTTGCCCGCAACAAAAGGCTATGAGAAAGCTCCCGTAATCGGCTTTATCTCGCATGTGGATACCGCCCCCGATATGAGCGGAGAGAATGTTAAGCCTCACATTGTGGAGAATTACAATGGACAGGATATAATGCTTGGTGGTGACGTGTGGTTGCGTGTTGAGGATTTTCCCGAGTTGTCATTCTTCAAGGGTCATACCCTTATCCATACCGATGGTACTACGCTTCTTGGTGCCGACGATAAGGCCGGTGTTGCTGAGATTGTATCGGCAATGGAGTGGCTTGTAGCACATCCCGAGGTGCCCCATGGCAAGATACGTGTAGGCTTTACCCCCGATGAGGAGATTGGTCGCGGTGTCGATTACTTCAACGTAGAGAGATTTGCTGCCGACTTCGCATATACCATGGATGGAGGTATGGAGGGCGAGTTGGAGTACGAGAACTTCAATGCTGCCGGTGCTAAGATTACCATTGCCGGACGTAATGTACACCCCGGTATGGCTAAGAACAAGATGATTAATGCCTTGGATATCGCTACCGAGCTTAACGGTATGCTTCCTGCCGATCAGCGTCCTCAGTTTACCGAGGGTTACGAAGGTTTCTTCCATTGTATAGGCATCAAGGGTGCAGTCGATGAGGCAGAGATAAGCTATATCATTCGTGACCACGACAGCGAGAAGTTCGAGCAGAAGAAGCAGCTTATGTGGGATGTTGTCAATTTCCTGCAACGCAAGTATGGCGAGAAGGTGCTGACACTCTCTATGCGTGACCAATACTACAATATGCGCAAGATGGTCGAGCCACATCCCCAGGTTATTGAGAAGGCTCGCCGTGCTATGATTGAGGCCGGTGTTAAGCCTCTTGTTAAGCCTATTCGCGGTGGTACTGATGGTTCGCGCCTTTCGTTTATGGGTCTGCCTTGTCCCAACCTCTTCACAGGCGGTATGAACTTCCATGGCCGTTATGAGTATGCCTCGCTTACTACTATGCAGAAGGCAATGAATACTATCATCAATCTGGCTCGTATCTGGGCAGAGTAATTTGTCGGGATAAGGGGTTGTCTTGAAGTCGTCGATAATTGATACGAATGGGAAATACGTAGTGTATCTCCCATCCGTGTCAAGGCTTAATCGGGCGCACATCTGCCCCCTTCCCCGAACAAATGTTGAGGTAGCAGAGGTGATGGCTCTCTTATATGCCAAAATATAGATACCGAAGGAGTATGCCTGGCATTGTCGGCCTGAGCCCTTTACACACGTTTAAGAACAAACACACATAGATTATGAACAACCAGTATGGTTATATGAGAGTAGCTGCGGCGGTACCCCGTGTACATATCGCCGATGCTCATCGCAATGCCGAGGGAGCTCTCAGAATTATGGAGGATGCCTTCAAAGAGGGTGTCGAGATTGTTGTTATGCCGGAGTTGTCGTTAGTGGGTTATACCTGCGGCGATATGGTGTTGCAAAAGAAGCTGTTAAGTGACTCGGAGCGCGCCTTGGCGTGGCTTATGGCCGAGACCGAGGATATCCCTACGATAGGTATCGTCGGCCTTCCGGTAGTATTTGCCGATCGTTTATACAACTGTGCTGCAATATTTGGTCAAGGTCAGCTTTGGGGAATCGTTCCCAAGAGCTATATACCTAACTATGGAGAGTTCTCGGAGCTTAGATGGTGGGTGTCGGGCTTCGGTATCAAGGATCGTACGATACGTTTTGCCGGTCAGGAGTGCCCATTTGGTAGCGACCTGATGTTCGATATACACGGAGTAGAGTTCGGAGTGGAGATATGCGAGGATATGTGGGTGCCTGTGCCACCATCATCTATGCAGGCCGTGCAGGGTGCTAAGCTTCTCTTCAACCTCTCGGCATCGCCCGAGTCGGTATGCAAGCACGACTATCTTATATCGCTTATCGCCGAGCAGTCATCACGTACGATGGCGGCATATGTATATGCCTCGTCGGGTCACGGCGAGTCGTCGAGCGACCTTGTCTTTGCGGGTAATGCCGTAATTGCCGAGCTCGGACGTGTATTGGGTGTGAGCGATAGATTTGTGCGCAACGACCGTATGGTTATTGCCGACATCGACGTGGAGTATATCTCGACACGCCGTACAGCACGTAATACCTTCTACTATCCCGAGGCTCCGGAGATGCGTGTCGTGGAGATTGACGTAGATGAGATTTGCTATCAGGGCGATGTGCGTCGTCATATAGAGCCTCTCTACTTCGTGCCGGAGAATGATGCCGATCGCGATATACACTGCCGTGAGGTCTTTGCAATACAGAGTGCCGGCCTTGCACAACGCTTGGAGCACACCTCATGCAAGACAGCCGTAATAGGCATATCGGGAGGCTTGGACTCTACATTGGCACTCCTGGCTGTATGCGACACGTTCGACCTGCTGGGACTCGATCGCAAGGGTATCATAGGTGTTACGATGCCGGGCTTCGGCACGACCGACCGTACCTACAACAATGCTCTGCGTATTATCAAGGAGCTGGGATGTACGTTGCGCGAGATTCCTATTCGTGAGGCGTGCGAACAGCACTTCAAGGATATAGGTCTTGATGCCGACGAGCGTTCTGTTGCCTATGAGAACTCGCAGGCACGCGAGCGCACACAGATACTTATGGACGTTGCCAATATGTGTGGAGGTATGGTTATCGGCACGGGTGATATGAGTGAGTTGGCTCTTGGCTGGGCGACATACAATGGTGACCAGATGTCGATGTATGGCATCAATGCATCAGTGCCTAAGACATTGGTACGTTATATGGTGGATTGGTATGCTCGTAACCGCGCCGAGGGTGTCTTGCGTGAGGCGTTGCTCGATGTTGTTGCTACGCCGGTCAGCCCGGAGTTGCTGCCCGCAAAGGAGAGTGGCGAGATTGCACAGCGCACCGAGGATGTGGTAGGCCCATACGAGCTCCACGACTTCTTCCTCTACTGCGCACTGCGCCGTCGTTATTCACCTGCGAAGATTGCTATGTTGGCATCTATTGCCTTCGAGGGTGTCTACGACAAGGCTACTATCGTCAAGTGGCTCAAGGTATTCTTCCACCGCTTCTTTGGTCAGCAGTTTAAGCGTTCGGCAATGCCCGATGGCCCTAAGGTGGGTGTCGTAGGTCTTTCGCCACGAGGCGATCTGCGTATGCCGTCGGATGCTCAGGAGCGAGCATGGCTTATGGAGGTTGAGGAGATTGAGGCCGAGTTGAACAACTTCTAAAATATAGAGCGTGTCCAAACTTGTTGGACACGCCCGTTTATAAAGAAAAGCTATTTCGATGAAGAGATTATTATTTGTGGTTGTGCTTTTCGTAGCGATGCTTTGTACCACTATCGAGGCACGTGCGCAATTCGATCTTGGTAAGGCTTTTGGTGCATTATTGGAGCAGCAGAGCACTTCCAAGCCTAAAGATCCGCTGGCAGCTATTGCCGAGGCGGCACCATCGTCACGTGAGGTGGTACGCACGTGGGGCTACGAGCGTATCTTCTTTGAGTATCTTGGAGCTAATCCTCTTGCCGATATGGCTATGCAGCAGCTCGATGTCACGGTGCAGGCGGCTCTTAAACGTGAGGGTATCGTCCCGGGGTCGTTCTCGCTTACGTTGCGTCGCAATGGCACAGGTTTTATCATATTCAAGGAGTACGCCATAGATGGCCGCTACGAGTATATCGAGGAGAAGGGTAGAGCAACCTTTATCATCAATATCGAGGGCGTAGATTACGAGTGCGGTGGCTTTATGAAGATGCGCGGCGATAATCTCGTGGTTATGCTCGATGCCGGCGACATCTTCGATATCATTGTCGCAGCATATCCCGAGTATCGCAATGACTCTACAGCACTTACGATGCAGGGCTTGTTGGAGAGTTTCAAGGGCATATTCATCTCCTTGGAGTTTCATAAGATGTAGAATAGACTGCCGACATATAAAAGAAGTTGTCTACCAAGGCTCTTTTGGCATCTGCCTTGTCTGGAAAATGCTCATTTACGCTTTAGTAAACTCCGCTTTTCCAGCCTGCGAGCAGCTTCAAAATAGCTCTTGCTATACAACTTCTAACAGCTGGAAACTGTCTAACAAGGCTCTTTTGGCATCTGCCTTGTCTGAAAAATGCTCATTTACGCTAAGTAAACTCCGCTTTTTCAGCCTGCGACAGCTCTTGTTATACAACCTCAAAAATATAGAGCGTGCCCAAACTTGGACACGCTCTATATGTTATACTTAATATCCTCAGTGCTGCTCCCTATTGGATAGATACCACTCTGCCCAACCCATATCCTCGGGTGTTGTCAGCTTGATGTTGCAACGCTCGCCCTCGACAAGCGATACCCGATGGCCATAGGCTTCTACCACCGAGGCATCGTCGGTGAAGGCATCGTCGTATGGCTGTTCGTACGCCTTGCGTAGCAGCTCGGCAGAGAATATCTGCGGGGTCTGCACTATGCGTAGGCTGCTGCGTGGTACAATATGCGAGGTGTCGCCATCGATGCTACGATACGAGTCGGTTACCTCTACCACGGGTATCGATGCGTCATGAAGCTCGGCATCGAGCATTGTGCGTAGTATAACCTTTTTCGAGATGAGAGCCCTTACACCATCGTGTATTGCGATATACTCGACCTCGTCGGATAGGGCCTCTATGCCACACTTTACCGAGTGAAAACGCTCCTTGCCACCTGCCACACATCTGTGCGGGGCAATATCGAAGCGCGAGGCGAGGTTGCGCCATAGCGAAATATGCTCCTCGGGAAGTACCACGATAATATCAGCACCTGGCAGAGCCTCGGCAAAGGTATTTATGGTGTGCGCCACGACAGGCAGCCCGCCAAGTATCATAAACTGCTTGGGTAACGACGACTGCATACGTCGTCCCGAGCCTCCTGCAACGATTATTACTCCTCGCTTTGCCATATCAATTTCTTGCCAAATCCTAATGTGTTATCCGTGAGTTTGAACATTGTTGGACGTATCATCCACAGCTCCAATGGTGCTACGGCGGCATAGGGAAAACGTTTAACGTATCGGCTCTTGGCCTCCTCGTCGCCACGCTCGGCAATGCCCTCCACCTGCAAGCCCTGAACACGACCTACGACACGTGTTTCAAGAGCTATCGAAAGTGCCACATGCTTATTGGCAGCCATCTCCATGCCATGACGTGTTGCCGTAGAGTCGGTGGTGAATATAAATATATTGCGATGTTTGTCGTAGGCGTAGAAGCAGTTGGCAACATATGGTCTGCCCTCGCTGCCTACGGTGGCAAGCGTCAGCACGTGGTGCTTTGCTACGAACTTTATTATACGCTCATCCACGATGTTGTGTTGCGATGTTGTCATAGCCTTAGTTTATCGAATCCTTGCTGTGGCGGTTGAATATATCATCTTCGGTTACTCGTGGCAATGTGTCGCAAACTATGCCTTGAAGCTCGGCTATAACACGGTCACGTACCGCCTCGAAGCTCGCCTTGTGTGCCTCGGCGATAGGCTCAGCCGGCTCTTGTGGCACTTTGAGCGGGTCTATTGGCTTGCCATTCTTCCATATGCGGTAGTCCAGATGTGGGCCTGTGGATGTTCCGGTCGAACCGACATAACCTATAAGCTGCCCTTGTGACACGTGGCTGCCTACGCGTATTCCCTTGGCAAAGCCGCGCAGATGCAGGTATCCGGTAACGATATTTCCTGCGTGTTTGATTTTTATGGTGTTACCACCACCGCCACCCCATCCGCAGAATGTAACCACGCCATCGGCTACGGAGTGTACGTGTGTTCCCGATGGTGCGGCATAGTCCACGCCGTGATGCGGGCGGTATACCTTGTGTACGGGGTGTAGTCGAGAGTTGGAGAACTTTGAACTTATGCGCGTATATTTGAGGGGTGCTTTGAGCAGCTGCTTGCGTAGCGACTCGCCATTAGCCTCCCAGTAACGTAGCTTGCCCTCCTCCTGAGCGTATGGTATGGCATAGTAGCATTTCTCGCCATGGTTAAACTCCGCACCCCATATGCGGCCTATGCCCACCGACTCGCCATCGACATACTTCTGGTCGTATATCACCTTGAACGAGTCGCCCTCCTGTATGCCGAAGAAGTCCACCGTCCACTGATATATATCCTCGAACTCGGCAGCTAAGGCATAGGGTAGGTCGTGCTCCATTATCGCACCCCATAGCGACGATGTTATCACCGCCTCGGCACGCTGTCGCACCACCTCCACGGGGCGTGCGCCGAGTGTGATGGTTATCGAGTCGCCCACAAATCCAAATACCACATAATCTATGGCATTGCGGTGATATACCATGTAGTCGAGAGTGTTGTGTACGCCGAGCGAGTCGCTTCTCTGTCGCGTAAATGTTGTGTAGGCGTTGTCGGCACGTATCTGTCGTAGTGGGAAGATCTCCTTTGCCGCCTTGTCAAGACGGTCTACCATCACCGCCGATATTCCACGTCGTCCGAGCATGCCACCTACGGTCTCTCCCGAGCGTACCGTGTCGTTCTCTATCACGTAACCCTCGATGTCTATGCCGTATAGTAGTGTTGGCTCTACCTCAACTACCTCTGTTTCTGTTGTTTCGTTCTCGTTGTCGTTCGAGAATACGCCGCAGGCTGCCACGCTCATAAGCATCGACAATGCGGTAAGTCGTGCGATAAATCTCATACCCTACAAAGGTAATCATTTTATCGAAATAACTCTTAGCCTTATGCAAATTTATTTTTTTTGGGAACAAAATACCTTGGATGATTCATCCACGAAAAAGGTGAAGCTCCGTAGGAGGTCGCTGAAAAAGTATCTATTTTTCAGCGAGCGATGTATTAAAACAACAAAAGAAGAATTCGCCAAATCCAATAATGTAGACTTGGCGAATTCTTTTTCATTCTTATATCACTTTCAAATTCGATTTTTAGAAATCTGCGATATTCATATCATAGCTCTAAATCAAAGGGCTATATATTGCCATCTTCGACCATTTCATCCCATTTCTTGATAATGGCTCTATCGACTAGCAAAGCCTTTATGTATACTTCGCCATTGCTTATATTCCCCGAAGCGAAATGTGTAGTGTGTGACTCGATGTAAACAATAGTGTTATCCTTGAAATATACGAACTCTATTGTTTTTGTAGTCTCGTGGCTATCCCCTTTGAAATTCGTCGTAATGGTGTGGTCTTCAGCATTGTATCTATAATCAAGTGCCACTTTGTATGGCTTCGGTATATCAAATTCGCCATCGTTGTCCAGTAATAACACTGATTCACC
>JAFVRN010000039.1 GCA_017504265.1 Alistipes sp. | reverse complement strand
TAGTTGATTTCCCTAAACTCCTTAAATTCTCTAAATTCTCTTTGGTTTCGAAATCAAAAAAGCCCTCCCAAGTGGGAAAGCCATAACCATCCAAAGCGCGAGACCAATTTTTTGTCAGAGCGGTGCAGATGTTGCGCCGATAAAGAAGTTGGCTCGGATGGGACATACTAAGCGTATTTCCCATTCGAGCCAACGATTGAGGTGCGACAGATGCGCCGCTATCACAAAAATTTACTTCTGACGGAAGTATATCTGAATAGGCACTCCCGAAAAATCCCACTGCTCACGCAACTTGTTCTCGAGGAAACGACGATACGACTCCTTGATATACTGTGGCAAGTTCACGAAGAATGCAAACTGAGGCGTAGGTGTAGGCAGCTGCGTAACATACTTGATTTTGATATACTTACCCTTGATTGATGCAGGTGGATAGTTCTCGATAAGCGGCAAGAAGAAGTCGTTGAGCTCCGATGTAGATATACGACGCTTGCGCGACTGGTATACACGTATTGCAGCCTGCAACACATCCAAGATACGTTGCTTGTTGATTACCGAGGTGAAGATGATAGGTATATCGCTAAATGGGGCAAGTTTCTTTTCGAGGAACTCACGCCACTCCTTCATGGTGTTGCTATCCTTCTCAACCAAGTCCCACTTATTTACAACGATAACACAACCCTTGCGGTTGCGGACAATAAGGTTGTGAATATTCAGGTCCTGCGACTCTATGCCCTGCTCGGCATCGAGCATAAGCACGCAGACATCGGAGTTCTCGATAGCACGTATCGAGCGCATCACAGAGTAGAACTCCAAGTCCTCGGTAACCTTACCCTTCTTACGCATACCGGCAGTGTCGATAAGGTAGAAGTCCATACCGTACATGTTATAGCGCGTATGTATCGAGTCACGCGTAGTACCTGCAACATTGGTCACGATGTTTCGCTCCTGACCAAGAAGCGCGTTTGTCATAGAGGACTTACCTACATTGGGGCGACCCACGATGGCGATACGAGGCAACGAAGCATCATACTCGGCAGTAGTATCATCGGGGAGGTTGGCAAGGATGGCATCCATCATATCGCCTGTACCACTGCCCGACATAGAGCTGATACAGAACGGCTCGCCGAGTCCCAAGGCATGAAACTCGTGAGAGAAGTAGATAAGGTCATAGGTATCCACCTTGTTGCATACGAGCATTACCTTCTTGCCCGAGCGACGCAATATATCGGCCATCATCATATCGAGGTCGGTGATACCTGTACGCACCTCGACAAGGAAGAGTATGAGGTCAGCCTCATCAATAGCGAGCATAACCTGACGACGAATCTCATCCTCGAAGATATCCTCCGAGTTTACGGTATATCCGCCCGTGTCAATAACAGAGAACTCCTTTCCGTTCCAATCGGTCTTGCCGTAGTGGCGATCACGCGTTGTTCCGGCCGTCTCATCGACGATTGCCTGACGCTGTCCCACCAAGCGGTTAAAAAGTGTTGATTTGCCCACATTAGGGCGGCCGACGATAGCTACCAAACTCATATCTGTAAGTATTACTTCTTAATTATCAAACATAATCCGGCACAAAGATAAGCTATTTACTCGAAATTGGAAAGTTTTACAAAATATTTAGCAATTATCTTTGTTTATATTAAGAAAGTTAGTATCTTTGAAAGATATTCGGAGTATGTCGGAATGAAAATGAAGATAATGAAGAGAGTTTGGTTAAGATATATACTCGTGTGCGTTGTGGGTATTATGGCGCATCTTACGGCTGTGGCACAAGAGCGTCATTTTCACACTCATGACGATGATGCTCCACGAATCAGAACCGAATTTGGTGTAGGCCTGGGAGGCGTATATACCGGGTTTAGCAGCGTATCGACCGAGAGTGTTAAGCTAAGTCCACGCTTTGGCTTCTCGGGGCATCTCGATATGGCACTACGTTTTGGTCGATGGTTTGCCGTAGAGACCGAGGTAGCATATCAGGGAGGCTCGATAGATGTGACAAACGGACGTGAGGACCGCAGGATAAGAACTCGCACGATAGACATCCCCGTGCTTCTATCCCTGCGTCTGGCAAACAATATGGTGCGAATAAGTGCCGGCCCGCTATTTACGGTGATGAGCCGTGGCGAATATGTGATAAACGAGGAGAGTAAGATGTTTGGGCCGGTGACACCCACATGGAATATGGCGGCAGGCATCGGCGTTAAGGTTGCTCGCAACTTCCTTATCGAGGCACGCTACACACACTCGCTGAAAGAGGAGCTGAATCAGTTCGAAGGCGAGGAGTTCAACACTCGCTCGTACAGGATTGCGGCAGGTGTAACACTTATTTTTTAAGAGTCAGCAGATAATGAGTGAAGAGATAGTAAAAGAGATATTGGTAGAGGGCGTAGATGCCCGTGAGTTGTACGGTGCGCAGGACTCCTATTTGGAGCAGATGCGAGAGCTATGTCCGAAGATTAAGATTGTGGCACGTGGCGACAGGATAAAGGCGTTGGGCGCACGTAGCGATGTAGCAGCCTTCGAACGTAGGATGAATGCCCTGGTGGAGTACTACCTGAAGTATGGCCACATATCGTCGGAGGTGGTGACACAGGCCTTCTCGTCGAGCATAGCGGAGCTGAGTTCCGAGCCACCGGCCATAGATAAGGATGTAATCGTATATGGCAACAATGGTGCAATAATCAGGGCACGCACCATAAACCAGCAACGTCTGGTGAAACTTGCCGAGAAGTGCGACCTGCTCTTTGCCGTAGGTCCTGCCGGCTCGGGTAAGACCTATACGGCCATAGCACTTGCCGTAAGAGCCTTAAAGGAGCGAGAGGTGCGACGTATAATACTGACACGTCCCGCAGTAGAGGCTGGCGAGAAGCTCGGTTTTCTGCCGGGCGATATGAAGGAGAAGCTCGACCCCTATTTGCAGCCGTTGTATGACGCTCTCAACGATATGATACCCGCTGCCAAGCTTCAAAAATATATCGAGGAGGGCACGGTACAGATAGCGCCACTCGCATATATGCGTGGTCGCACGCTGGACAACGCCTTTGTGATACTCGACGAGGCACAGAACACCACCCTGTCGCAGATAAAGATGTTCCTTACGCGTATGGGTCGCAATGCCAAGTTTATTGTGACGGGCGACGTGACACAGATAGACCTGCCGCGACGCTCGGATAGCGGTCTGACAAAGGCGATGGATACGCTGAAGGGGATTGACGATATTGGCATCGTAGAGTTCGACAAGCGAGATATTGTACGTCATCAGCTCGTGAAGTATATTGTCGAGGCATTCGACAAACGAGAGGAGTTGGAGAACAGCCTGCGTCAGCAGGATAGATAGAATTTTACAACTAATTACTAAATACTAACAATTAATTATTATGGACAAGAATTTGAAAGGCTTAAAGCCAGCAGCAGTGTGGAAGCACTTTGCAGAAATTTGTAATATTCCTCACCCATCACACGAGGAGGATGCCATCCGTGCATACATCGTAAAGTGGGCCGAGGAGAAGGGTTTGGAGCATAAGGTGGATGAGGCACAAAACGTATATGTATACAAGCCTGCAACACCTGGCATGGAGGATCGCAAGGGTATCATCCTTCAAGCACATACCGATATGGTGCCACAGAAGAACAACGACAAGGTTTTCGACTTCTCGACAGATCCTATCGAGGCATATATCGATGGCGAGTGGGTTACGGCCAACGGCACTACTCTTGGTGCTGACAACGGCATAGGCCTCGCAGCAGCTATGGCAGCCCTCGAAGACGAGGAGTTGGAGCATGGTCCATTGGAGGCCCTGTTCACCGCAACCGAGGAGACCGGTATGGATGGCGCATTTGGTCTTAAAGGCGGTATGCTCAAAGGCGATATTCTTCTCAACCTCGACTCGGAGACCGAGGGTGAGTTGTATGTAGGCTGTGCCGGTGGTCTGGATGCAAACATCACGTTCAAATATCGTGAGCAGCCTATCGAGGGTAAATTCGTAGGATATAAGGTTACGGTCAAGGGCTTGAAGGGTGGTCACTCAGGTATCCAGATTGGTACTCAGCGTGCCAATGCCAACAAGATACTATTCCGCCTGCTACGTCAGGAGACAGAGTCTTACGGATTGGAGATTGCATCGGTAGATGGCGGTGGCTTGCGCAATGCTATACCACGCGAGGCTCAGGCTGTTATCATCGTACGCGAGGCCGAGAAGGATATTTTCGAGGCTAACGTAAAGAGCTACGAGAAGATTATCATCAAGGAGTTCGAGGGTATCGAGGACTCTATCGAGATATTTGCAGAGGCTGTGGAGTGTCCTAAGGCCATCATCCCTCACCTCGAATCACACTCACTCATCCGTGCTATCTGCGGTTGCCCCAACGGTGTTCAGCGTATGTCTACAGCGATGGAGGGTCTTGTACAGACATCGAGCAACCTTGCACGTGTGGTATCGGACGGCTCTACAATCAAGATTCAGTGCTTGTTGCGTTCTTCGGTAGACACCGAGAAGGGTGCATTGGCAGGTGCTATATCGGCGGTATTTGAGCTTGCAGGTGCCAACGTGGAGCTTAGCGGCTCGTACAGCGGTTGGAATCCCAACATGCAGTCACCTATCCTACACACCATGCTCGAATCATACGAGCGTCTATATGGCAAACGTCCTTCGGTGACGGCTATCCACGCAGGCTTGGAGTGCGGTATCATCGGTGCCAAGTATCCCGGTATGGATATGATTTCGTTTGGCCCGACTATCTGCTACCCACACTCTCCAGACGAGAAGGTGGAGATTGCATCGGTAGAGAAGTTCTACGACTTCCTGCTCAACACCATACGTAACGCTCCCAAGAAGTAATTGAGCGACGCATGAAGCAGCAGACATTGGATAGACCTACAATCGAAAGTAGTGTCAAGTGGTTTGTAATCGTCAATCCCATTGCCGGTTCGGGCAAGGGATTGGACGATTACCCACAAATATCGAAGTTGCTGCGTGACAACGGCATAGAGTGCGAAGCAGTATTTACCGAGCATAAGTGCCACGCTACGGAGCTTACGGTATCGGCCATCAAGACGGGATACAGACACATCATTGTTGTTGGTGGCGATGGCACGTTACACGAGGTTGTAAACGGACTGTTTATACAGAAGTTTGTACCATCCAGCGATGTCACCATAGCCGTAATAGCCATAGGTACGGGCAACGACTGGGTGCGTATGTATGGTATTCCACGACGCTACTCCGAGGCGATACGTGCCATAAAAGAGGGTTACACCTTTTTGCAGGATGTCGCAGAGGTGGAGTACGAGGAGTCGATGTACAGACAAACACGCCATATGGCCAATGTGGCAGGTATGGGCTTCGATGCCAGGGTAATCGAGGCCTGCCAACATTCGAGAATCAAGGGCAAGGTGGGACGCAGCATCTACCTTATGAATATGGTGCGCTCGTTCTTCAAGCATAAGTCCACAGGTGTGAAGATATGGGTAGACGACAGACTTGTCTTTAACAACCTCATATTCAGCATTGCCATAGGCGTAGGTAAATATAACGGTGGTGGCATACAACAGCTACCATCGGCTGTTGCCGACGACGGACTGCTCGATATAACCATGGTCAAGCCACTACACTGGTGGCACGTCATATTCCGTTTGCGTCGTCTGTTCAACGGTACGATATACTCTATCGGCCACGTGCGACATGCACAAGGTAGCAAGATTCGCATAGAGTCATCACCCGAGACTCTTCTTGAGGTGGATGGAGAGCTACTCGGTGCAACTCCCGTTGAGTTCAAAGTGCTACACCGTGACGTACGTGTTATTGTAAACAGGTCGTTTCTCGCAAAACTTACCAAGCAGGAGAGGTAGCGAGCGACACTATGATGGATATGTAAGAGTGGTACGACGAAAGGCTGTTTAGCCAACGTCCATTACTCAAGAGAGTGAATAAAAAGATGTTGTTTTAGGCCTGCAAGCCCGAAAATCTGCATTTTACTTAGGTTTAGAATTTGGATTTCAGGGTAAGCATAGCGTTGCGATTAAGCCGAGAGCAGAGGGGTGGATACTCACTATGCGAGAAGCAGCAACAATGGGTACTAACACAGAAACATTCTTTTTATTCACTCTCATTTTGTTTGATATTTAGTTAATTACCACCCACAAATAACCTTTAAGTTTAACACCCGAACTATCATCCTGCGACATTACGAGCTGCACAGCATATAGATATGGTGATATTTATATTGTTAAAGAGTAAAAATATCTTTATTAAGTTTGGGGAATTGAAAATAATTCATTACTTTCGCAACGTTGAATATAGATATATTCACCAATGGTGTGCTAATATTAACAATCTAAATACTATTATTATGAAAAGACTATTCTCTTTTTGGGCGATTTTAGTATCTGTATTGTTCGCTATCGGTTGCGATAATACAGAGACGCCAACCCCACCAACACCTGACGAACCAAACCTTAAACCGGAGATTACTCTAACTCCATTAGAGACTACTGCGTATACATTCACCTTCGATATCCAGGTAAACGAGCCTTGCGAATATGGATACTACGTGGCAAGTTCACTCGACACCACACCTGTCCCCGATATGCCTACTTGGTTTGACTACAATAAGGGCGAGGTGGAGAGCTCTACGGTGGTAACAATTGAGAATTTGACGACAAATACTCCATATACGCTCTATGTTGTTGCACGCAGTATCGCCGATGGCGAGCTTAGTGCCGTTAAGACATTGGAGTTTACAACCGAGGATGACGGTAAGTTTAAGCCTATTGAGATTATATCTGTCGAGACTAACTCCTTTACATTCAAGGTAAACATCGATGGACGCTTTGCATTCCTCGCATTTGAGGAGGCATACCTGTCACTCTTTGGCACGGCCGAGAACTACCTTACACAGAAGAACATTTTGGAGTACGGTCCAAAAGAGATTGTATGGGAAGATGGCGGTACATATGGTTATGAGATGATGACCGTTAAGCCTAATATGAACTACATCATTGTTGCCACTGCATGCGACGAAAATGGTCGTTTCTTGGATGATGAGGGTAACTTCATCAACGAGGTATACACCGCAACAGTTACCACAAAATCTAAGGATCATTCTCAGTCAAAGGTAGAAATCCAGCTTAACAACATCACATCTACATCAGTAGACATTAAGGCGATACCTGACGATACCGTATCGACGTTCTACATCTTCGTACAGGATACCGAGACCTTTGAGAAGAACCTCGAAATATATGGCGAGGGTGCTTACATGTCGGTAATGAAGAGTGCCTACTCTTGGTCATCGACAACAACACTCGAACGTACTTGGGGCAACCTTACACCATCTACACCTTACAATCTCCTACTATTGGTTGTGGACAGAGCAGGTGGCGAGGCATTCTCTTGGATTGAGTTTACGACATTGGAGCCATCAGGACCGGCTGCAACACTTGAAGCAGAGCTTGTCGCTGCCAATGAGAACCCTCATAAGACACTTGAGCTTAGAATCAAGACAAATGGTACTTCTGCTAAGTATGCCTTCAATACCACTGCCGATGTTAATACAGAGCGTAAGAAGGGTATGACCGATAATGATATAGCAGCCAACCGTGGAGCTGAGCTTACTGCAGAGCAGATGTCCGAGGCAACATCTACAGGAGTAAGCATCAAACTCGAAGAGCTATGGCCTGAGACAGAATATACGGCAATCGTACGAGTACTTACCGCCGAAAAGATTGAGACCGTGAAGGCTCTCACCTTCACTACACCTGCCAAGCCACTACCTGCACGCGTCGAGTCATCACTGTTCGAGAAGCTGGTAGGCGAATGGGAAGTATCGTACAGCTACATAGACTACATGGGTGACAGCCAAAGCATCAACGGTGCTGTGGTGCGTATTGCAGCCGGCGTTGATGATGTGACATCGGAGGTATATCGCTCGAACAACCGACTTGTCATCCTCGACTGGCCATATCAGAGCAATTGGGAAGAGGTGGACTACACATCATTCACACCTAAGGATCTTATGAATTCGAATGCTTATTGGAAGGAGAATCCAAATTTGGCATACCGCGACTACGGACCAAAGGTATTCCTCGAGATTGGCAACGGCGATACTATCACAATGCCAACAGAGAAAAACAGCTACTTCTTTAACCCTAAATTTGTAGATGGCTACACGCTATACTTCTTCGGTACCGATTATGCCAAGGGACAGAATGCACCTTGCGCATTCCCTGTAACGCTATCTAACGATGGCAATACCCTTACTATCGGAGCATATGTATCGGGAGCAGAATTCTACTACGGCACATATCGTCCGGCTGTATGGTACGACGAAGCAGCTATTAGAAACTGCGCTACATCAGATATCGTATTACGCCGTGTAACCGAGTAATTATACGATACCGAGTCATTAGGGCTGTGAACCGATTGCGTTTGCAGCCCCATTTTTTTGCATATACCACTCCCCCAAACAAAAGTTTTTTCAATATTTTGTGCAAATTATTTGGTGGATTAGATTTTTCCACATATATTTGCAGTGTATTAGTAGAGTAATACACACGAACTGATATTTTTTTATCGACAGTGTTACAATGTGCTTTGACATTCGTTATATAGTTGATAGCAAATTTGAGTAACTCGCACAACAAAAAAGTTACCTATTAGTTATATAGGTAGCGGCAGTATAAGATAACCAATAAAAGCAGAAAATATGAGAAAACTACTCGCATCAATGACGCTTGTCATATTGGCAATGGCGGCAGCAACAGAGACAATGGCACAACACTTAGAGATAAGCGGTCGTACGGTAGATAGCAATATGGAGCCTGTGGCATATGCCACGGTGGTATTGCTAAAAGATGGCGAACAAGCGGCAGGAGGCGTGACCAACGATAAAGGAGAGTTCACACTGAAGGTAGCACCGGGCGACTACAATCTCAAAGTGGTATTCATAGGCTACCG
The DNA here is from genome assembly GCA_017504265.1 of Alistipes sp. GTDB lineage: Bacteria > Bacteroidota > Bacteroidia > Bacteroidales > Rikenellaceae > Alistipes. The sequence goes on along the minus strand of JAFVRN010000039.1, from coordinate 25,414 downwards.
CACCGAAGAGCGCGAGGTATCGCTGAGGGAGTCAGTAACGCTTGACGACATCACCTTGGAACAGGACTCGACAGAGATTGATGAGGTGGTAGTAACAGCACAGCTAATACGTCGTGAGGCTGACCGCTTTGTGGTAGATGTCGCCAACTCGCCCGTAGCCATAGGCAAGGATGGCGAAGAGTTGCTCAAAACTGCTCCGGGAGTGTGGATTCAGGATGATAAAATCTCGATAAATGGTGCTTCGGGAACAAAGATATACCTCAACGACAGAGAGGTTAAGATGGATGATGAGCAGCTCATAAACTATCTGCGTTCACTACGTGCCGACGACATACAGCGTATCGAGGTGGTGCCACAGAGTGGTGCCGACTACGATGCAGCGTCGTCAGGTGGTATAATCAGGATTACCACAAAGCGACGCATAGACTCTGGTCTTATGGGTAGTGTCTCACTATCGGCAAACGGCACCAAGGGTATGTACAGCGTAGGCCCTTCGGTATCGATAAACTACAATCGTGGTAAGGTAAACGCCTATGGCCGTATGTGGGGTGGATTTAACGGCCAGAGTTATCTCTCAACCGAGCATACTGACTACTCATCCGGTACTATAATCGATGCATCATCGGATATGGACGAGAGAACGCAGTATGCGGGTGCTAATGCAGGTGTTGTATACGACATCACCGAGCGACACTCCGTAGGTGGCGAGGTGCAGTATTCATATTGGGGTGGAGATGGCACGACGGATACCTGGACAGAGCGTATGGCAACGGGGACGACCATACGTAGCGACGGTGACTATCAAAACAGATACCACAGCAACCACATTACAGCCACACTGAACTATATATACAAGCTTGACGACAAGGGCTCAACGCTCAAACTCATAGGCGACTACACCAACTCCGTATCACCCAACGCAAACAACTATTTCGACACCACGTACAACATTGCCACACCACTTGTAGCACACGACTCTACATATCGTCAGGCATCGGAGAGCTACTATCGCCTTGCTACGGCAACCGTGGCTATGGAGAAGATACTATCGCCGAAGGTGACGTTGAAAGCGGGAGCGAAATATACCTACAACAACAACGACAATAGTGCCAACTACGAATATTTTGCCGACAACGCCTGGCAACTTATCGAGGAGCGCAGCTACGATATAGGCTACACCGAGAATATCGGCGCAGCGTACATAACAGCCTCGGCACGCCTCGGTCGCTGGAGCTTGGTAGGAGGTCTTCGTGGCGAGTACACCTCGTTCCAGTCGGCAGATGGCCTTGTCAAGCAGAACTACTTCGACCTCTTTCCCAATGCCAATGTATCATGGTCTATTAGCAAGGATGGCTCATACTCGCTCATAGCACAGTATGCACGTACCATATCACGCCCAAGTTTCTGGGCACTATCACCCACCGAGACAAAAATATCGGAGTATATGATACAGCGTGGCAACCCCGAGTTGAAAGCCTCATACAACAACTCACTGTCGGTGACAGCCGTATTGAAGTACAAGTACTCCATAACGCTCGGTATGTCGATAATGGAGAATGCCATACAGCAAACAACGCTGGTGGATAGCGCAAACCCCGAGTTGCTTATATTGCAACATATCAACTACCCTACGCTCAACAACTATTTTGCATCGATAAATCTACCCTTCCAACTTACGAAGTGGTGGTCGGCAAATATCAATTTTACGGGTATGTATATGGGACAACGAATATATCCCGACGAGCCTATACGTCGTAACTTTATGTGTTTCGCCAATGGACAGCTATCGTTTACGCTACCCAAGAACTACTTTATCGAGGTGGATGGTATGTATATGCACGGCATGACCGCGGGCAACACTACACTCGACGATATGGGAAATGTGGGCGTGACATTTAAGAAGCGTATGTTCGACAATAAGCTCACAATAAGCCTCGGCGTACAGAATATTATACCTGTAAAGCAGGGAATAACCATCGAGGAGGCTACGTTCCTGCGCACAATGACCGTAGACCAGCCTTGGATGCGACCCTCGGCACGTCTGTCCATATCGTATAACTTCAACAGTGGCAAGAAGTTCCGTGCAAAGAGCGTGGAGAGTGGCTCGGCCGAGGAGAGAGGACGTATCGGCAGTGGCGGCAACAGTGGCAACGGCGGTAGCGGACAATAGCCACACGGTCGAAATAACACAGCTTAGTAAAATTCACAATGCGCAGATGCGCATTGTGAATTGTTTTTGCTACCTTTGCGGTATGGATTTCAAGTTGATGGCGACATACAAGCCTATGGGCGACCAGCCGGAGGCGATAAAGCAACTGGTAGAGGGGCTGAATGACAGCAACTGCCAAGACCAGACATTGCTTGGCGTAACAGGTTCGGGTAAGACATTTACCATAGCCAATGTCATAGCCGAGGTAAACCGCCCTACGCTCGTCATAAGCCACAACAAGACGCTCGCAGCACAGCTATACGGCGAATTTAAGAACTTCTTCCCTGAGAATGCTGTCGAATATTTCGTGTCGTACTACGACTACTATCAGCCCGAGGCCTACCTGCCAACAACAGATACATATATCGAGAAGGACCTGTCGATAAACGACGAGATAGAGAAACTACGATTAAAGACAGTAGCAACACTGCTATCGGGACGTCGTGATGTGATTGTCGTAGCCAGCGTATCGTGTATATACGGCTGCGGTAACCCCGAGGCCTTCCACAATACGGCAATAACCATACGTGTGGGCGATAGATACGAGCGTCGTGTACTGCTGCGCCGCCTTGTAGATGCACTCTACATACGTACGGAGAGGGAGTTAGAGCCGGCCACATTCCGTGTTACAGGCGAGACAATAGATATTATGGCAGCCTTTGGCGAGTTCGGCAACCACTGCTTCCGCATAGAGTTCTACGACGATGAGGTAGAGGCCATATATAGCATAGATGCCGCTACGGGACAAAAGATTGGCTCGATAAGTTGTGCCACGATATACCCCAAAAGTCTGTTTGTGACAACTGCCGACCGCATAAAGGATGCCGTATCGCAGATATATCTCGACCTTGGTGAGCAGATAGCACACTTCGAACGCGAAAATCGTGAAATAGAGGCTCAACGCATAAAACAAAGGGTAGAGTACGACTTGGAGATGATCAAGGAGCTGGGATACTGCTCCGGAATTGAGAACTACTCGCGCTACTTGGATGGCAGAGCTCCGGGCACACGCCCATTCTGCCTCATAGATTTCTTTCCAAAAGATGCCATAACGGTCATAGACGAGAGCCACGTGACAATACCTCAAATCAGAGGTATGTTTGGAGGCGACAGAGCACGCAAAGAGACTCTTGTGGAGTATGGCTTTCGCCTTCCTGCAGCAAAGGATAACAGGCCTCTCAGACTGGATGAGTTCGAGATGCTCACAAATGAGCGTATATACGTTAGTGCTACGCCTGCCGACTATGAGTTGAATAAGTCGGAAGGAGTTGTCATCGAGCAATTTATAAGGCCCACACATATCGTAGACCCTGCACTCGACATACGTTGCACTCTCCACCAGATTGACAACCTTGTGGAGGCTACAAATGCTACCATACGCCGTGGCGAGAAGGTTATAATAACCACCATAACCAAGCGTATGGCAGAGGAGGTATCGAGGTATCTCGACAGGGTAGGTATAAGCAACAGATATATCCACTCCGACATAGAGACAATGGATAGAATACGCATCTTGGAAGATCTGTGCGACGATATGATAGATGTCATCGTAGGCGTAAACCTGCTGCGCGAGGGTATCGACCTGCCCGAGGTAAGTTTAGTGATTATACTCGATGCCGACAAGGAGGGATTCCTACGTAACGTACGCTCGCTTACACAGATTTCGGGACGTGCTGCACGACATCCCAACGGACATGTAATACTATATGGCGACAAGATAACCCAATCGCTACGCAACGCGATATACGAGAGCAACAGACGTAGAAGCAAGCAGATTGAGTATAACTACATCAACGAGCTACTGCCACGCGCCGCAAGCAAGAGCGGAAAGGGGCAAAGTACGCTGCTAAGCGACAGGGATGACAGCAAAATAGATATGGTGGCGCGACCACTACACGAACAACACTACGCATCGCAGAGCGTAGCAGAGCCTATGTCGTCATACAATGCCGGCGACAATATCGAAGAACTCATTGCTCAGGCTAAGCAAGATATGGAGCGTGCTGCCAAGGCTCTCGACTTTATGGCAGCGGCTAAATATCGCGATAGGATGTACGAGCTGCAAGCTATGCTCAACAAATAAGCACAAAAGATAATTTTTGTTTCGCACTTGATATGTAATAATTATGCCTTTTAACTGCATATTTATTACATATTATTTTTTATATTGCAGAGGCAGAATAGAGCCGCAGGCAAACCAACAAAACGAAATGGCAACCACAAAGCCGCACTAAATCGGAAGAGGAGGAAGAGTCAAACTACGCAGAGAGCAGAACGAGATAATGGGTCGAGTCACAGTCCGAGGCATCACCTTTCAGAGTAGCTGTCAAAGGAGTGATCTGTATAGAGGACAATGATGCGCTCTACCTTCTTATCGCGATTTGTTGGCTGACGAAAAATTTGATTTTGCTCATTTTTCTCGATATTTTCACCTTCCGAATTTTCACCTCCATAAGAGTCGTTGGCCACGGTGTCGGAAGTAGGATGGTCGCTATCAGAAAATTTGTCGATACCGGAGATGGGAGAGAGTTCGGAACGATAGACCTCCTTGCCATCGAGCAGCAGCCAATCTGGATTGATATCAGGAAAAGCACGTAGGATTTTTACCACCAAATCGAAGCTCGGTTTGTTACGTCCCGACAAAATATGCGACAAACCGGAAGGCTGTATATCGAGCAATCTCGCAAGCGATGTTGCCGTATGATTCTTATTTCGCAGCAAAAATTCAAGTTTTTCCTTCATAATCTATATTTTTTACAAATATAAACATTTTAATTTTGTAAACCAAATTTTATTTACAAAAGTAATTTCAAGAGAGGTGTTAATAACTATTACATTTGTAAAGTATCAAATTATCGTAAAATTGAAAAAATCGATATACATATAATATACTTTATATATTATACATATATCACTGATATTTCAGCATTTAACACATTATCTATATATTACAACACCAAATAATCCTAAAAGCGCATAAATAGCACAACTCACACATATTAAACTTGATGTAAAATACGTATCTACCTGATATTATGCTATATAACAATTATTATTCAACACTTTAACAGAGGTGAAATAAACAGTCTTAAGGGCGGTGTCGGCAAACCAGCTACGCATTACATATGTAACTATTAACAGAGTTTATCAACACTCTTATATGTTACTTTTGTAACTTTTAATAGTGTGTTACATCTGTATAGTTATTACATTAGTAAATAGATGGGGTGAAATATTACAGAAATAGTGCGAAAAAATCCTTTATTCTGCGAATGTAGTAGCAGCTACAAAAAGAATGATATATTATGTTAAAAAAACAGTAGCGGGAGTAGCTTATCACAGCCACTATCCCGCTACTAATTAGCTTGTTACGTAGTTATCAACAGATGTCAATTACTGCAAAGACTCAGCTATTTTTATGAACTCTTCTGGAGTAAATGAGAGCTTCTCACGGCTGAAATCTACATCTTTCTCGGTGTTCATAGGTATCAAATGTATGTGTGCGTGGGCTACTTCGAGGCCTAAAACGACTGTTGCCACCTTCTTGCACTGTGTAGTTGCCTGAATTTTCTTCGCAATATTCTTGGCAAAGACGATCATATCTGCCAGCTCGGCATCATCCAAGTCATAGAAATAGTCTACCTCACGCTTGGGAACAACCAAGGTGTGACACTTAGCCAATGGAGCGATGTCGAGAAATGCGAAGAATTTATCATCTTCTGCAACCTTATAACAGGGAATCTCCCCTGCTATAATTCTTGAAAAAATTGATGCCATACTGCTATTATATTTTTGGTTGAAAATTATCCTATTTTACAACTAATATCGTTACACTCTGAAAATGGTCGTAGCTGCCTACGACATCTCAATCGACACATAGAAATATCCGAGAACACTACGATAGTTACCTACCTTTACACGCCTCGCTACCCTATTACGTATTGAGCAGACGTTTGACACTCTCCATACCCTTAATACGGCGAATATTATCGAGGAGCGTATTGAGGCTGACAATATCCTTTACATACAAGCTTATAGTACCCTCGAAAATACCATCGTGGCTATGAACTGAAATAGCTCGCATATTTATGCTGAAGTCTGCCGTTATAATCTTCGTTAAATCGAGAATCAATCCACTGCGGTCTATACCGCGCACCTCTACGGTAGCAAGATAGGATACGGCCTTGTGCTGCGACCACTTTATCTCCTCCTTAACGATATTCTGACCATACTGAGCAGCGAGGCGTATTAGCTCGTCGCACGTAGACTTATGAACCGTAATGCGTCCCGTCTGCGGATCACGATAGCCTACAACCTTATCTCCAGGGATAGGCTCACAGCAGGTTGCAATAACAAACTCGGGCTCGTCGCTCGCGTCATCCGTAACGGCCATATCGTCGAGCGATGCTGCCTCATCATCCAAATCTATATCCGTATCATCATCTACATTGCTGCCACTGCTACCCGGCATAAAGAGCTTCCAGAATTTGAGAATCTTACGTGATGAATTCTCTTTGAGAAGCTTATCCAGATTATCGAGTTTGATGATACCTGCGCCAATCTTGCTATACAGCTCATCCTTGTTGCGGCACTCGTAGGCAGGCATAAGCTTACGCAACACACGTCCGCTCAGCGTCACGTTATACTCCGACAGACGCTCTTGCAAAAGCTTCATACCATAGTCGATGTTATCCTCACGTTCGTGTTTCAGGTAACTCTGTATAGCCTGCCGAGCCTTGCTTGTAACAACCATATCGAGCCACTCGGCCTTGGGATGCGCATTCTCGGCGGTGATAATCTCCACCTGATCGCCACGACTGAGCTTCGTGCTGATAGAGGCTATCTTGTGGTTTATCTTGGCACCGATAGCGTGGTTGCCTATGTTGGTATGTATCTCATAGGCGAAGTCCAACACCGTAGCTCCATAGGGCAGACTCTGTGGCTCGCCCTTGGGCGTAAAGACCAATATATCGCTCTTATATAGCGACAACTTGAAGTTATCGAGAAACTCCACGGCACTCTCCGTAGGGCTGTTTAGCGCATCACGCACCTTCTTAAGCCACTTATCCAGGCCATCCTCCTCCTGCGAAATCGAGGCGTGCTTATACTTCCAGTGTGCAGCAAAGCCTCGCTCGGCAATGTCGTCCATACGCTCGGTGCGCACCTGAACCTCCACCCATATACCATCCGGTCCCATAACCGTAGAGTGCAAAGCCTCGTAGCCGTTACTCTTGGGGATACTTATCCAGTCACGCAGTCTATCGGGCTTGGGTGTGTATATATCTGTTATGTTGGAGTATATCTGCCAGCACTGTGTCTTCTCCGAAGGAAACGGTAGAGCCTTGAATACCACACGTATAGCGAAGAGGTCATATACCTCCTCGAAGGGTATCGCCTTACGGCGCATCTTGTTCCAAATGGAGTATATGCTCTTGACACGTGCCGAAATCTCGTACTGTATGCCATTACGGTCGAGAACATCGACGATGGGTGCTATAAACCTATCTATATATTGCTGACGTTCAGGCTCCGTGGCATCTATCTTACGTCGTATCTCCTCGTACTCCTCGGGGAAGCGATACTTCATACAGAGATCTTCGAGTTCTGTCTTAATGGCGTGCAGGCCAAGACGATAGGCCAATGGCACGAAGAGATATATCGTCTCGCTCGTAATCTTTATCTGCTTGCTGTGGGGCATAGCACCCAGCGTACGCATATTGTGCAGACGGTCGGCAATCTTGATGATGATAACACGCACATCGTCCGAGAGCGTAAGCAGCACCTTACGGAAATATTCGGCCTGCTCCGAAGTATCGGTATTGAAGACACCTGCCATCTTGGTAAGACCATCTACCATAGAGGCTATCTTGGGCGTGAAGATGCGTGCTATATCCTCCACCGTATACTCCGTATCTTCGACCACGTCGTGCAGCAATGCCGATACCACCGACTTCTTACCGAGGCCTATCTCTCGTACCACGATGATAGCTACCTCGATAGGATGGATGATATATGGCTCGCCCGAACGACGACGCACACCCTTATGTGCCTCCTTTGCTAAGAAGAAGGCTCGTTTGATAAGCTTCCAATCATCCTCCCTACGACAAGTATTGGCCTTGCGGCATACCTCCTGCAACTCTTGCCACTTCTCTTCGATGAGGAGTTCATCCTGCGGTGTATACTCCATAAACAGCAAAAATTATATAGCTCGAAACACGACTACCCTACGATAGCCGTGTTCGACAACTTATTACATCCGGCCGTGCGATACCTCGCCACAGCCCTACGAGCTCTGGTTTTCTCCTCGACCTACGAGCCTTATTTGTTCTCCTCAGCCTCGCTCATAGCGTGACGTACACGTAGCTCAATCTCCTCTCTGAGAGCGTCATCGTACTTCAACGCCTCCTTCACGGCATCCCTGCCCTGACCTATCTTGCGCTCGCCATACGAGAACCACGAGCCCGACTTACGTATTACCTCATAATCCACGCCAAGGTCGATAATCTCGCCAAGCTTAGATATACCCTCACCAAACATTATATCGAACTCGGCCTTCTTGAACGGAGGTGCTACCTTGTTCTTGACGACCTTAACCTTGGTGCGTGTTCCCAACTGCTCGTCACCATCCTTGATTACAGATGTGCGACGTATATCGATACGAACACTCGCATAGAACTTCAACGCGTTACCACCTGTCGTGGTCTCGGGATTGCCATAGACCACACCTATCTTATCGCGCAGCTGGTTGATGAAGATACATACGGTCTTTGTCTTAGATATCGACGCTGTGAGCTTACGCAGCGCCTGCGACATAAGGCGCGCCTGAAGGCCCATCTTCGAGTCACCCATCTCGCCCTCGATTTCGGCCTTAGGCGTGAGAGCCGCCACCGAGTCGATGACGATGATATCTATGGCACTCGAACGTATGAGCGAGTCGGCAATTTCGAGAGCCTGCTCGCCATTGTCGGGCTGCGACACCAGCAGGTTGTCTATTTCTACACCGAGCTTACGTGCATAGTAGCTGTCGAAGGCGTGCTCCGCATCGATGAATGCTGCAATGCCTCCCGCCTTCTGCGCCTCGGCTATGGCGTGTATCGCGAGTGTCGTCTTACCCGACGACTCAGGGCCGAAAATCTCTATCACTCGTCCCTTGGGGTAGCCGCCCACGCCCAACGCCATATCGAGCGTTAGCGAGCCTGTGGGGATTACGGCAACGTCGGCAACAGAGTCGCTCGACATACGCATAATAGAGCCCTTGCCGAAATCCTTTTCAATCTTATCCATCACTGCCGACAGCACCTTCAACTTATCGGCATTTACCTGTGTTTTCTCTGACATATATGTTTCGTTTTATTTATCCAACAACTTGATTATCTGTCCATACGCATCTTTGGTATCGACCTTTGTAATGATATGTGTGACACGCGCCTCGGCATCGAGAATAAACGTCGTGCGCACTATTCCCATATACTCCCTGCCATACATCTTCTTCATCTGCCATACACCCATCGCCTCCGACAAGGAGTGGTCGGTATCGGCCAGTAGCGTGAAGTTGAGTGAGTGCTTCGAGCAGAAGTTGGTATGCGATTTTACGCTATCGGGGCTGACACCCACAATCTTGTAGCCGCGGGCAAGCAACTCATCGCGACCATCACGCAGACTACACGCCTCGAGTGTACAACCCGATGTATTGTCCTTGGGATAGAAGTAGAGCACCGTAGGCGATCCCTTCAACTCGTTAAGTGTATACTCTTCACCACTCTGTGTCAGCGACTTAAACTCGGGAACTTGTTCCCCTATATTAATATTTGCCATATCTCTTTTGTTTTATATACTCCTATTTGTCGTACCTTGCGACAATAGATATACCGATATCGCAAAGCACCTTCAAAGTTAATTATTTTTTTTCGATTTTCATAATTCCTTCGCCATTTTTAGTCGCATACTTCGATTATTATCTGACTACGAAACTCCTCGTAGCTGCCATTCAGGCGTGACCCGCACTTAGGACAACGTATGGCACACTCCGTATCGATATGTCTCAGCAACTCGGCCGAAGAGGGTCTGCTGCGCAGATTTGTTGCCACACGATGGTCGGTATGCGTGCCACAACAACGGCAATCAATTGAATAATTTAGACTCATAATCGCATCGTTTTAAGTATTATCGTATCTTTCACGATGCAAAGTAACCACCTATTTTTGACAGGTTGCGTCAAAACTTAAAAAAATTATAGGGAGAGTGTTGCAGGACAAGGCCCTATCCCCTACTTTGCAGAGAAAAGAGTAGTTCACGCCTGCGGCGTTAAAGGGTAGTTGAAGTGTAGTGAAGGGAGATGGGCTTTTGTTTTGCAGGGCTGTGCCCTACCACTGCGAAGCAGTGTGGGTCAGATGGGTTAAATGGGTCCAATGGGTTAGATGGGGATTTTTCCACCGCGTTCACAGAACCCACAGAACCCATAGAACCCACAGAACCCATAAGACCCACAGGACCCACAGGACCCATAAGACCCACTGAACCCACCGAACCCACTCCGCAAAGCGGAGAGCAAGGCATGGCCTCGGCACTGCTCTACCCTACAAGTAGTCCAAGCGCCACGACAGTTCGTCTAGGATATATCTCTTAGTGGCGCAATCGTCGATACGCTCGAAGAGCACGGGGATACCGACACGCACCGACTTATCGCGCGAGGCAACATAGCATAGAAGGGCGACAACGCCCATAGCTATATAGTGTGACGAGGGGTTTGCCTTAACAGCCTTTTCCACAGCGACAAACGCCACCTCACTTGTGGTACGCTCATTGCGCGAGGCGGCCATAAGTGCGGCATATGCCACCATTTCGTTGCACTCCGTAGACCATATTCCCATCAACGAGTTGATATCGTATATTTTCGAGAGAAGGGCGAAGGCAAGCTCCTCGGCGAGTTCTGCATTGGCGATACCTCGCGACCAGAACGGGAACTCCGAAATATCGACCCTCTGCGGCTCGGCAAGGTGGCAGGCAGCAAGGCGCAACTCTCTCACCTGCTGGCGATAGAGATATTTAGCAAAGTCGTAATCCTTGCTCTCCGAGGCTACGATTTCGCGTATCGTAGCAATGCTCACGCCATAGTTAAGGCCATACTTTTGGTCGTGAGAGGCCATACTCTCGGCAACAGCTCCGTTCATCTGCTTACGGAGTTTACCCAATAGCGATATCATCCTCGTTGTGTTATCCATAGCGCACCTATGTTAGAAATATATTGTCTGTCCGAACTCGTATATAGGCAACTGACGCTCAACAAGTTGTTCACTACCATAGCTCAGCGACACACGTGCATTGTTGGCATAGCGGTAGGCGGTACGGCCCTTAGGGTTACCCGCAGGATAGGTCATATCCGTAGGACGTATTGTTATCATCACTATATCGCCCGACAGGTCGTCCTGAGCAACAATACCCTCCTCGTGGTGGAAGCGAGCCACGACATAGTTGGCTACACCCTCCTCGACAGGCAGCACAAAGTGCTTAACGCTACGGCACGTATGGCGCTTACCGAAGAATAGCGCGAGGTACTCTGCCTCGAGGCGTTCTATCTCACGCAGTGCGCTTCTTAGTCCCTCGCCGAAGACACCTTCGCCAAGCTCGCCTGTAACAAGCTCCAAGCGGGCACGGCGCAGTGCATATATCTGCTCGGCAGCAGCATATGCTGCGCTCTCCAAGCTCTGCTCCTCCATCGAAATGCGGTCTATGGGGATAAGGCCGAAACCTACATCGGCACACTCATCCTCCGCGGCAACATCCGCAGCAAGAGTGCAACAATCGCTTGAAGCGAGAACAGCCACATCGGCACCGATGATACGATACTCATCGCGGTCCACAAGTGGAGCGCGCTCTCCGAGAAACTTTTGTGCATAGCGTGCATAGGGCCCTGCCACAAACATCTCGTGCTGGACAACAACCTCAGATATAAGCGTCGTAGAGGCTTCGCGCACAACAAGCTCCGAGCCATCGTTATACGCACCAACACGCTGCTTGACAATATGTTGCGCCTCGGCATCCACGATACCGCAGATGGTCGTAAGCAATACAAAGCTTAGAAAAAATCGTCTCATAGCTATCACTTTCGTATTTATATTTAGGCAAATATACAAATAAATATTGCCATATCAAAATTTAATGTAGAATTGCTGCGTAAGCCGACGATACTCCTCCGTATACTCACCCGACGAGCCATATATGGTAAGCATATCGCACCTCGGCATAAGAGGCATATCGCAGCGCACAAACTCCATAAGGGTACGTCGTGGCGGCTCGCCATGGCGTGTCACAACATCGGTTAAGCGACTGAGCCACAGTCTATCGTAGGCCACACGACGAAACTGTGAAGCACACTCCGTAGGCAGTATCACACACATTCTGCCGCCATCCGATAGCATACGACAACCAACCGACACAAGGTCGTCATACGACAGGGAGCTGCTATGACGTGCTATGCTCCGTACCTCGTCGGGCGAGTGCAAAGAATTAAGGAAGTATGGCGGATTGGAGAGTATCGCATCGAAGCTACTATCCGCCTTATAATCGACAATATCGCCTAAGCGCACAGCGATACGTTCACGCCACGGCGAGCTATCTACGTTAGATTGTGCCTGACGCACGGCATCTTCGACGACATCTATTGCCGTAATATCGGCGTTGTGGTTGCGTTGTGCTGCCATAAGGGCGATGATACCGCTACCCGTACCCACATCCAATATGCGGTGTGCACCATCGATATTGGCCCAAGCACCCAGCAGCACAGCATCCGTGCCAACCTTCATTGCACAAAGTGCATCGTCCACCACAAACTGCTTAAACTCAAACATATGCCCTATATCACCTATATTGTATCGCCCGAGATGCCGAGGCCGAAGAGTGAATAGTCGTAACGCACAGGGTCGTCTGCCGAGAAGCAGCGCAGCGTCGAGGTGATCTGCTCGACAGCCTTCCAATCGCTCTGCTTGCGTTGAAGAAGTCCCAATTCACGTCCCATACGTCCTGTATGAATATCGAGAGGCAGATATAGGGCCGACATAGGTATACGTTGCCATAGGCCGAAATCGACACCTCTCGCATCACGGCGCACAAACCACCTCAGATACATACACAGCCTCTTGCACGCAGCACCGCGATCTATCGACGACAGGTGTTTCTCGCAGTGTGGGTTATGCTCTACGGAGAAGAACTCCCTACGGAACTCCGAGAGCACCGCACGCATATCTTTGGTAGCCTCGTAACGCTGCTCAAAGAAGCCTCCTATACTACCCCACTGCGTGATTATATGGCGCATAGCGAGTACAAAATCACGGAAGTCATCGCCATTGAATGTGCGATGCACAAACGAGCGCAGATACTCCATATCGTTCGCCGAAGCATTTAGTACAAAGTCGGCAGGTGCGTTATCCATATATCGCATCATACGGTGCGAGCTACGCACTATTGCCTGACGGTTGCCCCAGGCGATGGTCGCAGCCATAAATCCTGCAACCTCACGGTCGAGTGTCGCCGAGAAGCTGTGAGGTACACTTATAGGGTCGGCCTCGATGAAGTCGGCATTATTATAGCGGTCGTGCAGTCGCTCCAGAAGGTCGTACATCTCCTCGTGGGAGAGGTCAGCGTATGATGCGTCCATCTCTCATAACAATTTTTCTATCCGACATATCTGCCAACGCCATATCGTGTGTCACGATAAGCAGCGTGGTTCCCAAACGTTCACGTAGCGAGAAGAATAGGCGTTGTATCTCATCACGGGTAGCCGTATCGAGATTTCCCGTAGGCTCATCGGCAAGGAGCACCGATGGGTTATTGGCCAAGGCACGTGCTATGGCTACTCGCTGCTGCTCGCCACCCGAGAGTGCCGAGGGACGATGCTCCGTACGGTGCGACATACCGACCATATCGAGCAACTCCAAGGCACGTGTTCGTGCCCTCTTACGACCCTCGCCAAGGATAAGCATCGGCATCATAACATTCTCCACTGCCGAGAACTCCTCCAAGAGGTGGTGAAACTGAAAGACAAAGCCTATATGGCGATTACGGAAACGTGATAGTGCCTCGTCGTCAAGGCCTATGGGCGATATACCCTCTATTGTAATGCTACCACTATCTGCCGACATCAGCGTACCGATGATTTGCAGCAGGGTACTCTTACCGGCACCACTTGCACCCACGATAGAGACTATCTCGCCACGAGAGATACTCATATCCACGCCGTGCAGAACCTCCAAATCGCCGAAGCTCTTACATATGCCCTTAACCTCTATCATCTGCTATATGTTTTACATAGTTATACATATCTACCAGCTGACGTGTAGCACCCACATCGTGTACTCTGAGCACCTGAGCACCACGACGCAACGCCTCCCAGCCGAGAGCCAACGTAGCAGGAAGCACATCCCTTGCCTCCAGCCCCAATGGCTTATATATCATCGACTTGCGGGAAACGCCTGCCAGCACCCTATATCGTTTCGAGAGTATATCGAGCGACGAGAGCAGCTCCCAGTTCTGCTCGACGGTCTTCGAGAAACCGAAACCGGGGTCTACGACGATAGCATCGCGCTCAACGCCTCGACGCACAAGCTCTTCAACACGGTTATCGAAGTACTCTACAACCTCCGTAACTACACCCCTATCGTAGTTGCATCTCTGTTGCATATCCTGTGGCGTACCTCGCATATGCATAGCCACATATCCGAGCCTATGCTCTGCAACGACATCTATCATCTTCTCGTCAAGCTCGCCTGCCGATATATCGTTCACGATAAACCGGCCATAACCCTTATACGCCCTATCTACAATCTCGCTGCGGAAGGTATCTATCGACACCACCACATCGCTGCGCAGCCTCTCGACAGCCTTTAGACCCAGCTCTACACGTCGCCACTCCTCCTCCAAGTCGATGCTCTTAGCACCTGAGCGTGACGAGTAGCCACCTATATCGACAATATCGGCACCCTCCGCCACAGCCTCCTCTACGCGACGCATAACAGCCTCAGCATCGACATTGCGGCTTACATCGTAGAACGAGTCGGGCGTAACATTGACAATGGCCATCAGCCAAGCCTTGTCACGTTCCAAGCAATTAGGCTCTTGCATCATAACACAATCGTCTATGCAGCTGCTCGACATCCTCCTCCAACTCCTCCAGCTCTATATTTACTATGGCATACCGAGCACGTGCGCAACGCTCGTCATCGGACATCTGATTACGCATCCTCGCCTCGATAGCCTCGCGAGATGCTCCGTCACGCTTCATAGCACGTTGCAGGCGCAGAGCCTCAGGCGACATAACTGCAATGGTAGCATCGACACGCCCATCCAAACCCGCCTCAAAGAGAATAGCCGACTCTATGACGACATACTCCGATGTCTGAGCCTCGGCCCACCTGTCGAAGTCCTCCATAACTGCGGGATGAACAACAGCATTAAGCCTCGCCAGCAGCTCCTTCGACACGAATACCTGCTCTGCAAGCCACGCCCTGTTGAGCGCACCTGAGGCGTATGCCTCCTCGCCAAAGATGGCAATAATAGCACTTCTCACCGCCTCGCTCTCCTCCATAAGGCTCTTGGCACGCTCATCTGCGACATATACCGCCACGCCACGCATAGCGAGCAGCTTGGCCACGGTACTCTTACCCGAGCCTATTCCGCCTGTCAATCCTACCTTATACATATATTAATATATGGTGTTATCGGGTTCAACCACACTACATCACCTCTACCGGCGATATATTCCCGATATCGACAATCTCGATATCGCTGATACGGCTGGTTATGGCACGCTGCACCGATGCCGGCGAAGCATAACGATAGGTATCTCCCTCGTCGGTGGTGACACTGTCGAAGGTTATCTCCGATGCAGGCACCTCCACCTTAACCTGCTTGCGACCTATGGTATAGCCTATGAGGTTTGTACCCTTGCCACGTATCGAGCACTCCACCGAGAACTCCTCGTCGTCCATAACCACAACAAACTCATAGTCGGTAGTATAGGTCTCACCCAACTTGGTCATATACCACAAAATGAAGGCTGCGACAAGCATCGACACATATCCTGGTGTTATGCAGCTACGCAACCACTTCAGAAAACTCTTTATTCGCTCCATAGTATTCACGCTTTGAAGTGCAAAGTTAAAAAATTATGATGCAACATCCAAAAAAAATGGGTTACAATCCTACAAGGACCATAACCCATCTTCATAGTCAGCGAGTTAAACTACTCTGCATCCTTAGTATCTGGCTTCAAAGCCTTCTTACGCTGCAAGTCGTATGCGATAGGTGTTGCGATAAATACCGAAGAGTAAGTACCGATAATCACACCAAGAATCAATGCAAAGACGAAACCACGGATGGTCTCACCACCAAAGATGAAGATAGCAAGAAGCGTAACAAGCGTTGTACCCGATGTATTGATTGTACGTGACAATGTAGCGCAGATAGCGTTGTCGATATTTGTCTTGATATCGCGCTTAGGATACAATCCCATATACTCACGGATACGGTCGAAGATAACCACCGTATCGTTGATAGAGTAACCGATGATAGTCAAGATAGCGGCGATAAATGCCTGATTAACCTCCAAGTTGAAAGGCATAATCGCATACAACATAGAGAAGATACCGATAACGAGCAATGCGTTGTGTGCCAAGGCTGCTGTAGCACCCAAAGCCCACTGCCAACGACGGAAACGCACGGCAATGTAGAGGCCGATAGCTACCAATGCGATGAGCACTGCGATGATTGAGTTCACGGTCATCTCCGAAGATATTGACTCGTTTACCTGCTCCGAAGATACGATACCCCACTGAGCGATGCCGTCACCTGCTGTACGGAACTCATTGAAGCCGAAGTCCTCGATAGTGAAGTACTGACCCAAAGCATCGAAGAGAAGGTGGTCTACAACATCGTTAGCCTCCTCGCCATCCAAGCCCTCAGGCTGGTACTGAGTGACGATACGTACCTGGTTGTCATCACCGAACTGCTTAACCTCGATAGATGAGTTAGCAGCATCGGCAACAGCAGAGAACTCCTCATCCAAGCTCTCACGAACAGCCTCGATGTCTACCGTCTCGTTGAACTTAACGACATACGAGCGACCACCCGTAAACTCAACACCCTGATTAAGGCCGAGTGTGAAGAGCGAGATAACAGATGCTACAAGCAACGTAGCTGATACAACATATGATACCTTACGCTTAGAGATGAAGCTGAACTTAACGTTCTGCATGAAGTTCTCGGTAAGCTTCGTAGAGAAGGCTACCTTACCCTTGCGCTCGGCACGTGATACCAAAAGCACGCGAGTGATGAAGATTGAGCAGAACAACGATGTGATGATACCAATTACCAATGTTGTTGCAAAGCCCTTCACTGGACCTGTACCAAAGAAGAAGAGTACAATACCTGTGATGATTGTGGTAAGGTTACCGTCGATAATAGCTGAGTATGCGTTCGAGAAACCATCCTTGATAGCAAGGCCAAGACCCTTACCTGCACGCAACTCCTCCTTAACACGCTCGAAGATGATGACGTTGGCATCCACAGCCATACCCATGGTAAGCACGATACCGGCGATACCCGGAAGTGTCAATACGGCGTTGAACGACACCAATACACCCATCAACAAAACAACGTTGCAAAGAAGTGCGATATCGGCAATGATACCTGCTGTGTTGTAGAAGAACGCCATATAGATAAGTACCAAGCAGAATGCCAAAAGGAATGAGAGCAAACCTGCGCTGATAGACTTAGCACCGAGCGATGGACCAACTACCTCAGAGTAGATGATAGTTGCAGGCGCAGGCGACTTACCAGAGTTAAGCACGTTTGCCAAGTCCTCAGCCTCCTGTGGAGTGAAGTTACCCGAGATAGACGACTGACCACCATCGATACGGTCGTTTACGTTAGGTGCTGAGTAAACCACGTTATCCAAAACAATGGCAATCTGACGACCGATATTCTTCTCGGTAATCTGGCTCCAAGCCATGGCAGTCTCCGAATCCATTGTCATAGATACCTCAAAGCCACCATACTGACCACCCTGAGCACGGGCGTTGGTGATACCCGTACCATCCAATACAGGAATCTGTACACCATCCTTACCCTTCAAAGCGTAGAGAAGGAATGTACCCTTAGAGCTATCCAACGAGCTCTTGTTCGACCAAGCGAGCTTCACATCGTTAGGAATAAGAGCCTTAACAGCATCGATAGCAAGGTAGCTGTCGATGATAGCCATATTAGCCTTGTCGGCAGCAGCTACGATAGGTGTAGATACGGGGTATGTAGAGATCTCGCCATTCTGCATTGCCAACTCGTACGAAGCCTTCAAAAGCTCGCTCATAGGAGCCATCGAAACCTCCTCCTCGGCAACGCCATCGGCCAAAAGATGCTCACGAACCAAAGCATCGGCCTCGGTAAAGAGCAATGTCTGCAAGGCATTTACATCGCTCGACTCGCATACCTCCCAAAACTCGAGGTTGGCAGTAGAGGCAAGCAACTTGCTCACACGCTCAGGCTCCTTAACACCAGGAAGCTCAACCATAATACGGTTAGAGCCCTCGATAGGCTGGATGTTGGGCTGTACCACACCGAGCATATCGATACGTGTAGTGAGCACATTGTGTGTAGCTGCTACCGAACCCTTCACATGCTCCTTAAGGTCTGATGCAACACGCTGCGCATCGTCGCTCTTGTAGATTGCCATAAGGTCCTCGGCCGATAGAGCTGCAACATAGGCATCAACTACGGCATCCGAAGACTCTGCTACGGCAGCTGTCTCCAAAGCATCCTCGATGCGTGATACCAAAGCGGCATTGCGCACCACCTCACGGTTGTTGAGAGCGTTGGTGCGGATAACATCCTCAGCCTTCACCTCCAACATCACGTTCATACCGCCCTTGAGGTCAAGACCCAAGTTAAGCTCACGGTCTTTACACTCGGCGTAAGTATATCCGAGATATACGTTCTGATCCCACTTCTGGTCGAGATACGCCTGTGGGTTCTGCTGCTTCTCAGCCTCGGCCTCAATGTTACGAGTAACAAATGTGAACGAGAGCTGGAAGATGCTGGCAAGGCCCAAAAGGACAGCCAGCCACTTAATAATACCTTTACTCTGCATTGTTAAAAAGTTTTGTTATTGTTGTTTGTTTGTTTTGCCAAAACCGTACACACCTATATTATTGTGCGTTAATCGCGCAAAGATATAAAAAAAATCGCAATCCACAACTAAGGATTGCGATATTATTAAGAATTTTCAATATTTTCGTTCTATCGACTACTTTGTCACAAGCTCGACGATGTGGTCTATCTCATCGACAACTGCACCTACTTTGAGCACAACACCATTTGCAGTACGCTCAAAATCAACAACTTCATCCGTGCCATAACACTTTGCCGACACCACCTCACAGTCGAGAGGCAGCAGTAGTTCGTCACCCTCATATTCGAAGATATGCACATAGAGTTTGTCGCCACGACGTGTTGTACAACCCCACTCTTGCTGCTTGATATCTCCGGCCTCGGTGGCATAGACTGTCTGACCATACTTTGCAAGCCACTCACCCATAGCCTTCATACGCTCTATGGCCGCTGCCGGCAGCTCGCCATTGGGCTGAGGGCCTACATTCAGAAGAAGATTAGCACCCTTACCCGCAGCACTCACAAGGTAGCGTATGAGGGTCTCAACGCTCTTGTAGTTCTGGTCTATGACCTTGTATCCCCACATACCGTTCATCGTCTGGCAGGTCTCCAAAGGCAATCTGCTTATATCCTGTCCCGAAAGGCCGTGTGTATTCTCTCCGGGGAGGTCACGCTCGAAAATCTGTATATCCTCGCCCTCGAAAGGCACCTGATGGTGGTTGTTGGCGACCATACATTGCGGTTGCAGACGGTGTACAAGGGCATACTGCTCGTCGAGCTGCCAGTCGAAAGGTGTCACATCCTCGTCGTGATCCCACCAGCCATCAAACCAGATGGCACGTATCGGGCCGTAATCGGTTAGAAGCTCAGTTATCTGACGATTCATAAAGTCGTAGTATTGTGGCCAGTTGATACGTGTTGAATCACGTCCTGTGACACCCTTGGCCGTACGACCACGAGGATATTCATCCCTCGACCAATCGGCATGCGAGTAGTATAGGTGAAGGGCTATATCCTGTCTACGACACTCCTTGGCCAACTCCTTCAGCACATCACGGCCAAAAGGCGTGGCATCCACAATATTGTACTCCGAGCAATCGGTATCCCACATCGAGAAGCTGTCGTGATGACGTGTCGTGAAACAGATATACTTAGCACCCGACGCCTTGATAGCCGCCACCCACTCCTTGGCATCGAAGCGGTGCGGATAGAAGCCGTCGGCAGCCTTGGCATACTCGTCACGGTTGAGCCCTGCATTCTGCAAATACCACTCACCCTGAGCAAACATACTATATATACCCCAGTGGATGAATATACCGAAACGATCCTCGGCAAACTCCTTTTGCGAGCGACGCACCTCTTCCGATGGTTTATAACCCTCGGCCGATAGCGAGAAGACAGCAAGGAGTAGAGTTAGTGTTAGTAAAGCTTTTCTCATTATTTTAGGTTTTCGATTTGTTATAATCGGTTATTTTATGCAGGGCAACTACGCTGCGTGTGACACTTTATCATGCTTTCCACTGATAGAACTTATAAGAGTGCTACGACCTCTCAGCCGCAACCATCTCAATGGTCTCAACTGCCCTAAGGCTCTCATTAGGACTTGATACCATTCATAACTCAGAACACACAGCACCCACTGAACCCACTGAACCCACTGAACCCACAACACTCGGGATAATCAGCGGTTAAACCCCAATTTGTTGTCAGAAGGGGTTAGATACAACGCTCGGCGAATTTCGAGGCGATGGGCTGTACTTAAGCGTACTGCCCATTGCTGAGATAATTCGTTAGCGGCAGTAGATGACCCCTTATCACAACAAATTAATCCATTTTAAGCACAGCCAAAAAGGCAGATTGAGGCACTTGAACCGAGCCAATCTGTCGCATACGCTTCTTACCCGCCTTCTGTTTCTCGAGGAGCTTACGCTTACGAGAGATATCGCCGCCATAACACTTGGCCGTAACATCCTTACGCACAGCCTTAACAGTCTCACGTGCAATAATCTTGGCACCGATAGCTGCCTGAATGGCTATATCGAACTGCTGACGGGGTATAAGCTCTTTCAGCTTCTCGCACATCTTGCGGCCAAAGTCGTAGGCGTGGTCGGCATATATGAGTGACGATAGTGCATCGACAGCCTCGCCGTTGAGCAGAATATCGAGTTTTGCGAGCTTACTTGGCTGATAACCTGTGCGGTGGTAGTCAAATGAGGCATACCCCTTAGATATACTCTTGAGCTTATCGTAGAAATCGAAGACGATTTCGGATAGCGGCATCTCGAAGTTTACCTCGACACGATCCTGCGTGATGAATGTCTGATTCTTCATAACACCACGCTTGTCGATACATAGTTTTAGGACGTTGCCAAGAAAGTCTGCTTTGGTTATTATCTGAGCGAGGATGTATGGCTCTTCTATCTTTGCCACCTTGGTAATCTCGGGGAGTCCCGAAGGGTTGTGTACTTCGAGCTCCTCACCCTGCGTAGTGGTGATATGGTACGACACGTTGGGAACGGTAGTAATGACATCCATATCGAACTCACGATACAGACGCTCCTGTATGATCTCCATATGGAGCAGGCCGAGGAAACCACATCGGAAGCCGAAGCCGAGAGCAAGCGAGCTTTCGGGCTCGAAGGTAAGCGAAGCATCGTTGAGTTTAAGTTTTTCGAGCGAGGCACGCAGATCCTCATATTGGTCAGCCTCAACGGGATAGACACCTGCAAAGACCATAGGCTTAACATCCTCAAAGCCTGCTATGGCCTCCTGACATGGGCTGGCTACCGAGGTTATGGTATCGCCCACCTTTACATCTGTTGAGTTCTTGATACCCGAGCAGATATATCCTACGTCGCCGGCTTTAATCTCGCCACGCTCCACCATCTTTAATTTCAGCACACCAATCTCGTCGGCATCATACTCGCTACCCGTATTGAAGAACTTTACGTGGTCGCCCTTGCGCAGCGTGCCGTTCATCACACGGAAATATGCTATGACACCACGGAAAGGGTTGAATACCGAGTCGAAGATGAGTGCCTGCAACGGAGCATTTTCGTCGCCCTTGGGTGCAGGTATGCGCTCTACGATAGCCTCCAACACCTCCTCTACACCCTGACCCGTCTTACCCGAGGCCAGAAGTATCTCCTCCTCCTTGCAGCCTATAAGGTCGATAATCTGATCTTTGACCTCGTCGATCATCGCCGACTCACAGTCAATCTTATTGAGAATAGGTATTATTTCGAGATCCTGACCCAGAGCGAGATATAGGTTTGAAATGGTCTGTGCCTGTATACCCTGTGTGGCATCCACCACAAGTAGTGCGCCCTCACACGAAGCGATGGCACGTGACACCTCATACGAGAAATCGACATGTCCCGGGGTGTCGATAAGGTTGAGCACATAGTTCTCGCCATTACGTGCCTTGTACTCCATCTGTATAGCGTGGCTCTTGATGGTGATACCCTTCTCGCGTTCCAGGTCCATATCGTCCAACACCTGAGCCTGCATCTCTCGCTGGTTCAAAGTATTAGTCTTTTCCAATAGACGGTCGGCAAGGGTACTCTTACCGTGATCGATATGGGCTATGATACAAAAGTTGCGTATATTTTTCATCCTTAGTAGATATATATTGTGCAAAGGTACTAAAAAAAGTTGAATTCTCAAAACTGACATCTTATCACCCGCACTCTGTCATTTTGTCACTTTTAGATGTGTGGCACGAGGTTTGTCCGGGGTTATGTGCATGCCGAAAGGGCATAAAAACAGAGCAACAAACAAAATAAATAGGGATATATATTATGACAAATGGTAAGATTGGGGTGACAACAGAGAACATATTCCCCGTCATCAAAAAGTTCTTGTACTCGGATCACGAGATTTTCCTACGCGAGTTGGTATCCAATGCCGTAGATGCCACACAAAAGCTACGCACGCTATCATCGAAGGGAGAGATCGAGGGCGAGCTTGGCGACATCACCATACGTGTTTCGGTAGACGAGGCTGCCAAGACACTGACCATCACCGACCGAGGTATAGGTATGTCGGCCGAGGAGGTAGACCGCTACATCAACCAAATTGCATTCTCGGGTGCCGAAGAGTTTATGGCAAAATATAAGGATCAGGCTATCATCGGACACTTCGGCTTGGGCTTCTACTCATCGTTTATGGTATCGGACAAGGTTGAGATATTCTCGCAGTCATACCGCACCGACAAGAAGAGTGTCCACTGGAGCTGCAACGGAACACCTGAGTTTGAGATGGAGGAGCTTGACGAGAAGCTCGACCGTGGAACACGCATCGTACTACACCTCTCGGAGGAGTGCGCCGAGTATGCACAGCGTGCCGAGATAGGTCGCCTGCTACGCAAATATTGCCACTTCCTGCCAATAGCCATAGCCTTTGGTAAGAAGTCGGAGTGGCGAGATGGCAAATATGTAGATACCGACGAGGATAACATCATCAACGACACAACGCCTCTTTGGACACGTAAGCCGAGCGACATCAGCGAAGAGGAGTACAAGAACTTCTACTCGGAGCTATTCCCCACAAGCGAGGAGCCTCTGTTCTATATCCATCTGAACATAGACTATCCGTTCAACCTCACGGGTATACTCTACTTCCCGAAGATTCGCACCAACTTCGAGATACAGAAAAACCGTATTCAGCTATACTCAAATCAGGTATTCGTAACCGACGAGGTTACGGGCATTGTACCCGAGTATCTGACACTGCTACACGGTGTTATCGACTCTCCCGACATTCCGCTTAACGTATCACGCAGCTATCTGCAAAGCGATTCGAACGTGAAGAAGATTTCGGGATATATCACCCGTAAGGTAGCAGACCGTCTGCAAGAGCTCTTCAACACCATGCGTCCTGCCTACGAGGGTAAGTGGGATGATCTTAAGATATTTATCCAGTATGGAGTACTCACCGACGAGAAATTCGCCGAGAAGGCATCTAACTTTATGCTCTGGAAGTCTATCGAAGGTAAGTACTACACATCCGAGGAGTATATCACAGCCGTCAAGGAGCAGCAGACCGACAAGGATGGTTTTACCATATTGCTCTACACCGACGACATCATCGGCAAGGACTCGTTTATCGAAGCTGCCAAGGCCAAAGGCTACGATGTTCTCGAGATGAACGGTCAGCTTGACAGCCACTATATACAATACTTCGAGTCTAAAAACGAGAAGATACGCTTTGTACGTGTAGACTCTGACATTGTCGATAACCTTATTCGCAAGGCTGAGCGTGATGCAATGTCGCTCACTACCGAGCAGCAGCAGATTATGCGTCCGGTATTCGAGAGCCAGATGCCGCACGACCAGAAGATACAATACCACGTATCGTTCGAGGCTATGGCAGCTGATGCAGCACCCGTGGTTATCACACAGAACGAGTTTATGCGCCGTATGAAGGATATGGCTGCGACGAGTGGTGGCGAGATGAGCCGCTTCTATGGCGAGATGCCCGACAACTTCACCATTACGGTTAATGGCAACCACCCTATCGTCCTCGACATCCTTGGCGAGGTAGAGGCAGCCTACGGCGATAAGTTACGCAGCATAGGCAAGAAGATTGCTGCTGCCGAGGCCGAGGAGAGCCGCTTCGAGGAGAGCGTGAAGGGTAAGAAGGATGCCGAACTCACGGACGAGGAGAAGCAGATGCGCGAGACACTATCGCAGCGCATCACCGAGCTACGCAGCGAGCGTGACACACGTCTGGAAGAGATAGGTGCCCAGAACCGTAAGGTGCGTCAGATTATCGACCTTGCGCTACTCTCGAATGGTATGCTTAAAGGTAAGAATCTTACAGAATTTATCCAGCGCAGTATATCGCTTATCGAATAGTCAGGTTCGAAGACAGGAGCATATATATCAATGGAGGCGGCTAAAAAGTTAATGAAGTGACCCCAAAAGTTTAGACAAAAAACTTTTGGGGTTTCTTTATGCGCAAAAAGCACGATTATGGAGCATTGCTCAAATATATGAGGATGCTCGAAGAAGGTTATTCTATTCGTTACCTTCACTTGAAGTATGGAAT
>JAFVRN010000038.1 GCA_017504265.1 Alistipes sp. | reverse complement strand
GCCGCGGAAATATCGGCTTCGTATTCCAGTCGTTCAACCTTATCGACGAGTTGTCGGTGGCGGAGAATGTCGAGTTGCCGCTGATCTATATGGGTGTGAAGCCCTCGGAGCGTAAGGAGCGAGTAAAGAAGATGCTCGACCGTATGAACATCTCGCACCGTGCCGGTCACTTCCCTCAGCAGCTCTCGGGTGGTCAGCAGCAGCGTGTGGCTATCGCCCGCGCCCTTGTGTCGAACCCCAAACTAATCCTTGCCGATGAGCCTACGGGTAACCTCGACTCAAAGAATGGTCAGGAGGTTATGACTCTGCTCAAAGAGCTCCACCAGGAGGGCACAACCATCATTATGGTTACCCACTCGCAGCACGATGCCTCGTATGCAAGCAGAACGATTTGCCTGTTCGACGGAAAAATCGTTACTGATGTAAAGTCAAGATTGTAGAGAATATAGTGAATTTAAGGCGTTTAGCGAGTTTAAGGATAAGCAAATCACTAATTCCCCTAATCTCCCTAAATTCCCTAAACTCACTATAAAACCAAACCATAAGCATCCCAGGCTTGGGTAGGTTTGACCGCCTCCCAAGCCACTAAGACAAAAACAAATAAAACTCAAACAATATGAAAATCGCATTCAAAAACTTTCTGATGACCTTGCGAAGATACAAGGTCGCATCGCTGCTTAATGTGCTCGGTTTGACCCTCGCCTTTGTGGCGTTCTACATCATCGCATCGCAGGTGTGGTTTACACTCACCTACAACCACTCTCTGAAAGATGCTGATCGTACATATCTTATCTCGCCCAACTTTGGTGGCGATAATACCGAAATGAAGTGGAGTTCCAACTCGCCTGGCGACTTGGCTTATGTCGCTGCCGAGCAGTTTCCTGATGCTGAGGAGGTGGCCTCGTATGCACCATACGCCGCCATCAGCCGCATTTGGGTAAAGAGGGGTGAGTACAACTTTGAATCTTTCAACAACCAGATATTTTACGCTACGCCCAACCTCCCTGCGTTCTTCGGTTTTGAGTGCTTGGCTGGCGATTTTGACGAGCTCAAAAATCCAAATACGGTGATTATGTCACGCTCCGAAGCTGAGAAGTTGGGCTTAGGTGTAGGCGATGTAATCTACTTGGAGGGTGGCCGTATGTTTGACGACGGCAAGCCAACCGTGCAGAATACAATTGTGGCGATATATGAAGATATGCCGAAAAACTCCATCTTCGGACATTGGAGTATTGTGCAGGGCGACGAGCAGGTACACATATCGGGCACTAATAATTGGAACTACACAAACTTTGTACGTATGCGTGAGGGTGCCGACCTCAATGCTTACATCGAAATCTTCAAGAATCGCTATGCAGAGTGGTTCCTCGGAATGGCCGAGGAGTGGATTGCCGAAGACCCCGAAGAGGAGGAGTTGCTAAAGGAGGAGATAGAGAACGGGGCTCATATTCTCGCTACACGCCTTGTCCCCGTTGATGAGATGTACTACACCGAGTTTGACGGAGCATACAACTTCCAAACAGGCAAGAAATCAACCCCGATTATCTTATCAAGCATTGCATTTATTATCGTGCTGATAGCCTTTATCAACTTCGTAAACTTCTTCTTCGCCCTTGTGCCTGTTCGTATGCGTGCCGTAAATATCTGCAAGGTCTTCGGTGCGAGTCAAGGTACACTGCGTTGGAACTTCTTGTTCGAGGCTATCGGCTTGGTGCTTATCTCAATGACTTTGACCTTTTACCTGATGGTCGCTATTCAAGAGAGCTTTATCACCAACTACTCCATCTGTTCGCTGGCTCTTGGCGATAACATCGCAGTCATTATTATAATGGTCGCACTGATGGTGTTATTGGCAGTTGTAGCAGCATTGTATCCTGCATTCTACATCACTCGTTTCAATGCTTCATTGGGTGTTAAGGGTGGTTTTGCACAGTCGGCAACTGGTCGCAGACTTCGCTCTATTATGGTAGGAATGCAGTTTACTGTGGCTATGATTCTTATCATTGTAACCGCTGTCTTCTTCTTGCAGTATCGCTATATGATTAACTACGATTTGGGCTTTGACCGCTCAAATATTGTAACCTTCGCTTCGTGGGATTTGCGTGACCGCTCGGAAACAGTTATAGAGCGTCTCCAACAACATCCCGATGCCGAGGATGTGACAGCTTCTTGGGCAAACCTCTTTAGAAACAATCAGACTTGGGGACGAGCCTATCAGGACAAGAACTATCAGCTTAAGTCTAATCCCGTACGCTGGAACTTTCTTAACTTCTTTGGCTTTGAAGTGGTTGATGGCGTAGGATTTACCCCATCTTCGGGCGAACGAGGCGAGATGATTATTATGAAGTCATTAAATCGTGAGATAGGTATTCCTGTCGGCTATCATTTCCCGGATGGCCTTGATGTCGTGGGAGTGATTAAAGATGTGCGTCTAACATCATTGAGTGTTAATGATGATCACCACGCATTCTACTGCAACAACAAAAGTGGTTTGTGTTATTACTACATCCGTCTGCGTGCGGGAGCTGATGTCGAAGCCTTTGCCGACTATGTAGCTAAACTCACAAAGGAACTTGCACCTGCTGCTGACGAGGCCGAACTTTACTTCTTGGAAGAGTGGGTTGAAGGCCTCTATGAGCAAACTAAAAAGGATATGGTGCTGATTGGCCTGTTCGCCGTGCTGGCTATTGTTATCGCACTGATGGGAGTCTTTGGTATTGTGATGTTCGAGACGCAGCACCGCCGCTCGGAGATCGCCGTTCGCAAGGTCTATGGCGCAACAACACGCCAGATTGTCGAGATGCTTAACCTGCGTTATGTGTGGATTGTCGGAGGTTGCTTTGTGGTGGCAGCACCTGTGGCGTGGTATATCACCTCGCGCTGGTTGGAGCAGTTCGCCAACCGCATCGCACAGCCTTGGTGGCTCTATATTGCCGCCCTCG
Organism: Alistipes sp.; assembly: GCA_017504265.1. Lineage (GTDB taxonomy): Bacteria > Bacteroidota > Bacteroidia > Bacteroidales > Rikenellaceae > Alistipes. The sequence continues at coordinate 162,687 of JAFVRN010000038.1, read as the reverse complement.
TGATTGTCCTCGCCGTAACCGTAGGCCTTGTAACCCTCCGCTCGTGGAAGGCTGCAACCGAGAATCCTGCCGACGTCGTTAAATCAAACTAAAAGCCTATGTTCTGGAGAAACTTTATAACACTACTACGCCGTTATACGGCATCATCGCTACTCAACATAGTGGGTATGGCGATAGCCTTTGCTGCGGCATATCTGATATTAGTGCAGGTCAATTACGACCTGCGCTATAATCAGTCTATACCCGATGTTGAGCGCATCTACCGTTTGGAATATCCAAGTTGGACAACTGAGGGTAATTATGCCATGACATGGAACCGTCTGCTGCCGCAAGCCATGTGCGAAGCGTGTCCGGAGGTGGAACAGTGTGCCAATATCTTCACGCAAATAATTGGCAGACAATACTTCTCTATAAAGCGTAATTTGCAAATCGACAATTTTGAGCTGGCAATATCACGCACTGACGAGAAAGCGTTACAACTATTCTCATTTGAATTTATAGATGGGTCAGCGGAGAATATCGGAGTACATGACCTAGTAATGGCAGAGAGCTGTGCTCGACGCTATAATCTTAAGGTCGGAGACAGACTCCATATCGGACAAGGTGCAGATGAGCGAAATGTGGCATTCCCTATTATCGGCATCTATCGCGATCAACCAGGTCCTGGCGACTTGGCAGAGATTGACTGCTTTGCAGGATTTCCCGAGATTAACTATCAGCAAGAGGAGTCATCGTGGTCGTACCCCTGCTATGTAAAGCTCGCAGAGGGTGCAGATCCTATTGCTGTTACGGCAAAGCTGGATAAGTGGCTTCGTGATTCAATGAAGGAGGAGGGTGCATCGGAAAGTGAAGTAGAGGAACAAATGAAGTTGCTTGCGCCACGCCTAAATCCATACAGCAGACTCTATTTTGCCACAGAGTGCGAGGGTGCTTACACTGCCCAGGGTAATAAAACCACAACACTGACACTCATCGCAATTGCAGTGCTGATTTTGGGAATCTCGTTTATCAATTTTGTCAATTTCTTCTTCGCACTTATCCCTGTGCGTATTCGTGCCGTCAATACGCTCAAAATTTTTGGAGCACCGACCACACAACTGCGCCTCAACTTTTTGTTTGAAACCATAGGCTTGATTCTTATTTCACTATTCGGTGCTGCTGTTATCGTGGTGCTGGCCGGCGATACGCCACTCACCGAATATATATCCACCTCGATTGCGATAGAGGATAATTGGAGCGTTGCATTATCATTGGCAGGCGTAGCCCTTATGCTTGGTCTCGTCGTGTCGCTCTATCCGGCATGGTATATCACAAAATTCTCACCTGCCTTTGTGTTGGGTGGCTCGTTTCACGCCACACGCCAAGGTCGAATTTTGCGCTATGTGTTGGTATGCGCACAATATGTGATTTCGTTGTCCTTGATTATTGCCGTGATATTTATGGAGCGACAGCATCGCTTTATGATGAACTACGACATGGGCTTTAACAGAGAGTTAGTTTATACGGTTGCGGTGGATGACGACTATACTGTACCTACTCGTGATAAGCTGGAGGCTCTCTTCGATAAACTTAAACAAAATCCTATGGTCGAGGATGTAACAGCCGCCGACGCTCCGATGGTGGCTCCGATGCACGGTGGCTGGGGTGTAAATATGCCTGATGGTCGCTTTGTAACCATTTCAGCCCTCTATGTCTATTGGAATTTCCTAGATTTTATGGGCATTGAGCTAACTGAAGGTCGTAATTTATCATCATCGGACACCGATGCGATGATTATGAATGAAACGGGGCGAAAGGCTATTGACTTGCAACTCGATCGGGCAAGTAGCTATGCAGGAAGTTTGACATCATTGGTGGGCTTTTGCAAAGATTGGCACTCTCGTTCGTTACAATTTACCACGCCTACTATGTGCTTTGTCATTGATGATGAAGTTACCCCTTCGTACCTCTATGTTCGTATGGCAAAGGGAACTCCATCCGCTGAAGCGCGTAACTACATTCGTACAACATTGGCTGAGTTTAATCCTGCCATCTCCGCAGATACATACACTATACGCACAATGGATGAGGATATTGAGCGACTCTACCAGAGTGAGCAAAAACTCACAACCCTCATCACGCTATTTGCCCTTATCTCTATCGTCATTTCACTAATGGGAGTCTTTGGCTTGGTACTTTTCGATGCACAATATCGCCGCAAGGAGATAGGCATCCGAAGAGTGAATGGTGCAACGGTTACGGAGATACTACTGATGTTCAATCTGCAATTCCTGAAGATTGTTGCCGTATGTGCTGTTGTAGCCGTCCCACTCGGTTATTACGCTATTAATAGATGGTTGTCCAACTTTGCCTATCGCATCTCTCTTGATTGGTGGGTCTTTGTCTTGGCAATTCTTATATTGGCATTACTAACCGTAGGCATTGTTACTATCCGCTCGTGGAAGGCTGCCACCGAAAATCCCGCTGATGTGGTAAAGAGTAACTAATTATCATCCCTCCATGACACTTTCCTGCCCGTAAATTTGGAAAATTCGTGGGGGGGGGGTAAATTTGTAGGCAGAAAAAATTTAACAATAATAAACTAACAAAAACAGATTATGAAAAAGAGTTTAGTAATCCTTATTATTGCGCTATTCGCAGGAGCTTATAGTGCAGAGGCTCAAGATAGCAAATCAACAGAGAAACCACGCTACGAGCAAGTAGGCTCACACCACACATTCTCCATATCAACCCCATACCGTCTTGAGTATAGCTATGAGTATGTGTGGAATAGCGGCATGTCATTGATTGGTCGCATCGGTGCCGGTAGCGAAGCATATTCGCCACAAAAATACAACTATGAATGGAGTAATGGATTCCGTCTAACGATTGAGCCAAGATACTATCTTAACAACGAGGACTTCTTCGCGGCGAAAATCAGTGGAGCGATATTGATTCCTAACACCCCTTTTAGAACCTCATTAGTACCGGTCTACGGTATCAAAAGAGAGTTCACGAAGCATTGGTTTTGCGAGTTTACCATTGGTGCAGGCGTCGGATACTACTCGGGCAATTATGGTCGCTTCTTCTTCGAGCCACACTTGCAATTTAGATTAGGCTTTAAGATTTAATGTATTACACTATGCAAAGATATTGCGTATCTCGCAAGTAGAGGAGAAACATCGAATATTGCCTATTGTAGAGGCATAATGCGTATCGACTACAAGCTATTTAATACTTTATTCACCGTCATCTTTAATAAGTAAATCGATAATATCCAATGCAATGCCACCTGAGACTTCTGTGACTTTGTTGTCGCCTAACAGGTAGACAAAAGGAAAGCCAGTAGAGCTATCCTCGGGGAATTTATACAAATAAACTTCCTTGCCCTCATAATGTCCCAAGTGGTAGAAATGAGCCCCGTATATAGCAATAAGCTCACTCGCTGCATCAAGCACAGATTGCGGTATATTAAGCGTTTCTTTGTTCATATTCTAACCCTTATTACACGCTACGAATAACGCAAAGTTACTAATTTTTCTTGACTTTACGTGCCTTGTGGCCATTTGTCTTGCGAAAGAACTTCACGATATTCAGCGTGGAGGTGGGTAGGGTGGTGCTGTTGCAAGCTGCTGAAAAGTCTGCGATTTATCTGCTATATTGACCTGTGAGCAGACCTGTGAGCAGACCTATGAGCAGTGGAGCGCAGATAGCCATCATCAAATAAAACGGCGAGGCCGACCAAAAATTGCTTTTCAGTCGGCCTCGGCTATGTTAGGGGGTTACTATGCTACCACGCGAAGAGAGGGTACTCGCTCATCATGGCATTAACATCCTTGCGTACTGCTGCGATGTTCTCCTCGTTCTCCGGATCAGAGAGCACGCGGTCGATAAGCTCGGCAATATAATCCATCTTATCCTCCTTGACACCACGTGTGGTGATGGCGGGGGTACCGAAGCGCAGACCTGATGTGGTAAATGGAGTGCGAGAGTCAAATGGCACCATATTTTTGTTAGTGGTGATGTCGGCAGCTACCAGGCACTTCTCGGCAAGCTTACCTGTGAGCTCAGGAAACTTGGTACGCAAATCAACCAACATAAGGTGGTTGTCCGTGCCGCCTGATACAATCTTATAACCACGCTTTGTAAGAGCCTCGGCCAATGCCTTAGAGTTCTTTACAACCTGCTGCTGATACTCCTTATACTCGGGTGTGAGAGCCTCGCCAAAGGCTACAGCCTTAGCTGCGATAACGTGCTCCAATGGGCCGCCCTGTATACCGGGGAATACTGCCGAGTTGAGGATCTGCGACATCTTCTTAACAACACCCTTAGGAGTGGTGTAACCCCATGGGTTGTCGAAATCCTTGCCCATAAGAATGATACCGCCACGAGGACCGCGAAGTGTCTTATGTGTAGTAGATGTTACGATGTGGGCATACTTCACGGGGTTGTCCAAAAGGCCTGCTGCGATAAGGCCTGCTGTATGTGCCATATCGACAAGGAGTAGTGCACCCACCTTATCGGCAATCTCGCGCATACGCTTGTAGTCCCACTCGCGAGAGAAGGCCGAAGCACCACCGACGATAAGCTTTGGCTTATGCTCCAATGCAAGTGCCTCCATCTCGTCGTAGTCGATATTGCCGGTCTCCTCCTTGAGCTTGTAGCCCACAGCCTTGAAATACATGCCGGACATATTCACTGGTGAACCGTGCGATAGGTGGCCGCCATGCGAAAGGTCAAGGCCCATAAATGTATCGCCTGGTTTGAGTACTGCGAAGAATACTGCCATATTAGCCTGTGCGCCAGAGTGTGGCTGTACGTTGGCATACTCTGCATCGTAGAGTTTGCAGATGCGCTCGATGGCGAGATTCTCAATCTTATCCACAACCTCACAACCACCATAGTAGCGAGCAGCAGGGTAGCCCTCGGCATACTTGTTTGTACATACCGAACCCATAGCGGCCATAACCTGGTCGCTTACGAAGTTCTCCGATGCGATAAGCTCGATACCCTTCATCTGACGTGAACGCTCCTCGGCAATCAGGTCAAAAATCTGTAAGTCTTTATTCATTTTAATTAGTTATATTGAAGTTAGAATTATTCTTATCCAGCTAACAAAGATATGAATTAAAATCCGAAAATCAAAATTAATAATCTCGAAAATTATTGTTACATATCTTTGATATCTCTTCGTAAAACGTAATTAATGGTATGTCTATTGCTGTTGATGTCAAAAATTTTCAGCTATGACAGTTAATACAGGAAAGGGCACTATGCCTCTCGTGGCTCTTGTCGCTATATGGTCAGTGTCGGCCATTGTCTCTCTGCCGGGTTTGGCGGTATCGCCTATCCTCGATAAACTCGATACAATATTCCCTAAGGCGAGCCATATTGAGGTGGAGATGCTCGAATCGTTGCCGTCGCTGATGATCATTCCCTTTATGCTGCTTGCCGGTCGTTGGTCGGTACGGGGTAATAAGATACGTATGCTTACCTTCGGAACGGCGATATTTCTGCTCAGCGGTATGGGATGTCTGCTCTCGCGTAAGTTGTGGGAGCTGATAGTGTTGGGTGGTATTATGGGTATAGGTGCCGGTATCATCATACCTCTCTCTACCGGACTTATTGTCGATTATTTCACTGGTGATAGACGCGTGCGACAGCTCGGTATCAGTTCTGCTGTCAATAACCTTACGCTGGTACTATCCACGGCCCTTGTCGGCTATATGGCAGATATCGAGTGGCACTTCGCTTTTGTTGTCTATCTGTTGCCGGCCGTAACCCTGTTGTTAATTCCGGCGTTGAGCCACACCCGGCCGATGCCGGAGCCGGATGGTGGAGCACAAAATCGACAATCGAGCCTCAACCGCAGGGTTATAGCAGAACTTATGCTCTTCTACTTCGTAATAACATACACCTCGCTTGTTGTAACTTTCAACACCTCCTACGTTGCATCGTCGGCCGGTATCTCGACATCGGATTCCGGTATTATCATCTCGCTATTCTTTCTTGCTATTATGGCTCCCGGATTTGTGCTCAATAGCATAATAACAATTTTCGGACGCTGGGTAAATGTCGTGTCGTTGGTGGTGATGGGTATCGGACTTATGCTTATGTCGTGGCATAACCCCTCGGTTGTAACCCTCGTCTTCGGAGCTGTTCTTGCCGGCTTTGGCTATGGTATAATGCAACCGATTATATATGATAAGGCAGCTACAAATGCACCTCCGAGACTCGCTACGCTGGCTCTGTCTATTGTTATGGCTGTCAATTATCTGGCAATCCTTGTCGCCCCATTTATTATAGATGGAATAAACACCATATTTCATACCGACTCCTATGCTTTTGCCTTCCGTTTTAACGGTATCGTAGCAGTTGCATTGGCTACCGTTGCCTGCTTTGTTAATAGGCGTAGTAGGGTGCTTGGCCTTGATGATTGAGGCCTATTATGATATGACTACATTAGTATATCTAATGGTGTTATAATTAATTTTTATGGCGAAATATGATATATAATTGCTCTTCTTAATAATTTTTTATATCTTTGCGAACTATTTATTAAGAGCAATGGAAAACGATTCAAAAAATATACTTCAAGAACTTGAAACGAGCGATTACAAGTATGGCTTCGTGACCGATATCGAGACCGATACCATTGGTCGCGGACTCTCCGAAGATGTCATACGTCTTATCTCGGAGAAGAAGGGTGAGCCTGAGTGGATGTTGGAACGCCGCTTGGAGGCATACCGCTACTGGCTGACGATGGAGCATCCCAAGTGGGCGCACCTCGACATCCCTGAGATTGACTTCCAGGATGTGATATATTATGCGGCACCCAAGACCAAACCCAAGCTCAACTCTATGGACGAGGTAGATCCCGAGTTGAAGCGTACCTTCGACAAGCTCGGTATACCCCTCGAGGAGCAGATGGCATTGGCAGGAGTTGCTGTCGATGCTGTTATGGACTCGGTGTCGGTGAAGACCACGTTCCGTGATACTCTTGCCGAAAAGGGTATTATCTTCTGCTCAATCTCCGAGGCTATCAAGGAGCACCCTGAGCTGATACAGAAATATCTCGGCTCGGTTGTCCCCTATAAGGATAATTTCTACGCCGCACTCAATGCTGCGGTATTTAGCGACGGTTCGTTCTGCTATATACCCAAGGGTGTGCGTTGCCCTATGGAGCTATCAACCTATTTCCGCATCAATGCCGAGGGTACAGGACAGTTCGAGCGCACCCTTATTGTTGCCGATGAGGGCTCGTATGTGAGCTATTTGGAGGGTTGTACAGCACCTCGTCGTGACGAGAACCAGTTGCACGCAGCCGTGGTGGAGATTGTGGTGGAGAAGGATGCAGACGTTAAGTACTCCACGGTGCAGAATTGGTATCCGGGCGATAAGGATGGCAAGGGCGGTATCTATAACTTCGTGACCAAGCGAGGCATCTGTCGCGAGGGCGCACATCTGTCGTGGACACAGGTAGAGACAGGTTCGGCTATTACGTGGAAGTATCCCAGCTGTGTGTTGCAGGGTGATAACTCATCGGGAGAGTTCTATTCGGTGGCAATGACAAACAACTACCAGCAGGCAGATACGGGTACCAAGATGATACATTTAGGACGCAATACCCGTTCACGTATCGTCTCTAAGGGTATATCTGCGGGTCGCTCACAGAATGCGTATCGTGGTTTGGTGCGTGTGGCAAAGCGCGCCGAGAATGCCCGTAATTACTCGCAGTGTGACTCGCTACTTATCGGTGACAAGTGTGGCGCACATACCTTCCCCGTTATCGACTGTCATAATTCGACTGCCGTATTGGAGCACGAAGCTACCACATCAAAGATCTCAGAAGATCAACTCTTCTACTGCAACCAGCGAGGTATAGCTACCGAGGAGGCCGTAGGTCTTATTGTCAATGGCTATGCCCGTGATGTCTTGTCTAAGTTGCCTATGGAGTTTGCTGTGGAGGCGCAAAAGCTGTTGGCTATCAGTTTGGAGGGTAGCGTGGGATAATTTTTGTGATAAGAGGTCATCTTCGAGCTCTCAATCATTGCCCCGAATGGGAAATACAGAAGTATGTCCCATCCGAGTCAATATCTTAATCGAGCTCAAATCTAACCTCTTCTGACAAAAATTAGGTATAACCGCTGTTTGATATTTTGTGATAAGAGGTCATCTTTGAACTCTCAATCATTGCCCCGAATGGGAAATACAGAAGTATGTCCCATCCGAGTCAATATTTTAATCGAGCTCAAATCTAACCTCTTCTGACAAAAATTCAGGTATAACCGCTGTTTGAAATTTTGTGATAAGAGGTCATCTTCGAGCTCTCAATCATTGCCTCGAATGGGAAAGTACGTCCTGCGTGGAATACGTCTGAACGTGAAAGAGTGATGTGTATCCCATGCGTAGTTGGGTGTGATGGGTGTTGTGTTGACCATACGACCATAACAAGTGAAGAAAACAAAAAGAGATATTAGATATGCTTAAAGTTGAAAATCTACACGCCTCGGTTGGCGACAAGGAGATTTTGAAGGGTATAAACCTGACAGTTAAAGCCGGTGAGGTACACGCCATAATGGGACCTAACGGATCGGGTAAGTCTACATTGGCATCGGTGTTGGCCGGTAACGAGAAGTTTACCGTGACAGCCGGTAAGGTGGAGTTTATGGGCGAGGAGCTTCTCGACCTGCCTATTGAGGAGCGTTCACGCAAGGGTATATTCCTCGGTTTCCAGTATCCTGTGGAGATTCCGGGAGTTACAATGGCTAATTTTATGAAACTCGCTGTAAACGAACATCGTAAGTATCGTGGCGAGCAGCCATTGACTGCGGCTGAATACCTCAAACTTATGCGCGAGAAGAGTGCTATTGTCGAGCTTGACTCGAAGCTTACATCGCGAGCCGTAAATGAGGGCTTCTCGGGCGGTGAGAAGAAGAAAAACGAGATATTCCAGATGGCAATGCTCGATCCGAAGTTGGCGATACTTGACGAGACTGACTCGGGTCTTGACATTGATGCACTGCGTATTGTGGCTACGGGAGTCACACGTTTGAAGCGTGACGACAATGCTACGATAGTTATCACGCACTATCAGCGATTGCTCGACTACATTGTGCCTGACTACGTTCACGTCTTGTATAAGGGACGCATAATCTATTCGGGAGATAAGAGCCTTGCTCTAAAACTCGAAAAGGAGGGCTACGACTGGCTTATAAACGATTATAAGGAGGAGTAACGATGACACAGCGAATCATAGATAAGATGGCTGCACAGCCTCTATCTCGGGGTTGTTGTGCGACATCGGGACGATGGTATATCCAACCCGAAGAGGATATGGATATACGTATTGAAGAGGGTGCCGACGTTGAGTTGCTGATAGTGGATAAGGCGTTGGCCGTAAACCTCGATATAGAGATAGAACGTGGCGCACATCTGCGTATTGTGGAGGTTGTTACAGAGCGTAGTGCTATGCAGCTATCTGTGGCCGTTGGTGCAGATGCCGAGTGTCGTATGACGCAGATAGTACTCTCGCCCTCGGATATGCGTGTCGCTGCGAGCCTTGTTGCGGCTGGAGCCCGCTTCGAGCTAAATGGTGCGTTTATCCTTACAGCTGAGGAGCAGGGTAGTGTCACGGTCGATGTAAATCATCTCTCGGCAGATTGCGTGTCACGCACATCGGTTAAGGGTGTCGCTTCGGGTAAGGCTCACGGTAGTTTCTCGGGCCTGGTATATGTTGCTCCCGATGCGCAGCATACCGACTCGGCGCAGTCGAGTCGCAACATCGTTATCGGCGATGCCCATATCGAGACACTCCCACAATTGGAGATATATGCAGACGATGTGAAATGTAGCCATGGTGCAACGGTTGGGCAGATGGATGCAGATGCCATATTGTATATGCGTCAGCGAGGTCTGAGCCTTGCCGATGCTAAGCGTTTACAGATTGAAGGCTTTATCTCGGATGTCGTTTTACACGCCTCGATAGAGAGCCTTGTTGAACCCCTTGAGGAGCTGCTTTCGGTGAAGTTTAACTCGTTATAGCGATGTTTGATATAGACAAAATACGTGCAGATTTCCCGATATTGGGTCGTAAGGTTAATGGTCGCCAGCTGGTCTATTTCGATAGCGGAGCTACGGCGCAGAAGCCTACGAGGGTTATCGACCTATGCTCGGAGCTAATGCGTGAGCATAATGCCAATATACATCGTGGTGTGCACCACCTTTCGGGTGTTATGACCGATAAATATGAGGCTGCACGCGAGAGGGTACGAGCCTTCATCGGTGCGCAGCATCGTGAGGAGATTATCTTCACCTCGGGTGCTACGATGTCGATAAATCTGGTGGCTACATCGTGGAGCGCACGCTATTTGAAATCGGGTGATAATATTGTGGTTTCGGAGATGGAGCACCACTCCAATATAGTCCCTTGGCAGCTTGCTGCCGAGCGTCATGGTGCCGAGCTACGTCTATTACCCTTTGACGATAACGGAGAGTTGCGTGTAGATATGCTTTCGGAGCTTATAGATGAGCGTACACGTCTTGTAGCCGTTACCGAGGCCTCGAATACTATTGCTACGATGCCCGACCTTAGACCTATCGTTGATGCTGCACATGCCGTCAATGCTGTTGTTATGGTCGATGGCTGTCAGGGTATCGTGCACGGTGGCGGTGATGTTGCAGCGCGTGGTTATGACTTCTATGCCTTTTCCGGACATAAACTCTATGGCCCAACAGGTATCGGTGTGCTATATGGCCGCAGGGAGTTGTTGGAGTCTATGCCGCCATATATGGGTGGTGGCGATATGGTAGATAAGGTTACCTTTGCGCGTACCACATATGCGCCGTTGCCCTTGAAGTTCGAGGCGGGTACATCCAACTTTATCGGTGCGGTGGCATTGGCCGAGGCTATGGAGTATGTCAGCTCTATCGGTATGGAGCATATAGAGGAGCATGAGCAGATGCTTCTGCGCCATATGACCGAGCGTCTCAGCCGCATAGATGGATTACGTATCTATGGCTCAGCACCACGACGCTGTCCTTTGGTGTCGTTTACGGTCGATGGAACACATCCCTACGATGTGGGTATGATACTCGATAAGCTTGGTGTCGCAATACGTACGGGGCATCATTGTGCGGAGCCTGTTATGACCCACTTCGGAGTACCTGGCATGTGCCGAGCCTCGATAGGTATGTATAACAGCCTGGAAGAGGTGGAGGTGCTTGCTTGCGGTGTTGAGCGTGCCGTAAAAATGCTACGATAAAACCCAATAAATATGTTTATAGTACTTGAAGGCCTTGATGGTGCCGGTAAATCAACCCAGATAGCGAAACTTACGGATATGTTTCGTCGTCGTGGCGTGGAGTGTGAATATCTGCATTTTCCTCGCTTCGATGCTCCGGTATATGGCGAGCTTATAGCGCGTTTTCTACGTGGTGAGCTTGGCTCTGTGGAGCAGGTTAACCCCTATCTTGTGGCATTGCTGTATGCGGGCGATAGAGCCAATGCAGCCTCAATTATCAAGGGCTGGCTGGCGGCAGGCAAGGTGGTTATTGTCGATAGATATGTATATTCGAATATAGGCTACCAGTGTGCCAAACTGAGTGACTATGAAGAGCGATGCAGACTGCGCGAGTGGATACTGCATACCGAATACGAGGAGTTCGCCATCCCTCGTCCCGATGTTTCGCTATTCTTGGATGTGCCATTTTCGTTTACCGAGCGTAAGTTGAGTGAGGCGCGTGAGGGCGATGATAGAGCCTATCTGCAAGGTGGCCGTGATATACATGAGGCATCGTTAGACCTGCAACGTCGTGTACGTGAGGTATACATTGAGTCGGCAGCGGTTGGCGATGACCTGCGTGTTGTGGAGTGCTCATCCGATGATGGAGCTATGGCTACGCCCGATACTATATACGAGCGTATTATGCAGTTCCTCGCTCCACTCATCTAAAATGTTATGAACGCCAAATACCGGAAATATACCACTTTGTTACTGCGCTATATCCTTGGCGCAGTATTTCTCTTTTCGGGTGCTGTCAAGAGCTTCGATACGGTCGGTACGGCCATATATGTGGAAAAGTATTTTGCAGCCTTTGGATTCGGCTCTTTCGATATGCTCGCTACGCCTGTTGCAGTATTGCTGGGTGCTGTGGAGCTTACGCTTGGACTATTACTGTTGTTCAATCTTCTTACGGTAGTCACTTCGACTATCGCCGTTGTGATGCTTACGGTGTTCACCGTTATCACGCTGCTGAATGCAACGGTGTTGCCTATTGGCGATTGCGGCTGTTTTGGTGATGCTTTGTATCTGTCGCCTATGGCTACGTTGCTGAAAAATATCGTTATGCTCCCAATGGCCTTACTCCTATGCCAAAGAGGAGGTCGGAGTGGGATGCCTCGTGTGTTACAGTGGCTAATGGCTGCGGTGATATTTTCTCTGTCGATACTTCTTAATATATATGTGTTGCGCCATCTGCCTATCATCGACTTTATGCCCTATGGCGAGGGAGTAAATCTTCGAGAGGAGATTATCACGGAGCGTGAACGCATGGCTAACGCGACACATACTAAGCTGCGTTTTGTTGATAAGTATAGTGGTGAGGAGTATCGCTTTGCCGCAGACGATGCAGAGTGCTGGTTGCGTGACGATTTGCAGTTTATTGATGCCGTTACCGTACAAGGTGGTGCCGACGAGTTGCGCTTTGGCGACTTTGCCATATACGATAGCGAGGGTCGGGATGTTGCGCAGGAGTTGCTTATGTATGATGGCCCTCAGATATGGCTTGTGATATCGGTTGCCTCGTTCGGGGATAAAACTAAGAACGCTATTGATGCTCTCTATGAAAAATATGATAATTGTCGCGTTGTAGTACTTACATCGGCAGAATATTCCGATATCAAGGATGTCATAGAGTCGGAATGGTACTATGTGGATGCTATGACGCTTCGCTCTATGATACGCGCCGATGTGGGTGTGCTGATACTCGATAATGGAAGAATAGAGAGTAAGTATAACATCTGCGATATGTAGAACCGCGACGGCTATCTTTTGGCAAGATAATTGACCTGTTTTTTAAGAACAGGTCAATTTTTTTGTTATGCGCAGAATACTCTTTTTCATACTTATAGCAACTATTCTTAGTTGTCGTGGTGAGCAGGGTACACATAGCCGTGAGCCACGTTCTGTAAAGTGCGTCGTCGCCTCGTCGCTCACGCACATAAGTCGTGACTTTGCCGCCCTAAGTACTGCCGATGATGCCTCTAACCTTGCATTTAAGATTGGTGGTCGAGTTATTGATGTCCCCGTCGCCAAGGGTATGTATGTCCGTCGTGGTGCGCTTCTTGCCGAACTCGATGATAGGGATGTGCGATTGCAGGTAGATGCTGCTAAGGCGGCATACGATGAGCTGCAATCGCGTCTGCATCGTGCCAATAGGTTGTTGGAACACGATGCCGTATCCCTGCAAGAGGTAGAGTCCATCGAGTCGAGTGTGGCTCAGGCACGCTCGGCATATGAAAACAGTCTGGATTTGCTCTCCGATACACGTATTACTGCTCCGTTTGATGGCGTTATCGAGCGCACATATGTAGATGCCTTCCAACGTGTTGCCTCGGGAGAGACGGTGGTACGTATTGTTAATCCTGTGAGTACTACCGTGGGATTTACAGCCCCCGAGAGCCTTGTTGCGGAGCTTTCTAAGTCTACGACACACTATACCGTGGTCTTTGATGCCTATCCCGATATGCACTTTACGGCCGTTATCAAGAGCTTTGCACGTACCTCGTCCGATGCTTATGGCTTTCCGGTATCGCTACGCCTGGTGGATGTAGATACGGCGCGCTATAAGATATCGCCAGGTATGACCTGCATTGCAACGGTCACTATGCCCGAGAGCGATAGATTGACAGTGGTATTGCCTCTCACTTCGATATATGCGCCTGCCACCGGAGGTAATTATGTATGGGTTGTAGGCGATGATGATAGGGTGCATAGCACCGAGGTAAAACTCGGTTCGCCTATCGGACGCGATAGTATAGTGGTGCTATATGGCGTAAGGGCAGGCGATAGGGTGGTATCTGCCGGTGTGTATCAGCTCAACGAAGGCGATAGAGTGCGAGTATTGAACTAATATGTGGTGCTATGTTTAACATTTCGAGATATGCTATATCGCATCGTACGATTATCCGTTTTCTCCTTGCTGTGATGCTGCTTGGTGGCGTATATGCCTTCATATATTTAGGTAAGAGGGAGGACTCCACGTTTACTATTAAGAGTGCAGTTGTTACAGCCTCCTATCCGGGTGCTACGCCCGATGAGGTCGAGGCATACCTTACCGAGCCATTGGAGAGAGAACTGAGGACGTTGTCGTCGGTATACAAGATTACTTCGGAGTCACATTTTGGCTATTCACGCCTTGTCGTCGAGCTGCATCCCGCAACACCGTCGAGGCGTATAGCTCAGCTCTGGGATGAGCTGCGCCGCAAGATAGAGAATGTCTCAGCTCTGCTACCCGAGGGTGTCGGCGATATAAGTGTTGCCGATGACTATGGCGATGTCTACGGCCTATACTATGCGCTTATCTCGGATGGCGGTTATAGCTGGGATGAGCTGCGTAGCTCGGCTCAGAGTATTGTCTCCAAGCTCTATACCGTGTCAGGTGTGGAGAAGGCAATACTCTGTGGTGAGCAGTCGCCCGAAATAAATATTGTTATAGCACCTTCGAAGTTGGCAGCTTTCGACCTTACACCCGAAGATGTGGCTGCGGCTATTGCAGAGCAAGGAGCCGTGGTCGGCTCAGGAATACGTCAGGCGGGTGATATAGACATTATAATCTTGGAGGGCTCGGTATATGATTCTATCGAGGATATCGAAAACCTATTACTTTTTGCATCCGATGGCAAGCAGTATCGTCTGGGAGATGTCGCAGATATATCTAAGGGCTACAAGGAGCCTTCGTCGGTCATATTTAAGGTTGATGGCCGTAATGCCATAGGTATTGCCGTGGCATCTGATCCCGAGATGGATATTGTTGCTGTTGGCGATGCTGTCGATAGAGTGCTCTCCGAAGCGGAATATACACTCCCGTTAGGTATCAGCATCGTATCGTTATATCCCGAAAATCTTATAGCCAAGAGGGCAAACTATGATTTTTTGCTTAACCTCGTAGAGTCGCTTGTAATCGTAGTCATACTTATAATGCTCTTTATGGGTATTCGTGCCGGCATTATTGTAGGCTCATCGTTGCTTTTTGCCATCGGAGGCACACTGCTTATTATGTATCTCTTTGGTGTCACGCTCAATCGTACGTCGCTGGCCGGATTTATAATTGCCATGGGTATGCTTGTAGATAATGCTATTGTTGTAGAGGACAATATCGAAGGGGCTATGCGTCGTGGTGTGCCACTTGTTAAGGCTGCCGTATCGGGGGCGACGCAACCCCGCTGGGCTCTGCTCTCTGCTACGCTGATAGCCATTATCTCCTTTCTGCCCCTGCAACTCGCCCCGACATCTGTCGCCGAGATTATACGGCCACTATTTGTGGTCATCAGCGTATCTTTACTCCTGAGCTGGTTGCTGGCTATTACACAGGTTCCCGAGATGAGCGTTTCGCTACTGCGCAGTGTATCCCTGCGTAGCAGCCTATCGCGTAGGGTATGGTTCGAACGTCTTGTCGCTATGCTCTTGTCACATAGACTACTTACGCTATGTGTCGTCATAGCCCTTTTTGTGCTCTCGCTGTGGACAATGTCACGTATGCCGCAAAACTTCTTCCCTCAACTTTCCAAGGCATATTTTCGTGCCGATATGCTACTCCCCGAAGGTTACGATATAGCCTCTACACAGAAGGAGCTCGATAGAATGACGGGGTGGTTACTGCAACAGCCCGAGGTTAAGCGCGTATCGTCAGTGGCAGGTGCTACACCTCCGAGATACTATCTTGCAAGTAGTAGTTATGCAGATAGGCCGAACTATGGCAATCTGCTTGTTGAACTATATTCGCCTAAGAGTACTGCTAATGTCGAACAACACTTCGATGAGTGGGTTGTTGCCAATATGCCCGATGTGTGGCTGCGCTCCTCGCTCTTTAAGCTCTCGCCTGTGCCGGATGCAACCATAGAGATAGGTTTTATTGGGGATGATATCGATACATTGAAACGACTTACGGCGCAAGCTATGGATATTATGTCGCGTAACGGTTTGACACGCAATGTTCGTAACAGCTGGACAAACCGAGTGGCCGTATGGCAACCGCACTACTCGCAAATTAAGGGACAACGCATCGGTGTCACACGAGGCTCATTGCTACGCTCGCTCGATATTGCCGTTTCGGGATTACGTGTCGCATCCTATCGTGAGGGCGATATATCTATGCCGGTGCTTCTGCGCTCGCAGCCATCTGCCGATAGTTCGTTAATGGCCGTTGAGACTATGCCCGTATTCTCTCGCTCGGGTAAGGGCTACTCTATTGAGCAGGCATCCTCGGGTTTTGAGTTTAGCTTCGAGAACTCGGTTATCAAACGTATAAATAGCGAACGTGTTATGATGGCGCAGTGTGATCCTAAACGGGGAGTAAACACCTTGCAACTTCTCGACGAGCTGATGGCAGATTTGTCAAGCGAGGTGGTACTTCCTGAGGGTTATCGTATGCAACCATATGGCGAGGAGCAAAGTCGTGAGGAGTCCAACGAGGCGCTTATGAGTAAACTGCCGATAACGCTGCTGCTCATCTTTGTGTTACTGCTGTTGCTGTTTGGCAACTATCGTGATCCGTTAATTGTGCTACTCACAATACCATTTATCTTCCTCGGTGTGGTGTTAGGACTATCTCTTACGGGCAAGATGTTCGACTTCTTCTCGCTACTCGGACTACTCGGCCTTGTAGGTATGAATGTCAAAAATGGAGTTATTCTAATATCTCGTATTACGGAGCTGCGCGGCAAGGGTGTTGCTCCTGCCGAAGCTGTTGTGCGTGCTGCCTCCGACCGTTTTGTGCCTGTCGTAGCTGCATCGGCTACCACGGTGTTGGCTCTTATCCCGCTACTATTTGACTCGATGTTTGGTAGTATGGCAGCCACCATAATGGGAGGTCTTGTTGTTGCTACTCTCTTGGTTTTGATGATATTACCCGTTGTATATTCTTTGTTTTACCGTATTAAGCTATGAAACGTATAGTTGTATATATCCTGTCTGTGTTGCTGCTTTCGCCCACTCTCTCGGCACAACTCACCATAGATGATTATTGCTCTTCGGTTGAGGCGTATAGCCTGACGCTTGGGCGAGCCGATGCTGCTGTTGAGGGTGCTGATGCTCAGCTCAGACGTCAGCGTAAAGGCCGTCTGCCATCGGTCGTTATGCGTAGCGATATAGACCTTGTATTCCGCGATAAGGATAATGAACGTCAGTGGAGTTGGAATCGACGTACCGAGGTCAATCAAACGCTCTATGCCGGCGGTGGTGTGCGTGCCGATATAAAACGTGCGGAGCTGGAATACGATATCGCCGAATATAGCGTGGAGCAGGCGCAGCGAGATGTTGTCTATGAGGCAGAACAGGCCTACTGGGAGCTGTCGCGTGCCGAGGTATACCACGAGGCTATCGCCGACTATATATCTATAATTCGCAAATTGCGTGATATTGTGGCACACCGTTTCGAGGAGGGCTATACCTCGAAAAATGATCTGTTGCAGGTGGAATCTCGTATGAGCGATGCGGAGTATCAGCTCTCTGCCGCCAAACAAGATTATCTCTTGGCTCTGCATAACTTTAATGTGTTGCGGGGTGTTGAACCTTCACATGAGGTTGTGCTATATAATTCAATATTAGATAGTATGGTTATGCCCGTACGACGTAATATCGATTATCTGCTGTCGTCGCATCCCGAATATGCTATCTCGAAGGCTGAACGAGAGGTCGAACGTTGGGGAATACGCTCTGCCGGAGCGAAGTATTTGCCGTCGATGGATTTAAGTCTGTATGGCTTTCTACAACCAAATGTGCCTCATCGTGCAGGTGGCGGTATGCACCTTGATGGAGGTGTTGTGCTCTCTATGAACACCCCTATTTTCCATTTTCGGGAGCGTCGCGAGGCTGTACGCGAGGCCGAGAGTAATTATCGTATATCGGAGCTTAATGTCGAGAGTATGGTGGATAAGCTATCGCTTATGGAGAGCAACGGTTGGACAAATCTGCAAACAATACGTTCACGTATAGATGCTTCGCAACGTAACCTGGCACTTGCCGAGGAGAACCTCTCTATCAGCACCTATGCCTATGGCGAGGGATCGGTGACAATACTTGATGTGCTGCAAGCGCAAATTAGCTGGTTGCAAATATATACCAACGCTATTATGGCTCGGTATGACTATGCACTGGCTGTTGCTGCTTACCGTCGTATAACGGGGGATTTATAATCGCGGATGAATATGGTGTTCGCTTCACAGAGCTGAAACGCCATCTTATAGGATGAAGGGCTGACTAAGTTGGATTTTAGTCAGCCCTTCATCATTGCTTTATTGCACCTGTGCTACAACCTCTTCGGTAGTTACTATCGATGTTTCATGTGAAAGAGGTGCTATGCGACGTATCATCTGTAACATCCCGCAGTACTTATCGTGGGCAAGGTTTACGGCACGGCTCACCACAATCTGGTCTTTGAGCGTGCGACATTCGGCGCGATAGATAATGTTGAAGTGGGTGTATCGGCTCTCGGCAACAACCGTAGCAGTCGACAGAGTACCCTCGACCTCTATCTCCATCATCGTCACGCTGTCGATATGCTCTTTCAGAGCGCCGATGATGGTACGGGCTGCGCAATCGGCTGTCGCGTAAAGAAGTAGCTCTTTGGGGTTTAGCTCATCGAGGCTGCGTCCATCGGTCATCGTAAAGCGATGCTCGTTGTTCATTGCAATAGATATTTTCTGTATCATAAGAAAAATTATTTGGTTAAAACATCCGTTATGCGACAATAATCATTCCTAATTATGGTGTAGATTAGGATAAAAATAGTATCTTTGCGCATATATTATTATATGGTTATATGATTATGCGAAACAGAATAATAATAGTTATAGCTACCATTGTTCTCACGTTGAGTTATGGTGGTGTCGTTGCTCAAACCCAGCCGTTGTATGCCGATAAGTGGCATATAGAAGATCTCCTTGAACGTAGCCGTTGGGCAGATGCACGTGTTGAACTTACGGAGTTTGTCGAAAATTACAGTTCGCATGCCGAACTCTTCGAGAGGGAGTGGGCCGACTATTCGTTTATCCGTTGTGCTGTGGGTCTTGGTGATGAGGATGCCCGCAGTGCTATGCAGGAGTATATAGAGAGCTATCCCGAGGGTGTTTACACCAACAACGTGCGCTTTATCCTTGCATCGGACTATTGCGATAGTAGGGATTTACGCCTGGCTGCCGAGGCTTTCGAGGATGTCAGCTACAAGGCACTTAGTGGTCGCGATAAGGAGCGTTACGACATACGTATGGGTTATATCTACTTTGCTGATGAGAGCTACGATAGAGCAAAACAATATTTCGAGCGTATCCCGGCTACGAGTCTATATCATCCCCATGCACTCTACTACCTATCATATATAGACTATGCGGCAGGCAACAATAAGGAGGCTCGCAAGGGTTTTAAGAAGTTGCGTGATAATGCCTCTTATAAGTCGTTGATACCTTTCTATATGTTACAATTAGACTATCGTGAGGGCGATTATGATAATGTGGTCAAGGAGGGCGAAAAGTTGCTTGAAGGAGCATCGGCCGAGGTGCGTGATGACCTGCTTAGAATTATTGCGGAGTCATACTTTGTCAAGGGTGATTATGCTCAGGCATTGCGATATATAAGTCAATATCCTGCCTCTAAGGTCGATCGTCAGGAGAACTATATACGAGGCTACTCGCTCTATCGCTTAGGCCGTTATGCCGATGCTGTTGAGCCTCTCAAAGGGGTGTGTGGTGCGGAAGATGCCCTTACTCAGAATGCGTCGTACCACCTCGGAGATTGCTATCTGCGTTTGGACGATAAACAGCACGCAGCCGACGCCTTTGCTATGGCTGCCACGGATGGCTATGATGATGCTATGGCTGAGGAGGCATTACTCAACTATGGACGTTTGAAGTATGAGTTGGGTGGCGGTCTATTCAACGAGGCGGTAAACATCCTGCAACGATACTTGGAGAAGTACCCCCATTCGCAACACGAGAGCGAGGTTAAGCAGCTGCTTATCGCAGCCTACTACAATTCTCGTAACTATGAGTCGGCATATGCTGCTATGCACGAGTTCCAGAATCCCGATCGTGAACTGCGTGCAGCACAACAAAAGGTGGCACTATTCTGCGCTGTCGATGCGGTTAAGCGTGGCGAGTTGGATGTTGCCGAGAAGTTGCTTAATGAATCGGAGCAGATAGGCCTTACGCCTAAGTACAATGCCCTTACGCTCTATTGGCAGGCTGAGGTGGCATATGAGCAAGGTGATATGAAGCGAGCTAAGGAGTGCTACGAGGCATATATACGCAGAGCCCCAAAGAGTGAGGCGGAGTATGCCTTTGCACATTATGGTTTGGGTTATACGCTACTCTCGGAGCAGAGTATGAAGCCCGCTGCAGATGCCTTTGATACCTTCGTGCGTCGCTATAACAAACGAGATAACTATCTCTATGATGCTCAAAATAGATTGGGTGATGCGCGCTTTGCCATGCGTGAATTCTCGGCGGCTCGCAAGGCATACAATATCAGTGCTGCATCGTCGTTTGCGGAGAGAGATTATGCTCTATATCAGTTGGCTCTGGTAGATGGTATCGAGTCAAAGATAGGTAGCAAGATAGAGCGTCTACGTTCGATTGTCGATAGTCGTGAGGGTGACTATCTGGATGATGCGTGGTATGAGTTGGGTCGTACCTATATCACTCAGGAGAAGTACTCCGACGGAGCAAGTGTATTGCAGTCGTTTGTTAAGGAGTGTAAGACATCGCCATACTACATCACGGCACTTTCGGAGTTGGGACTTGCCTACTACAACCTCAATCGTAAGGATGATGCTCGTCGCTGTTACGAGGAGGTTGTGGCCTACGATCCGCAGTCGTCGGCAGCTATGGAGGCTATGCGTGGCATACGCGAGATATATGTGGCCGAAGGAGATGTGGATGAATACTTCGCCTATGCTGAGCGCAGTGGCGTGCAGAGCGATATGAGTAGTGCCGCACGTGACTCACTCACCTTTGCCGTGGCTAAGAACATCTACCTTGAAGGTAATATGGATCAGGCCCGTGTTAAGCTGCGTAACTATTTGGACAGCTTTGATAAAGGCTATAACCGTAGTGAGGCTCTCTTCTATCTTATCGATTGCCATATCGAGGCTGAGGAACAACAGGAGGCGTTGGTGGCTATGGATGAGTTGCTGTCGCACGGTAATACTCAATATACGGAGCGTGTGCTACGTGTCATGGCACCTATGAGTTACAACCTTGGCGATTATACTCGTTCGGCTGATGCCTACCGTCGTCTTTGGCGTGAGGCTTCGGAGAGTGCTGTGCGCAGCTCGTCGAGCGAAGGTTATGTAGATGCGGCACTGCGTAGCGGTAATGATGCACTTATCGAGAGTATGACCGATGATATTCTTACATTAGGTCAGACTACGCCATGGGCTAAGCGTCAGGCTATGTTGGCGAAGGCTCATATGCTGCGCCGTAATGGAGATACCTCTGCTGCCGAGGAGCTTTATGTCGAGCTCGCCGAGGATAGAATGTCGGAGGAGGGTGCCGAGGCCTATTATCATCTCATAGCAGCTAAGTATGCCGCAGGCGACTATAAGGGTGTTGAGCAGATGGTATACGATATGGGCGAGTGTGGCTCGATGTACTGGCAGGCCAAGGCCTTTATGCTCCTTGGCGATGCCCTCGTGCGTATGGATAATATCTTCCAGGCGCGTGCCACCTACCAAAGTATCGTCGATGGCTACTCACCCAAGGATGACGGCATAGTCGATGAGGCTAAAGATCGTATAGCCAACCTCTAACCTAAAAACCAAGTATGATTATGAGATATTACAACGTGATAGCCATATTGGCACTACTAATGCCACTTATTGCACATAACGAGTTGTCGGCGCAGGAGAACAAACGTGTGGAGATAACCGCTACCTATCGTCCTGAAATATCCTCGGCCACCAAACTTACTGCACCTACCGATATGGATGAGGCCCCTTCGCTTGATATCGATATCGACTACGATATACGTCCCGATACCTGGTCTATCGACCTTAAAGATCACAATTTTGATGCAGCCTCGGCAACATATTGGGATTATAATCGTGCTCGTCCCTTCTATTTGCGTCTGGGGGCAGGTGCGCCACTTGGTAGCGATGTAAAGTTCCGCTATCTCACGCAGAATAGCCGTGTCGGATACTTCGGTATAGGGGTTGATCACGATGGAGGTTTCACTTCGCAGAGCAATATCAAGGGCGTCGATCGACCTATCTCGCAGAGCTACGATATGCGAAATAGCTTGGCTCTTAATGGCGGTGCATATGTTGGTCGTCAGATGTTCGAGGCTTCGCTCTCGGGTAGTTACGATGTATACAACCGCTATGCAGAGCTTAGCGATAACCCCTTCCGTGCGCAATTTGGACGAGCTGCATTGAGCTTGAGTTATGGCGATGATTTCTCGGATCTGTCACGTCTGAACTTCGCTATCGAGGCTCATGGTGACTATTGGATGCACCCTCTGCCTATGACTACCGACGAGAAACTGAGTTATGGCGAGTATAATGCGGGTGGCTCGGTGGAGTTGGGTAGAGCATTTTCCGAGAATTATGTGGGTATCAACCTAAACTACGATATGTGGGCAGGACGCAATATGCTTGACTATCGTAACGTGCGTTTTGGAGGAGGTGTGGAGTATGCCCGACATATCGGTGTCGTGGACCTGGAACTCGGCGTCGGATACCTCTATGATAAGGTAAGAGGCAGAGATAATGCTTCACACTTTGTGTTGCCACATGCCAAGTTGCTATTTGATTTGCGTAAGGCATCGTTTGCACCATATATAGAGTTCGATACCGAGGTGTCACAGAATAGTGCATCTGCATTATATGACTACAATCCATATATCGCGGCGGAGACTATGAACGATGTTTTTAGGACTATGCCCAACAGCCGTAGCTATAACCTTGTGGCGGGCTTTACGGGTACATTGGCATCGGCGCGTTTTGCATATCGTGCCTATGTTGGTGGGGAGTTTGCTCGCGACTATATATTTTGGTATGTCGCATCTCCAGGCCTGTTTGGTGCTGTGGCTGCCGATAACAATCGTCTGCGTCTTGGTGCTGAGTTGGAGTATCGTCCTGTGGGTAACCTGCTTATTGGTGCCGGTGTACATTACCACCTCGATTTCCATGATAAGGATGTTGTGAACTGTGAGCCGGAGTTTGTTGCCGACGCTCTTGTGCAGTATCGTCTGCGTCGTTGGACATTTTATGTTATGAGCGATATCATCGGTAGCCGTAGCTGGGCATATTATGGGTTGATGGATGAAGAGTCCAATCCCCTAATTGCAATGTCTACGCCCGTTAAGATAGATTTGCGTGCCGGTATCAGCTTCCGTGTATCGCATACGGTGGATATCTATGTGGATGGCTATAACCTCCTTAACCGTACGGATAGTACTGCGATATATGATTGGGCATACTACTATCGTAATGGCATAGGCTTTATGGCGGGTGTTAAGCTTAACTTTTAATTGATGATGTTATGGCCGAGAGACGGAGTGGTGTGGCACGGCACAGACATATGGTAATCAGCCCTCAGCGTATTGTTACAAATAATGCGCTGCTGTGGGGTTTAGCATGGCTTATTATCGGGTCTATACTATGCTGGTATTTTCGTATGGTGCCCACAAGCTCTTTGAGTTACGATATATCGGGGTATGTGCCTTTGCATCAATCTCTGTTGCTGAATGTTGCGGTGTGGATTATCTCTACTGCTCCATTTTGGTTGGTTGCGGTATTGCTGAATAGAAGAGTGGCTATGTTAGAGCTTTTTGGGCGTATGCTATATGCTCATTGGCCTGTCACATTGTTGCTTCTGCCTGCTGTATGCGGATGGAGAATGGAGTATGCGGTTTTGGTAAACGATGTGTCGGCAGCACTCGATAGCAGTGTGAGTGTTACGGCTATTATGCTTTTGCTGTATGCGATAGTTGCCGTGTGGTATCTCTATTGGAGCTATATCGCCTTTCGCCATGTTGTACAGCGTCGCGGTGCTCGCCTCTTTGTAGGGTATATCGTGGCAATGACAGCTGCCATAGTACTTACCGCTGTATCGCTTAAAGAGATGCTGTGGTAGGGTGGTTTGATTTACTTGCGAAGATTGGCAATCGGCTATACATGTCGTACTGCCCATTGCAGAGATATTTTGTCAGCGGCAGTAGATGCACCGCTATCACATAAAAAAAAGAGGGTAAGCTACTTATATCGCACCG
Source organism: Alistipes sp. (assembly GCA_017504265.1). Classification (GTDB taxonomy): domain Bacteria; phylum Bacteroidota; class Bacteroidia; order Bacteroidales; family Rikenellaceae; genus Alistipes. The sequence continues at coordinate 138,223 of JAFVRN010000038.1, read as the reverse complement.
CTACAACCACATACCCTTGCTCGATTCCTCGCCTGGGGGGTTCTGTAGGAGCTGGTCGTATAAGACTTACCCGGGTGCAAAAGTACAAAAAAAATGTATCTTTGCAAAAAAAATAGAAGAAATGCGAAAGAAAATTATATATATAGTAGCATTATTGCTTGTGTGCGTGATAGTTATGGCTGTTGTGACGTATACGATGTTCTACGGCACGGCTGTTTCGCAACGCACCATAGTCACAATAGATGGCGATATCAGCTACGCCGAGCAGGCAAACAGTGTCAAGGAGGTTATTGATAAAGACCTTGCCTTCGATGTCTATGCCTGGCATATCAATCTTACACGAGGCATAGAGGCGGGACGATATACCTTCGATGCGGGGATGTCGGTTATAGATGTAGCACGTCGCTTGAAGTTCGGTAATGATGGCACGGTGCGCCTAAGGATAAACAATGCTCTTACGCCCGAGGCTCTCGCCGAGAAGGTGGCCTCGCAGATTGATGCCGATTACGAAGATATTATTGCAGCACTGCGTGATACAGCAATTATACAACAGATGGGTTTCGATACCGCGGAGGCAATGTTCTCGATATTTCTACCCAATACCTATGAGGTATATGCCAACATATCGGCGAAGGGATTTATCGAGCGTATGAAGGCAGAGAGTGATAAGTATTGGGCCGCAGAGCAGCGACAGGAGCAGTTGCGACGTTTGGATATGACACCTTATGAGGTTATGACACTCGCCTCGATTGTGCATATGGAGACCTCTGCTAAGGAGGAGATGTCGCGTGTAGCCGGAGTATATATCAATCGTCTGCGTAGCGGTATGCCTCTACAGGCAGATCCTACGGTGAAGTATGCTGTGGGTGATCCTGCGTTGAAGCGAATATTATATCGCCATTTGGAGGTGAACTCTCCATATAATACTTATAAGTACGTCGGCCTGCCTCCTACGCCAATTGCTATGCCCGATATGGCGGTTATCGAGGCCGTATTGGACTACGAGGAGCACGATTATTACTATTTCTGTGCTCGTCCCGAGATGGATGGCCGTCATAATTTTGCGCGTAGCCATCGTGAGCATGAGCGTAATGCCAGGGCCTACCACCGTGCATTGGAGAGTATGAATATAAGATAATTAAAAGTAAAATATAGTGTTATGAACAGAGGTTTTTGGACAGATGTATTGCGTTCGGGTGCTATGCTGGGCGTGGTAATGTCGTTGTCGAGTATTGTCGAACGATATATAATGGCCTATAGCGATTTGTCAATATCGACGATGTCGTTACTCTACTTTGTGGAGTGGATTGCCTTTATTGCACTCTTTATCTGGATGTTATACCGTTCGGCACGACGACGTGCCGAGGGTTGCGATCCGCGTCAAGGCTTCGGTTATGCCCAGGCGTTATCCTATGTGCTTATGGTATCTATCCTTACGGGTGTTGTTGTGGGTGTGGTTACCACAATATTTATATCGGCCATGGGATATGAGGCCTATATCGATGGTATGGTCGCACGTATGGGTGAGATGACACCATATATGGCATCTATGGATATGGAGAAAGAGTATGTCGAGATGTTGGGACATACGGCAAAAGAGTTGCGTGGTGCCGAGCAACCAACCATATTGGATAATGTTCTTGCCTCGGTAAATAACTATATCATAGGAGGTGGATTCGTAGGTCTTATCATAGCGGCCTTTGTGCGCCGTGAGCCTAATATCTTTATTCAGGAGGATTAATCTATGGAAAAGAGTATCGATATATCGGTTGTTGTGCCACTGTATAACGAGGTCGAATCGCTACCCGAACTTGTAGCGTGGATAGACCGTGTGGCTCGCGAGAATAGTCTCAGTTATGAGATTATCATGGTTGATGATGGCTCTACGGATGGCTCGTGGGCTGTTGTCGAGGCTCTTAAAGAGCAGTATAGCGCGATACGAGGCCTTAGCTTTATGCGCAACTATGGCAAGTCGGCAGCATTATACGCGGGATTTGATATGGCTCGTGGCGAGGTGGTATTTACCATGGATGCCGATTTGCAGGACTCTCCCGACGAGATTCCCGAGATGCGACGTATGATATTGGAGGATGGCTACGACCTTGTGTCGGGTTGGAAGAAACGACGTCTTGACCCCATAGGCAAGCGTTGGCCAAGCAAGTTCTTTAACTTTACCGTCAGGCTGATGTCGGGCATTAAACTTCACGACTTCAACTGTGGCTTGAAGGCGTATCGTCGTAAGGTGGTTAAGTCTATTGAGGTATATGGTGAGATGCATCGCTACATACCGCTGCTGGCAAAGAATGCAGGTTTTAAGCGTATCGGAGAGAAGGTCGTGGAGCATCACGAACGAAAATACGGATACTCTAAGTTTGGCATAGAGCGTATGATTAAGGGATATATCGACCTTATTACCGTGACGTTTATGTCGCGCTTCGGCCGCTCGCCTATGTATATTTTTGGTGGTCTTGGTACGCTTATGTTCATCGTAGGCTTTGTAGCCGTGGCGTGGATTATCGTCGAGAAGTTTACAATAGGGGCACCGCTCACCAACCAACCGCTGTTCTATCTCTCGTTGGTAGCCATAGTGCTTGGCGTGCAGCTCTTTTTGGCGGGATTTCTTGGTGAGATGATTAACCGTCGGGCTGTGGACCGTAACCACTACCTCGTAGATGAGAGTTTGGAGTAGCAGCCGATTAATCGAAATAATTAAAATAAAATATTATGATACAGCGAATACAGACACTCTATCTTTTGATTGCCGTAGCCCTTATGTCGGTTACACTTTTTGCCCCCATTGCAACATTTCTTATCGGCGATGTGGAATATACACTGTCGGCCTTTGAGCTTGCCGGTGGAGGTGAGTCGCAGAGCACCATCTGGATGGGAATACTTTTGGTGTTGGGCACGTTGCTACCTTTGATTATCATCTTCCTCTTTAAGCGTCGTCAGTTGCAGGTGCGCCTATGTGCCGCTGAGATGGTTATACTTCTCGGTGCGCTCTTCTTCATCATCCTTTACTATTGGCTTTCGGGCTCTAATGTCTTTGAAGATGTAGAGATAGGTCACCGTCAGTTAGGCTGGGCTGCACCTATGCCGCTTATAGCTATGCTTTTTATATATCTTGCAGGTAGAGCGATATTTAAGGATGAGGTGCTTGTACGCTCGCTTGACCGTATTCGTTAATGGGTAATGTATGTTGCTATGCGAAGTTTTGATGCGCAGATACGTGTAGAGTATCACCATACCGACCAAATGGGTATCGTGCACCACTCCAACTATGTTAAGTTCTTCGAGGTTGCACGCACGGAGTGGCTTAGAGCCATAGGCCTTACATATGCCGAGATGGAGCGTCGTGGCGTTATGATGCCCATCATCGAGGTGCAGGTCAAGTATCGTCAGCCGGCATATTACGATGAGCTTATTACGGTACGAGCCTTTGTCGATGAGTTACCTATGGCACGTATGACCTTCCGCTATGAGATTAGTGGCGAGGATGGTCGTCATATCGCTTCGGGACTTACGACACTCGGCTTTATAGATAGCCATACTCGTCGTCCGCAACGCGCTCCAAAGTGGCTTATGGAGGTTCTCGAAAGAGAGTTTAATAGGGAGTAGTGATGAATAAAGTGTTGGATTATCTTCGTCTTGTGAAGTTCTCGCATACCATCTTTGCAATGCCATTTGCATTGCTCTCGTTCGTCTATGCGTGGACTACACTATCGCCCGAAAAGAGCCTTTGGCTGCTGCTGTTGCAGGTGATAGGATGTATGGTCTTTGCCCGTAATGTGGCTATGGGCTTCAACCGTCTTGTAGATAGAGATATTGATGCCAAGAATCCCCGTACTGCCGAGCGTGAAATACCTGCGGGGCGTGTCTCGGTGCGTGGTGCAATAGGTTTCGTGGTGATAAATGCGCTGCTTTTTATCGCTGTTGCAGCTACTATCAATACGTTGTGTGGATGGCTTTCGCCTGTGGCACTACTTATTGTTATGGGTTATAGCTATTGTAAGCGTTTTACCTCGCTGGCACATATCGTCTTAGGTGTGTCGCTTGGCATAGCTCCCGTAGGTGCATATATGGCTGTTGCAGGTAGTGCATCGTTGGAGTGCTGGATTCTTGCACTTGTGGTTATGACGTGGTGTAGCGGCTTTGATATTATCTATGCGTTGCAAGATGCCGCATTTGATAGAGAGAATGGCCTGCACTCAATCCCATCACGCTTCTCACCGCGTACCTCGCTTATAATAAGTGCGCTACTACACATCTCAAGCGTTGGCTTGTTGCTATGGTATGCTTCGTATCAGCCTATGTCGTGGTTGTTGGTATTGGGTGTAGCTCACTTTGTTGCAATCCTTGCCTTGGAGCATATCCTCGTTACACCTACGCGCCAGCGTAATATCGGTATAGCCTTCGGAACGCTTAATGCCTTGGCAAGTATGTCTTTGGCTATATATCTGATTGCCAACTTACTTGTATATTAGTTATAAAGTATTGCTTTATGTGGGTTGGGGTGGCCTTTCTGTCGGCTCTGCTGCTGGGATTTTACGACGTAGCCAAGAAGAGGTCATTGGCGGATAATGCCGTAGTTGCGGTTTTATGGCTCAATACGCTCTTCTCGACGCTTATTTTCCTTCCGGTAATTCTCGATGCCGAACTATCGTTAGGCTGGTTGGATGATATACCAATAGGCTCGGTATCGGGGAGTGTAGAGTGGCATATATTCGTTGTTATAAAGGCTGCGATAACCCTGTCGTCATGGCTATTGGGATACTACGCCATAAAGCATCTGCCGCTGACCATCGTAGGGCCGGTAAATGCAACACGCCCTGTTGTTGTACTGCTTGGTGCTCTGCTCCTCTTCGGTGAGCGTCTTAATGTGTGGCAGTGGGGAGGTGTACTTCTCACTATTATCTCGCTATATCTACTGAGCCGTGCAGGACGTAGGGAGAGTATTCATTTTACGAGTAACAGATATGTATGGGCGCTATTTGCTGCAATGCTACTTGGAGCGGTTAGTGGTCTATACGATAAGTATATCATATCGACGCGTGGCATCGATCCACTTTTTGTGCAAAGCTGGTTTAGCCTCTATCAGTTGATTATGATGAGCATCATAGCTCTTGTGGTGTGGATGCCTCGCCGTGCTGCCGAACCCTTTGTTTGGAGGTGGACTATACCGCTAATTAGTATCTTTGTATCGGCTGCTGACCTTTGCTACTACCACGCGTTGGATGCTGACGGCTCGATGATTGCCGTAATATCTATGATACGACGCTCCTCGGTTATTGTGACCTTCCTATGTGGAGCACTTCTATTTGGCGAGAAAAACCTGCGTGCCAAGTTTCTCGATATGTTGCTTATACTATTTGGTATGGTGCTACTTGCCGTGGGAAGCGTCAGTTAAGTGTGGCTGCCCATTACTTGGCTACAAATATTTGGAATAGCAGTGGGGTGTATGCTCCAATCTCGGTAGAGGTGGTAACGACTGTCTCACTCTCTTCGGTCGATGTTGCCATACCATAGTAATATGGGTTATAGCCGTAATAGCCGTTGTTGTACATACCGCCATAGCCGTAGCCATAGTAGCTATTCAGATAGTTTGAGTAGTTATAGTAGTTCAGATAGTCGTAGTACGCATCGTTGTTGGTTGTGGTAGAGGTGTGTGAACCGGCCACTCCCGTGATACCATAGCCATAGGTAGATACGGTGAGTATCGCCGCCCACTGTCCGCGACGTAGGGTAGGTATCGAGAAGTTCCAAGCAAAGATGTAGTCGTTATCCTCAGGCTTATCGGTATTAAAGCTTATAGCCGAGCCGCTTGCCTCCACCGAACCATATACAATCTCCTTAACCTCATCGATATTGGTGTCGAAGATGTAGCCGTCCAAGAAACGACCAATATACCAAACGTTTGCCGTAGCCTTGGTTTGTATAGAGTCGGCTGTGAGTACCTCATCATAGGTGATACCCTTGCCAAAACGCTCTATGAGAGCCTCGTTTATGCGACGGTCAATGTCGCTAAGAGTCTGAGAACCATATATCAATCCTGATGTGTAGCCATTCTCTCCGGGATACATCATTGTATCTGTACCTATGGCCTGATAGTCGAACGACATAGAGGCGGGAGTATATGCGTAGTTTACATATAGGTGAGCAACGGTGTCTATGGGCTGATGCCAGCGTCCGTCGTAGAACTCCAAGGGACGTTTGTCTACCGTCTCCTCCTCCTCGCCACGTGTGGTGCGACGCATGCGTGATGAGGTAGCTGCCTCGTCATCGCTCTCTATGATTGTACGATGCTCGGTACATAGACCTCCATTTATCTCGGCGAAGGCATCTATGCGGTTACCTTCGTATGCCACAGGGTTGTTTACGTGGCCATATATAGTCATATCGACAATCATTGGCTTGTTGCCATCTAAGGTAAACTGCCCCTCGTAGCCGCCATCTGCCGTTATGCCCGTTTCGTTGCCGATAATCGACGATGGAAGATATAGACGAAGCTTTGTGCCATAACGTACGCTGTACTCCTCGCCATCGATGTTTAGCTTGTTATAGGTGGCGAGATATGTGCCTTCAAGCTGCGTGAAGGTCTCCTTTCCGCTGAAACGATAGTAGGGAGTATAGTGCGTATGAGCGTTGTAAGTACCCTGCTGGTAGGCTATCTCCCAGTCACGTGTCTCGCATACATTGCCACGTAGATCGCGGCCTGTGAAATCACACCATACCCATACATCCTGACCGCTGATGGGTAGCGAGTCGATACATCCTTCGTCCAATACCTCGACATAGTAACCACCATTCTCCTGATAGTTATTCTTTAGTTCGGGATGGTGCTTCTCTATCCACGCTTTAAGTGACCTCTGCTCCAACTCCTCGAACGATGGTTGCGGATCCTCGACACAGGCATAGGTGATGAGTGCTGCAATTATTGCTACTATATTGAGTATCTTTTTCATTATCTATGAGTTACTTTTTAATATCATTAATCGTTATAAACCATACTACCGACGACTTACTCGGTACCTTGCCGATATAGTTGTTGCCATATCCCCCCTCAAATGTGAGGTATACCTCGACGCTGTCACCCTTGTGACAACCCTCCAAGGCTATGTCGAGTGAGTTAAGAACATCGCCATTACCCAACATAAACTCGTATGGATCGGTTGTCCACTCATATTCGGTGTTAAGGCCGGCTTGTTGTAATTGTTCGATAGATGCGCTGTCGTTGGTGGCATACATATTGGCAATCGAAGGTGCGTTGCCGGTGAATATATAGGCTGTATAGGTTATTGATAGTATATCGCCATTTTCGGCAACAGGCAAGCTGTCACGACCCTCGGCATACATCGTAGATATGTATCGGAAGATATCCAGCCCCCATTGCGTGTAGTATTGCGGTTGGTCGTCGAGTGACGAGCCGAGTTCAGCCTCGGGGATAAGGCGTGGTTGGTGTGAGCCTTCGAGATACTTCTGTATGCTCTCCTGCTGCGAGGTGAGTGTGGTATCTGTCTCGTTGCTGCATGCAACACCTGCCGTAGCCAAGCTGATTAGCACGACAAGCATGGTGCTAAGAGGGCGTATTATTCTCGTTGAAGCCATATACATACTATATAATCGCACAAATTTAGCAATTATTTTGCAACATTACTCATTTTTTGCGGAATATCGCTACAAACGCTTCAATGCCGTGCGTATGGCATCCTCTACATTTATGCTGCTATTCTGTCTGAATATCTCTGTGAGTACCTTCTCGGAGGCGGACTTCTGGAAGCCAAGCATCGATAGTGCAGCGAGAGCCTCATCGTAGTTTTTGTTGCTTTGGCCGCGACCCTTGCTCGTGAGCATCATGTCGCTTGCTCCCAATTCTATCATCTTGCCCGAAAGCTCCACGATAATCTTTTGTGCCGTTTTCAGACCTAAACCCTTCACGTTTTTGAGCAGAACGGCATTCTCGGTAGCTATGATATTTTGCAACTCCTCGGGCGAGTATGTCGAGAGTATCATACGTGCCGTGTTGCCACCAACGCCCGATACGCTTATAAGCTGCCTAAATAGCTCGCGTTCAAGCTTGGTGCTAAATCCGAATAGGGTCTGTTGGTCCTCACGTACGACAAAGTGTGTGTAGAGTCGTACCTCGTTGCAATGTTCTATGTCGGAGAAGGTTTTAAGCGATATGCTCAACATGTAACCTACGCCTGCTGCCTCTATCACGGCATACGTAGGTGTAGCCTCCGTAACTCGACCCGATATATATTCGTACATACTCTCTGCTATATTTGAAAATTATCCTAAAATTTTTACAAAAGTAAATAAATTTTCTTACCTTTGTGTTTTGAAAATTGAAAATTAACTAAAACAGTGATAAAAATTATGAAAAGAGGATTTTTCTGCGCTTTTGCAGCACTTTCTATGCTCGCATCATGCAATACCAATACTGAGGGTGAGCAGCCTGCAACTGAGGCGCAGGGCGAGGCTACAGAGGTGCGTACCGTAGAGTGTGTAGCGAGTGGCGATGTGGTATACGTAGACTTGGACTACATCATGGCATCGAGCAAATTGTTCGCATCCGAGGGTCGTGCTTTGGAGGAGAAGGTTCAGACTTTCCAGCAGAAGATGGTTACAATGCAGGAGGGTTGGGCAAAGAAGGAGCAGGGTCTTGCTGCCGAGTACAACAAGTTGCAGGATGATGCAGCAAAGCTTCAGGAGGAGTATGGCAAGGGTCTGATTACCACACTTAATGCTCAGCAGAAGCAGGAGGAGTTGCAGCGCAAGGGAGAGTCTATACAGTCACGTATGACCGCTTTGCAGAGCTCGGTACAGTCTGAGAGTGCTGCCTTGCAGACCGAGGAGCAGCAGCTTGCCGAGGAGCAGATGGTGGTTATGAATAAGTTCCAGGACTTGACACGTCGTGCTTTTGAGCAGATCAATGCAGACAAGCGTTACAAGATGGTTGTAAATGCCGTATCGGTTGTCGATGCCGATCCGACGCTCAATATTTCCGATATTGTACTTAAAGTCGTAGACGAGCTCTACGAGGCAGATAATAAGTAGTAGAGGCCATTGCCAACGTTTAGTAAGTGGAATAGATTTTTTTGTATGGGATTTATACCGTTTACCTTTGTCGATTTTGTTGATATCGTACTTGTAGCATCGCTCTTTTATGGAGTATATCGTGCTATGAAGGGTACGAGTGCACCCTATATTATGATGGGTATATTTGTAATATACCTGCTATGGATATTGGTGCGCACGTTCAACCTTGTGCTATTCTCGACAATCCTTGGACAGATAATATCTGTCGGTGTCATCGCCATACTGATTATCTTCCAGCCCGAAATACGTCACTTCCTGCAAGTCATAGGTCGTCAGCGTGGACGTTTCGAGTTTCTTTCACGTATCTTCAACCTGCGTCAGCGTAAGAGCGAGGATGATGTGGATCTGCGTCCAATAGTTCAGGCCTGTCAGGAGATGGGAGAACAGAAGGTGGGTGCGCTTATTATCATCAAGCAGGCCAGCGACCTCAGTGTTATTGTCGAGAGTGGTATTGCTATCGATGCGAAGGTTTCGACCGCATTGCTCGAAAATATATTCTTTAAGAATGCGCCGCTGCACGACGGTGCTGTTGTTATCAGTGGAGGTAGGGTAGTTGCTGCAAAGTGTGTACTTCCATCCACGCAACAGGCTGTGCCTAAGGCTTATGGTATGCGTCACCGTGCAGCACTCGGTATGAGTGAGGTGTCGGATGCGATTGTCATTGCCGTATCGGAGGAGACGGGTGGTATCTCTTTGGCGCATGATTCGGTTATCAAACGTAATATTGACCCGCAGCGTATGGCTCAGTCGATACGTCAGTTGATGCGTATTAACACCCAGCGTCAGGCAGATATTCAGGCCGATAAGTAGTCGGCGCAAATCGAAAGATATATGATGTAGCTCCTGATGTTATCGCTTATCGGAACGAATGAAAAATAGGGGAGCTTAGTGGTCATCCACTAAGCTCCCCTCTGTTATATGCTATCTGCAAAATAGATGTTTGATGCTGCGCTATTTAGTGTCGATGTCTACACTCCTTATTACAATTCGAGCACGAGGAGCTCTCTCCACACTTGAAGAACCGCCATACACGTCGTATCAGAGCTATGACTGCCGCAATAGCGACAATCACCACACCCCATTCTTGCCATCCCATATTCATACGCTTAAATTATTAGTGTTGTGATATGGAATGCTACCCAGGCTACAATCCACGCTATGGCAGTGTTGTATATTGCCGATAGTAGTGCCCAGCGCCAATTAAGTTCTGCTCCAATAGCCATAATCGTAGCTATACAGGGTAGGTATAACAACGAGAAGATGAGGAAGGCTACGGCCGAAGGTGTAGACATACTGTCGGCGATACGTCGGCTGATGCTCGGTGATAAGTTTTCATCATCAACCGGTGCCTCATCGCCAGGTTGTGCATATAGCACATTCATCGTACTCACGACAATCTCCTTGGCAGGTAGTCCCGAGAGGATAGCCACGGATGCCTGCCATCCCAAGCCCATAGGCTCGAATATAGGCTCACAAAATTCGCCAATCTGCCCCATATAGGATAGCTCATAGCGTGGAGCTTCGATATCGTCGTTGCTATGTTTGGGACGTGGATAGTAGCTTAGCAGCCATACCACAATAGAGGCTATAAGGATAAGTCCTCCCATCTTGCGTAGGTATTGCACACACTTGCTCCACATATGTCGTAGCGTTGTTTTCATGGTTGGTATGCGGTAGGGCGATAACTCCATTACAAATGGGGCCTCCTGCTCGCGGAACATAAAACGACGCATCAGTCGTGCAGAGATAACCGCCATGGCGATACCCAATAGGTATAATAGTAGTAGTACTGTGCCGGCGTGTTCTGCAAAGAATGTTCCCACAATCATCATATATATCGGCAGACGAGCACTGCACGACATAAATGGTACAATCATAATGGTTATCAGTCGCGATGTATGGCACTCTATTGTACGACACGCCATCACGGCCGGCACGTTACATCCAAAACCCATGACCATAGGTATGAATGACTTGCCGTGAACACCCAAATAGTGCATCACCTTATCCATAATAAAGGCAGCACGTGCCAAGTATCCCGAATCCTCGAGAAATGAGATAAATAGGTAGAGTATCATGATGTTGGGTAGAAAGACAAGCACGCTACCCACGCCACTGATAACACCATCGGTAATCATATCGCGCAACGGGCCATCGCTCATGACGCTGCGGACGAGATTGTACAGCCAATCTACACCCATCTCAATCCACTCCTGTGGATATGCTCCCAATGTGAAGGTACAATAGAACATAAACCACATTATGACGATAAATATAGGAAATCCCCAGATGCGATGCGTGACAAGAGCGTCAAGCCTATCGCCCCACGAGTCGCGTTTGCGCTCCGAAGCCTCGTAGGTCTCTTTTAATGCACCCGATATAAATCCATATTTCTGGTTTGCAAGGGCTGTCTCTATATCCTCGTCGAGGGCCTCACGTATGTTGTTGCGGGCTCGCTCGGCCATACGTATCCATCGCTCGTAGTGGGGAGTGCCCTCAATAAGCGAGTTGATATGCTTGTCACCCTCAACAAGTTTTAGAGCTACATAGCGTGGTGGGAAGTGTGCCGACAGCTCCTCCTTGTGCTGACGCATATCACTATGGAGTGGCTCGATATTCTCCTCTATGACTGTGCCATAGCGTATATGTATGTGTCGCACTTGCTGGTCGTTACCCTCATATACGGCAATTATACGGTCGAGTAGTGCCTCGGTGTCGTGCGATGATTTGGTAACCACCGGTACAATAGGCACACCTATCATATCGCCCAATGCTTCGTGGTTGAGGTGCGCACCGCTACTCTCCAACTCGTCGTACATGTTAAGCGATATCACCATCTTGGGGCTCATGTCAATAAGCTCGGTGGTAAGATAGAGGTTGCGTTCGAGGTTCGATGCAACAACCGCATTTACCACAACATCAGGTGTATGCTCTACAAGATGGCGACGTACATATAGCTCCTCGGGTGAATATGCCGTGAGGGCGTATGTTCCCGGCAGGTCTGTTATCTCGATGGTATAGCCCTTGTATCGCAGTTTGCCACGTTTGGCATCTACTGTAACACCACTATAGTTGCCTACATGCTCGCTGCGACCACATAGTGTGTTAAATAGCGAGGTTTTGCCCGAATTGGGATTGCCTATAAGGGCCACGCTTATATGGCGGTGACTGCTGCGTATGACGCTGTCAATAAGATTGTTGCTATCATTTGAGGTGTCACTGTCATCGCCTTGTAGCCAGCAGTCATCAGTAGATGATAGCTGTTTTGCCTCTTCGTCTGTGAGTACTACAATCATTTCGGCCTCCTTGCGACGCAGCGATATGTCGTAGCCCATGATATTATATTCGATAGGGTCGCGTAACGGTGCGTCGAGGATGGCTGTCACGCGCTGTCCTCGCACGAAGCCCATCTCCATTATACGACGTCTGAAACCACCATAACCAAGTACCTTGACCACGGTTGCCGTCTTACCCCTTTTGAGTTCACTTAATCTCATTTTTACCTAATTATATATTTTGGGCACAAAGATAATATAATTTTAGCCGTGGCGCAATCCCCAATAGTTGGTAATCATTATAGCGGCAGCACCATTATATGCCCAAAAACAAAAAACGAGAGAAACCTTAGTTCCTCTCGCTTAGTACCCAGAGCCGGGGTCGAACCGGCACAGGGGTGAACCTACTGGTGTTTGAGACCAGCGCGTCTACCGATTCCGCCATCTGGGCATCAGATTTCTCTGAAATGGTGTGCAAATGTAGACATTATTTTCTATCCTGCAAAATTTTTTGTAACTTTTTTCAAAAAATATTACGATATAGATATAAAACAATAGATATACCACGTGTTATATTATGGTGTAAAACAGGAGTGCCCCTTTGAAATAAGGGACACTTCTGTTATAGCCGGCCGATATACTATCATGGCCTCCCGATGTTTCAGGATTGGAGTGAGTATAATAGGGCTTAATACTCGCTATGCGTCTTAAAGATGTCGGTGAGATAGGTGTCGAGATATAGTAACTCGTTATCTTCCTGCACTACGTCGTTAAGCAACATATCCTCCTCACTATACAATTTTAATGTTCTTGTGTCGATTTCACCCATAGGCAACTCGTTTTAGATGTTTGTACATATAGAACGAGAGCCGTATGGATATATTGTATCAACGGTTAATTTAATACCAATTTTTTTTCTTGGATCATACGACGCAGGTTAATAAGTGCATAGCGCATACGCCCCAGGGCTGTATTGATGCTCACTTCGGTCTGCTCGGCAATCTCGGCAAACGACAGCTTAGAGTAGTAGCGTAGGCGTACCACCTCCTGCTGTTCGTCAGGCAGCTGTGATATCAGCTCTCTTACCGACTGCTCTATCTCGCCATGCATCATATTGTCCTCGGCGGTAGGCTCCGAGAAACGCATTGTGCCGATGATGTCGTAGCCGGCCTCCGATTCGTTTACCATACGGCTATTCTTCTCGCGGCGGAAGTGGTCGAGGACGCTGTTGTGAGCAATACGCAGTACCCACGACAGGAACTTGCCGTTATCAATATAGCGTCCTTCGTCGATAACCTTTACGGCCTTGATAAATGTCTCCTGGAAAATGTCATCGGCTATACCGTCATCTTTGACCATCATGCCGATATAGTTGCGCACACGCAGTGAGTGTCGCTCGATTAGTTCGGATATAGCACTCCTATCTCCCGAAAGGTAATTATTAAGCAACACGCGGTCGCTTAATGCTGTCACATTCATACTCCTCTATTTTAGTTGGTTCAAGAGCAGAATTTTATCGATAGGCGTTCTATTTTTTTATGGTTAAAAATCTTTATTTCGTTCGCAAGATACAAATAATATCTTAATCTGCAAAATATTGTAGCTGTTAAGTATCGGCGGCACTATCGTTAAAATCCCTATGCGCGTTATGCAAACTACGTGCCACATAGATAGTTAGATGACAATATATGCAGTTTATTGTATAATGCGACAATGGGCGAATCGCCCAATATTGAGGGTGAAATAACCGCACGATTTTACTTTTTATCGGCAAAATAATCTTGAACAAGCTTGGCTCGATGGGCTCCGATAATGTCTTTCAGCTCCTCGAATGTTGCCTCGCGCACTCCTGATACCGAGCCGAAGAAACGCATCATTTCAATCATACTTCTCTGCCCGATACCCTTTATGTGGCTCAGTTCACTGTCGATAAAAGATATGCTTCGCTTTTGTCGGTGAAATGTGATGCCGAAGCGGTGTGCCTCGTCACGTATATGACATATAACCTTCAGAGGCTCGCCTGTGCGACTGAGGTAGTAGGGTGCAGGGTCGCCCGGATAGAATATCTCTTCTATGCGCTTTGCAAGACCTATGATAGGTACTCTGTTTGCTATACCGAGTTCGCATAATACTCGATATGCGCTTGACAGCTGGCCTTTGCCGCCATCAACAACGATGAGGTCGGGAAGTTCTGCCCCCTCTTCGAGTAGTCGTGTGTAGCGGCGGTGGATTATCTCACGCATCGAAGCGAAGTCATCCGGGCCTATCACTCGCTTAATGTTGAAATGTCGATACTCCTTGCGTGAAGGCTTGCCATCGCGGAATACCACACACGAGGCTACGGGGTTTGTTCCCTGCAAATTGGAGTTGTCGAAACACTCTATGTACCGAGGCTGGTGGTCCAGATGTAGCTCTTTCTGCATGGCCGACATCAGGCGTTCGGTGTGTCGTGCAGGATTTGTTATTTCGAGGTTTTTCATCAGCTCGGCACGATATGTACGTGCGCTACGCAGAGAAAATTCGAGTAGCTCGGCCTTCTCGCCACGCTTAGGAATGGTAAAGGTGACATCGCTGAATAGTAGGGCTGCGCTGGGCATAAGCGGTACGATAACCTCTTTGGAGAGTGAGCCGGCAATATTCTCCACGATATATTGTATGGCCGCCGATAGCAACTCCTCTTCCGATGTCGCAATGCCTGTTGATAGACGTATGGTCTGCACCGCGATAATCGAACCATGTTGTAAGCGCAGAAAGTTGCAGTATGCGGTGTCGTCATCGACAAATAGCGAGAATACATCGCAATCCACAATCTTAGAACTTACTATGACCGAACGCGACTGATAGTTGTCCAGCGAGCGTAGACGTTGCTTGTAACTCTCGGCTACCTCGAATTGCAGCTCATTGGCCGCACGATACATATTCTCTTCGAGCCATTTGCGTATGGGGCGAAGGTCACCCTTCAATATGGATTGTACAAGAGAGATGCTTTCGGCATACTCCTCCTCGCTTTGTGCCTCGATACAGGGTGCTTTGCAGTTGCCTAAGTGGTATTGTAGACATACGCAATACCCCTTTGTTTTTATGGCTTTGGGCGAAAGGTTAAGCTTGCAAGTGCGTAGCGGAATAACCTCTCGTATGAATTCGAGTATAGCTCGCTGTGTGGCTATTGAGCCGTATGGTCCATAGTATTGGGACCCATCACGCACCAACTGTCGTGTAGACAGAACACGTGGGAAGGGCTCGCGGCGTATCACTATCCAGGGGTATGTCTTGTCATCCTTGAGCAGGATGTTGTATCGTGGTTGCAGGCTCTTGATAAGCGAATTTTCGAGTAGTAGAGCATCCTGTTCGCTATCGACAACTATGTGCCTTATGTCTACAACCTGCTTAACGAGAACTTTAACCTTTGCCGAGTGGTCGCGGCTCTCTACGAAGTATGAGGATACGCGCTTTTTGAGCGACTTCGCCTTGCCGACATAGATGATGACACCATCCTTGTCGATAAATTGATAGACGCCTGGTGAGAGGGGGAGTGCTGCAACCACTTCTCGTATATGTTCTCGTACAATCTTATTCATACTTTTGCAAAGATATAAAAAATGTTCGAAAATATTTGCAAGATTAAAAATTATGCCTACCTTTGCAGTGTATTACTAAACTAATACACACTGATGGCTCGCCGGTCGATTGTCGGTGGGGAGGTCGAGATAGGGTATAATATTAAATAAAGTAAGGATAATATGATTTCGACAAACAAACTTTCATTTAGGTATTCGTCACAGCACGAGGTGCTGACAAATATCACATTAAGACTCGAAAAGGGTCACATCCATGGATTGCTCGGATGTAATGGTATCGGTAAGACTACGCTTTTGAAACTCGTTTGCGGCATTATGCGCCCTAATGGGGGTGAGGTAAGTGTCATGGGTTGTGATCCGTCGTTGCGTCGTCCAGAGATATTCCGCGATATGATTATTATCCCCGAGGAGTTCGACCTCCCAAACTTGTCGCTTGATGGTTATGCCAAGGTTACAGCTCCGTTCTATCCACGTTTCAATCGTGGCGATATGTATCGCTACTGCGAGGAGTTGCACATAAATCCTTCGGAGAGGCTACACTCTATGTCTATGGGTCAGCGCAAGAAGGCATACATAGCATTCGCGATGGCTTGTAACGTGGCGATGTTGCTTCTCGATGAGCCAACGAACGGTCTGGATATACCATCTAAGAGCGTCTTTCGTCGCATCCTTGCATCGTACGTGAATGAGGAGCGTATGGTGGTTATATCTACGCATCAGGTGGCGGATATAGAGCAACTCTTGGATAGCATCGTAATACTCGATGAGTATGGTGTGGCACTATCGGCTACAACGCTCGAGATAGGTCGCCGCCTGAAATTTGGCAAAGCAACAGATGCAGACAAGGTTATCTATTCGGAGCGTACCATACAGGGTGATATGGCTGTGTCGCTCAACGAAACAGATGAGGATACACCGCTAAGTATCGAGTTGCTGTTTAACGCTACTACAGCCAATCGCAACGCCATTGCAGCAATCTTTAATACCAAATAGTTATGTCATGTTTCTCGATAAGTAGGGTGGCGCAGTATGCTCGCTATCACTACGCTACACAACGCAAACAGTATCTTGCTATTATCCTCCAAATGCTTGGTTGGCCATTGCTGTTCGGTATACTCTCGCGTGATATCGACACGGTATATGGTATAGGCCTTGCGCTGTATATTTTTGGCGCGATGGGCTATTCGATACGTACTACTTGGAGTATGCGAGGCCGCTCGACAAAGGTTCTCGAAAGTGTTATACCGATATCGAATGAGGAGAGAATGACCTTTATGATATTAAACGGTGCAGTAGCATTTCCGTTAATTCTCACCATTACAACAACCTTAGCTATGCTCCTTACCACTCCGTTTGTCTATGCAGATGTTGCAGTTGGTCATGAGCTGTGCGATATGATCGCCCACGGCTATTTTTATTGGCCTATATACATACTCATTCAGATTATATACTCGGCCTCGTTGCTCATTAATCTTGCAGCACGTCGTAACCTCGTTTTGGCCTATGTAGGTGCATTCATTGGTGTTATGGTCTTTTTCGGAATTACGGGACGTGTCGGCTTGGAGCTACTAATTCGTTACGAGGAGCAGTTCAGTGCATTTAGCCACCTGAGCATCCCCGAACCGGTAGGTATTACACTCTATGTGCTTATTCCTGTGGTATTCTATGCATTAGGATATTTGGTGCTGCGTAAACGTCAAGTTAAATGGTAGTTATGAGTAGTTACATTAACAATGTATTGAGGTATTTTATAAAGCATTACAGCTATAATCGTTATAGCTATTATGCCATTATTCTCGGTACATTCGGAGTGCCGTTGCTCTTTGGCTACGCTTCGCACAGTGTTGCGACGGCAGCAATGATGGCAGATGCTATCCTATTATTTGATATTCTCTTTATTCTTCATATATCGACGCGAGATATGCGTAGTAAGTCTACGTTTGTTATGGAGAATACACTGCCGTTGTCGTCTGCCGAGCGATATACCTTCATTATGGTTAATAGTATGGTGATGGTGATCCTGCTATTTGCTATATGTTTTATCCCTGCTGTAGCTATTCTTATGCAGATATATCCACTGTCGGCGACCGAGGCCTTCGATATTGGCGACCTATTTGTCGATTATAGACCGATTGTCGAATTGTTGGCCCTCCATGCAGTGCTACTTATTGTAAACATTACAGCTCGTGCGCGTGTTGTTATGAACTATATTATAGCTCTCTGCTTGATGACGATTGGAGAGCTACTCATTGAAAAGTTTATCCCATCAGAGCATATCAACGAGGCGGAAATGTGGATTAATGCGATTATTGCCATTGTATGTTGGGTATTGGGATATTTCCTACTTCGTTACAGAGAGATAAAATTATAATATTATGATGCAGTTTTCGGACGATAAGCCAATATGGCGACAGATATACGAACTTATAGCGATGCGCATACTCTCCGAAGAGTGGATAGAGACCGAGCGCATAGTCTCTGTAAGGGAGCTTGCCGCAGAGGTCGGTGTGAATCCCAATACGGTCATGCGTAGCTATGAGAGGTTGGAGAGCGATGGTATAATCTTCAACCGCCGAGGTATAGGCTTTTTCGTGTCGGAGGGAGCCAAAGCCCATATCAAAGAGTTGGAACGACAGAAGTTTATGACAGAAGAGCTGCCTAAGCTCCAAGAGCGATTGGCATTGCTCGATATTACAATTGATGTAAAATAAAACTTAACTTAATATTCAATTTATTATGAAGAGATTATTTGTCTTTATCGGTATGCTATCACTATCAACATCGTGCATTACTTTTGTAATGGGAGATAGGGTTGTCGGTGAGGGACCATCTGTTACGGAAAAACGAAGCTACGATGCCGAGATATGCGGCGTTGGTGTTGCAAGTGGTGTCGATCTGATCCTCGATGATAGCGTTGAGCGAGGTGAGTTGCTTATCACCACGGCGCAGAATATTATGGAGTATGTAGAGATAGAGAAGCAGGGTGATACGCTAAATATTGGTCTGCGTAGCGGAGTGTCGTACAAGGTGGATGAGATAGAGGTTCGTATGTCACCCGATAATTTGAATACGTTTGCGGCATCTGGAGGCTCAGATATAAGTGCGTGCCAAGAGCTGCACTTCGACAGCAATATAACCATTGCGGCATCGGGTGGTGCGGATGTGTCATTGCGTGGCAGCTGCCGCGATTTGACGGTTGCTGTATCCGGCGGTGCCGATGTGGATCTTGGCGATATGCGTGCCGAGAGGGTGTCGGCAGCAGCATCAGGTGGCGCAGACTTGGAGGTATATGCAACTGTTGCATACGATATAAATGCTTCGGGAGGAGCCGATGTAGAGTATCGGGCGACATCGGCCACAACCAATATTCATTCGTCGGGAGGCGCAGATATTCGAGCCATCTAACTCGGATGAAATGCTGACGGTGTAACATACGATTATCTCTATTTTCTATGCCACGGAGAACACAGGTTCTTGGGGTAAAAGAACAAAAGACGAGATAATATTGAGCTTTTTGCAAAATTATAGCTACATTTGTACCAATTATTAAGGTAATGAATGTAGCTATGATTGCAAAATTACTTCTCCTTCTATTCTTTATTTTTGCTCCGGCAGCTGTGTTGTATGTCTGCCGCAAGGTGAATCTTCTGGGTAAGATAGGCCCTGTTCTGGTGTTATATAT
The DNA here is from genome assembly GCA_017504265.1 of Alistipes sp. Classification (GTDB taxonomy): domain Bacteria; phylum Bacteroidota; class Bacteroidia; order Bacteroidales; family Rikenellaceae; genus Alistipes. The sequence continues at coordinate 118,589 of JAFVRN010000038.1, read as the reverse complement.
ACTTGGTGTTATAGTTGCCAATATAGGTATCCTTCCATCGGGCGAAGAGCGGGTGTCGATACTCGCTTTTCAGGAGAGTGTATCCGAGGTGTTAGTTCCGTTGGCACTTCCAATGATGCTCTTTGGTTGTAACTTTCGTCGCTTCTCGTTGGGTCAAAGTTTGTCGGCTTTTATTGCCGGCGTTATGGCTGTCGCTCTGATAGTTGTGGTGGGTTATATCATCTGCGATGGCAGGTTAGGTGCAGAGGGCTCGAAGATGGGTGCTGCTCTTGCAGGACAATATACGGGCGGAGCTGCCAATCTTGCTGCCGTGAAGCAGATGGTGGGTCTGTCAACCGAGAGCTTTGTGATGCTCTCGACCTGTAATCTTATAGTATCGTTCTTCTATCTTATGTTCCTTATGGGTGGCGGTGTACGCTTTGCTCGTCATATTGTCGGTGGCCGTCGTCACGCCGAGCAGGTTGTGGATATCGTTGCCGAAGATGATAATCCTTATCGTGATTTCGCCAAACGCTCATCGCTATGGCAGTTGTTGAAGATAACGATAGCTTCTATTGCAATAATGGGTGTGTCGCTACTTATAGCTATGAAGGTTGGCGGTGAGGATGGTATATCTATGGTGGCTTTGATACTATCTATCACGACACTATCGTTGCTCGCAACCATCACACCCGAGGTGCGTCGATGGGATAAAAGCTACGATGCCGGTATGTATCTTATATACATCTTCTGTCTGGTGATGGCTACGATGGCAGACCTTTCATCCATCGATTGGCAACAGAGTATCTATGTGCTTATTTTCCAGACGATAATAGTATTTGGCTCGTTATTTATCACAATTATATTTGCACGTCTATGTCGTGTCGATGCCGATACGGCTGTCATTACATCCAATACACTTATCAACTCTCCTGTATGTGTGCCAATGATTGCCGCAGCGATGAAGAATAGGGATGTCATCGTAGTCGGTATTACAAATGGCCTTGCGGGATATGCCGTGGGTAACTATTTCGGCTATCTGATATACTGCGTTTTGGAGCTATTATAGCCACAATTTGGAATAATAGGCCCTATTTTGCCATATTCTCTTTTGTCGTTGATACTTTTTTTGTATCTTTACGCACTTATAAATTATGTTGAAATATGAGAACTGGCGAAATACAGACACTGCGTGTGTCCCGAATATCGGATTTTGGTCTATATCTTAGCGATGAAGAGGGGGCAGAGGTGCTTCTCCCAAACCGTTTCACTCGTCTTGATATGAAGGTTGGTGACGAGGTCGAGGTCTTTGTATACCACGACTCCGAGGATCGTCTTGTGGCCTCTACCGAAACGCCACTTATCAAGGCTGGCGAGGTAGCCGCACTGAAAGTCGTGGATAAGAGTATCCATGGTGCATTCCTCGATTGGGGATTATCTGGTAAGCAACTGTTCTTGCCTAATCGTAATCAGCAGGGAGGTGTTGTTGCCGGACAGAAGACAGTTGTCTATATGTATATAGACGAGATGACGGGTCGTTGTGTCGCCACCAATAAGATTAAGCCATTCATATATAACGAAGATCCTCTTACGGTTAAGGTAGGGGATGAGGTGTCGCTTGTTGTGGCATTTGAGACCCCCATCGGCTATCGTGTCGTAATCAACAATCGCCATTGGGCCATGATTTATAAAAATCAGATATTCAGCCCGGTGCGTGTTGGTGAGAAGCATCGTGGTTGGGTGCGTAAGATTACCGAGGATATGCGTATTGATGTAAGCTTGCAGCAGACAGGTCTGGCCGAAGTCGAGACATCTGTTGTTAAGCTCGAAAAGATGCTGACCGATCACGGTGGTGTGCTACCTATCAACGATAAGAGTGATCCGCAGGAGGTGGCTCGCGTGATAGGTATGAGCAAGAAGGTCTTTAAGAGGTCTCTCGGCATGTTGCTCAAGCAGGGCAAGGTGCGTCAGACGGATAATGGCATAGAGCGTATAAAGTAGGAGTAGATATGGCACTGAAGACTGCTGAGAGAGTATCACAAGATGTAACCGACAACTTCGTATACCGACGTTCGAGGCTTGCATATATGGCAGCCGCAGAGCTTGTTGGGGGCGAGGTACTTGAAATAGGCACAGGGACGGGGTATGGCATAGAGATTATAGCTCCTCATACAACTCGTTTTACGACACTCGATAAGCATCGCAGTCCTAAGGTAAATAAGCTGCCTCGTGGTGTGGAATTTCGAGAAGCTAAGGTGCCGCCGCTGCCATTCGATGACCAGACGTTCGATTACGTAGTATCGTTTCAGGTTATCGAGCATATCAAGAGGGATAAAGAGTTTGTTCGTGAAGTATACAGAGTACTCAAAAGAGGTGGTAGGTTTATTGTTACTACACCCAACCGACCTATGTCGCTTACACGTAATCCCTGGCATGTTAGGGAGTATACATCGGATGAGCTGAAAGCATTGCTTTCTGATTTTGCATCGGTTGAGGCTCGTGGTGTCCATGGCAATGATAAGGTTATGGCATATTACGAGCGCAATCGTGAATCGGTGCGACGTATAATGCGCTTTGATATATTGAAAATGCAGTGGTGGTTACCACGATGGCTGTTACAGTTGCCATACGATATACTCAATCGTATTAATCGTAGGGGTCTGCATAGTCGTAATAGGGAGCTTACGGAGGGTATACGTGAGGATGATTATGATATTAGAGAGGTTGGCGACAGCTGCTTCGACCTCTTCTATATAGCACAAAAGTAGTATTAGAGAGTATGAAACATCGGGTAGCAATAGTGCAACGTAGCATATCATGGTGCGATGTCGAGGCAAACTTAAAGGCTTTGGAGCAGATGCTTTCCATGGTCAAGGCTGATACTATTGTCCTCTCGGAGATGTTTCAAACAGGTTTTGCTACTAATCCTACTGCTATTGCCGATGATGGTCGTACATTGCAGTGGATGAAGTGCACGGCATCACAATTGGATGCTGCTTTGGTAGGCTCGGTGGCTGTTCGTGATGGCGAACACTATCGTAACAGAGCCTACTTCGTTAAGCCTGATGGCGAGGTAGAGTACTACGATAAAAGACACCTCTTCTCGGTAGGTGGCGAGGATAGATATTTTACGGCGGGCGATAGGCGTACGATAGCCGAGTGGCGCGGCATACGCTATCTGCTCGGAATATGCTACGATTTGCGTTTTCCGGTGTGGAGTCGTTATCGTGGCGACTACGATGTGGTGATATATTCGGCACTTTGGCCACAGGCTCGTCGTGATGTGTGGAGAACGCTATTGCGAGCCAGAGCTATTGAGAACCAGGCCTATGTGGTAGGTGTCAATCGCATCGGCCAAGAACCAAACTTGACCTATGCGGGTGACTCCGCGGTCGTGGACTTCTATGGCAGAGATATGGTTGATATGGCTGATAGTGAGGCGGTTGAGGTAGTGGAGTTGGATGTGGATGCATTGAGGTCGTTTAGAGATCGTTTTGCTGCTTGGCGTGATGCGGATAACTTTGAAATAAAATAGAGCTAATATATGGGTGTAAATGAGATTGTATTGTTGTTAGTCTCCGGCATTTTAGTCGGCATTATAAATACGCTGGGTGGTGGTGGCTCGGTCATTACCATGTCACTGTTCATGGCTATGGGTATGCCGATAGGTATAGCCAACGGTACAAATCGTATAGCTGTCCTGCTTCAAAACCTATCAGCAACGGTGGCTTTCCTGCGCAAGGGTATGTTGCATCTTAAAAGTGGTCTGCTACTCTCAATCCCTGCCATATTCGGTAATATCATCGGAGCTATGGTGGCTACGGAGGTTAGCGAGACGATATTTAAGATATGTCTGAGTGCTGTGTTGGCCATAATTCTTATTTACCTGCTCATGGGTAAGGATAAGAAGAGTGTTACGGGCGGCCATAGTTTGGTCATACATTGGTGGCACTATATCTGGTTCTTTATCATTGGCTTCTATGGAGGATACATTTACATAGGTTTAGGTTTCCTTATTTTGGCTATTACACTCTCCACGATGAACCTCGATATAGTTACGGCCAACGTGATTAAAGGTTTTGTTATATTCTTATCGACACCTTTTGCCCTCGCGGTATTCATCTACAACGATCAGGTGATGTGGATGTCGGGCTTGATACACGGTCTGGGAAATATTCTGGGAGCTATCGTTGCTTCACACTGGGCGATGAATTGGGGTGTTAAGTTTGTGCGATGGTTCACCCTGTTTATTATCGTGGTCTTCTTTATTGATCTTATGGGCTGGATATCGTTACAGTCGCTATTGTCGCAAATGTTGTAACCCTATGGCAAAAAAGCAGATAGAGGTTACAGGCGCACGAGTTCATAACCTCAAAAATATAGATGTTACGATACCTCGTGATGCGCTTGTCGTGATCACCGGACTTTCGGGCTCGGGTAAGTCGTCATTGGCCTTTGATACCATCTATGCCGAGGGTCAGCGTCGCTATATGGAGACGCTATCGGCCTATGCACGTCAGTTTGTCGGAAATATGGAACGTCCCGATGTGGATCGCATTACGGGACTTAGTCCTGTTGTGGCTATCGAACAGAAGACGACGAATAAGAATCCGCGCTCTACGGTTGGTACGGTAACCGAGATTAACGACTTTTTACGTCTGCTCTATGCACGTGCATCGCGAGCCTATTCGCCGGTGACTAATGAGGAGATGGTGCGTTATGGCGATGAGCAGATATGCGACCTTATGATTGCAGGCTTCTCTGGTCGTCGTGTGGCCTTCCTTGCACCAGTGGTCAAGGGTCGTAAGGGCCATTATAGGGAGCTCTTTGAAACGATGTCACGTAAGGGCTATATATACGCCCGTATCGATGGCGAGATTAAAGAGTTCTCGGCAGGTATGAAGCTCGATAGGTATAAGATACATACTATCGATATGGTCATCGATCGCTTGGTTATTGGCGAGGAGCATCGTGAGCGAATGATGACATCGATGCGCGAAACGATGCGACAGGGTAAGGGCACTATGATGCTATATGATTATGGTACAGAGGGATTGCGCTATTATTCACGCCACCTTATGTGTCCGACGACGGGTGAGGCTTTTGAGGAGCCTGCACCACATACCTTCTCGTTTAACTCGCCTAAGGGTGCGTGCCCCGAGTGCAATGGCTTAGGCGAAAGAGCAGTATTCGATATAAAGAAAATAGTTCCCGATAGCTCTAAGTCGCTGGCCGAGGGTGGTGTTGAACCCTTTGGCAAGCGTCATAACAATATGCTCTTTGCTATGTTGGAGATGTTGGGACACCGTTACGACTTTACTCTCGACGATCCTATTTCGTCAATATCGCAGGAGGGTATGAATGCTATACTATATGGCGATTCGGAGCCTCTGACAATCAACCTCTCGGAGTTCTCGTCGTATGGCGGAAATCAACTGACGCAGTGGGCAGGATTATCGGAGTGGATAATGCGCAACATAGACGAGGATTCGAAGCGCGGACAAAAGTGGCGAGAACAGTTCCTTGTGATGCAGACGTGTCCTGCGTGTGGCGGTTGTCGTCTGCGTCCCGAGTCGTTGCAGTTCCGCATAGGAGGATTAAATATTGCCGAGGTGTCGGCAATGTCTATTGTTGAGTTTTCGGAGTGGATGTCACATATCGAGGAGTACCTAAGCGATAAGGAGCAGACTATTGCCCGAGATATTATCAAGGAGATACGTGAACGTTTGGGTTTTCTTGTTGATGTGGGATTGGGTTACTTGTCGCTATCACGAGCATCGCGAACAATATCGGGTGGCGAGGCACAGCGCATACGCCTTGCGACACAGATCGGCTCTAAGCTGGTTAATGTACTATATATCCTCGATGAGCCAAGTATAGGACTTCACCAAAGAGATAATCGCCGCCTGATTAACAGCCTTAAAAATCTGCGTGATGCAGGTAACTCGGTTATTGTTGTAGAACACGACGAGGATATGATGCGTTCTGCCGACCATATCATCGATGTAGGTCCTCTTGCAGGCCGTCGTGGCGGATATATAGTGGCATCGGGTAGCTTCGAGGATATATTGAATAGTGGCTCTATTACGGCAGACTATCTCACGGGTCGCCGACGTATAGAGCGCAGTGTGGCTCTACGTGAGGGTAATGGCCAAAGTATTGTGCTACGTGGCGCACGAGGCAATAACCTCAAAAATGTCGATGTGAGCATACCTCTTGGCAAGTTTGTCTGTGTTACAGGTGTGTCGGGCTCGGGTAAGTCGTCGCTCATTAATGGTACGCTACGACCAATAATATCGAAGCATCTATATCGCTCCTATGACCAGCCGCTGCCCTACGACAGTATCGAGGGCTTGGACAATATTGATAAACTCGTTGTCGTGGATCAGTCACCTATTGGCCGCACACCACGAAGTAATCCTGCTACCTACTCCAATGTCTTTGCCGATATACGCAAACTCTTTGAGCAGACACCCGATGCTCAGATACGAGGCTTTAAGGCGGGACGTTTCTCGTTTAATGTCAAGGGTGGCAGATGTGAGGAGTGTCGTGGTGCAGGACAGCAGACTATCGAGATGAACTTTCTTCCGGATGTGTATGTCAAGTGCCGTGCTTGCGGTGGTCATCGATATAACCGCGAGACGCTGGAAGTTAAGTATAAGGGAAAGAGTATAAACGATGTTCTCAATATGACTATCAATATGGCTGTTGAGTTCTTCGAAAATATCCCTGCGATATACCAAAAGCTGCGAGCCATACAAGAGGTAGGCCTTGGTTACCTGACCCTCGGTCAGCCATGTACAACACTCTCGGGTGGTGAGTCGCAGCGTATTAAGCTTGCCACCGAGCTTGCCAAACGCGATACGGGACGTACGCTATATATCCTTGATGAGCCTACTACGGGTCTGCATTTCGAGGATATACGTCAGCTCCTCGATGTCATCAACCGTCTTGTAGATTGTGGTAATACGGCTATCGTTATCGAGCATAACCTGGATGTTATCCGTGTTGCCGACTGGATTATAGATATGGGCCCTGAGGGCGGTAGGGATGGCGGTATGCTTGTTGCCGAAGGCACGCCGGAGGATATCAGTCGTTGTGAACGCAGCTATACAGGCGAGTATCTGAAAGTCTAAAACGAAACAGCATAGATTTGTGTCTATGCTGTTTCGTTATATTATCTTGAACCATCTATGTAGTTTATCTATGATCATATTCCTATGATATTTCCGGTGTACTGCACGCTATTGTAGAAGGGTGACGATATGGTAAGCATAGCACCGCCATAGTGGGAGTATATCTCGAAGTTGAAAGTATAGTCCGTAGCCGAAAACATAGTACTCTTGAATGTTACATTCCAACCGTCGTTGGTCTGCTCGGCATAGTAGTTCTGTACCGAGGGTAGCACATAGTTAAATACTACGGGGTAGTAGGGTGGTGTATACCCTTTTAGGAATGGAATACATACATCTACGGCATCGCTCCATACCGTAACCTCATAGTTGGGATTGGTGAGATTGCGCATTATGCCGGCAGGAAGCTGTTGCATTGTCTGTGGCATAAACTTGAAGTTGTGCGATAATACAAGCGAATCGATGTGACGCTGATAGGCAGCAAGACGCTCGGCGCGTTTCTGCTGACGTGCCTCATGCTGTGCCGTACGTTGAGCATCGCTCTTTTGCTTCGTGTCACTCTGGGCTTCGCTGCTATAAGCTATGGCAAGTGATATAAGCATAGCACAAATGGCGATAAAAGATATAGTTCGTTTCATAGGCATAAAGATTTATGCCTCGATAAGGGCAAAGATTGCGCCAAACAAAGAAAGTGGCCCAAACGTGAAGGTTATATTCACGCTCAGACCACTATCTAAGTTGTCTAAATGCTCGGCTCTCGGCTACTCCTTAACGCAACGTATAGGTAGAGCATTGGCGCGTTGCATCGAACGCGATGTGTTTATAGCATTCCACGTGCGTGTTTCGCTGTTAAGGTCAAAGTATAGAGCCTTGGCATTGGCACCATCCACCGTAGATGTCCAATAGTATCCCGACCAAGGTACAGGGCGGAAGTCGTCGTCGTTGATATTGTCGAGGCGGCCATCAAGATAGTTTCTGCGACCTGCGGCCGTAAAGAAGTGACTCTGCTGTGTGGCCGTATCTTCCAGTCTCCATCCATACATAGGTTGAGCCTCCTCCCAATTCATTTGGTCATCGGCAGCTGCTATGGTAAGCATCTCGTAGATTGAACTATCGGGAACACGCCATCCTGAAGGACATGGGTCTTGCTCACTCTTAGCACCCTCTTTCCATAGAGTGTCGTCGTGGCCGCTGTATAACCAGTCGTATTCGTTGTCGGGATTGCCCTTGATGATGGTCATAGGGTGTCTCGCTCCCCACTCCGTAGTGCCTATCTCGGTTGATGAGGCCTCATAGCTAAGGTAGATGTTGTCCTCGTCGGCATCATACATACGCTTGTCCTCATTGCCGTAGAAGTTCCAGTCGTTGGGACCAACAAAGGGCGCTCTACGTCCCCACTGATAATACAATCCGTAGGAGTGAAGTATCTTTGTGTGATCCTTATCTCCATTACTATTGCAGTCGGCACCAAGGTTAATATTCATCAGCTCGTGGCCATTAAGAGAGATAACATCAGTCGTAGGTGAGCTATTTGTAACCCATATATGCCAGCTCCATAGCAGGTTGCCGTCAGCATCATATCCGCCGATAAGCGCATTTCCGGGAGTAACCTCTCCTGTCGGGTTATCATCCTTATCTAAACTTTCATCTACATAGAAAGAGGCTACACCATCACGTAAGTCGAGGTACTTTATGAGATTTTTAGATGTCTCCCATATCAGCGCAATAGATGTCGTTGTAAGTGGAGTAGATGTTCCACCTATGTAGGGGTTAAACAGATAGCGAGTCTTTATAACATTGGCAATATAGCAGTTTGCCGGTGCTGAGGTGTAGTCTACATCGTCGTTGGGCAGTATGGCTACATATATCTCTACCGTGCGGTCATCACCCGTAGGGGTATAACAAGTTAGTGTTACTATGCCATCTGTTTGCTCGCCATCGTCAAATGATGAGGGTGCAGTAACGGTGATGGTCCCTGCATACATATCTATATTATCTACAATCCAACCCTTTGGCGACGATGCGACGACAACAGATGTAATGTTGTGGCTGTTAAAATCGGTAGTGCCACTCTCTCCGGGCATCTTAAGAAGTATACTCTCCGAGGGTACTATGAAGCTGTTTGTCGCTTCCTTGCTACACGATACGCCGCACACTATGCCAAGTAGTATTGCAATTGCTAATAAGGCTCGTTTCATATCTTAAACTATTGTCTTATCTTGTGTTTAATTTAGTTCTATCTCTTTTATACTCAATGTTATATCTGGGAATAACTGTTCTATGGCTTGAACTAAGGCCTCTGCCTCTTCCAACTTGGTGAATGTTCCCACGGCAAAGGTGTTGCCTACGCGTGATATGCGTTTACCCGATGCTACTGCATCTATCGTTGCCTGCAAGTCGGAACTAAGCTCCGTAGCCTCGATGTTTACCATATAGCGGTTACCGACAACGGGAATATCGCGTGGCGTATCGCTATCTTTCTTTGCCTCATCCGACAGGTTTATCATCTCGCCATCCTCCCAGCGGCAAATTTGTGGTGACTTGAAGCCCTTGTTACGCAGCATCGTTACGGCCTCGTCTGCCTCGAGGTGTGTAGCATAACCTCCCGCATAGTATAGATAGTTGCCATCCTCGTCGCGATCTAAGTACAGCGGCTGCACGCCTTTGAATAAGGACATATTCTGCTTTGCACGGAACTTGCCAAGACGTATTCTGTATATTGTTCCGAGCTCGTATATCTTAATATCGGGCAATGGATTTGAACTGTTGTAGAATGTGGTCTTGCCAAATGTAATCGGCTGATAGTCGAGAAACAGTCGTCGCTCTACATCGTGCTTCTGCAAACGATACTCCGGTAGTTGTAAACTCTCTCGTACGATTTTCAATGAATCGGCTGCTGCACTTAACCCCATCTTTTCGGCAAAGGCAACCTCGTAGTCTAACAAACGTTCACGTCCCAGAGCGTAGTGCATAATATTGTCCGATACATAGTAACCATCATATTCGCTACACTCCTTCTGATATGTTAGAAAGTCATCTGTTGCATCGTCAAGAGGTTCATAGTGGCCGTTCTTCTCCAAGATATAACCATAGGAGTAGTACTTGGCATCGAGAATATGATTCCAATAGCCCTTGATAGCCTCATCGAGGGAGCTTGCACGTTGTGTCATTTCATTATATACGGTAAACAACGAGTCCGCAACAGCCTCATTGTCGGTTGTCATGTAGGCATCGACACATTCGCTGATACGATTGTGATGCTCTATATACTCCTTTGTCAACTCTTCAAGAGCTATCTCCTCGTTGTGTGCCTGACGCAAGTCATCGTAATCCTCAGCCTGCAAGGTGGTGATAAAGCATCTGTTGTCTATAAGGTTGCGATATTGCTCCGTGCCATCTTCCTCCACCTCATCCGTTGCCGAAGGGGTTGAGGGTTGAGGGTCGGAGAATTGGCTTAACACCCACTCTTTTTCGAGGATGATAATACGGTTGGTGATTATGCCTCGCTCATCACGCAGATTGAACATCTCCTGCTCAAGCTCTATTATACGGTTCGAAAAGCTATCACGAGTACTGCGTTGCATATTTCCTGCATCATAAGCATCACGAAAGCTATTGCGCACATCGTTCATAAGACGAGTGATTGAGTCCAAATCATCGTTGAGCTCCGAGCTTCGACGCATCAGCGATACATACTCCTCGTTGTTGGATAACTCTCCGATTGCTGATCCTTGTGCATATGTCGTGAAGGGCTGTGTGGCAAATAGTACCAAAGCCACTATTATGCTATATAACCATCTACTCATTTTTATATCAGTTACCTCGCTTATTTTCATATTACTGACTCAGCTACTTCCATGAACGCATAAAGAAGAGCTGTATAAATCCAAATATCTCCAAACGACCCACCAACATTAGTGCTGTCGATGTAAATTTTAGTACCGCCGGCAGCTCTGAGAAATTCGACATCGAGCCAACCTCTCCAAAGCCTGGGCCTACATTGCTTATGCAGGCAATCGATGCCGTAAATCCCGTAAGTATGTCGCAACCAAACATCGTATACATGATAGTACCCAATAGTACCAAGATTATGTATGCGACGATAAAGCTCATCACCAGACTCAGTATTCCCTCCTCTTGCACTACGCCATCTACCTTGGTGCGTATAATGGCGTTGGGGTGCTGCTGGAGCTTCATCCTGTTGCTTATAATCTTGTAGGCCATAATCAGTCTATCTACCTTCATACCTCCCGACGTAGAACCTGCACAGCCGCATACAACCGAGCTGAATACCAGAAGTACGATTGCCAGCGATGTCCAAGTATTGGAGTCGGCAGTCGCAAATCCCGACGTAGAGGTTACGCTGATAACTTGGAACGCCGACTGACGCAACGAGTGCCAAAATGTATCGTACGTGCCACTGCTATATAGGCTGAACGCTACAATAATGCTTACTACGGCCAACATCAAGATATATGTGCGAACGACCTCCGAGCGGAATATATTGTTTCGTCTGCCGGTAATAGTTGCATATAATATTCCAAAATGGATGCTGGCAAGAGTCATCGAACCCATAAGTATCAACTCTATGGGGATGCTGTCAAAGAAGGCCAGCGATGCATTCTTGGTGCTAAAACCACAGGTGCTGCACGACGACATAGCGTGGTTTATGGCATCAAACCAGTTCATTCCGGTATATTTGAGCAGAAGGGTAGTGATGGCTGTAAGACCGATATAGACCGACGATAGGATGCGAATGATAACCTTCGAGCGATAGTGGAAGTTATCCTTCGCAATTGTCGATAACTCAACGTTGTATAGCATCTGCCTGCTACGCCCCATGGATGGAAGGATGACAAGGGCAAACATAACAACGCCGATACCTCCAATCCAGGCCGATGACGATCGCCAGAATAGCAGGCCACGAGGTAGTGACTCTATGTCGTTGAGAATGGATGCTCCTGTGGTGGTAAAGCCCGATACGCTTTCGAACCAGGCATTGATAAAGGTGAACTCTCCACCCCATATCAGGTATGGAAACATGCCGACGATGCAGGCTACAAGCCACGAGCCGACGACGATAATATATCCCTCCTTGGTCTTAATCTCATCGACACGCTCGACGAATATCAGCGGAAAGAGACCGAGCAGGGCGGTCATAAACGACGATAAGAGCAGTGGATAGTATGCCGAGTCGTAGTCGTCGTATATGGATACGCCGGCCGATAGTAGCATGAATGCTGCAATGAATTGTAGCACCATACCAATATAGCGTATAACAACGTGGACTCTCATACTGTCGGCAATTTACTCGTCACTACCTATTTCAACTTCGATATCAGTGTAATTATGCGCTCACGCAGTGTTCCTATCTCGTCACGACACGATACATCTGCCTCAAACGGCACTTTGTAGGTGAGGTAGTCGCCCAGGTTGCGGTTGATGCGAAGTATAGGGTCTATGAGATAGACATTCATAAAATAGTAGAGCATCAACACTACAACCAACATCACGACCAGTGATATGAACACCGGAGTTACAGCACGACGGGCTGTATGACTCAGACGATTGACATCGGGGCCAAGTGTACTCTGCGAACCTGTCATATACTTGGTAATCTGGTCAGAGACATCCATATACACTGGTTTGTAGCTCTCCAAGTACCAGGTTTCGCTCGAATAAGTCGATAGGGAGTCTATTGCTCGGGATTCTGCTACGGTACGAAGAATATTACCACTAAGAAAATCGTTGGCAAGGCCATTGATCTTGTGGGTAAACATCACAAGAGAGTCAGTCGCATTGGGGGTCTCGGTCTGCAACATCTTCTGCTGTGCCGCGTATGCAGCGTTGTGCAGGCGTGTTATGGACTCTTCGCACATTGTGCCAAACTTGTTGATTTCGCTTAAAGAGTTTCCCAAAACAGCCATATGTATCATCGCGTCATCCTGCTCTTTGAGTGCCGATATCATCTCGCCGGCAAGATCCACGTTCTCCTTACTTGCCAACAGAATCTCCTCGGTGTCGTGACTTACTCGCTCCAATTCGAATAGTGACATCGCACCTGAAAAGAATAGCAGTAGGATGATACTCATGAAGGCAGCACGAATACGTCTGCGTATCGAGTTGATGCTAAAAATATCTTTGACTTTACTCCACATCCTTTTTCAGCTTAACAAATCTAAGGTTTTACAATCCCACAAAAGTAATACTTTTGTACGAATTATACAACTGTTTCACACCTTATATCCCCGTTATTCTCTATTTCGAGGAGCTTAACGTTGCAGATGTTGTTGATTTTGCTGTTGTCGTAGGCAGTTGAAACACGCAGGTAGTTATCTGTATAACCGTACATGCGGCCGTTACGATCGGTACTTTCGAAGAGTACGGGACGTACCGTGCCTATGAACCTCTCGGCAAAGTTTCGGTGCAGTTTGTCGCTTAGTGCTTCAAGACGCTCCACTCGCTCAGTTGCTATGCGAGATTGCACCTTGTTGGGCATATCTACGGCCGGCGTTCCCGGACGCTCCGAGAATGGAAAGATGTGTAGGAATGATGCCCCAACCTCTTCGAGCAGTCGGTATGTCTGCATAAACTCCTCCTCGCCTTCGCCCGGAAAGCCTACGATAACATCGACACCGAGGAAGGCGTCGGGCATCAGCGAGCGTATCTTTGCTATGCGCTCACGGTAACGCTCCGCGGTGTAGCGACGACGCATCAATCCGAGGATAGCTGTCGAACCACTTTGTAGTGGGATATGAAAGTGAGGCTGAAATTTAGGTGACGCAGCGCAAAACTCTATAATCTCGTCAGTTATGAGATTTGGTTCGATGCTCGAAATGCGGTATCTTTCCACGCCTTCAACCTCGTTTAATGCACGTAGTAGGTCAATGAATTTTTCTCCTGTTGTACGGCCAAAATCACCGGTGTTTACGCCTGTTATAACTATCTCTTTCTGTCCCGCTGCAACTATCTCTTCGGCCTCCTTTACAATGTCGGCTATGGCAATATTGCGGCTGCCTCCTCGGGCATAGTGAATGGTGCAGTATGCACACTTATAGTCGCAGCCATCTTGCACCTTCAGAAATGAACGTGTTCTGTCGCCTGAGGAGTATGCTGCAAAGAAGCGTGTCAGGTTCTCTACCGAGCAGCTGTATACCTCGGTTTTAGCCTTGTTTTCTATTTCAACCACTCGTTTATATAGGTCACCTTTATCGTTGTTACTTAATACAATGTCCACACCATCTATTGCCGCTATCTCCTCCGGTTTAAGTTGTGCATAACAACCCGTAACAGCGATAATAGCATCGGGGTTGCGGCGATGTATTTTGCGGATTATATTACGACATTTTTTATCGGCGTGTTCCGTTACCGAGCAGCTGTTGATAACAGCTACATCGGTAGGCTCCGAAGGCTCTACTCTGCGGTAGCCGCCCGCCTCAAATTGGCGAGCGAGTGTCGATGACTCCGAGAAATTGAGTTTACATCCCAACGTGTGAAAGCTAACCCTTTTTTCTGACATACCTAATCTCGTTTTTAGTATAAAAATCGCTGGCGAAGTTACAAAAAGTTATATGATTTTGAAAAAAGTTTTCGTTCTATTGCGAAAAAAAAGTAAATTTGCACATTATATATAGAAGATAGGGTTTGACGTGATAAATTTGATAGAGGACATATTTTCGTATGATTTCTTAATTAATGCTCTATGGGCTTGTCTGCTGTCGGGTGTAACCTGCGGCATAATAGGCAGTTACATCGTGGCACGTCGAATGGTCTTTCTATCGGGAGGTATCACTCATGCGTCGTTTGGCGGCCTTGGCATAGCTCTATATGCAGGTTTTGATCCTCTGCTGGGAGCTCTTGGCTTTGCTGCAACTTCGGCCGTGGGAATAGAGTACGCATCACGAAGGGGTAGTATACGCGAAGATTCGGCAATAGGCATAATTTGGTCTGTGGGTATGGCGCTGGGTGCGCTCTTTATGTCGCTGCGCCCGGGATATGCAACAGATTTGACAAGTTATCTTTTTGGAAATATCCTCTTGGTCACGCATAGTGATGTATTATGGCTTGCAATGCTGACGATATTTATCGTGCTTGGTTCGTTGCTCTCGCTTCGCTATGTTATGTTTATAACCTTTGACGAGGATTTTGCCCGAAGTCAGGGTGTGGCTACAACGCTTACGGCCTACATAATGTCGATACTTATAGCCGTGACTATTGTGTTGTCAATCAAGGTTATGGGTATCGTACTGTTGCTATCGCTTATCACTATTCCTACGGTAATAGTAAACACCCTTACCAAGGATTATCGCCGTATAGCACTATGGTCGGCAGTCGTAGCTGTCGTATGCAATATAGTGGGATTTGTGTTGAGCTATGCTTATAACCTGCCTACGGGAAGCTGTATTATATTTACGCTTAGCGTGATGCTGATTATTGTAAAACTCTTATCGTTCTATCGAAGTAAGAAGTAGTTATGAAGAAGATATATAAACTTGTTCTAAAAGCCTATGTCGGGCCACTTATCGCCACCTTTTTCATCGTGCAGTTTGTGCTGATGATGAACTTTGTGTGGCGTTATATTGACGAGCTTACGGGTAAGGGTCTTGATGTGAGTACTATTATCGAACTCTTCATCTGTGCCACCATAAATATGATCCCTCTGGGATTGCCTCTGGCTATGTTGCTGTCGGCGATTATGGCTATGGGTAATCTTGGTGAGAACTTCGAGTTGCTTGCAATGAAGTCGGCAGGATTATCCTTGCCACGTATTATGAGTCCGCTTATTGCAGTCGTATCTATCATAGCATTTGGCAGTTTCTTCATCTCAAACAACCTTGTTCCATATGCCAATCAGCGTATGTACGATATAATGTTCGACATCAGAGAGCAGCGTCAAGAACTTAATTTTCAGGATGGAATGTTCTTCAATGGCCTGCCGGATATGAGTATCAGAGTAGGCCATCAGGACGAGCAGACACGTCTTTTGACCGATGTGTTGATATTCGATACACGTGATGAGAATGGTAATATGACCACTACCGTTGCCGATTCGGGATATATTATGATGTCCGACGATAAGGCATACCTATACGTTACGCTGTATAATGGTCGAACATACGAGCATACGCGCAACTCGCAATGGTATGACCGTAATACCATGCGTCAGCACTCATTCGAAAGACAGGATGGTACAATTCCGGTGTCAAAGGTTACACGTCCGGGTGATATGTCGCGTGAGTTTAGCGAATCTCAGACACGTAATATGGTTGAGCTTGAAGAACTTATGGATTCGCTGCACATATTAATAGATAGAAGTAATACAGCCTCATACGAGCCGTTGCTCAAAAAGCAGATATTCGTACAAGATACTACGATTATGCCCGGTGATACGCTTCGACCAAACAAACAGGAGTATCGTGCCATAAATATAAACGACTCACTAAAAGGTATATCGATACGTGAAAGGGCTAAGATATACAGTAAGGCATCGAGTGCTGCTCGCTCGTCGCAAGGAGCTTATTCCTACGATGAACACTCCTCGAAACTTGCTCTCACGCAGTTGTATCGTACCGAAAATGAGTGGCATCGAAAACTTACATTGCCCGTATCTATCATCGTATTCTTTATGATTGGCGCGCCACTCGGGGCAATTATTCGTAAGGGTGGCTTGGGTATGCCTATTGTTATCTCTGTGGTATTCTTTGTTATCTACTACATTATCAGCATTTCGGGCGAGAAGATGTCCAAGGAGGGTACGTGGGATGCACTGTATGGTATGTGGCTGCCCATCTTTGTGCTTACGCCGTTGGCGATATACCTTACCTATAAGGCTACTAACGATACCTCGTTGCTTGATATGGATTGGTATGATGTGCGTATACGCAAGATGCGTCGTGCGATATCGAAGCGAATACCCAAGAGAATCAAGAGGCTTTTTAGAGTGAAGAAATAGATTGATATTATGGATTCTAAGAGTTTGAAAATAGTGTTTATGGGTACTCCGGAGTTCGCCTCGGAGTCGCTGCGTAGACTGCATAGCGAAGGTTATAATATTGTTGCCGTTGTGACAACTCCGGATAAGCCGGCAGGACGTGGACAGAAGATGCACAAGAGCGATGTGAAGCTTACCGCCGAAGAGTTGGGGCTGCCGATACTGCAACCTGAGAAGTTGCGTGACGAGGCCTTCTTGTCGGAGTTAAGAGCATTGCAACCCGATTTGGGCATTGTCATAGCTTTCAGAATGTTGCCGGAGGTTGTATGGTCTATGCCTCGTCTCGGTACGTTTAATCTGCACGCCTCGCTACTGCCAGAGTATCGTGGTGCTGCGCCTATCAATTGGGCTATTATAAATGGCGAGAAGCGTACGGGTGTCACCACCTTCCTGCTTAATCACGAGATTGACAAGGGCAATATCATTGAGCAGCAAGCTGTGGATATTCTCGATGAGGATAATATAGGTTCGCTCTACGATAAGTTGATGCACATCGGTTCCGGCCTTGTCGTGCAAACTGTCGATAAGATTGCCAAGGGTGGGTATGAGACTATCGAGCAGATGTCTATCGACGAGAGTACGCTGCATCCTGCACCAAAGATTTTCAAGGAGGACTGCCGTATAGATTGGTCACGTTCGGGTCGTGATATTATAAACCTCATCAGAGGCCTTTCGCCATATCCCGCTGCGTGGTCTGCTATATATAAGGGTGGTGCGGAGGTTGGCTCCGTGAAGGTGTTTAGCGCACACTTCGAAGCTGCGTCATCGTCTTGCAATTATGGCGATGTGCTAACCGATGGTCGTGGCTATTTGGGCGTACGTTGTGCCGACGGCGTGGTATATATAGATGAACTTCAATTGGCCGGCAAACGTCGTATGACTATCAAAGAGTTGCTATTAGGATGGCGTGATGCCTCGGAGGTTAGTTTTACCTAAAAACAAAGTATGGCATATGAGGAAGTTATTATCGCTCTTGATGATTGTTATAACCCTCTGTTGTGCCGGTAATAATGCCACGGCGCAGGGGTATGTTAAACTAAATGGTGTATATGCATTGGCGGGTGTTATCAATCCGTCAGTTGAGTTTCGTCTCTCTAAACATTCGTCGTTTCAGACAGAGTTTGTATACTCTCCGTGGCAGTCTATCAAAGATCATCCCTTTCATTTCGGTATATTTATGAATGAATACCGTTTCTATATAAATGAGAGTTTCAAGGGCTTTTATGTGGCTGCCAACGCAGGAATGATGGCCTTCAAGATGTCAAAACCGGAGATACATAATGGTAAGATAGGCTTTCAAAATAGATACTGCAAGGGTTATGGCGCGATGTTCGGCCTTGCAGTAGGCTATGAGTATAAGTTTGCCAAACGATGGCTTCTCGACGTATTCTTCGGCTATTCATTTATGGAGAGCCGTTATAACGGCTACTCTATGGATGGTGTCATTGATATGTATCCTCATCGCCCCGAATGGAAGGAGCCGGAGAATCCCGATCCGTTTAATGGCTCGGCAGAGTGGCTACCCAACAAATTCGGATTGTCGATAGGTATCCTGCTGTTCGACCCTGATAAGAAAAAGTAGATCAATAGATTATATTCTCACACCTTTGCCTCTATCGGCTGTGTAGGTCGGATGCTCTTTGTCGCTTGATATGTGATATTATCGCCTCTATGTCGGAGGGGTTGAACCACGCTATGCGATTGTCACGCCTAAACCATGTCAGCTGTCGCTTGGCATAGCGTCGTGAGTTGCGCTTGATGAGGTCTATGGCCTCGTCGAGTGTAATACGTCCATCGAAATATTCGAATAACTCTCTATATCCTACTGTTTGCAAGGCGTTTAGCTCTCGTTTTGGAAGTAGTGCTTCCACCTCCGATAGGAGTCCGTCGGCAACCATCATATCAACACGTTTGTCGATACGTTCGTAGAGTATATCGCGTGGTAGATCAGTGCCTATCTTTATTATATTAAACGCTCGCTCGCTCTGCTCTCCACGTCGCTGTATGGAGTAGGGTATGCCTGTTGATATACACACCTCCAATGCGCGCATTATGCGTGCGGGGTTTTTTGTGTCTACATGCTCTATGTAGTCTGGATCGAGCGTGCGTAGCTCTGCGACCAAGCTATCTAAACCCTCATTATCGAGACGCTGTTTAAGCTCTTGTCGTAGGAGATTATCAGCCTCGGGCAGCTTGTCCATGCCGTCGCACAACGCCTGAATATACAATCCTGAGCCGCCTACGGCAATAACATATTCGCTCTCTTGGAAGAGCTTGTCGAGCAGAGCTAATGCCTCTACTTCGTATCGTCCGCAGTTGAAGTCGCTCTCCGGCTCTCGGTCTGCTATAAAGTAGTGGGTTGCGGCAGCTTGCTCCTCGGTTGTGGGCTGAGCTGTGCCGATGGCCATGCCTCGGTATACCTGGCGTGAGTCTGTAGAGATGATTGGGGCATCAAAATGGCGGGCAAGAGTGACTGCTAATGAACTCTTGCCTGAACCCGTAGGGCCTACGATAACGATGAGCGTACCTCGCTTAGTATTCGTCGTCATAGCTGTCGTCGCCATCAAACTCGTTGTAGTCACTCATCATCTCGTCGAATATCGAGCCTGCCTGTTCGGTAGCTTCGGGGTCATATTGATCGGGAACGGGTGCATGTTCGAAGGCTACACGTGGATAACTTAGTCCCGCTGCCGGACGCTGCATATCTATAAGCTCAAGATAGTATGAACGGTTGTTGAGCATATCGAATGTGTAGATAAGGCGGTCGTGGAAATCGTTGTTCACATCCATTAGACGTACATTATCCATGCAACGAGGCGTGCCGGGAAGATCGTCGCCCATATCCAACTGAGTAAATTCCTCTACCGGACGCCATTCGGCATCGGATTTGAATATAGATACCATGCAGTCGTCATAGCCGAGTGCCTGACACAGGAAGCTGTGAAATTCGCTGAGTGTCATATCGGGGTATAATTCAAAGTCACGAACGAAATTGTCGCTTTCGTCGCTAAGCATACGGTACTTAAAAATGATATTCATATAACTCAATTTTGCTTATGTCCTACAAATTTAATACATAATTCGTAAAATAACTATAAAGCGAAATAAAATATAAAAAATAGTGTAGTGAAGTGTTGTAATAATAAAAAAAATAGTATATTTGCAATGCTTTTAACCGATAAACAAACCTTAGCTCGATTCTGAGAGCTGAGTTCAATCAATAGTTTTATATATGCAAGATTTATCAGCGTTGGATGGTAAAACAATATTGGAGCTACGTGAGATAGCCAAGGTTTTAGGAATTACGCCATCCAATATGAAAAAGGGAGAGTTGCTCGAAAAGATTATTGCCGTCGCTTCAAATGGCGGTAATCATTCTGAAAGCGATGCGAATAGGGAGGAGTTGCGCCCACGTCGTGGCCGCAGACCACGTATGGGTGGAGTGAAGATCGATGGTTCGGGAAGTACATCCGTATCACCCGCAGCTGTAGCAGTTGCAGTGGCAGAGCCGGAGCCGGAGGGTGAGGTGGCAGAACCTCAGAATATCGTTGCTGTCGAGCCTACGCCTAAGCGTAGAGGACGTAAACCCAAGTATATGTCACAACCTCAAACAGTAGAAACCCCTGCTGATGAGTCGCAGGCAGAGCAGAGTGCTGTCGCAGATGATAATAGTTACGATACGAGCGATATATCTCGCAAGGCTGATGCCGAACATATAGCAGATGAGGTTGGTAATGATGAGGTAGAGTATGCCTATGATGAGGAGTATGCCGAAGAGGAGATAGAGGATGCGGATATTACCAAAGATGATTTTACGGCTGAGATAGAGGGTGAGGGTGTGTTAGAGATTATGCCCGACGGCTTCGGCTTCCTTCGCTCGGCAGATTACAACTATCTTAACTCTCCGGACGATGTATACGTATCGCCATCACAGATCAAGTTATTTGGCCTGAAACCAGGCGATACGGTGTCTGGTACAATACGTCCACCCAAGGAGGGCGAGAAGTACTTCCCATTGGTTCATGTAAATCTAATCAATGGCCTCAAACCCGATTATATTCGTGATCGTCAGCAGTTTGAATACCTTACACCTCTTTTCCCGAGCGAGAAGTTTGTGCTTACCGGCAATGGCCATAACTCGATGTCTAACCGCATTATAGATCTCTTTGCACCTATCGGTAAGGGTCAGCGTGCATTGATTGTAGCGCAACCAAAGACAGGTAAGACAATGTTGTTGCAGTCTATTGCTAATGCCATTGCCGACAACCACCCCGAAGTATATATGATAGTGTTGCTTATAGACGAGCGTCCCGAGGAGGTTACCGAAATGGCGCGTCACGTCAAGGCCGAGGTTGTTGCTTCTACCTTCGACGAGCAGGCATCACGCCATGTAAAGGTTGCTGAGATGGTTCTCGAAAAGGCGAAACGTATGGTGGAGTGTGGTCACGATGTTGTCATATTCCTTGACTCTATAACACGTCTTGCGCGTGCATACAACTCTGTGCAACCAGCCTCGGGTAAGGTGCTATCAGGAGGTGTCGATGCCAACGCTTTGCATAAGCCTAAACGCTTCTTTGGTGCAGCACGTAATACCGAGGAGAAGGGCTCTTTGACTATCATTGCAACAGCACTTATCGACACGGGCTCTAAGATGGATGAGGTAATCTTCGAGGAGTTCAAGGGTACGGGTAATATGGAGTTGCAACTCGATCGCAAGCTATCCAACAAGCGTATCTATCCGGCTGTGGATGTTATCGCATCGGGTACGCGTCGCGAGGATTTGCTTCTAACGCCGGGTGTTATGCAACGTACCTGGATATTGCGTAAGCATCTTTCGGATATGACCACTGTTGAGGCTATGGAATTCTTGCAGAAGCAGATGAACCTATCGAGAGATAACGATGAGTTTCTTGCAACAATGAATCAATAAATAGCGTAAGGCTGACCTTCAACGTCAGCCTTATGTTTAATAATATAAGTATGCGTAAGCTAACCCTATTTTTCGTTTTAGTATTTATCCCTGCAATATCTGTTGCGTGGGGGCCTAAGGGACACGATGTAGTGGCATATATTGCCGAGCAGCATCTATCCAAGCGAGCCAAGCGTAGTATAGAGCAAATTCTCGATTGTCGCTCTATGGTATACGTTGCTAACTGGATGGATAATGCAAGTCATACTTCGGAGTACAGCTATACCAAGACGTGGCATTATTGCAATATAGAGCACGCCGCAGATGGCTATGAGGGAGCGTATAAGGAGCCTAAGGGTAACGTTGTGGTTGCTATAAACGATATTGTACTGCGCCTTAAAAGTGGCGAGCTCTCTGTTGCTGAGGAGCGTGTTCAACTTATGATGCTGATACACCTGGTTGGCGACTTGCATAACCCTATGCACGTAGGTCGTGTTAGCGATAGGGGCGGTAATGGTATTAAAGTAAAGTTCTTTGGTAAGTCTACCAATCTTCACTCGGCATGGGATAGCGACATCGTCGAGGCTGCACATCGTTGGAGCTATAAGGAGTGGCAGGAGCAGATAGATAGAGTAACAAAGAGCCAATGCAAGTCGTATATGCAAGGAGATGTGGTGTCGTGGATTTCTGATACTCTGACTATCACGTCTCAGATATATGAGGAGACCCCTGCCGGTACAAATATCTCGTACGATTATGTCGCCAAGTACACCCCGATTATCGAGGAACAACTGCTTAAAGGAGGTATACGCTTAGCCTCGTTGCTCGAAGAGATATATTGATATTTATACAATCACCAAAGAATGGGGTAACTGCAAGGTTGCCTCATTTTTTAGTATAGTGTGCAGTATTAGAGTGAAAATTACGTCTAAATATCTTGCATTTATTATGGATATAAGCAGGGTGGCAATATAGTAATGCGTTACAATTATTAGTGTTACTATCTCTTTTAATCCTTGGTTTACACCTTACAAATATAAATTATCTGCTTCAAATAGATCGAAAATAATATAAAAAATGCCGGAAAAATATCTTACATTGGATGTTACATCTCGGTATATGTGTAGATAAATATAATTTTTACAAAATAAGTGCTAAAAATTTTGGCAGAAAGAAAAAAGTTCGTATATTTGCACACCGATTTGGAAACAAATCTACACGGTGGATGTAGCTCAGCTGGTTAGAGTAGAGGATTGTGGTTCCTAAGGTCGTGGGTTCGAATCCCATCTTCCACCCATTTATTGCAGAGCAGATGACTTTTTTTAAGTCATCTGTTTTGTTTTTATGGTGTTTAGTCATGTGCAAGCCCACACTAACACCATGAAAAACAAAACCGCATAGGCGGCTCACTCTGCAAAGTGTGAATGATGGCTATTTTGGTATAGGGTTGAGCCGATATAGGCTGATTTATTGCTCGGCATTAGCCTGCGCTGTTTTGGTATCGGCTCTTCGGCGTTGCCGTCCGAATCCCATCTTCCACCCAAGGTTTTAGAGCAAGAGGATGTCGCAAGGCATCCTTTTGTTGTTTATGCCTTGACACATGCTTGCATGTAGCCGCATAGGCATAAACGGCAAAAGAGGCTACGCAGTAGCTGTTGCTCGAAAAGCTTGGTAGCGCCCCCGCGGCGAGCGGATGGGAAAGGCGTTAAGCGGAGCAGCCCGCAGGGATGCGTAGTAGCCAATCCCATCTTCCACCCATTATTGCAGAGCAGATGACTTAATCAAGTCATCTGTTTTGTTGTATAGGTGTCTGTGAGCAAGCTCTCGCCACCTACACAACAACCCTTGGCAATCCCATCTTCTATCTCTTCAATGTAAAGCTAATAGGTGCTAATTAGCATGCTACTCCCATAGCTCGTATCTTAATTACAGCAGCGATAGCAACTCTGCCATCAGTACTCCAAAGTGGTTGCCCACAGCATAGCCGATGATGCCGGCACTAAGACCTGTGACAAGTGTCGATTTATTGCGCATTGCCGCCGATGCCATTGGAACAAATGGGGGTGAGTTTATAAAGGCGACAGATGATATTATCATAGAGTCGGCATCGATACGCATAAGACGACAAAATAGTGCATGTATAAATAGCGATACTATTACCGCAAAGCTCATAAAGGCTATTTGGTTGAGTCCGCCCGCAATATCGAGATTGGAGAAGTCGGCCATTGATGCTATGGCGAGACTGAATATATATATGAGGTACATACCTGTGTCGTAGCTACGCTCCATGCGTTGTACGGGTTTGATAAACGAGCATACTACACCAAGTGTCGTAAGCATAAGAATAAATACAACCATAAACCACCCTTCGGGCATAAGGAGTGCTATACCGCCTGAAATGGCTGCTACACCAAGTGTCACGCCAATAATCTTGCAAAGCTCCCTTATGCCGTTACGACTCCAAAATCTATCGTATTTGAAATTGGGTTCTTCTGTGGCGTATATGGCTGATGAATCATCATAAGTGGTTGTAGGATGTAACCTCTCGCCATAAATCCAACGGAAGAACTTTATGCCGCAGCTAAACAAGAATACAAAATAGAGGAACGAGATGATTATATCGTACGAGTTAATAAGAACGAATGTGCGACTATTGATATTAAATATTGTCTGCAAGGCTGCTGCATTGAGTGTGCCTCCTGAGTACATTCCCGATATGATGCCTCCAACCTCTGCACCCTCTACTATGTTGCGACCGAAGAGCATATATCCGCATACTACGGCTATGGCTACTGATAAGATGCCACTAACTGCCACCTTTATCTGCCTGCCTGCATCCGAGCTGGTAAATTTACACCCGTACAGCATCATAGGTATGGCCAGCGGGATGGTGATATTGGGTAGCATCTCTTGGAATAGTGCCGCCTCGGATGGCTTGAAAGGTAGGTTGCCATATATAACGCCAATGGCGTATAGTAGCATTATAGGCCCAATCTTGTCGAGGAACGGAAAACGACGACATAGCCACATTACGCCCCAGGGCGTAAGTGAAAAGAACAGGGTTAGAAGCAAGTAGTTGATAATAGACATAATTGATGTATGTTACATTCGTGTGCAAATATACGAAATATCATATTTACAACAAAATAGTCGTCATAGGCAAACTGCTGAATTGACTAAATAATAATCTTTGGTATAGGTATATATACTTATTATTGTGGCTTAAATGTGAAATAAAGTCCAAAAAATGAGAATAATCGAAAAATTATTAATATGTTTGTAAATATTTGTAACCCGTAATGTGCGAGCCGATAGTGCTTTGCAAAATTTAAGCGTATGAAGGAACATTTGCAAAATTTGGATGCTCTGACTATTAATCTCGGAGCAGGTGAGATGGCTATTGTAAACATCATACTTGCATTTGTAATGTTTGGTGTGGCCTTAGGTATTAAGTTACAGACGTTCCAAGATGTATTTCGCAATCCTAAGTCTGTTATTTTGGGTATCTTTTTGCAGTGGGTGGCACTACCGGCCGTGACATTCTTGGTTGCCATATTACTCAATCAGTGGATTACACCTATGGTAGCAATAGGAATGCTTCTTGTATCATCGTGCCCCGGTGGTAACATATCCAACTTTATATCATCGCTGTCACGAGGCAATGTAGAGCTATCGGTATCTATGACAGCCATTACCACGGCATTTGCTCCGGTTGTTACACCTCTTAACTTCTGGATGTGGGGTACTCTCTATTGCAACTATGCATCGATACATAACGATATACCAACCCTTGAAATACCTTTTGGCGATATGCTTAGTCAGATATTGCTGATACTTGGTATTCCTATTGTACTCGGTATGATAGTGTCGCGTTACTTCCCTAATATTGCAAAGCGTCTTATGAAGCCTGCGCAGATACTATCCATCCTCCTTTTTATAGGTATGGTGGCCGTATCTCTAACACAGGTACTCACGGCGTTGGAGTCACGTTGGAGTGTATATGCCGGTATCCTATGTGCTTTGGCTGTGGTTATTATACATAATGCAAGTGCGCTTGGTACGGGTTTCTTTGGTGCGACAATTGGTCGTGTTCCAAATATTGATCGTCGTTCACTCACTATCGAGGTTGGTATACAGAACTCAGGTTTGGGTTTGGCACTGCTCTTTAATCCCGCTATCTTCTCGCCCGAGGTGTGGAATAATAATGGTGGTATGGTGCTGATTACAGCTTTGTGGGGTGTGTGGCATATCGTCTCAGGACTTACCATAGCTTCGATATTTCGTAGTAGAACTATCAAGAGATAATATGAAGCAGGAGAGACGTATACAGGATTACGACCCGCTATATAGCTTCTTGCGTTACTATGTCGATTTTGTACTTCGACTATCGTATCGCACGGTACGTTATGTGGGTCGTGAGAATATTCCTCAGGATGGAGCGGTTATCTATGCGCCCAACCATACCAATGCCTTGATGGATGCTATGGTAATACTGGCATTAGACCGCAAGCCAAAGGTCTTTGTTGCGCGTGCCGATATATTCAAAAATCCGAAGATAGCCAAGATTCTCACCTTTCTAAAGATTATGCCTATCATGCGTATGCGTGATGGTATGGAGGAGGTGCGCAAGAATAACGAAACGATAGAACGTGCCGTAGATGTATTGCGTGATAGAGTCCCATTCTGCATCTTTCCGGAGGGAACGCATCAGACGAAATATTCGTCGTTGCCACTATCAAAGGGTATATTTCGTATCGCTTTTCAGGCGCAGGAGCTTATGCCCGATATGCCGCTATATATAGTTCCGGTAGGGCTTCGTTATGGTAGTTTCTTTCGTTTTCGCTCAACGGTACGTGTGCAGATGGGCGATCCTATAAACGTGGGAGAGTTTATTGCAAATCATAGCGATATCTCTACCTCTGAGCAGATAAATGCCATGAAGGAGCTGCTCGATGAGAGGATGAAGAACTCTATATTCTACATCCCCAACGACGAGGACTATGATGCCACCTATGAGATATGTGCCGCAACGGTAAAAAGTCAGGTGCGTCATCTTCGTGGCGATAAGGAGTACGGACATATGCGAGGCCTTGATGCACACTTTGCTGCCAATAATATGACTGTCAAGCATCTCGCATATCTTAAAAGTGTAAATCCGGAGCTTGCTGCACATCTACTCGAATTGGGACAGCGTGCCTACGAGCTGCGAACTCGTGACCGCATAAGCCTATCGTCGGTTTCTGTGAAATATGCGATACTGTCACGTGTCATCAAGACACTTATCTTTATACTTACGTTACCATATGTGCTCCCTGTATCGTTACTTACATTGCCTATCAATGGAGTATGTTGGTTCCTGTTCTCGAAACTGAAAGATTATGCCTTTCGTAACTCGGTACGATACCTCGTTAATCTTGTTATGTGGCCGTTGTTGATGATCATATACTCCATAATCGCATATATCGTGTTGCCATGGCAGTGGGCATTGCCTATCACCCTGATACTCTTACCCGCTCCGATTGTTGCACATGAGATGGCTCGCCTACTGCGCTTACTATTTTCCGATATAAGGCTTTATCGTAACAAGGAGCTTAGAATGTGTTATAAGAATATAAGAAATATAATGTTTACTAAATAGACATACTATGAAATTGAAGTATATCTTGGCTATATTATTATCGGCTGCAACTGCTGTGTCGGCCTACGCGCAAGATGCTGCTGAGGCTGGTGATAATGTCGTATCGACAGATGATGGTGCAAAGAAGGAGATTGTTAAAAAGGGGTATAACTTTGGCCCGCTACCCGCAGTTGCTTTCGATGCAGACAAGGGTTTTCAACTTGGAGCATTACTCAATATATATGATTTTGGTGATGGCTCGACATATCCCAATACACGTCAGCAATGGTACTTCGAGGCCTCGTTCTTTACAAAGGGTTCGCAGCTCTTTGTGGTGTCGTATGATAACCGCTTTCTTATCCCGGGCGTACGTTGGTCATCGGCACTTACCATCACCAACGAGAAGGCTATGGACTTCTATGGCTTCAATGGTTATATGGCGCACTACGATGCCGAGCGTGTAGCTGCGGGTAAGGATAAGAGTAACCACGATGCCTATATCTATACGCCGAAGTATCGTATCAATCGTCTTGCCTTGCTGTTTAAGACCGACTTCGTGGGTAATATTTGGGATAAGAAGTTTTTCTGGGAGGCGGGCTATCATCTCAGCTACTTCAAGCAGGGTTACAATAACGAGAGTGCTCTAAATCTTGCGAAGATTAACAAGAATAAGAAGGAGTGGAAGGAGTTTCCGGCAGATGAGCCCACTATCTTTGACCTGTATCGTAAGTGGGGTATAATATCGGACGACGAGGCGTGGGGAGGCCTTAACAGCACGCTTCGTTTTGGCTTGTTGTTCGATACACGTGATAAGGAGGGCGCTCCCTCAAGAGGTATATGGGCCGAGGCTCACGTTATGCTTGCTCCAAAATGGCTGGGAACAACATTGCCATATTATAAATATTCGGCAACATTCCGCCACTATATACCTATTGTGAAGAACGACATACTTACGTTTGCTTATCGTTTGAACTATGAGGGTACATTCGGACGCAAAGCACCATACTACGTGCTACCATACATTACCACTATGGGTCAAACCTATGACCGTGATGGTATGGGAGGTTATCGCACGATACGTGGTGTTATGCGCAACCGTGTTCAGGGACTTGATATGGCTTCGTACAATGCCGAACTACGTTGGCGTTTTGTGTCGTTTAGATTGTGGAAGCAAAATATAGCTTTCGGCCTCAATGTGTTTAGCGATGGTACTATGGTCACAAAGGAGTACGATATGTCGTTCAAGGGCAAGGAGGAGGATAGAGCCGAGTATGATGAGTATATGGCACTTGGTGCAGATAGCGACCGTCCGCATATCACCGTAGGTGCGGGTCTGCGATTTATCATGAATCAGAACTTCATCGTCGCCTTTGAGTACGGTATGCCAATCAGCCGTTTCAGTAGTAATCCAGTTATCAAGAATCAGGATGGTAAGGGTGCGTTCTATATCAACACCGGTTATCTCTTCTAATTGCCTTACCATACATATTATAAAATGCCCCGAATGAACCAATTTTCATTCGGGGCAAATTCTTTATCCTACTCCGGAGTTACCATCATCCGTTGCAACTGTGGTGGTCACAGCTTTCGCCCGAGTCCATGATAAAGCCGAGCAGATAGCCTTTTACTACAGCCTCAATATCGCCCTTGCAACCGCGAATAACTCGTATGTTGTGGCTCTCCAACTTATGGCGTGCTCCCTCTCCCATATTGCCGGCAAGCATAAGCTCAATGCCCATCTCCTCCATTACAGAGGCGATGTTCGACTTACAGCCGCAACCTTCGGGCGAGTCAAGACGTGAACGTGATACGATCTGCTTATTTTCAATTTCGAATATGGTGTAGTATGCACAATGGCCAAAGTGATCGTCTATATGCCCATCGCGTGTAGGAACAGCAATCTTCATACTCTTAGGGGTTTATATTAATTATAGAGGGACTGTTCGACTTCGCCGACAGCCCCTCGTGTGAGTAGTAACTTGAAATATTACAAGTTAGGGTTGATCTTTGACCACTCCTCGATAGCTGGAACAATGCCCAATGTAACGAGCTCGTCACGCATCTTGCAGAGATGTGCATACGATGCATCAAGCTTTGCAATCTCATCCTCAGTGCCAACAGGCATCTTGTATGAACAGCCGTTTGCGTCGAGTGTGGTGTCCATAGCCATCATGATGTGGTTGTACTTCTCGTTAGATACGTATGTGCCGGCAGGGAAACGGAAAGGCTCGCCACCCATTACCGAACGAATCATCTCAACCGATAGATATGATGGGCTCTGGAATGAAGAACGACCACGGAGCTTAATGATAGCAGCACCACCCTGTGTTACATCCTTCTTCATCTGCTCCCACTCCTCAGCTGGGAACTCCTCAGTGCCGATGATGTCGGTAAGCTTACGGCCGGCAATCTTTACTGCGCTGCCAAATACTGCCATCTGCTCGCCGTGACCACCATATGTTGCACAGCCCTCAATCTCGCTCTGCATAACGCCGAACTTCTTGGCCAATGCGCTCTTCAAACGTGTAGTGTCAAGACCGGCAAGTGTAGTAACCTGACCTGGCTTCAAACCAGAGTAAAGAAGAGTTACAAGACCTGTAAGGTCGGCAGGGTTGAAGATGATAACAACGTGCTTAACATCGGGGCAGTATGTCTTGATGTTCTTACCAAGCTGCTCTGCAATCTCGCAGTTACCCTTCAAAAGATCCTCGCGTGTCATACCCTCCTTACGTGGAGCACCACCCGAAGAGATGATATACTTAGCATCCTTGAAAGCCTCGGCAACGTCGGTTGTAGAGGTAATATTAACATTGTCGAAACCGCTCTGACGCATCTCCTCGGCAACGCCCTCTGGTGAGAATACATCATAGAGGCAGATGTTATTAGTAAGACCCATCATAAGTGCTGACTGCACCATGTTCGAACCGATCATACCGGCTGCACCAACAATGACAAGCTTGTCTTCTGTTAGAAAGTTCATAATTGTGAATTTTTTTTAAGTTATTGAAATATCTCTATCATCTCTAATTTGTGTCGGGAGTCCATCGGCTCTCCGATTAACCTTGCAAAATTAGGAAACATTCGAAGATATTGCAACTTTTTTGCAAATTATTTTCTCAAACGCTCTCTTTTAACCAAAGTTTGTTCATATTGTGATAAAATAGTATCTTTGTGGTGGTGGAAATGGGAATATTTGCCGTGGAGTGATTTTTGTCATTGCAGATAAACATATGAGTACAACACTTACTATAAAGGATAAATCCACAATCTGTGTAGGACGTATGGGAGAGGCTCTTCCATCGTTACTGCCCAAGGGTCGTGTCGTCGTCATAACCGATGCCAATATCGACAGACTATATCCCGACTTGGTGCATCGCTATGATCATATCATCGTCGGCCTTGGCGAGGCTAATAAGAGTCTGCAAAGTGTAGATATGGCATATCGTCAATTGATGGATATGGGGGCGGACCGCTCCACATTCATATTGGGTATAGGTGGCGGTATAGTGACCGACATGGCAGGCTATATAGCCTCTACATATATGCGAGGCCTTGACTTCGGATTTATCTCTACGACGCTTCTCGGACAGGTAGATGCTTCGGTGGGAGGCAAGAATGGTGTAAATGTCGCGGAATACAAAAATATGGTTGGTACCATATCGCAACCTAAGTTCGTAATATCGGATGTCGAGATGCTGAGAACACTCCCGTACAGAGAGTTACGTGCAGGTATGGCGGAGGTGGTCAAGTCGGCGATAATCGGTGATGTGGCACTATTCGAATATTTGGAGCGGGAGGCTTGTGACGAGATCTATCGCAATACCGAGATTATGGAACATATTGTTCTCTCGTCTGTGAATGTTAAGATTGGTATTGTAAGTCAGGATGAACGCGAGGGAGGACTGCGTCGAGTGCTTAACCTCGGACACACCATAGCTCACGCCATAGAGAAGTGCTCACACGATATAAATCATGGTGAGGCTGTAGCCATAGGCCTGGCCATGATATCGCGAGCCGCCGAGAGGTTAGGTTTGTTATCCACGGTGGATGCCGATAGGGTAGAACGACTACTGCGCAACCTTGGATTTAATCTCCAACCAAATATCTCTATGGCTAATCTTATGCGTGAGGTGAAGTTAGATAAGAAGAAGAAAGATAATATATTGCGTGTCGTGCTGCCTGCGGGTATAGGTAGATGTGTCATACAGGAGATGCCCGTAGACGAATTTCAACAGCTGTTTATTTAAGATTGTAATATGAAACGAGTATATATACTGCTTGCAGATGGCTTCGAGGTTATTGAGGCCCTTGCACCGATTGATGTATTGTGTCGTGCCGGTGTAGAGGTGCGTAGGATTGCTGTAGGTGGCAGCCTCGATGTTACCTCATCGCATAACCACGCTACGCTACACTGTGATGCGCTTATCGAGGATAGCTCGCTGAGCGATGGCGATGCTATAATACTTCCGGGTGGCAACCCCGGATATATCAATTTGCGCAATAGCGATGCGGTGCGCAGTGTTGTTAGAGATTATATGGCCAATGGAGGTCTTGTGGCTGCCATATGTGGCGCACCTACGGTACTAGCATCGGCCGGTATAGCTCATGGCCGTAGAATTACGTGCCACTCGTCGGTTGTCGCTGATATGAAAGACTATGACTATGTAGGTGGCAATGTGGTGGAGGATGATAACCTGATAACAGGTGCTGGTGCAGGAGTATCCGTGGAGTTTGCATTGGCCGTTGCGGCACGTCTTGTCGATTCTGATGTGCTATCTCATACGCGTCGTGGTATGGAGGTGTAATGCTTAGTCCAGCAGCCCTGCTTTGTAGTATAATACAATTTGTTCGAGCATCTCATCTTCGCCATCGGGGTCGTACTCCAATTTTAGATTATTACCAAACATTCGGGCGAGCATCTGATAAAATCCGGCGGTAAATCCCGAGCGGAAATCTTTGATTATGCCAAATACCGTATGATCTGTTTCTCGATCTATGAGTTTAAGTAGTATCTTACCCTCGTAGCGTGTCATTTTCCATAGCATTGGCGATATCTCCTCTTTCAGTGCATCTTCAATTGCTTTGGTATAAGACTTTCGATCCTTGCGACGCTCCATATCGGCGAGCTTGTCGTCGAGATTCTCCATACGTCGTGCCGCCTCTAAGGCTAATGGATATACCTTCTTGACCGCTTTTATCATTCGACGATACTCCTTAAGGTCGCGCATACGGTGATATGCCGGCACTGTGCGTATGGTAATATGCAATGTGGAGTCGCCACGCGAGTCTACCTCCCAGCGTGCCGACGATACACCTCGCATACGTCGTGATGGACGCTGTGCCGATGTTGGCGCAGCAAGCATAAACAGCGTTATGCATAAAAGTAGTATGGTGATATATCTTTGCATAGTTACATCTACAAAGATAACGTTTTAGATTTAAGTTTAGTTGTACGTTGCGAATAAATAATTATCTTTGTCCTATAAATTTAATATTATTGGACTATTATGCTTGAAAAAGGTTTGAAGCATTCTACCGTAATGAGAGTTACGGAGGGTAATACTGCCGATTATATCGGCTCTGGGGATATGGCTGTTTTGGCAACGCCTGCTATGGTAGCGTTGATGGAGAATGCCGCAATGTTGGCTGTGGCATTAAAGCTCGATGATGGCGAAACGACGGTGGGCTCTATGATATCTACATCGCATCTTAAACCATCAAAGATAGGTGCTACAATTCTTGCAAATGCGGAGCTTACTGAGGTGGATGGCCGAAAACTAACGTTTAAGATATCGGCCTACGATGGTGACACTCTTATTGGCGAGGGTGAGCACATCCGTTACATCGTGAACAGAGAGAAGTTTCTGTCGAAACTATAATAAAAATAAAAGAGTGCCGATATACGTCCCTCCCCCAAGGATTCTGCAATAAGAATTAGATTGTACATTAACCTGAATAGCAGAATTGTATATCGGCACTGCAAATACTTGTTATCAATTGTGCGTCACAAAAGTAGTGTGTTGTGGCATAATGAAAAATAGATAATGAGTGGTTAGAATAACCAATATTACTGATTTTACGTAGCCTATATTTCGATTATCGGTTATTGTGTTGTTAGAGTCAATATGTTGTATGGTAATTCAGGTGTGCCAAGTCTATGGGGAATAGGTACTTACATCACGATCGAGTAGAGGTTGTCAATGCTTATCTTGGGATTGATACCCTGCATCCATACGTAAGTGTTATCGACTTGCGAAGGGTGTCATCCATTAATCATCATCCCAATAAGTTGGATATGTATGCTGTCTGTTGCAGGCCTATGTATGAGGTTTGTGATACGACAGATGGTGCCGAGAGGGTGATGACGCATGCCGAGTTATCGATATATGCGCCAGGCACAATTACTAATCTTAGTGGGGATAGAGAGCATAGCTTGGAGGGGTGGCTTCTTGTCTTCCATTCCGAGATAATGAAAGATACGATTGTTGAACACTATCTTGGAGAGTATTCATTCTTCCAATCTCCGCACAGATATATTCTCGATATAACGTCGGAAGAGTATGTGATTATTGAGAATTGTATGCGCAGTATCAACGTAGAGCTTAACCAACCATTAGATATACATACCAAGAATATCCTTGTGTCGGGCATTATCGCGCTGTTGTCGCTATGTATGCGCTTTTATAATAGACAAAATAGCCGTACTAAGGATGTGGATAAACAGCGACTTGTTATGCGTTTGGATAGGTTGCTCAATAGCCATATCGCATCGAACGATGCTGATAAGCAGCTGCCTACGGTACAATGGTGTGCCAATCAGCTACACTTATCGGCCAACTATTTTGGCGATTTGGTGCGTCGCGATACAGGTATGTCGGCACAGCGCTACATCCAGCAGCGTCTTATGAATGAGGCTAAGTTAATGCTGCATATTGCAAATATCCCGATTAGTGAGATAGCCTATCGTCTTGGTTATAAGTATCCGCACCACCTATCACGAGTTTTTAAGCAGGTGGTTGGTTGTACACCAAATAAATACAGGAGTATGATTAAGTAGTTTACGGATAAATGTTATAAAAAATTTTGTTGTTTACAAACTTTACACTATCTTTGCAGACGCTTACGAGCAACGATTGAGCTATGGTGTAACGGTAACACAGCAGATTTTGGTTCTGTTATTCTGAGTTCGAATCTCGGTAGCTCAACCACAGAGCAGGGGCTTGGCAAACAGGATTGTTGCTACGCCCCATTTTTATTGATGCTATAAACATAATGCAATAAAAGAATAAGATGGCGTTCCCTATCGAAAATAAACTTGT
Organism: Alistipes sp.; assembly: GCA_017504265.1. Lineage (GTDB taxonomy): Bacteria > Bacteroidota > Bacteroidia > Bacteroidales > Rikenellaceae > Alistipes. Next base: position 83,641 of record JAFVRN010000038.1, on the reverse strand, counting down.
TGTGGCAGTCTCATCATCTGCACTATTCGATCTTTCGGAGTCGGATAAGGTGTATAATGATCGAGGATTGGAGGAGTATCGCAGGTATCAGGAGGAGAATATAGATGTGCCTTTGGATAAGGGTGTTGCCTTTCCTTTCGTAAAGCGTTTGTTGAGCTTTAACGACATCTTCTCTTCCGAGCAGCCGGTCGAGGTGGTGCTTCTATCTCGCAACTCTCCCGAAACGGGACTTCGAGTCTTTCGCACCATAAATCATTATGGTCTTGATATATCTCGTGCATCATTCTTTTCGGGTGAATCGCCATACAAATATCTTCCTGCGTTCAATGCCTCACTCTTTCTCTCGGCTTCTGAGCGCGATGTTTTGCGTGCATGTGAGGCCGGTTATGCTGCCGGAAGGGTGTTGGATAGCGAAGTCAATGACGATGCAACGGATAATGAGCTGCGCATAGCCTTTGACTTTGACGGTGTCATTGCCGATGATGAGAGCGAGAAGATATACAAGGAGCAAGGTTTGCAGGCATTCCATCGTCATGAGGCGGCTACGCGACGACCTCTCGACCCGGGGCCACTTGCCGATCTGCTTATGAAGATATCCAACTTGCAGAAGTTGGAGTCGGAGCGTATTAAGCATGACCACTCCTACAAGCGTTGGCTGAAAATATCTATTGTGACGGCGCGTAATGCTCCGGCACATGAGCGTGTTGTCAATACACTTAAAAGTTGGGGCGTAGAGGTCAATGAGGCCTTCTTTCTCGGTGGAATATCAAAAGATAGAGTGCTCGAAATTATGCGTCCGCATATCTTCTTTGATGACCAGATGTCGCACCTGGATCATCTGCGCAATGTCCCGGCCGTACATATTCCGATCGGTATTGCTAACGAATAAGCGATTCTATAATATTTATGGGACAACGACTCGATAGATTTAAGGAGCGTGCTCAAAGCGTTCTTTCTCGTTTTTCGTTTCGTACAGGCGTAATTGTACTTGCCTCGTGCGTAGTGTTCTATATACTGTCGTTTGCACAGATGCTTCTGCCTATTTCTGCTGCAACAAAGGGTGTGTTGTGGTTTATACTCTTTGGTATGGCTAAGACCACGCAGTATACAGGACTTGCCATATTGGGTGTAGAAGGATGGCGACGAGTAAAGGCATATTTCAAGCGTAAAAGTTAAAGAATCATAGATATAGAGATGTTGAAAAGGGTAGATAGCCGATACGATGATGCGCTATTTACCCTTTGTCGTTTAATTATCATTTATATGGAGTCAAAAAATATACTGAAAAGGGGAATAAGCAGAAAAAAAATAGTATCTTTGTGCGATTATAGCCATAATGGAAAATATAACTAAAAACATATAATATGAACGTATCACTTAACTGGCTTAAACGTTACATCAATACCGATTTATCGGCAGAGCGTATAGCTGAAATATTGACAGAACTCGGTTTGGAGGTCGAGGAGTTTGAGAAGATAGAGACAATCAAGGGTGGCTTGAAGGGTGTTGTGGTTGGCGAGGTGCTAACCTGTGAAGATCATCCGGATTCGGATCACCTGCATATCACTACGGTAGATGTTGGAGGCGAGGCCCCGTTGCAGATTGTGTGTGGTGCGGCTAACTGCCGTCAGGGACTTAAAGTAATGTGTGCTACGGTAGGCTCGGTACTCTATCCTATCGACTCGGATGAGGAGTTCAAAATCAAACGAAGCAAGATTCGAGGCGTAGAGTCACTTGGTATGCTTTGTGCTGAAGATGAGTTGGGTATCGGTCGCAACCACGATGGTATTATGGAGCTACCTGCCGATGCAGTTGTTGGTACGCCGGCTAAGGATTACCTGCATATTGCCGATGACTACCTTATCGGTATCGGTCTTACTCCCAACCGTGTAGATGCAGCATCGCACATTGGTGTTGCACGCGACTTGGTTGCTTACCTGCGTAGCCGTGGTGAGGATGTAAGTCTTAAATTACCCTCAGTAGATGAGTTCAAGGTAGACGATACGTCGCGTACTATCGAGGTCGAGGTCAAGAGCCCTGAGGCAGCACCTCGCTATGCAGGCATTACAGTCAGCGGCTGTAAGATAGCGCCATCGCCCGAGTGGATGCAGAATGAGTTGCGCGCTGCCGGTATCAACCCCAAGAACAATTTAGTCGATATTACCAACTATGTACTGTTTGAGCTTGGTCAGCCTTTGCACGCCTTTGATGCCGATAAGATTGACGGCGGTAAGGTTGTGGTACGTTTGGCCGATGAGGGCGAGAAATTTATTACCCTCGATGGCGTTGAGCGTACTTTGACTTCAGCCGATCTTATGATATGTTCGGCCGAGAAGCCTATGTGTATTGCCGGTGTTTATGGAGGTTTGGATTCCGGTATCTCGGATAGTACGGTAAATGTATTTATCGAGAGTGCCTATTTCAATCCCGTAAGTGTTCGTAAGACAGCTAAGCGTTTTGGCCTCAATACCGATGCGTCGTTCCGCTTCGAGCGTGGTATCGACCCCAATATTCAGGTATATGCCCTAAAACGTGCGGCTCTGCTTATGAAGGAGTTGGCCGGAGGTCGTATTACAAGCGAGATTATAGATATCAATCCTACGCCTGCTGCTCACTTCGAGTTTGACTTCTCGTTGGAGCGTGCTTGTCGTCTGATTGGTAAGGATATTCCGGAGCAGACAATCCTTTCGATATTGTCGTCACTCGATGTAGAGGTTCGCGGTCGTGAGGGTAGTGTACTCCGTGTTGCAGTGCCACCATACCGTGTTGATGTACAGCGTGAGGCAGACCTTGTAGAGGATGTATTGCGTGTATATGGCTATAACAATATTGAGATTCCCGAGCACGTGAACTCGACATTGTCGTATGCTCCAAAACCAGACAAGAGCCGTTTACAGAATATCGCTTCAGACTTCCTTACTTCGAATGGCTACACCGAGATAATGTCTAACTCATTGACTAAGGCATCGTACTATGAAGGTTTGAAGTCGTATAGCGTGGATAATGCTGTGAAGATACTAAATCCGTTGAGCCAGGATCTTAACGTTATGCGTCAGACATTGCTCTTTAACGCATTGGAGGCCGTGGAGCTAAACGTCAATCGCAAGAATGCCAACCTTAGAATGTATGAGGTGGGTAACTGCTACGCTCTCAACACAGAGAAGAGTAGCGAGGAGGATGCCTTGGCTAAGTATGAGGAGAGTTTCCGCCTCTCTATTACGGTTACTGGCCAGGCAACACAGCTTTCGTGGAATAGCAAGGCTGAGGGGTCATCGTTCTTCACTTTGCGTGCTATTGTCGAGAAGCTGTTTAAGCGTTTCGGTATAGATATCTACTCGTTGCAGTGCGAGTCGCTCGACTCGGATGTATATGCCGATGCCATCGTTCTTCGTCAAGGCCCTAAGGAGGTGGTGCGTATGGGTATAGTGTCACCTGTCATCCGCAAGAAGTTCGATATCAAGCAGGATGTATACTTCGCGGAGATAGAGTTCGATCAGCTCATTAAGATGACGCGCAAGCAGAAGATATCATTCAAGGAGCTTTCTAAGTTCCCGGAGGTTAAGCGCGACCTTGCGTTGCTCGTTGATAAGAGTGTTAGCTTCTCGCAGCTTCGTTCTATAGCTTTTGCTACCGAGAAGAAGCTACTTAAATCGGTGTCGTTGTTCGACGTATATGAGGGTGATAAGCTTCCTGCGGGCAAGAAGTCGTATGCACTAAGCTTTATCCTCGAAGATAAGAATCAGACGCTTACCGATAAGCAAATTGAGCGCACCATGGCCAACCTGCAAACACAGCTGGAGCAGAAGTGCGGTGCCGAGGTACGTAAATAAATAATGGATTGGTGGGGGTGAGCCCGTCGAGCAGAGTCTTGTGGCCGCCCCCTTACCATCTTTAGCGATGGAGTAATGATTGATAGGGACACCATAGATAGGATATACGCTGCTGCCGATATTGTAGATATTGTCGGTGATTATGTCACGCTCAAACGCAAGGGTGTGAACTACGAGGCGTGCTGTCCCTTCCACCAGGAGAAGACCCCATCGTTCAAGGTGTCGCCGGCACGCGGCATATACAAATGTTTTGGTTGCGGCAAGTCGGGTAATGCGGTGAACTTCGTGATGGAGAGTGAGAATATATCCTATCCCGAGGCACTGCGCCTGGTGGCCAAACGCTATGGTATCGAGGTTAAGGAGGAGGCTCAGAGCGAGGAGCAGATTGAGCGTAACAACAATCGTGAGAGTATGTTTGCCCTCAACCAGTGGGCTGCGGAGTACTTTCAGCGATATATGTTCTCGGAGGATGAGGGACGTAGCATAGCCCTTAGCTACTTCTCGTCGGTAAGAGGCTTTTCGGATGCTACGATACGTAAGTTCGGCCTTGGCTTTTGCCCAACCTCGGGCAGCCGCTTCTCGGATGATGCCCGCTCGGCAGGTTATAAGGAGGAGTTCCTGTTATCTACGGGACTAAGCATAAAGCGAGAGAGTGATGGTAAGTTGCGTGACCGCTTCTACGACCGTGTAATATTTCCGGTTCATAATGTGTCGGGACGCGTCGTTCCCTTCGGCGGACGTACGTTGCGCACCGATAAGAAGGTGGCTAAATATCAAAACTCTCCTGAGAGCGATGTCTACTCCAAGAGTAAGGAGCTATATGGCCTCTACTTCGCTAAGCGAGCCATACAGCAACAGGATTTGGTGATAATGGTCGAGGGATATGCCGATGTTATCTCTATGCATCAGGCGGGTGTGGAGAATGTCGTCGCTTCATCGGGCACTTCGCTTACCGAGGAGCAGATACGTCTTGTCGGCCGTTTCTCACGCAATATCACGCTGATGTTCGATGGAGATGCAGCCGGAGTAAAGGCGGCATTGCGTGGCGTAGATATGATTCTAAAGGAGGGACTAAACGTACGTATTGTACTCCTTCCCGAGGAGCATGATCCCGATACGTTTGCTCGCACGTATAGCCACGATGAGCTATGCGCCTATATTAAGGATAACTCGCAAGACTTTCTTGCCTTCAAGGCGCGACTACTTCTTGGCGAGGCCAATAACGACCCTATACGTCGTACCGAGGCTATTCGCGATGTTGTCGAGTCGTTATCGTTAATATCGGATAACATCAAACGTGCGGAGTATATACGCTATTGCTCGGAGGTGATGTCGGTAAACGAGCAGATACTTGCAGTGGATGTTGCACGTAAGCGAGATGATATACGTGGTAACCGTGAAGCACAGGAGTTCCTACGTCGGCAGCAGAGTAGAGAGCAGTCATCATTGAACAGTAGCCCACGTGTGCAGGTAGATGGAACCACTATTACCGGTGGCTCTACCATTGAGACTCTGGAACGTGACCTCGCCAAATATCTGATAAAGTATGGACATCTCTACTTTGATGTGTTGGATGAGGATAGCCATAAGGAGCTGCATTACAACGTTGCGAGCTACATCTTCCATGAAATTGATAGCGATGATCTTAGCTTCTACTCACCGGTATATCGTACAATATATGAGTTGTATCGTAGTGAGTGGCAACGCCTGGGTGACGGTGTGGAGGTCCCTACACATAGCTTTGTAAACAATAGCGATCCTGAGGTATGCCGTGTTACGGTTGATCTACTTACCTCCGATGATAACTACGTTATCAGCCGCATATGGGAGCAAAAGGAGGTACACGTCGAGAGCGATGAGGAGCAGCTTGCAGAGGCTGTACCCAAGGCCGTTACCATTTTTAAGTGGCGTACGATAGATATGCGCATTGAGGAGCTGCGCAAGCAACTTGTAGAGGCAAGTAGCCGTGAGGATGAAGATAGTGTGTCGCAGATAGTGCTGCAACTATCGAAATATCAACACGTGCGTAAGACGATTGCAACTATATCCGGCAGACTACTGTAAAAAGGGGAGTCCGGCTTTCGGTCGTATCACTACGCCGAAAAGTGTGCAAACAGAAAATAAACAGAAAGATGTGTAAAACATATCAAAGATAAAAGAATTAGTTACCTTTACCGGACTCCTACCCATATCGTGGCAAAACCTATGCCGAAAATGGAGTGACGTTTGGTTGTAAAGAAGTAATAATTTGCTGATATGGCTGACTATAAGAATATAAATATACGCAACAAGCGTGCTACGTTCGACTATGAGATTTTAGAGGAGTATGTGGCAGGTATTGTGCTTGTCGGTACTGAGATTAAGTCGCTACGCTTGGGCAAGGCATCGCTTGTCGATTCTTATTGCTATTTTGAGCGGGGTGAGCTGTGGGTACGTAACGTAAACATTGCTGAATATACGTGGGGTACGTGTAATAACCATGTGCCGAAGCGTGACCGTAAACTGCTGCTTAACCGTAAGGAACTTAATAAGTTACAGCGTTCGTTGCAGGATAAGGGCTTGACGGTTGTCGGCCTACGCCTCTTTATCAACGACCGTGGCCTTGCAAAGATAGCCATAGGCCTGGCACGAGGCCGCAAGACCTACGACAAGAGGGAGTACATTAAGCAAAATGATGCAAAACGTGAGATGGATAAGGTGATGAAAATTCACCGTTAAAATATAGATTATGGCATTAATACTATCAATCGAAACAGGTACTGATATATGTTCCGTGGCTCTGGCTAAAGATGGCGAGCTGATGGCATTACGTGAGAGTGATGAGGGTCGTGACCATGCCAAGAAGGTTGCGGTCTTTGTAGATGAGCTACTTCGTGAGACAGGTGTCCAGCCAGACGAGCTGGATGCTATTGCTGTTGGCAAGGGGCCTGGCTCATATACAGGTTTGCGTATAGGCGTATCTTTTGCCAAGGGTATGTGCTATGCTCTTAATATACCGCTTATTGCCATTGGGTCGCTCGATGCTCTTACCGAGGTTGCTCGTGAGGATTTCGAGGCGGGTATCATCGACTTGGAGGATTACGAGTGGTCACAAGCATACCTATGTCCTATGGTCGATGCACGACGTATGGAGGTATATGCTCAGGTGTTTAATACTCTTGGTGAGCCGCTGTCGGAGGTGTGTGCCGAGGTTGTTAAGGAGGGTAGTTTTAGCGATAGACGTTGTGATGATGCGCATCGCTTTGTAATCTTTGGTAACGGTGCTAAGAAGTGCTGTGAAGTGCTTTCTGATGCTATTTATATCAATGTTTCGCCCTCGGCACGCGGTATTGTACGTCTTGCAGAGCAGGCCTTCAATGATGGTAGGGTAGAGGATATCGCCTATTTCGAGCCATTCTACCTTAAGGACTTTATGGTTATACCATCCAAGAAGAGGTTGTTGTAAGAGTATTGCTATAAGTAGAAATCCTCTTGGAACTTATTCCAAGAGGATTTTTGCTTGTTTGCGTGCGGCATCGGTTATCGTACTGCCCGATAGCATCTTTGCTATTTCGTCTATACGCTCTTTGTCGGTTAGTCGTCGTATGTTGCTTAGCCCCTGCTCTTTGAATACCACAAAGTGTGCGCCACGCTTTGCGGCAACCTGCGGCAAGTGGGTGATGTCTATCACTTGGATACGAGCTGATAGCTTAGCAATGATGTCACCCATGGCACTTGCTATGCGCCCCGAAACGCCGGTGTCTATCTCATCAAATATTATCGTTGGCAGCTTCATATGCTCGGCCAACATCACCTTCAAAACGAGCATCACTCGTGATAGCTCACCTCCCGATGCTATACGCTCGATAGGTGCCGGTGCTGATGTCTTGTTTGCCGAGAATAGGAAGGCCACACTGTCATAGCCAGTGGCGGTTAGCGTGTCGAGCTCTTTCAGCTCCACACAAAAACGAGCATCCTCTATGCCGAGTGTTATAAGCATATCGACCATCCTGCGCTCCACATCTTTGCATATTGCGGCTCTCGCATCGTGTAGTCTGCCCGCTATTGCGCGACACTCTGCCTCACACTCATTCATCTTGCTTTGCAGGGCGTTAAGTTCGGCATCGGAGTTATCTATCGTTGCCAAACGCTGCGAGTACTCCTCTCTTTTTGCCAGCAGGTCGTCATACGATTCTGCACGGTGCTTAATCTCGAGGGAGTATATTGTATTTAGCCTGTCACTAAGTTTTTGCAGCTTTTCCGGATCACACTCTATGCGTTCCTGCTCGTCGGCGGCTGTCGCGCTAATATCTTTGAGCTCTTCTACCACCGAACGTATGCGTGTTGCGAGTGTTACGCCATCGGCATACTTGCCATCCAACGCATTTAACTCTCGTTGTGAACGTGTTAGGGTGGCTATTGCTCCCATCTCCTCATTGTCCAGCGCATTACGTAGGCCTACGAGTATCTCATTTATGCGGTCGGCACTTTCGGCTACTGATAGCTGTTGCTCCACCTCGCTTTTTTCTCCATCTTTGAGGTTTGCGGCGCGTAGCTCCTCGACCGTATATCGTAGCCACTCCTCCTCTTTGCGAGCCTCCTCCAAGCTACCTTTCAGCTCTCGGTATTGAGAGCGCAGTGTGTTGAGCGCAGCAAGCGATGAGGTGTATTGTGTGAGTGTTGTGCCGTTTTCTGCAAGTATGTCGAGAGCCTTTATACGAAACTCCTCGCTTTGCAGTATCATATTTTGATGCTGCGAGTGTATATCCACCAGATGCGCACCTAACTCTCTTAACACGGATAGCTGTACCGGCATATCGCCAATAAATGCACGGCTCTTGCCCGCAGGAGTTATTATACGTCGCACCTCTATCTGAGGTTCGTAGTCGATGTCATTCTCCTCGAACAGTGCTTCGAGTCCCAGTCCGTCGATGTCGAATGAGGCCTCTACTACGCAGTTGCGGCTACTCTCTTTGAGGGCTTGTCCTTCGTTCTTTGCACCCAACAATAGTCCGAGTGCCCCGAGTAATATCGACTTACCCGCACCTGTCTCACCTGTTATGATGTTCAGATGCTCGTCCCACTCGACACGCAACGACTCTATCAGCGCATAATTCTCTATGGCAAGTCCTTTAAGCATAACTATCTCTTCTGCTGCTCGATTTTATCTACAATGAGTGCTGCTACCTCTCTCTTCGACATTAGCGGATGCTCCTTGCGTCCATTGCTGTCGATGAGTGTTACCTTGTTTGTGTCGCCGCCAAAACCTGCTCCGGCATCACGCAACGAGTTGAGTACCACGAAGTCGAGGTTCTTGCGTTGTAGCTTACCCTCGGCATTACTCTCCTCGTTATCTGTCTCCAACGCGAAGCCTACGAGTATACGTTTGCCCTTCGTCGCTCCTAACTGATGTGCTATATCCTTTGTGCGCACCAGCTCTATGCACATATCGTCGTCCGACTTTTTAAGCTTCTTGTCGGCAACGCATTTTGGCGTGTAGTCGGCCACCGCTGCACACATCACAGCACCATCTGCCTGTTGCCACTCTGCCACAGTTGCGCGATACATATCCTCGGCCGTTGTTACATCTACGCGCTGCACACCTTTGGGTGTAGGTAGCGCAGTACGACCGCTTATCAGCACCACATCGGCACCACGCATCGCCAACTCCTCGGCTATGGCGTAACCCATCTTTCCTGTCGAGTGGTTTGTGATGTAACGTACCGGGTCTATCGGCTCTATCGTAGCTCCGGCAGTCACTATGTAGCGTTTTCCCGCTAGTGATGCCTTCCTTTCTGCGGCAAATATCTTTTTTATCTGCTCTACAATCTCTTCTGGCTCGGCCATGCGACCTTTGCCTATAAGTCCACTCGCCAATTCACCTGCCTCAGGCTCTATTATAGCTACGCCACGTTCAGCCAATGTCGCTATGTTCTGCTGTGTTGTCACGTGTGCATACATATCCAAGTCCATTGCCGGTGCTACTGCCACCTTCGAGCGTGCCGAGAGGTATGTTGTGAGCAGTAGGTTGTCGGCTATGCCTGTCACCATCTTTGCGAGGGTGTTTGCTGTGGCGGGAGCTATCAGCATCAGGTCAGCCCACTCTCCGAGCGATACGTGTGAGTTCCACTCTCCGTTTTCGGGGTTGAAGAACTCAACGAGTATAGGATGCTTCGATAGCGTCGCCATTGTCAGCGGTGTTATAAACTGCTTGGCAAGAGGTGTCATTATCACCCTCACCTCAGCACCCTCACGTACCAAAAGACGGCACAGCATAGCTGCTTTGTAAGCTGCTATGCTGCCTGTTATGCCGAGTATGATGTGTTTACCTTGTAGCATACTACTACTTTTCTGCGCCGTGGCGGTAATATATCTCGCCATCGAGGAACTCTTCGGTAGCGATAATTGCGGGCTTAGGCAGACGCTCGTAGAATCTCGAAATCTCTATCTGCTCGCGGTTCTCGAAAGTCTCCTCTACCGAGTTGTCGCTTGGTGCCGAGAAGTCTGCGAGCTTACGGTTTAGCTCTGTCTTCAACTCCGTAGCAATCTGGTTGGCACGACGAGCGATGATGTTGATGCTCTCGTAGACATTGCCTGTTGGTGTGTCTATATCAACGAGCTTTCGGGTGATAGTGTTTCCGGGAATGTTTTTCTTAATCTCCATTGTTCTATATTTTTGTTCGTTACTCTCTTTTATCGTGTTGCATCCTGTGTTGTGCGGTTCTTGTCTATGAAGTTACGCGACTCCTTTGCCATTCGCTCCAACTCTTTGAGGTGCTTCGACTCGGGATACTCTGCCAGGAACGAGTAGTAGTGGTCGAGCATTGCGAGGTATCTGTCCACCTGCTTCGCCTCTACCGAGTTCTCTGCGAGCTTGTATGCCGAAACTGTCGTGTAGTACATCATCTCCTCATATTTCGGCGACTCGGGATAACGCTTCATGGCATTCTTGAACGCTACTATTGCCGACTTGTACCTACCTATCTTGTAGTATGTATATGCGTTGAGATATGTCTTCTCCATCAGTCGTGCTGTCAGCTCGTCGAGCATCTGCTGAAACTGTTCATAGTTTTCCGATTCGGGATAGCGCGACATAAACTCCGTTATGGCGATTATCGCCTGCGTTGTTATCGTCTGGTCGCGCTCGGGTGGTGGCGACATATAGTAGTGACATAAGGCATACATACCCTCGGCATCCTCTATGAATGTGCTGCGCCCGAACTTACGGCGATAGTCGTCCAGGAGTGTTGCAGCCTCATCCCACGAGTGTTCTTTGAACTTGCAACGTGCATTGTAGAACGATAGCGAGTCCTCGCGTGGCGACCCTAAGTAAATGTGTCTGCAAGCCTCAAACAGGTTAGATGCCTGATCCCACTTGCCCTGCTCATATAGCATCAATGCTTGTTCGTAGGCGTACTGCGGATCTCCCGACTTTATCGCCTGGTTCACTACGCTGCACGATGCTATTGCGAGTGTTGCCACTATCACCGTTGCTATGTATCCTATACGATGCTTCATCCTTTGTTGTTCGTTTCTTGCGCTTATGTGTATAAGCGCACAAAGTTACACATAATTTTTGAATAAACGAACAATGTTGTGAAATTATTGCAGAAAGGGGGCAGTATCTTCACCTTGCGGTGACAGCTGAAGCTGAAAGGGTAGTTAAAAGGGTTGCTCGCACCTGCGGTGCTAAAGGGTAGTAGAAAGGGTTGTCGCACCTAACGGTGCTAAAGGGAGTTTTTTTGTTTTTCCCTTTAGCTCGCCAGCGGCGAGCGCTCTACTCTTTAGCAAGCTCCGCTTGCGCCCTACTCTTTAGCAGCTCTGCTGCGCTCTACTCTTTAGCCCGCTTTGGCGGGCGCCCTACCCTTTAGCAAGCTTCGCTTGCGCCCTACCCTTTAGCTCGCTTCTGCGGGCGCTCTACTTTTTGCCTCTCGTTTCAACCCTTGCGTGATACATCCGCTCCTTAAAACCACCCTCCGACGTAAACTTCTTTGTCAGTGCCTCAATAAGGTTGTATAGTAGGTAGTCACACTGTTTTATTAGCACTATTACCATATTTGCCACAGTGATGTCGTTGCGAGATTGTGCTATGTCGATAAAATATTGAGAATCTGGGTGTTGTCTTCCCACGCGCTGCATCGCTTTGAACTCCTTGGATGATACGCTCCACACCTCTCCTCCATGTACCCTGATATAGTCTTTGTAATCTTCAAGAAGCTCTCCAAGGCTTCCTCGTGCTACGTTTAGTAGCATTAGTCCCGAGGCTGTTGATGTAGCCATGTCTATGCACCCCTCCACGATATTTTGCTTTCCTGAGCGTGCAGCCTGCACCATCTGGTCGTGCGTACGATCTTTAGGGTCGATATACCTGCTACAAAATAGATATGTTAGGTCATATACGACCATAGATTTTTTGTAGCAGAGTAGGTTTTTGTAGTTTGAGTTTCGGGGAATTAGCCGCTGATCCATAGAGAGTCTTATTTTCACAAAAATAGTGAAATTATTCGAATGTTGCAAGCCGTGTGGTAAATTGATTGTGGGGTAGTCGAAAGGGTAGTTAAAAGGGTAGTTAAAGGGTTGCTCGCACCTGCGGTGCTAAAGGGTAGTAGAAAGGGTTGTCGCACCTAACGGTGCTAAAGGGTGTTGAATTTTTCCCTTTAGCTCGCCAGCGGCGAGCGCACTACTCTTTAGCAGCTCTGCTGCGCTCTACTCTTTAGCCCGCTTTGGCGGGCGCACTACCCTTTAGAGAGCAACGCTCTCGTCCAACTCTTTAGCAAGCTCCGCTTGCGCCCAACTCTTTAGCTGCGTAGCAGCGAGCTACTCTTAAACTACCCCCCCCCCAAAAAAAAAAAGCACTCGCCGAAGCGAGTGCCTTAGAAAATGTGTTAGAAAGAATTACTTCTCGTAAGTAATAGTGATTGACTTAATATACATTGCGCCATTGTTAGAACGCAAACCAACATAATTGTAATCACCATCAATTACCAACTCAGTTGAAGTGCCTTTAACGATACCACCAACCTTCTCTCCGACTACAGTGCCGTATAGTTCTGTAGCTGATGTGTATGCTGTATTGCTTACGTATACATCCAAGGTGCGACCATCAGTTGTGTTCGCGTCATCCCACTCAACAACAACTTTCTTAACCTTACCACCAGAAGCTGTTGTTACAATACCATCTTCTGACTTGCTTGAGCGAAGCTGAATGTAGCCACCATTCTGTGATTTAGATGACTTACCAGCATATACAGCACCATTATTACCAGCTACGTTGCTAAACTCAGTGTATGTCGTTGAAGTTGCTGTAAACATGTCAGATGTAAGAGTATCTGTGTATGTTACAGTTGTTCCCTCCTCTACATACTCAGCCTGTGCAATAGTAACCTCCTTGCTATCCTCACCGTAAGAGATGGTAAGTGTTGCCTCACGACCCTCACCTGCGTTTGCCTCTACGGTTACTGTTACAACATTATCAGCTATGCTTGTTGATACCCAATCAGCGTTCTCGTTTACAGTGAGAGTAGCTACACCATAGGTAGTTACAGTGATTGTCTTGCTCTCTGCAGCGCTTGAGAATGAAAGTTTAGATGTTGAAAGATCAAGAATCATAGGAGTATTATCAACCTCTACTAACTCATATAGGGTAGGAAGGCTTCCCTTGCTTGATGCATAGCAACCATATGAGCCATATGCAGAATCATACTGCACAAACTTACTCATGGTGTTGTTTGTGATAGTGTACTCGTTACCATTAACTGCTACGCTCCAAACACCACCATCTGTAGGAAGAGTTGCGTTTACATTGAAGCTATCGTATGAACCTGTCTGGTATACATACTTGTTATCGAACTGCTGGATTGTATAGCCGCCATCAGTTGTCAAGAAGCCGTAAGCACATGTTGCTGGTAGGCTAATGCCATTAGCTCGTGAAGCAGCCTCAGTAACCTTTAGGTAACCATAGTTGGCAGTCAAGCCAGTAGCTGCCTTATTCTCGTAAACGATAGCATACCACTTGCCACCCTTCATCTCAGTTGCCTGCTTGAAGATATAGTATGCGTTAGCATCAAGCTCAGCAAGAACCTCAGGCTCAACAACCGGAGCAGCCTCGGTAGTAGCAGTTGCTACACCAGCCTCTGAAGCAGTGAACTTCTCCTCGTCAGCAGGAACAGCTACAACATTGAATGTGTACTCAGTCTCGTACTCACCGGTGAATACATAGGTAGTCTCCTCAACGAATACAGGCATCTCAGTGCCTACAGTGATAGAGTAAGAAGCAGCATTCGCAACAGCCTCCCAAGTAAGAGTAACTACATTACCCTCAACAGCAGCCTCAACAACTGGAGTTGCAAGAGCAGTAGTATATGTGCTCCAAGCGCCGTCGCCCTTACTCCAAGCACCCTCAGCTACGGTGTAGAGGTTTGTACCATCGGTAGGAATTACAAGGTCAGAAGTCTGATTCCACCTGGTGTCATCGTTCCAATTATTCTCTGGTGTAGAAGGATTCATACGGCAGAAGATGACATTCTCAAAGCCGGCAGGAACAGTTACAGCGTAGATGTTAGTCTCACCCTCAACAAGAGTCATATCAACCCAAGTCTCGCCATTGCCGAAGAAGTAAGCTGCGAAACGAGCGCCGTCTACATTCCAGTTGGCGTTAGGCTGCAAGTAGAGAACTACGTCGCTTGGCTCAACTGGCTCTACGTAGTTGTTGCAGAAGAGGTTGCCCACGACTACGCCGCCAAGATCCCCAGTCTGTGTGCCTGCACCATCGTTAAATACTACGTTTAGAGTCTTACCGGTAGCCTCAGCAGGAAGCTGGAATACGTAGTAAGTTTTGCCATTAAGTTCCTCAGTCTCGGTAAGCTCGCGACCTGGCCATTCAACATACTCAATACCGAGAGTCTCGCCCTCGTTAGCCCAGATGTAAGCATAAACCTTTGCCCACTCAGCAACATTCTCGAAGTAGAGCTTGTATGCCTCAGCCTCAGCCGGCTTCTCGGCAGTAGTAGCCTCAACCTCGCAAGCAGCAGATGGCAAGTACTTCTCCTCGTCAGCAGGAACAGCTACAACATTGAATGTGTATGTAGTAGCATACTCACCGGTGAATGCGTATGTAGTACCCTCAACGAATACAGGCATCTCAGTACCTACAGTGATAGAGTATGAACCAGCGTTCTCGATAGCAGTCCAAGTAAGAGTAACAACATTACCATCAACAGCAGCCTCAACAACTGGAGTTACAAGAGCCTCAAGCTCGATCTCCTCGAATACGAAGGTGCTCTCCATAGTGTACTCAACCTTTGCCTGCTCTGGCTTAGCACCCTCGGTAGCAGCATACTCGATATCGAGGTCGAGGTTGATAGTCTGTGTGCCATCAGTGCTTACCAATACCTCCATAGTACCGCCGGTAACCTTAGCAGTAACGGTGTTAGCCTCAAGCTTAACAGCAGCAGTGCCTGCAGCAGGGATAGTGTACTGGAAGTCGGCAACAGTAAAGTCGGTGCCATAGTTGTAAACACCGGCAGCAAGCTGACCATTCTTAAGAGTTGAAGCAGCGATAGTTACATCGATACCCTCGGCAGAAGTGATAGTGTAACCGCCATTGTTGTCGTAAGCAACATCTGTTTTGCCATTTACAGTACCCTCTGGAGTAAGTGTAGTAGTCTGGTTAGCATTGTCGTTGCTCCACTCATCCTCGTCGTAGTCAATCGGCTTCTCCTTATCGAAGTTGTCGTTGATACCAACCTTGATATCGGTAGCGGTAGTAAGGATGTCACCATAGATAGTGGTAAGGTGGTTACGCTCGATAGGAATCTCAGTGTTGAAGTCGTTAGAACGGATAAGACGGCCATCTGACTCCAAAACATCCATCGTGAAGTGTACAGGAATGTGTGCACCTGGAATAGCGAAGAGGTAGTCAGCGAAGAGAGTCTTATTGTCGGTAGTCTCGTTGTACTGCGATGCAGCTGTTGCGTAAGTTACATCGTAAGTAAGCTGCTGCAAAGGTGAGTTGGTAGCATCGATATTACCATTAACGGCGTTGAATACGTTAGAAAGAGCTGAGTCGTAGTACTTAACAACAACCTGAGCAGGTGTAGAGTACTTTGCCCAGTGCTGCTTATCCTTGGTAACAACACGAAGCTTAGCCAATGGACGCTTCAAAACAAGAGTCTGGTCTACATCCTTCTTAATCTCAAGGTTCTGAGTGATGAAGTATGCATCACGAGCCTCGTTCATAGCGTTGAAGCCCTCGGCAGTAGTGATGATAGAGATCTGACGAAGGTCAGTTGTGTTGTAGTAAAGGTCGTCGGTGCGGTTGTCCTCCTTAACGAAGTCGGCCCAAACAACGAACTTGTACTTACGGTTAGGAACAAGCTTAACCTCGAATGTGGTCTGCTCGTACTCATCCACGTACTTGTACTGACGAGCAGCGGCAATGTTTGTACCTGTACCATTGTCGTTCTCATCGTAAACCTCCAAGATGTAACGAAGGTCGTACTTTGCCCAGAAAGCAGCGTCGGCATAGTCGATAGCACCATAGGCACTCTCCTTGCCATTAACAGAGTCATCCTCGCCATTTTCGTCGGCGCGAGTGACGTCAAGTGCGGGAGCATTGAGGTTAAGAGTGACGGTCGCAAGATCGCCATTCGTAACATTCACATCTCCGTCCTTTTGGCAGGCAACCATTGCAAGTGCCAATGCCAAAATTGTAAATAACTTTTTCATTGAGTAAATGTTTTAGTTAGTTAATTAGTTAATGTTGTTTATATTGTGTTTGTTTGTTTTGTTTGCTTCGTTTGCTACAAATAACAATCTGCACACAAAAATGTGCGCAAAATAGGCTGAGGTATATACCCCATCCCAAAATCGCTCTTATACGTAACTATGTGGCGTACTGCGCATTAGCGCACTTGCGTCGCAAGGTTATGATTTTTACACAACAAATATAGTAATAATTTGTGTAATAAGCAAATATTTATGTAATAAATATACCTCCGAGAAATGCCGATAAATCTTCCTTGTAGGTGTCACTTTGAACACCTTGGTTTGTTGTCCCTCTGCCGAGAGTTTTGGTAGTATAGGTGTTATGGGTTCAGTGGAAAAATTTCCCATATAACACATCTGGCCCACACTTGTTTGCTGTGGCCGGGCTTCGCCCTGAAAAAGCATAGACTTGTTATACAACTTCTAACGAAAGAGCGTGCCCAAAAACTTTTGGACACGCTCTGTGAATACCGCGCTAAAGCGGTGTGCTACAACAAATTACTCGGCAACAACCGCAAACTTGATAGTAGCCTTAACCTCACGGTGAAGCTTAGCAGTAGCCTCGAACTCGCCGAGAGTCTTAACAGAGTCTACGGTGATGTTCTTGCGGTCTACCTCGATGCCCTTCTCCTGAAGTGCTGCTGCAAGGTCGGCAGCAGTGATAGCACCGAAAATCTTCTCCTCCTCAGCCTTAGCTGTGAGAGTGAGGTGTAGGTTATTGATAGTCTCAGCCAAAGCCTGTGCATCAGCCAAAATCTTAGCGTCCTTGTGTGCGCGCTGACGAAGGTTCTCAGCAAGTACCTTCTTTGCGGATGCAGTGGCAGCCTTAGCAAAACCCTGAGGAATCAAGTAGTTGTTGGCATAGCCGGGGCGAACGTTTACGATGTCGTTAGCGTAGCCCAAATTCTCTACGTCTTTAATAAGAATTACTTCCATAGTCTATCCTCCTCTTTATTATTTCATACAATCGGTTACGAACGGAAGAATAGCGAGGTGACGTGCACGCTTAACTGCCTGCGCTACCTTCTTCTGGAACTTCTGAGAAGTACCTGTGAGGCGGCGGGGAAGAATCTTACCCTGCTCATTGAGGAACTTCTTCAAGAACTCTCCGTCCTTATAATCTACGTACTTGATGCCGAGCTTCTTAAAACGGCAGTACTTCTTCTTCTTTACATCTACTGATACGGGGTTGAGATAACGAATCTCAGATGCACCCTGCTGTGTATTCTCTGCCATCTTTTACTCCTCCTGTGATTTGTTTGCAAGCTTAGCACGACGCTTCTGAGAGTACTCAACAGCGAACTTGTCCTGCTTGAAAGTTAAGAAACGAATGATACGCTCGTCACGACGATACTGTGTCTCAAGCGTGTTGATGATTGAGCCCTCACCGGTGAACTCTACAAGGAAGTAGAAACCGGTAGTCTTCTTCTGAATAGGATATGCAAGCTTCTTCAAGCCCCAGTTCTCCATATTCACAATCTGACCGCCGTTCTCGGTGATTACGCCCTGGAATTTGTCAGCAACCTCCTTTACCTGTGCATCCGAAAGGACAGGAGTGACAATGAAAACGGTTTCGTAATTGTTCATAATGCTTAATTATTAATTAGTTTTGTGCATAAAGCGGTGCAAAGGTAGTAATATTTTTTTATTTTGCAATACCCCGCGCCACTTTTTGTTGCTTATTTATAATAATATAAGGTATCCGACTGTGTCGAATACCTTATATGGACTACTCCTCTACCTCGAATACATCCTTGCCGAGGCCGCAGAGTGGACATGCCCAATCATCGGGAAGTTCTTCGAATGGAGTGCCGGCTGCAATGCCGTTCTCTGGATCGCCTACCTCTGGGTCATAGACATAGTTGCAGGCTGTGCATACATACTTTTTCATACTGTTGATAATTAAAGGTTTATTATGTGTTAGTTGTTGTAGTACTTTATGTCGATTTGGTGTGGTTTATAAGAGCAAAAAATATGCCTGTATTGTGCCAATTATACGACAACACCCTGCCTTGTTCAAAGCAGGGTGCTATACGATTGTCTTTGATTACTCTGCGCTCTGCTCGGCAGTATCGGCAGCCGGCTCAGCATTAGCATCTGCCTCGATAAGGAGATCGTCACCAACAGTCACAGTCTGCTCAACAGGATTTGTGATAGCCTGTGCGCCGGCAGCAGCCTGATCTGCACCTGAGATGGCAGATGACTCATCCTTTGGCAATACTACTACCGAAAGAAGGCTGAAAAATACAACGGCAGCAACCATAGCCCAAGTGAACTTCTCGAGGAAGTCGCTGGTCTGGCGAACACCCATAGTCTGGTTAGCAGCACCAAAGTTAGCAGCCATACCGCTCTTAGGGCTCTGAACCAATACTGCAAGTATCAACAAGATACTTGCGATAGTAATCATAATAATGCAAAATGTAAACATATCGTTATAAATTTAATCAAATTCTACTTGTTTCTCTCCTTCTCTTGCTCTAATTCCGAAATAAGTCCTGCAAAGTAAATACTTTTTTTGGAATTTAGCAAACTTAATTTGCGATAAGTGGCTATCGCCTCATCATATAACCCTTGATTTTTGTATATTTCGGCCAATTCCTCGCTTACCATATCTTCATCATCGTCATTTGCTGCGATGACTATATCTTCAATATCGCCATCCTCGGGTGCTGTAATGCGATAGTCACCATGGTTTAGAAAGCGATCTATAATGTCGTCATCGCTGAGGTGCGTTAAGCGAGATATATCGACAGTCTGCCGAGGTAGGGTAGCGGCAGGATGAAATATGGCGACAAGGCGATTGTCGTCAAATGCACCGCACATATCCGGGCATCCTCCGTTACGTAGAAGGTTAAGTCGAGCTCCGCTCCACCAAGGATACTTATCTACGAGTGACTGTAATGTGTCGAGATTGTCGTGTTGGCCCATAGCTTAAACCATTACCAGTTACCGGCAGCTGCCATATAGATGTCATTCACAAGAGCCTGTACAATCTCCTCGATAAGCTGATCCTGGACATCGATAAGGAGCTGTGAGGCATCGTAATCTGCATATTGTGAGAAGGTCTTATTGTTGAACGACAGCGTCTGATCAACAGCGTTCTGGAAATTTACCTTAACCGTAATAGTAAGTCGGTTTTGCAATG
Source organism: Alistipes sp. (assembly GCA_017504265.1). Classification (GTDB taxonomy): domain Bacteria; phylum Bacteroidota; class Bacteroidia; order Bacteroidales; family Rikenellaceae; genus Alistipes. The sequence goes on along the minus strand of JAFVRN010000038.1, from coordinate 63,922 downwards.
CGTAGTCACCACTCGACACCGACGAGGTATTTGATGTATAGTTTGTGATCTCTCCTTCGAAGGCGAAATCTCCACCCTCTTCGACCTGCTCCAAGCGTGTCTGACGTGAGAACTTATCACGCAAAGCCTCGGTAAGCACATTGCTGAGCGTGGGGGCTACCATCGGTGCATTGTTGGGAAAGTATGCCACGGAGAAGGTCTTGGCCTCGGGTGGAATAGAGCCTCCCGAAAGGTTATAGGTAACCTTATAGCCGCAACTGCTGCTAAGTAGAGCCACACTAAGAGCTGTGGCGCACATAACGATTATACTTATAAACTTTTTCATAGCTTCTACTTCGTATTATCTTCAATACCCAATGCTTTCATTCGACGGTAGAGAGTTCTCTCCGATATGAACAACTCGCGTGCTGCATCCTTGCGACGATAGTTGTTGTTGCGCAGAGCTTGCAGTATCTGCTCGCGCTGTACATCCTCCTTTGTCAGTTCACGCTGCGATATGTCATCCACAACCTCTACGCTATCTTCATACTCGTAACGAGTATGGTCAATATCTGTAACTTGGGGAAGTAACCCTACAACCTCGTTGTGGCGCACATCGGGCTGTGTGGCGGATTGCCCCTCCATAGCCTCGCGCATCATACGTTTAAGGTCGTTGATATCGCTACGCATATCGAAGAGTATCTTGTATAATAGCTCCCGCTCCGTATTCATATTCTCATATTGCCCTGATGCAGCTCCGCCGTACATGTGCAACGAATACTCCTCATTGGGCAGATAGCGTCGGAGGATGTCGGCTGTTATATTACGGCTCTGCTCCACGGCAGATATTTGCTCGGCAACATTTTTTAGCTGACGTACGTTGCCTCGCCAATGGTAGCTTTCGAGTAAGGCACGCGCCCCCTCGTCAAGAGTGATTGCCGGCATCTTGTACTGGGTGGCAACATCGCTGGCAAACTTTCTAAACAGAAGATAGATGTCCCCCTTGCGTTCGCGAAGCGGTGGCACGCTGATGGGAACGGTGTTAAGTCGATAGTATAGATCCTCTCGGAACTGACCATCGGCGATAGCTTTCAGCAGATTGTTGTTGGTGGCAGCCACAACCCTGACATCGGTCTTTTGCACCTTAGCCGAGCCAACACGCATAAACTCTCCTGTTTGTAGCACTCTGAGTAGGCGCACCTGGGTGGATAGCGGAAGTTCGCCAACCTCATCCAAGAAGATTGTGCCGCCATCTGCCTCCTCGAAGTATCCCTTGCGACTGTCGATAGCACCCGTGAACGAGCCCTTCTCGTGGCCGAATAGCTCGGAATCAATTGTGCCTTCGGGTATAGCACCACAGTTCACGGCAATATATTTTTTATGCTTGCGGGCAGAATATGAGTGTATAACCTGGGGGAAGAACTCCTTGCCGACACCGCTCTCTCCTGTAACCAGTACAGAGAGGTCGGTAGGTGCTACGCGCATCGCTCGCTCCAAGGCATTGTTTAGTGCATCGGCATTACCTATAATGCCGAAACGTTGCTTTACCGAGAATAGATCGTTCGATGTCATAAGTCTATTGGTTTACACTATTGTTTTCGTTTGTAAGCTCCAAAGTGCTGCTTTCCACATAGTCGTTGTAATGGAGACTGTCTGCAGGTATTTGTAGAGAGTCGATAGGCTCTACATACTCATTCGGTATCTGATGGTGTATGTTTGCGGATTCGGATATATTCTGGACTTTTAACCACTGCCACACAAACCACATAGCCGCGATTGTCGCCAATGATAGTATTGCGATGATAACGTAGAGTGTCGTCGAGCTCTTGTGTCGTCTGATAGAGTCGTCGTTACGCCTTTTTTTCTTGTCTTTGTCATATTTAAGGCCACGCAGGTAGGCATCGGGCTTACCCAACGATAGTGAGTCGTTATCGTCATCAGCCTTACGCGCCGTGCGCTTTTGACTCTTGCCGGATGTTTGTTGCTCTGGCTGCCCTGCAGTTGTAGCACTCATTATGCGCTGCGCACGATGCAACTTCTTCATCTCTGCGCTTAGCGTATCCACAGGTGGTTTAATATTGCCACCGATAACCTGAGGCTCTCTCTTATGCTTGAATAAGATGGTGTTGTTAGCACCCGCGACAAACTCACCAAATCCCTCGATAGTGTAGCTTCCACTCATACGGATTGCGTGATGTACCTCAAACGATAATCTATCCATCATACCGTTAGCCTCAATCTCACTCATACCGTATGCGACAAGCAACGAGCGTAATACACCATCATCTGAACGCATAAGCTCTGAGAATACAACAGAGCCTGAAGGTTGTTTGACGATAAATGCACCAAGCTTAGGCACAACTATACGCTTGTTATGCTTGAGATATTCAACGAGTATGTTGGTTATAAGCTCCACTAATCTCCTGTAAATTATATATCGTGCAAAGATACAAAACAATTCATAAATCACAAAACGTCAATCCCGATTTTGTGTATATAACGTCGTTACGTCATATTATTTGCAGATGGCATAAACGATGGTGTAGACATATGCAAAAAAAATGAGGGTGCCGGTGGCAACCCTCATTCATGCGTCTTGTCCGCTTGTATTATTTCTGCTCGTTAAGGATACGCATTGCAGCATCGAAGATAGTTGTATCGTCCAAAGTAACAACACCTCCATCTGGGCCCTGCTCAATGTGGATACCAGCACCGGCCTTAGCATCAAAATGCTTGCCGCCAAAATAGTTACGTACTGTCTCAACATCTATTCCCAACTCGTCTGCAATGCGCTGCGAGCTGCCACTGGGCAACTTATCCTTGATGCGGCGCAATTCGTTAAATGTGATAATCATAATTTTTACAGTATTAAGATTAATATTAATTTCTTTTCGCACTACTAAATTAATGCTTTTTTTTCAAATAGCCAAACTATTCGTGATAATTTTTCAAATAATTTAGTTTTTTATTATAAAAATAGCCAAACTTGTCATAAATAGGTGTACGGATAGTATGTTATAACAAAAAAATCCCTTGAATGTAATTGTTACATCCAAGGGATTTTTTCTATGGATTATCTATCCTAAATCGCAATTAGCGAATCTGACGGATAATCTCGCCACCATGCTTGATGGCCTCCTCGTTCTGAGGCAACATCTTCCAAGCACGCTCAGGCAACGTCTTTTTAAGACCTGCCATAACGTTCTCCATCTTAACCACAGGACGTACCTTGAGGTATGCACCCAAGATCATTGTGTTGAACAACTTTGCCTGACCCAAACGAGCACACTCAGCTGTTGCATCGATCTGATAGATGCTAATGTCGGTACGTGTAGGGTGGTGTGTGATACCGTTGGTATCGTAGATGAGTACGCCACCTGGCTTAACCTGACTCTCAAACTTATCCATAGACTGCTGGTTGAGTACAACTACGCAGTCAAACTCGTGAGCAATGGGTGAAGAGATTGCGCTATCTGAAAGGATAACCGTAACGTTGGCAGTACCACCACGCATCTCAGGACCATACGAAGGCATCCAAGTTACCTCCATATCCTGCATAATGCCTGAGTAAGCCAAAATCTTACCCATAGTGAGGACACCCTGTCCTCCGAAACCTGCAATGATTATTGTTTCTTTCATATTTGCTTACTCTTTAGTAGTGTCCTTCAAATCACCGAGCTCATAGAACGGCAACATATTCTGCTCAAGCCACTCGTTAGAAGCAACAGGCGATAGCTTCCAACCGCTGTTACAAGTAGCCACAATCTCAACAAGGTTGAAGCCCTTACCGGCCATAGCATTCTCAAATGCGTGGCGAATAGCCTTCTTTGCCTTACGTACATTGGCTGGTGTGTGAACACTCTGACGGGTTACATAGCATACACCGTCGAGGTGAGCCAACATCTGGCCAATCTTATAAGGATAACCATTGAGCTTAGGATCACGACCGTAAGGAGTAGTGGCAGTCTTCATACCCAAAAGGGTAGTAGGTGCCATCTGACCACCGGTCATACCATATATAGCATTGTTGATATAGATAGCTACGATATTCTCGCCACGTGCAGCAGCGTGAATAGTCTCGCCTGTACCAATCGCTGACATATCACCATCACCCTGGTATGTGAATACCATCTTTTCGGGGTTTACTCGCTTGATAGCAGTAGCTACTGCACAAGCACGACCGTGAGCAGCCTGTGCCCAGTCAATGTCAATATAGTTGTATGCAAATACCGAGCAACCTACCGGTGATACACCGATGGTCTCGTGCTCCAAACCCATCTCCTCGATAACCTCGGCAACGAGCTTATGCACAGTACCGTGGCTACAGCCGGGGCAGTAGTGCATAACGTTAGGCAAGATAAGCTTAGACTTCTTAAATACCAAATTCTCCTGTTTGATTTCTACCTCTGCCATAGTCTTATCGGTTTATAAGTTTCTCTTTAAGTGCTTTAAGTACCTCGTCGGGCGAGAAGAGCATACCGCCCAAACGTCCATAATGCTCAACCGGTGCCTTACCGTTTACTGCAAGACGTACATCCTCGACCATCTGACCAGCGTTAAGCTCAGCTGCAAGGAATCCCTTAACGCCGCGAGCTGCTAGCTCCTCAATAGGCTTCTTGGGGAATGGGAAGAGGGTGATAGGACGCAACAAACCGAGCTTGATACCCTCGGCACGTGCCATCTCAACAGTTGCAGAGCAGATACGTGATGATGAACCGAAGGCTACGATAACGTAGTCGGCATCGTCACACTGGATAGCCTCGTAACGTACCTCGTTCTCCTCCATGGCGCGATACTTGGCCTGCAAACGCTGGTTATTAACCTCCATAACCTCACTCTTAAGCTCCAAAGATGTGATTACGTTGCGCTCACGATCGTCGGTTTTGCCGATCAATGCCCAGCTCTTACATTCTGCTGCAATCTCCTCCTTGGTCTTGCGAGGACGCTGTGGAGCAAGAACAACCTTCTCCATCATCTGACCGATACAACCATCGGCAAGAATCATAGCAGGGTTACGATACTTGAATGAAAGCTCAAAAGCGTCTGCTACGAAATCGTGCATCTCCTGAACTGAGTTAGGAGCAAGTACGATAAGATGGAAGTCACCGTGTGCACCACCCTTACATGCCTGGAAGTAGTCGCTCTGCGAAGGCTGGATAGTACCAAGACCTGGACCACCACGCTGACAGTTTACGATAACGCAAGGAAGCTCAGCACCTGCAAGGTAGCTCAAACCCTCTGACATAAGGCTGACACCGGGGCTTGATGATGATGTCATAACACGCTTGCCGGTAGCAGCACCACCATATACCATATTGATTGAAGATACCTCAGACTCTGCCTGAAGAACAACCATGCCGGTAGTCTCCCAAGGCTTAAGCTCCATAAGTGTCTCCATAACCTCCGACTGAGGAGTAATAGGGTAGCCGAAGTAGCCGTCACAACCGTAGCGAATTGCTGCATGGGCAATAACCTCATTGCCCTTCATAAGTTTTACCTCTTTCTCTGCCATAGCTTACTCGATTTTTTGGCGATACACCGTTAGACAACTATCCGGACATATAATGGCGCACGATGCGCAACCTATACATGCATCCGGCTCAACCATAAAAGCAAAAGGATAACCTTTGCCGTTTACTTCGGTCGATAATCCAAGAGTCTTAGTAGGACATGATGCTACACAAACACCACAACCCTTACAATGCTCGGTATCGACGACAACTTTACCTTTGATTTTTGCCATACGACAGTAGTTTTATTGATTGTTAATAGTTCGGTTTAGCGAATAATAAATTTTAACCAAACAAATGTACATAAAATTTTTTAAACTACACTCACTTTTTTCAAATATTTTTAATCATCACCTCTTTATTTTAGCATAATTATATAATTAGATGATATTTATACCTCGCAAATAATTTGGGTGTGGACCGGACATTTGCATAATTACGAAATATAATCTACCTTTGTGCGTAGATGAGAAAATAATAATTGCGAAATGAGACGATACATATATCTTTATTTAGTGGCGGCAGTTCTGCTATTGGCAGGATGCGGCGATATCTACGAAGAGGCGGCTATAAACCGCAGCGAGGATAACCTTCAACTTACTGCATTGCGTGCGTCTATCGAGCCCGAATCTACGCGCACATATATTAATAATAATGTACTAAGATGGCATAACGAAGACCAAGTGTCGGTTTTCTTCGGCTCTACGACAAATAATGAGTACATATTTGCGGGGGATAGCGGTAGTACCGAAGGTGACCTTGTGCCTGCAAATGGTGCAAGCACAGCAGATGGAGAGCCTCTTGATAGATACTATGCCGTATATCCATATTCTGCATCAAATGCTATATCGGCTGATGGCATTATAACATCAAAGATACGTAGGTTGCAGCAATACGCCGACTCCTCGTTTGGCCGCCAAACAAATGTTATGGTTGCAGCTACTGACGACTTAGAGGATAATATCTTGCAATTTAAGAACGTGTGTGGCTATCTTGTGCTGAAGCTATACGGCAATATCACCGTATCTAAGATTGAGATTGAAGGTATGAATGGAGAGCCTCTGTGCGGCAACGTCTCGATCAGTTGTGCGGATGAGCCGATATTGGAGTTTGCAGATGATGCTGATAGCAGCATTTTAATCAGCTGTGGTGATGGCGTTGCACTCAGTGGCGATAGGCGTACACCTACGGAGTTCTGGGTTGTGCTACCTCCTACAACACTAAGTTCAGGATTTAAGGCTACGGTTACCGATAGCGAAGATAGAGAGTATCAACTCACCACCCATAAGCGTGTTGAGATTCTTCGCAATATCGTACAACCAATGTCGGCTATGCTGGTAGAGTATATCGAGGAGCCCGCAAGCAACGAATTGTGGTACTCCACGAATGATGGCTCGATATTAACCATAAATGAAGATAATGTCGGTAATGCGCTTATTTCCAATGATTATGTTGATGGACGTGGTGTTGTGAAATTCGCTGAGCCACTGACATCCATACCCGCATCAACATTCGAGAATTGCTCACACCTTACACAGATTGTGTTACCATCGTCGGTCAAACATCTCGGCGATAAGGCATTTAAGGGTTGTTCATCACTTTCGGACGTTAAGCTTGGCAGTGGTGTAGAGTCGTTGGGCGATGCTCTATTTGAGGGGTGTATGGAGATTGCAAACCTGACCCTTCCGGCCTCTGTGCGCACCTTTGGTGATAAACCATTTTACGGAACAGTCATAGACAACTTAGTCGTTATGTGCGATATTCCGGATATAGACGATTCGGATGGTACGGTGGATCAATCGATGCAGATATTCGGAGGTGCAACCATCGGTAGCCTTACACTCTTTGGAACAATGAGTAATGTCGGCAACTATGCCTTCGCCTGGGATGTAGAGGTAGGTAGCGTAACCATCGAGTATGGTGTCGAGCGTATCGGCAACGGAGTTTTTTGGGGTTGCGACAATATTAAATCTGTATCGTTACCCGAGACGATTGTCGAAATAGGATCGTATGCCTTTGCAGAGTGTGGTTCACTCACCGAGGTTGTGGCAAACCCTATAACACCGCCAGCATTGGGTGCAGGGGCTTTCCCCAACGACATTACCGTATATGTGCCGGATGCAAGTATTAGCGACTATAAGATGGATACGCAGTGGAGTAGGTATAATATTATGAGTTTTGGCGGTGAGATATATGAATCTACTGACTATTCTGCCGATGGCAAGGCTGTGACATTACAGAAGGCAAGCGAGGGTAACGGCATTGACATCGTATTTATGGGCGAGGCATACTCCGATAGGCAGATTGCCTCGGGTTACTACCGCAAGCATATCACAACAGCGATGGAGGCCCTGTTTAGCATCGAGCCATATAAGAGTTTCCGTCACTTGTTCAACGTATATATGATTAATTGCGTATCGAAATTAGAGGGATACTCAGCAGATAATCCACGCGGCAGTTCTGCCTTTAATTGCGTATTTGGCGAGGGTACAGAGGTTGGCGGCGATGAATGGGTGCCGCATGACTATACACGAAATGTGATTGGCGAGAAACGCAAAGAAGAGGCCTTGATGATAGTCATCATTAATAGTAATCAATATGCGGGCACTTGCTATATGAGTTCGCCTTCCGATAGTTCAGTCGGAGATTTTGGCAATGGTTATTCTGTATGTTATTTCACTATGTGCGGTAGTGATGAGATGTTGTCAAAGCTCCTATTGCATGAGGCCGGAGGTCATGGCTTCGCAAAACTCGGTGATGAGTATTTCTATTCACATAACGGTCATATAACAAGTTGGGATTACGGATTGTATAAGAGCTTGGAGGTATATGGTTGGTATAAAAATGTCGATTATAGCGTAGATGGCACCTTAGACTCTTCGAATGTCAAGTGGAGATATTTCTTGGAAGATGAACGTTATGCATACGATGGTCTGGGAGTATATGAGGGTGCGATGACATATACCAGTGGCGCGTATCGTCCTACCGAAAGTAGTATTATGCGTAGTAACGAGGGTGGATATAATGCCCCGTCACGTGAGGCTATATATATTCGTATCCATAAGCTGGCATATGGTAAAAACTGGAAGTATGACTACGAGGATTTTGTCGAGTATGACGTAATAAACCGCAAGAGTGCCACACCGCAGGCTGTGCCGCAGAGTGTCGTCTATGGTGATATCCCGCACACCTCGCCAATAGTGGTCAGATAGTTGATCGGTTGTAACAAACCAAAAGAGCGTTCGCCATGTGGTGAACGCTCTTTTGGTCTATCGCGATTATTACTTCTTCTCTTTCAGAATATCACGTATCTCGCTTAGCAACAACTCCTCCTTCGTAGGCTCTGGCTCGGGAGCTGGTGCAGGTGCTGCCGCAGCCGCAGCCTCCTCTTCCTCCTTCTTGCGTAGCGATGTAAGACGATTGATAACCTTAATCATTACAAAAATGCTGATTGCAATAATCAAGAAGTCGAGGCATGTCTGCAAAAATGCACCATACTTCCACAATACTTCGGGCTTGACGATGGTCTCCACGCCGTCGATATTCTCAACTACCTCACGCTGTATCTTTACAGCCAAGTCCGAGAAATTGGCACCACCAAGCACTACGCCGAGTGGAGGCATGATGATGTCGTTTACCAACGATGTTACAATCTTACCAAATGCACCACCTATGATAACACCGACTGCCATATCAACGACATTACCTTTGAGCGCAAACTTCTTAAATTCTTGTAATACTCCCATAGTTATTTGATTTTGAGTTAATGTATTTAGTGTTTGTAAATACAAAAATAGTAAATAATTCTCAAAATAAGCTGTTATAATCTAAAAAAAAAGTGAGGCGACACTTGCCGCCTCACCCCAAGAAACTTTATACTTAACTATGCAATGGGTAAAAGTTTTATCCTATAAATCAATCCACAATGATGGTCTCGTCAATCTCGATACCCCAGTCGAATAGGTCGGCTGCACACTGCAACTGCATATTTGTTAGCACGCTATCCGAAGCGGTATTATCGACTATGGCATCGAAGAAAGCCTCGGTAGATTTGTAGTAGCTATTAACCTTCGATGCAAAGCATTCGTAGAAGGCTCTCTGCGCCTGATGGTTAAGACCTGATGGCAGTATGCCCTCTGCCACAAGCCAAGGATAGGGATATATGTTGCGCATATTGTGTGCATCGGCAGTAAGCTCGTTTACTATCATCGACACAACATATACCTCTACCGTGTCGCCACGCCCCGGCAACTCGATAAATGTAGTATAGACGGGATAATCAACCTCGATAGCCTCGACCACATCTCCTGTGAAGGCATCAAATTCCGTCTCTGCAAGGTTGTCGAGATATACCATATCACGATATGCTTTTAGCTCCTTGCGCAGCTCGTGACGCTCCTTATCGCTCCACTCTCTCTTCGAAGAGCAGCTGATAGCCGCCACCATCGTGGCAACCACCATAAATGATAGTAGAAATCTTTTCATCCTAATTTGATTTTGTTGGTTTGTTGTTGTATGTTGCAACTCCCGTGCCATAATTGTTGGGGTTGCTGGACGATGTACGATCATAGAGCGATGTTACGTATACTGTAAATACAGGAAACATCGCCATGCCGAGTATTGGTAGCAGTATACATATAATCTTGCCTATTGTCGTTACAGGAAATATCTCCGCACCTACGGTTGTGAGATTCATCCATGCCCACCACATGGCATCGCCAAAGCCGCTGACATCGTGATTTACGGGTGCTTCATACTCGTAGAAGAGCAATGCTGCAAAATATGTGGAGAGCACAACAGTCGCTATGTATGCCCAAAGCAGGCGTGTTGTGCGACGTTCTATAAGCCAGCGTAGCGTGATGTATAGAGCTAATACCGAGCGGAGAATGACCACCCCGCTAAGTACCATTTGCAAGGAGTGCCCCAACTCGATATCGGCCCAATATGCTATGGTGTGATAGGGTATGGATAGGAGTAGTATTATGAAGTTGCGTGCAAGGAAATGTAGCGGACGAGAGTTGTGCATCATTATCACAAAGAAGTCGGTACAATATATAATACAGACAACGAATATAGCCTTTGAGAATGATGTGCTGAATGCTGCCAGTTCCCGACTATATATAATCTCGGCTGATAGAGCAATAAGAAGTACAACGCTTGCTATAAGTGTCAGGATGTTTGTTGTACGTAAAAGCATAACTTCTATTTTTATGTATATACTATCAAAATATATACCTAATCGCCTTGTGATATTGAATAATCTGTCGTATTATAATATGCAACATTGTTATGCTCAGAGCAATACCTGTTGATAAGGTAATTGTCTTACGATGGGATTTAATTTTTTCTGTAAAAATTATTCAAAATATTTTGCAAGTTTGAAAAAATGCTATATCTTTGCACTCGCTTTTAAGGTTATGGCGAGATAGCTCAGCTGGTTAGAGCGCATGATTCATAATCATGAGGTCGAGAGTTCAAGTCTCTCTCTCGCTACGAAAATCGAAAACACATCTCAGGCACTTGCATCCGCAAGTGCTTTTTTTTGTATATATATGCTCTCGACAATGTTATGCAGACACTTGTTATATCCAAGCAGTATAAAAGAAGTAAAGCAGAGGATTTCGCAAGTTTCCACGGGGCCCAATTCCCCGCTAAATGCTACATCTTCTGCTTCTGACAACAAAGATACAACATCTTCTCCAAATATGCAAGAGGAGAGAGTAATGTTTTCATTGAGAGATATTCCTGCGTATCAAGCATCTGCAGAGGTGTCTGTAATGTTGGGTGGGTACAAGTCTAAACAGATTACCTTAAACGGACTTGTTAAAGCTGTGGAGAATATTGCGAAAAAATACTCTAAGACAGGCTTACTTGAGACGGCCTTAGAGGAATACGACAATGGTAACACAAAAGAGTTTATAGATGCTCTTGAAGCGTTTGTGTCTATCTATCCTCCAAAGGTATTGAGAGATTATAGTGGGGATAAAGCAACCATCGAGGAAACTTTTGGCGGTATTTGGATTGAAGATACCGAAGAATTTGCTAAATTTGTATCGGCAGTAAATACCTATCCTACTGATGAAAATGGTGAGGGCATAGCCAATACAAGTGATTATCTTTACTTGTATTATCGAGGTATAGGTGAGAGAATAATCCCATTTGCCTCAGTCTATCTGAATAAAGGTGAAAGTCAGAATATTGCGAATGAATTAATCAACGCTTGGAATAATGGAGAGAAGGAAACAGTTAGAGAGTGGATTGATTGGCTTGATGAAAGCTATAGGAATGTCAATGTACAGGGCAATGTTTTGTCTGGCAGAGATGAGGGCGTACCAATTACAGGAGAAAATGGTGGAGTGGATAATAACCTGTCGAGGAAAGGAAGATACTATTACGCCCCAAAGTTTTACAGCAAAGTTAAACGAGCTGATAGCGGAAGCAGAGGGCAAGGCAGAGTAAACTACTCTCTCCGAGAGCTTGACGCTCCCTACCTCGATGCCGTAGAGCGTGGTGATATGGAGACCGCACAGCGTATGGTATTGGAGGCTGCAAAGCTCGCCATGCCCGATACTTGGGTCGCAGATGAGAACGGCAACCCAAGGGTAATGTATCACGGAGACAGGAAGAAAGCTCGTTACATATTCTCAACAGACACATTCTTTACGCCTAATGCAGAGTATGCAAGACGATATATAAATGATACAGGCGATGTTGTTGGCGAGGTATACCACGCATTGATACCGATTATAAAAGAGAATTTAGAAATACAAAAACAACTATACAATGGAGAAAGAGGAAATCACATCGTCTTGGGTCGCGGAGTTTCTAAAGAAAGTAACGACCCCCAACAAGAACAGGAGTATTCACGAGGTTATAACCGACGAGGAAATCGACCTCTCGAAAGCCAACCCAGAGTTCTTGGAGGAGATAGAGAGGGCGAAATCTCAGCGGAAGACAGAGGAGGAGAAGTAGCTCAACGATTGCCTATCAGCCAGAAGCTCACCGAAGAGAAGGAGGATATTCGCCACTTATTCCAAGACCTTCCATTCTTTGTAGATGACGAGGGCGAGGTGTTCTACTTCAACGACGACACCGAGGTAACAGATAGACCTCGTAACGTGCAACTACTTCACTATAACCTCGGGGAGCTCGTCCCACGAAGTGGTGTAACGGGGTGAGCGGTGGCGGCTATACGCCTTAACATCGTTTAGTCCTTGTGATGCTACTACGATGCGACTTCTGTCATCATTACGGTTGATACTATCTATGGCCTGCATAAGTCGGCGATGACGTTGATCTTCCGCATTGTTGAACATCGATACACTTACTCCCTCTACCGGAACTATATCTGTGGCTATTACACCGGCCTTCTTATAGCCGAAACCGCTTGCATATATATCGTCAATGGCATTACGTGCCGCACGAACAATATGCAGTGTGCTTGATGTAGGCTCAGGGAATGGAATGACGACATTGCCAAACTGCTGAACAGCATCGTCCTGAAAGCGGTTGGTGGCGGCAAATACGGTAAGACTACTACAACGACTATGTTGCTCACGTAATTTCTCGGCGGTCATTGCAGCGAACTTGGCGACTTGCTCTTTCAGCTCTTCACGGCTGTATATCTCCGAGGAAAAACTCCGTGAGTTACATATAGATTGTTTGGAGTGTGCCAAATGTTCAAAATCGATGGCAGGTATGCCTCGCAGCTCACGCCACGTGCGTAGACCTGTTATACCCATATTTCGTCGTAACCACTCTTCGCTAAGTTCGGTAAAGGCCTTTGCTGTAGTTATACCCATAGCTTTAAGACGTGGCGCATGTTTACGACCTATGCCCCAAACCTCATCTATGGCAAGCCGACCGAGGACCTTCTCTATATCCTCGGGGCGGTGCATATAGCATCCGCCGTAAAGCTTTGGGTAGTGTTTGCACAATTCGGCTGCAATCTTGGCAAGCGTCTTGGTGGGAGCCACACCCACAGATACGGGTATGCCTGTCAGCCTTTGGCAACGCCTGGACAGTGCTTTGGCCATGGCATCGAAGTCGCACTCCATGCCTCGCAGATCAAGGAAGGCCTCGTCGATGGAGTAGACCTCGATTTGCGGGGCACTCTCACGTAGTATGGAGCGTATGCGACGTGAGAAGTCGGCATAGAGAGACATATTACTTGAGAAGATTGCCACGTTGTATCTATCCACAATATGACGTATCTTAAATAGCGGGTCGCCCATCTTTATCCCAAGAGCCTTTGCTTCGTTTGAGCGCGCTATTGCGCAACCGTCATTACGTGACAATACGATGACGGGGCGTCCCTCTAAGTCGGGCCTAAAGACACGCTCGCACGATACGAAGAAGTTGTTGCAGTCGGCAAGGGCAAACATCGCTATACCTTTTTGATGACATAGGTAACAACACCCCATATAGCAAACTCGTTCTCGGCCGTGATGCGTATTGGCGAGAACTTGGCGTTGGCAGCTACGAGCAATGTGTGGTCGCTATGGCGTTCCACACGTTTTACGGTAAATTCCCCATCGATAAAGCATACGGCCGAGCAACCGTTATATGGCTCGATGCTACGATCTACGATGATGATGTCGCCCTCATCCATCGAGGCATCCACCATCGAGGTGCCTCCTACACGAAAGAAGAATGTCGAGGCAGGGTGGCGCACCAACATACGTATAAGGTCTAACTTCTCGTGAGGCTCTTCGTCGGCAACCGATGGAAAGCCTGCGCGCACCTCACCTAACATATCGGTTTCGATAGTCGAGCTGCAATCGATAAGGTATGGTTTCATATACTATATAGTTTATATGGGAAGCTGTTGCAGCATATGGTAGATAGCGGCAACAGCTTCCATTCATTTTTTGAGGGCTACTTGCTACGAATTGTAATCGAGGCATCTGCTACGCCATCACCCTTTACATGAAGTGTTATCTCTCCCTTCTTGTTACGCAACGAACGGATTATCGCAAGAGCCTTGCCATTAAATAGCTTCATCTTATCCCCTTTAAGCGACTCGCTACCCGCAGCATTGCCATTATCCACACCAATAAGCTCTCCAACCCCCGTAACCTCGAAATAGAGCTGGTTCATTGCCGTGGGCACAAAACGTCCTTCGTTGTCGTAGCAGTCGATAGTGATGTAGGATAGGTCATAGCCATCCGCCTCGATAAGCTCTCTATCTGCCGTGAGCGTTATTGTAGCAGGCTCGCCCGAGGTGTGGCGCGTATGACGCATAACCTCCTTACCATCCTTATATCCTATGGCTGTAATCTCGCCTGCCTCAAACTCAACTCCTTCCCATAATGCGTGAAGACGTGTGTCGGTCTTGCTGCTGCGACCCAATGAGCGACCATTGAGCAGCAGCTCAACCTCGTCGGCACAATTGTAGTAGACCCACATATCTATTTTATCGCCTTCGGACCAATTCCAGTGTGGAAAGAGGTGTAGAGTAGGCTCCTCTGTCCATTCCGAACGATACATGTAATAGCAATCCTTTGGAAAACCGCATAAATCGACAATGCCGAAATAGGATGAGCGCGATGGCCAAGAGTAGGGCGTAGGTTCACCGATATAGTCAAATCCTGTCCATACAAATGTTCCTGCGCAATAGTCACGGTCACGTACCACAGTCCACGCCTCCTCGTGAAGCGTAGCCCATGGGGCTCGTGAATTATCATATGCAGAGCATTGATGATGGTCGGTGTCGTAGGGTAGATCCCAACGTGCGGGTACTACGTGTATCTGATTAGATGGGTTGAGATAGAAGCCGCGACTATTGAGTGCCGATGCTGTTTCCGAGCCGATAAATGGCATATCGGGATACCATATCTTCACCGAATCGTAGTCCTTTTCGTGGTAGTTGAAGCCTACAATGTCAATAGCCCCCGAGCGTAGCAGATTGTTGAATGGTCGAGTCTCATTACAGCCGGCTGTGACAGGGCGTGTATTATCATACTCCTTGAGCGTCGCTACAATATGGCGTGTGAGCAATACGTTGGGGTTGAGATCTGCTTCGCTTATATCGCCTGAGGCATTCTCGGCAAGGAAGTTCATCAGTAAGTTACGCTGCTCGGCAGGTAGATCATCGAGACTCTGCTGCTCCTGGCTATCCCATTGCTCCAAAATCTCGTTACCTACGGACCACATAATTATCGAAGGATGGTTGCGGTCACGTTTGATGAAGTCTACAAGATCTCGCTCGTGCCACTCGTCAAAGAATCGGGCATAATCATACTGAGTCTTGGCTCTACGCCACATATCGAATGCCTCATCCATAACCAATATACCACGCTGGTCACACATATCCAAAAGCTCAGGGGTTGGCGGATTGTGCGATGTACGTATGGCATTTACGCCAAACGACTCCAATATATCGAGCTGACGCTCCAATGCCCTGCGGTGTACTGCTGTGCCAAGGGCTCCCATGTCGTGGTGCATACATACACCCTTTAGCTTTATGTTGCGACCATTCAACCAAAAACCTGTGTCGGCAGAGAACTCAAAACTACGTATGCCAAACTTGGTATCATAGCAGTCGCATATCTTGTTATCCGCTATTATTTCGCTTTGCAAACTATATAGGTATGGATTGTCTACATCCCATAGTATTGGATTGGCAACAGCCATATCCATTGTAATCTCGACACTGTCGCCTGCAGCAATACTCTGGCTCTGCTCTCTCTGGCCGCACTGCTTGCCGTCGCTATCGAGAATTGTGTTGCGAAGAGTAAATATCTGCTCCTTATCGCTCTTATTTGTAACGGTGATAACACTCTCTATAATAGCCTCTTCCGCCTGAATATGTGGAGTGGTGATGTAGCTGCCACAGTACTCTACAAAGAGTTGAGAAGTTGTCACAAGGCGTACATTGCGGTATATGCCACAACCGGCATACCAACGTGAGTTTGGCTGCTCCGAGTTATCGCAACGCACCGCTATGATGTTGCGTTCGCCTTCGGGATTAAGGTATGGAGTGATGTCGTAACATAGCGACGAGTAACCATAGGGGCGGTATCCCACCAGCTTGCCATTTACATATACCGAGCTATTCATAAATATACCGTCAAACTCGACCGTCACGACACGTCCGTCGAGTTGTGGCGATATGAAGCTCTTGCGATACCAACCTATACCTCCGGGAAGTGCTCCTCCGGCCGGTGTAGATGGATTATCCTTCGAAAACTCGCCCTCGATACTCCAATCGTGAGGCAAATGTAGCTCTCGCCATGCGCTATCATCGTAGTCTGCCAAGGCGTATTCATCGGCATCGCCCAATGTGAAACGCCAGTCGAAGTTGAAGTCCTCAACCGTGCGCCCATCACCATTCGTACATGCAGCAAATAGGGTTGCAGCAAGTACCCAAATAATCGCTCTTTTCATTTTGTCTCCTATTTTCGTGTTAGTTCTATCTCCTGGTCGTATATATCGTCGTATATTGCGCGCAGCAGTTGCTTATCAGCGATGATCTTGCGTAGCTCTTCAAGGCGTTGCGCATTGTCAGATTCGGCGATCCACAGTTTTAGGTAGCCACCATAATCATACTTCTCATGAAGGTGTTGCAACATACGGTCGTATCCCTCCTCACGACTTAGTGAGGGATGGTGGGTCAAGGTGTATTGTATCGTGCGTCGTATGATGCTACGACTATCGATACATCTATCGGCCTCTGCGACAATACGCCCATAGATTGTTCGAGGCTCATGTGCCGATGATGCGCGATGGTCTTCGACAGCCTCGGCCATAATCGCTATCTTATCAGGCGAGAAGAGCTGACGTAGGGTAGTATCGCCACGTATGATACTTCCCGAATGTAGATGGTGTATATCTCGTCCTGCCACAAGTCCGGTATCGTGATATGCAGCTATGACATAGACCATATTCTCGTCTACGTCGTAGTGGCGTGCAAGCTCTGCGCTCTGCTCGATGACGTTAAGAACATGGTCACGGCGATGGGCAGCATCAAAACTATCGTAGTGGGGTATAATCTCTCGCTCGATATACTCTTTAAGCTCTTTATCTACCATTTCCTACAATACTCATCCTACAACAACCTCTACCAAATCCTCCCGACGCAGATACTTCTCGGCTAATGTTCTCAGCTCTTCGGGTGTTATGCGCAATATGCTCTCTACGTTTTGTTCCGTATAGCTGTTATCCACACCGCACATAATATTCTCGATGGTTACATCCGATATGCCGAATGGGCCATCCAGGATGCGCAGTATTTCGCCAATCATTACATTCTTGACCATCTGTAACTCATTCACATCGATAAGCTCGTTGCGAAGCCTCTCTATCTCGATATATATCTGACGGAGTGCATCATCCTTCACCTCGCAGGCTACCTGTGTCGCTATGGCGAGGTATCCCTCTCTGTCGAAGTTTACCATCGCTGCCATTACGCCGTATGTATAGCCACGCTCCTCGCGTAGATTTTGCATAAGACGTGAACCGAAGTAACCGCCGAGTACTGCTGCCAGCACCTGCATACCTACGAAGTCGGGGTGTGTGCGCGGGAAGAGCAGACGGCCGATACGTATGGATGATTGGAGAGCTCCGTCAATAGCGTGGTGTAGCTGTTTCGTAGTATTAATTTGCGGAAATTCCACTACGGGGCGCATACCCTTAGGCAGACCCATAACTATTTGCTTGATTCGCTCTATTACTGCCGTGTCGATACGTCCGCTACAAACAACAAAACAGTTATTTGCCGTATACAGTTCCTTGTATAATGCTTGCAAATCGGCACGTGTTACATCGTCATAACTACTCTCAGGCGTAGAGATTCCGTATGGATGCTCCTCGCCAAATAGTGCCGTGGCAAATAGTTCGCGCGAGATAGTCCCCACTTTTTTGCGCTCTATAGCCAACTCTTGCTTGCGTTTCGATTTGTATACCGATAGCTCATGCTCGGGGAAGGTCGGGCGCAGCAACACCTCGCTTGCTAAATCGGCGATAGGCTCGAAAAAGCGTGATAGTGTACAGAACGATATGTAGACATAATCTCGATCTATGTTTACATCGTAGTATGCACCATAGAAATCGAGTTGCTCGGCTATCTGCTGTGCTGTATATTGCATTGTTCCCTCGCCAAGCATATTTGCTGTTGCCGAGGCGGTAAAGGGCTTGTGTTGCATTGAGGTGCCGGCGCGAAACACAAAGGTGTAGCGTACCACCTCAAAATCCATCGTGGGAAGCGAGTAAATCTTCACGCCATTATGCGATGTGCAGAGCTCTGTTAGCGGCATATCCACCTTGTCGGGGATAACTATGTCTGGTTGTCTGATCATTATTTTGCTCTGTATACAAGTGTTGATGAATTTTCTCTACGGAATGTGCGTTGTGCAAAGTCTGCCACCTCCTCGATTTTCAGTGAACGATATATCTCTGTTTCGCTATTTAGCAACGATATATCTCCGGTCATTTGATAGAAGCAGAGGTTCATAGCCTTGTTCATAACATTCAATTCGCCGAAGGCTGTGTTTGCCTCAAACTTATTTTTAACCTTCTCCATCTCATATTCCGAGATATTGCCCTTTGACAACTCGTTCAGTTCACCCCATAGGGCAGCTTCAGCCTCAGACTCTGATGTCGAGGGCATCATGCGTCCTTTGATGACAAATAGTCCGGCATCGAGGCTTCCGGTGATGTAGGCATTGACACTCGAAAATAGAGCTCGCTCCTTGATAAGTCTATTTACCAGGCGCGAGGACTCTCCTCCGGCTAATATATCCGATGCAAGGTCGCCTAAAAAGAAGTCGTGCGACAGACGATCACCCATATGAAATGCTATGGTAATGTCTGTTGCCGGAACCTCTCGCACTACCTCCAAACGACGAGGCTCTGTCTGTTTTGGCTCTTGCTCTATTGGGGCTATGGTTGCTCCCGAGTCATCGATGTGGGCGAAGTAGGTTGTGGCCATATCTAACATCTCCTCCTCCGGCATATCTGCCGATATTGCAAGAATAGCACGTGAAGGTCGGTAGTGTAGCTTGTAAAAGGTGCGCACATCGTCGAGCGTAGCTCGTTCAATATGCTCGGGTGATATGCCTATTGTAGCCCAACGATAGGGATGGCATTTATATGCCAATGAACGCAACAACATCAACTCATCGCCATATGGTTGGTTGAGATAACGCTGCTTAAACTCCTCTATCACAACCTGTTTTTCGGTGCTGCAAGCCTCTTCGCTGATGTTGAGATTCTGCATACGGTCACTCTCAAGCCACAACGCCGTAGCCAAATTTTCCTTAGGAAGGGTTATGTAGAAATTGATGTAGTCATTATTTGTAAAGGCGTTGGTCTCGCCACAAGCCATCTGTACGGGTACATCAAATTCGGGTACATTGTGTGTGCCACGAAACATCAGATGTTCGAAGAGGTGGGCAAAACCTGTCTTATCCTCATCTTCATTGCGAGCTCCGACCATATATAGTATGTTTACGGCAGCAAGCTTCGATGCCGAATCACGATTAACCATTATGGTAAGCCCGTTGGGAAGTATTTTTTGTCTGTACTTTATCATATAAGTCGAAACGATTTACCACACAAAGATACGCAAAAGTTTTTAATAACGCTACAAAAAGCGGTGGCTATAAAATAGTGAAGGGTATCCAAAATTTATTGGACACCCTTCACTTCTGCAATGGATGATTATCGAACCCACTCGGCAACTTTCTCGCGAGCCCAGAAGTAGTATAACAACAAACCTAACCAGCTCGATAGAATCAAAACGATAACCGATAAGAGTTTCTTTACGGTATCACCTTCGAGATTGAGTATCTCGATAGCAGCCTTAATGGTGAGTACAAGGCCGATAATCCAAATAATTAGTGCAACCATAGTCTACTGTTTTAATGATTTGATGCAAAATTACAAATTAAATTTATATCTATGTACACAGTAACACAATTTTTTCTACCTTTGTTATAAAATATAATCAACTACACGCTATGACAACGAAAACATCAACTACCAAATCGTGGATTGCTACACTCTTCAAGCGATACATCGTAGATGCCCTAAGCTATATGGCCATGGGTCTTTTCTGCTCGCTTATCTTGGGTCTTATCGTAAAGCAATTAGCACTCATCCCGGGGCTTGATTTCTTAGCAGATATAGCATCTGTATTGCAGTCGGCAATGGTTGTAGGCGGCTCGATAGGTCTTGCAATAGCACTCGGCCTGAAGCGCGACCTGCTTGTAACCATCTCTGCTATTGCAGTCGGAGCGTTAGGCTATCAGTTTGGTGGGCCGATAGGTGCATACCTCGCCTCGATTGTCGGTGTGGAGGCATCGACACTTGTGTCTAAACGTACGCCTATCGATATTATTATCACGCCTCTTGTGGCAGTTGTCGTCGGAGGTCTTTTTGCGAAGTATTGTTGTGCGCCTATCAACGATTGGGTTATGTCGCTTGGCGAGGTAATCAACCGAGCCACGATGCTCAACCCCTTTGTTATGGGCGTTGTGCTATCCGTAGTTGTCGGATGTGTCCTTACGCTCCCAATCAGCTCGGCTGCGCTATGTATCTCTATTGGCATAGGTGGTCTTGCAGCGGGTGCGGCCACGGTGGGTTGTTGCGCACAGATGATAGGCTTTGCTGTTATAAGCTATCGTGACAACGGTATCGGAGGTCTCCTCTCGCAAGGTCTTGGCACCTCGATGTTGCAGATAGGTAATATTGCCCGTAAACCCATTATATGGCTTGCGCCAACGCTTACAGCCGCTATCCTCGGCCCGGTATCTACCGTATGGCTGGGTATGACAAACAATGCGGCAGGTGCAGGTATGGGAACATCGGGTTTGGTCGGCCCAATCGGTTGTTGGGATACTATGGCGGCTACAACCGACCACACGTTGCTGCTAATCGAGATTATCGCTCTTTACTTCGTTGCGCCTGCTATCCTAAGCCTTATCATAGACTTTGCGATGCGTCGTATGGGTTGGGTTAAGGATGGTGATATGAAGTTGCAGAGATAGGTTGTGCTATCTCTCTTCGGCCTCGGTATAGATACTGCGCAGCCTGTCCGACATAAAATATTGGAATACGCCTCTGAGGAACATAAACATTGTGAATGCCAGCCATAGAGCATTGTTTCCGATAATCCATCCCAGTCCATACAGAATGGCAAAATATGATATGGAGGCGTAAAGCATCGAGTTACGCATAATACGGCTACGTGTAGCTCCAACCATTATACCATCCATAACAAAAGGAAGAGCTGCAGCCAGTGGAATGACTATAATCCATCCGATATACTCCTCGGCAACACTTAGTAGAGTATCTATATCGCCACTCTGCTCCGAGACCAAGAGCATAAAAATATCTCGCCACCAGCCTACATATACCCCGATAAAGATAAACGACACGGCAAAACACCATACCAGACACAACTTGACACAACGGCGTAGCGACACACCGTCACGTGCGCCGATGAAGCGACCGGTGAGAGCTTCGGCAGCGTAGGCAAAGCCATCGTTCATATACGAGAAGAGCGTAAAGAGCTGTAAGAGCATAGCATTTACAGCAAGAATATTGCTATCGCCACTGTCGGCCGAAGCCTTGGTAAAGAAGGTGTATACCGCAACCAGGCAGAATGTGCGGATGATGATATCACCATTTATCGAGAAGAACTGACGCATAGCACCCATATCGAGTATCTCGCGCCATGCCACTGTGACAAGCTTTTTGCGGTATAGGGCGAATATTATTGCTATAATCACTGCTACGCCTGTCCATTGCGCCACTACCGAAGCCAATGCTATGCCAGCAAGTCCCCAACTGCCAACAATCGAGAACAGATAGCTACACACTATATGCAGTATGTTTACGAGTATTGCAACAATCATAGGCACAACGGCATTTTGCATGCCTGTAAGCCAACCGTTGAAGGCAAATAGCATAATACCTGCCGGCACGGCCCAAATGCGTGTGTAGAAGTATTCCGAGATAAGCATGTCATTTTCGGCTGAACCGCTACTCATAAAGCGTATGGAGAACTCTCCGATGGGACGTTGTAGAGCAAAGGCAACAACACCTACACATAGCGCAACAACCACAGCTCGCCACAACATCAGCGTATACTCCTTATTCTGCTCGGCGCCGTAGGCCTGTGCCGTAAGGCCGCTTGTACCCATACGTATAAAGGAGCAGTTCCAATATATAAAGTTGAAGATGGCCACACCGATAGATAACGCTCCAATGGTCGAGGCTGCATCGCCACCACCTACACGACCGGCAATGGCCGTGGAGACAATACCCATAAGAGGTACGGTGATATTGGAGATAATGTTTGGTATGGCTATACGCAGTATCGCTTTATTCATATGTAATGGCATTTTGTCGTGGTGCAAAGGTAACTATATTTTGCAAAAAATCATCTTTCCATGGCATGGATATTGAGAAAGTTGATATTATAAAAAAAATAGTTACCTTTGCGGTCGATTACATTAATTTATATTAAGTACAATGAGAGATTTTAAGAAAGACTCAACGCCCAATGTATCACGTTTTGCACGTGATAAGCGTCAGCGTATCAATAGTGCTGAGCGCGTTGAGCGTACTCCTCGTCCTCGCCGTGATGGAGACATCGAGGAAAAAAGAGAGCATCACACTATGGGTGCTACAAAACGCACATCGTTCAATCCACACTTTACGGCTGATAATCGTCTGCGTAGCGAGTATGAAAGACCTCGTCGCCGTGAGGAGCGTGTAGAGCGCAACGATCGTAATGACTCCGAGTTCGTAAATGAGCGTCCAACAAGCCGTACTCGTGGTGGTGTTAGCTATGCAATAGGGGCAAAGTTTGGAGCTAAGAGTGGAGAGCAGCGTCAAGGTTCGCGCCCTAACAGCTCGGACAAATATCACGCTACAAAGCCCGCAGGCAAGAAGCGTTATACAACAAAGCCCAACGATGACAAGCCTCGCAACTACCCTAAGTATAACCCCAATAAACAGACGGGTGAGGTACGCTTAAACCGTTTTATATCGCAGTCGGGTATATGCTCACGTCGTGAGGCAGATGACTTCATACTTGCTGGTGTAGTTACGGTAAATGGTCGTGTGGTTACAGAGTTGGGAACAAAGGTGTTGCCTACGGATGAGGTGCGTTTTAACGACGAGCGTTTGCAGGGTGAGAAGAATGTATATTTGGTGTTGAACAAACCTAAGGGGTATGTTACAACGCTTGATGATCCATATGCCGAGAAGACTGTGATGGACTTGGTCAAGAATGCCTGCACGGAGAGAGTATACCCCGTTGGTCGCCTCGATAAGAACTCGGTAGGTCTGCTTCTTATCACCAATGATGGCGACATCACACGTCAGCTTACACACCCTTCGTATCACAAGAAGAAGATATATCAGGTGACGCTCGACAAGCCTCTTACACGTGCCGATATGGATGCTCTTACTGAGGGTATAACACTCGAAGATGGCGACATCTTTGCCGATGAGGTAGCTTACGCTTCGGAGGATAAGAAGAGCGTTGGCGTGGAGATTCACTCTGGTCGTAACCGTATTGTGCGCCGTATGTTCGAACACCTCGGTTACTCGGTACAGAAACTCGACCGTGTATATTACGCAGGTCTTACCAAGAAGAACTTGAAGCGTGGAGCATGGCGTTTCCTTACTCGCGATGAGGTTATGCGCCTTAAAACAGGCCAGTACGAATAATAGTGATTAATTGTATAAACAAAAGATGCATCGAACTCTCGATGCATCTTTTGTTTATGATACTATATGAAGATGTATTTTAATATGAACAGTATGGCGAGAATATACATTGCCACAGATATCTTCTTAAACTTTCCGCAACACATGTTTAGAAGTACGTAGATAATCATACCAATCAGTATACCATCCGAAATCGAGTAGGCCATAGGCATGGTAATCATACAAACAAATGCCGGAATAGATTCGGTGTAGTCCCCAAAATCAATATTACGTATCGGCTCCATCATCAACAAACCGACAATGATAAGCACAGGTGCGGTAGCTGCCGATGGTATAGATAGGAATAGTGGTGAGAAGAATAGGGTAATGGCAAAGCAACAGCCTATGACAAATGCCGTTAAACCCGTACGTCCACCCTGCGACACACCTGTTGCACTCTCTACATAGGTCGTAGTGGTTGATGTTCCAAGAACAGCACCTGCAGTTGTTGCGATGGCATCTGCCATAAATGCTTTGTTTAGTCTGTCAATCTTTCCATCCTTATTTACCAGTCCGGCACGTGTACACACGCCGATTAGCGTGCCTACGGTATCGAACATATCTATGAATAGGAATGTAAAGACTACGATAACCATATCAAGCGTAAAGATATTATCCCACTGCAGCTTACAGAATATGGCATCGATGGATTCAGGATATGACATTATGCCACGGAACTCGGTGATACCCATTGGAATACCTATAAGCGTTGTGAGAAGGATGCCAATGAGCATCGCGCCACGGACATTCTTGACATATAGGACGCCGGTGACCAGCAGACCGATGATAGCCAATAGTGCGGAGCCGGAAGTGATGTCGCCAAGCGACACAAGTGTGCTTTGGTTATTGATGATGATACCGGAATTCTGCATACCTATAAAGGCAATAAACAGACCGATACCTGCACCAATCGCATATCTTAGATTGATGGGTATTGCATTTACGATGGCCTCTCGAATATTGGTTATGGTCATCAAAATAAAGAGCAATCCTTCGAGGAATACAGCCGTAAGAGCAAACTGCCACGAATAGCCCATACCAAGACATACGGTGTATACAAAAAAGGCATTTAGACCCATACCCGGGGCTAATCCAAAGGGTAGTTTACCCCAAAAGGCCATAACCAATGAGCCTATAATAGCTGCCAAAGCCGTAGCCGTAAAGACAGCTCCCACAGGCATATCCAGCTCGCTGAACATAGCTGGATTTACTGCCAAGATGTATGACATGGTTAGGAAGGTTGTTACTCCCGCAAGGATCTCGGTGCGAATGTTGTGCTTCTTTTTATCGAAACCAAATAGTTTGTTAAGCATAGATATTATTTGGATTTTAGGTATTAACGCTCTACGGAGAGCAAATATACAAAAAAAGATAACACATCCAAAATGTGGGCTTTGTATCATGGTAAATATTCCCTCTACAAATAGACCAAAATAAATATATTATGGGTGGAGTAGAACTGTGTGAAATAGTATTATAATATAAAAAAATATTGTATATTTGCATCGGATATATGGATGTAGTAGGGTAGTCGGGGATAATAAAAAAGACGTGGTTCGAGATGAACAACGTCTGATTGTGACTCCGAAAGGATTCGAACCTTCATCGTAAGAACCGGAATCTTAAATTCTATCCATTGAACTACGGAGCCGATGCGCAAAGATAAAACTTTTTTTGAATTTGCACAACCATAACCCATGTTGATTTGAGTGCTGCCTGTTGTAATACTCAATATATAATGAAAGAAACCACTACTACCCGATATGACAAATAAATATAACAACTGGGAGAGACTTGTGAGTGTTATCGAGTGGGCTAATATGACTGTTAATGCCTTTGCACTGCATATTGGTCTGCAACGCTCCGAAAACCTCTATAACATCAAAAAAGGCAACTATGGTATATCGTTCGAACTCGCCGACCGTATATGTACTCTCTTCCCTGAAATTGACCATACATGGTTGATGTCGGGTGTGGGTACGATGCTTCGTCGCAAGAATGATTGCTGCAATGAGATATGTTGCTATAACGAGAATGTAGAGGAGCTACTTGCCGATTTGGGGAGTGTCAAGCCGGTAGGTAAGGCTTACATCCCCGGTATTAATGGTTGTGATATTGCCATCCGTTCACGTTCGAGGGCTATGTGCGATAAGCAGTGTGCTGCTACACAGCTCTTCTTAAAACATCTGGATAGCCTCGACGATGTTGTGCAGGGTAATGAATATGTGCTGATAATAAACGGCGAGGTATTATGGCGCAAGATACGCATTGCACGCAGCGAGGACAAATGGCGTCTTGTGGCCCGCAATCGTAAGGAGTTTGCCGATATATATGTAGATAGGGCAGATGTTACCGATGCGTGGCGTGTTATAGCGCGTCTGGCAATAATGACAAGCTGACATTTATTATACTACCAGAGAACAATAAGACATAAACGATAAACTTTTAACGTATGAATCTTTTAACAATTATATGGGACTGGAATCCGGTACTTGTAACTATCGGAGATCTCGATATTCGTTGGTATGGACTAATGTGGGCTATAGGTATATTAGCCGCCGAGCGCATCTGTGCATGGTCATTCAAGCGAGAGGGCCTTCCGCCGCGCACCTTGGAGTCGGGCTTCTTGTGGATAGTCTTGGGAACCTTTATTGGCGCGCGCGTGGGCCACTGTCTATTCTATGAGCCTGACGTATACCTCGCAGAGCCATGGCGCATCATTACCGACATACGTCAAGGCGGTATGGCAAGTCACGGTGCAACAATAGGTATCTTGCTCGGCATATGGATCTTCACGCGCCTTAATCATTTGCCATTCATATGGGGTATAGATCGTATAGCTATTGTCGCTCCTCTAAGTGGTGCTGTAATACGCCTTGGCAACCTATTTAACTCTGAGATTGTGGGTTATCCTACCGATCTGCCTTGGGGCTTTAAGTTCCCTCTGTGTCATGAGGATAGAACCATTGAGCTTCTTGCCGATGTGCCTGCACGACATCCTGCGCAGTTGTACGAGGCATTGTGCTACCTCATTACATTTGCAATTATCCTATGGCTATACAGCAAACGAGACCTGGGTCGCCGTCGCCCCGGCTTGCTCTTTGGTGTAGCTATGATAGGTATATTCCTAACCCGCTTCTTTATCGAGTTCCTAAAAGAGCGTCAGGAGAGTTTCGAGGATGGCTGGGCTCTGGATATGGGACAGCTCCTTAGCATACCATTCATAATTTTCGGTATATATATGATTGTGCGTGCAATGCTGCGTCCCGAGGTAAAGGATGTAAATGCGGTTGTGGAGTATGCCAATACGATGTATGCTCGTGAAGAGAAGGCCAAGAGCAAGAAGAGCAAAAAGAGATAGTTATGGTAGGTGAGGTTAATAAAATCATCCTAAATACACTTATCAGCCGTGGCGGTATATGGTTGCCCGATGTTGGTAGCTTACAGCTAAAACGATACCCCGCCACAATGCAAGGTAAGCATATCCTAATACCTCCGCATATCAGTGTGGATTTCTCGTCACAGCGCACCGCATCGTCGCTTGTGGATGTTATCGCTGAGGTGGCATCTATCGATGTAGTCGCAGCAGAGGATATATATCGTCGTTGGCTTAATAAGTGCCATAGTGGAGTTGAACTAACAATCGAGGGTGTAGGAGTACTCAAAAATAAGAGTTTTATTCCATGTAAGGAGTTTATATCGGCTCTTAACTGCATATATGGCAGTAGTATAAAGCTGCGTAGAGGGGTGCATAGAGTGAGAACCGCTGTGATT
This sequence comes from Alistipes sp., assembly GCA_017504265.1. Classification (GTDB taxonomy): domain Bacteria; phylum Bacteroidota; class Bacteroidia; order Bacteroidales; family Rikenellaceae; genus Alistipes. The sequence goes on along the minus strand of JAFVRN010000038.1, from coordinate 35,936 downwards.
ATTGCTGCGGTGATTGCTATCATTATTGGTGTAGGTTTCGTTGTTCTACCTACGGATAAGTCGGATGAAAGTAGGGTAGAAACCCCTATGCACGTCGTCGAGAATATCCCTGCTCCAGAGGTCGTTGAAAGTATTGCTGCTGAGGAGACCAATGAGGATGTAGAGGCAGATGATATTTTCGTTGAAGAGATTGAACAGGTGACAGATACGGAGGTTAAGGATGAATATCGCCACTATGTGGTATATGGCAGCTACTCGACAATGGATAATGCTCAACGTGCTATCAGTGCCCTGGCAAGTAGTACAGATACGTCGGAGTGCGAAATTATCGAGTTAGGCAGGCTCTATGCAGTTGTCCTCTATGCTAATTCGGAGAAGTCTGAGTGTGAGCGATTTATTCGTGATAATAAATCGCAATTCCCAGATGCCTGGGTACACTCTCCACGACGTCGTTAAGGGTGTTATTGCATATGTTGTCGCAATATCTTGTAAATATCATAGATAGGTTGTACCGACCATTTATAGCACGTATCGTAAGCCGTGATATCTTTGGCTATGCGTTGTGCGGTGGTTGTAATATGTTGCTTGATGCAATGTGGTATTTTATTGTTTACCACTATATTGTTGCACAAAGATTTATCGATATTGGTATAGTTGTGATATCGCCGCATATTGCATCACTTATTGTGGTATTCCCGATTACCTTCTTTACAGGCTTTTGGCTCAATCGAAATGTAGCGTTCAGAGTAACACGCTATTCTTCGCTCGGACAGTTGTCACGCTATGCGTTGTCCGTTGTAGGCTCGATTGCCTTGAACTACCTGTGTATGAAGCTTTTTGTCGAATATTTCGGCATATGGCCAACACCTTCAAAAGTGCTTACAACCTGCGTAACGGCAGTGTACAGTTTTTTAGCGGCTCGCTATTTTACATTTGCCGATAACAAAAATGATAGTATGAGGTAATGTAATATTGATAGTTAATATAATTTAACATAATGTAAATATTACGCCAAATATATTATAGGGTAGTGGCTTAACAATAAAAATAGAAAAATGGTAATTTTATGACAACCTTATTAATTATACTCTCAGTTACATTTGGCTTTTTAGGCTTGCTTGGTGCTATTGTACCGGTCATCCCCGGTACGATTCTCTCATATGCCGGACTTGTTTGTATCTACTTTACAGATAGCTCGACTGTAACCAATACGCAGCTTATTATTTGGGGCATGCTGTCGTTTGTTGTAATATTTATGGACTATGTGCTTCCGGGATATTTTAGCAAGATGTTTGGAGGATCGAAGAAAGGAATAATTGGTGCAAACGTAGGTACAATAATAGGCATATTCTTTGGCCCGGCGGGTATTATTGCAGGCCCATTTCTCGGTGCGTTTATCGGCGAGCTGATAAATGATGGCGACTCGCTGGCCAAGGCTCTGAAAGTCGGCTTTGGATCAACGCTGTCGTTTATTGCCGGAACAGGAGCAAAACTGATTGTTGGCGGCTTTATATTATACTATATTCTAAGTGATACAATCGCGTTGGTTGGCAGCGCATTGTGATTAGAAGTCGAGTAACCTGTATTTATTTCGAACATCGCTCATAGGCATAATCTCCTCGAAGTGCCACCATTCACGTCTATATGGGTATAGACCGGCAGAGTGCATAACCTCAATAAGCAGCAATCTATTATCTGCTGCCTGAGCAGATATAATTCCCTTATTTACAAGCTTCTGTAAATAGGTTTTGTATACATTCGGGGTACGTGTGGTGCTATCTGAATTATCGGGTGTCTCTTTAACTGAAGCTGCTATAGTAAAGTCGTCAAAACCGCATCCCATATCAAGCGGATCTCCATCCAGCGTTGCTATTGTAACATCGATAGCAACACCGTAATTGTGTCTGCCTCCACGGCTGCCGTCTGCTACAAATGCCTCTAATTCAGTCCCTTCCACAGCACGGCGCATACTCCTTTGAATACTTATAGGTCGCGCTGCATCGTAGATTAGCAGCGTGAGGCCTGGATTGCGACGTTGTAGCTCTCGTTGTGCGGCAACTACCCTATCGGCAAACTCCGTAGCGAAATATGCACAATCAAGCTCGCCATACATATCCTCTCCGACAAAGTTATCTGTAGTCGAGTACTTCAACTCTACAAGGATAGACGGCTCGATTTTCTGTATATCAACCATGGAGTACTCACGCATAAGGGCATCAAAACTGTTGTCGTAAACCTCTTGTGCGACAACGCATTGAGCGATTAAAAGAGTTATAATAAATGTTATTAGACGCATAGCAACAAACATAGGAAAGAGTAGCAAGGGTGAGGGTCAATCCCGCTCTACCCTACGCTACTCTTCCGGGTTATCAGATATAATGATTATCTGCCTGACTCGGCAATCTTCTGATGTATCATCTTGTTTAGCTCCTCACTGGCGAGTAGCTCCTCAAGTGTTATGTGCATACGGTAACGCCAGTAGTGACGTGAGTTGGCAGGCACATTGATACGCTCATCGTGTGGGTTCTCTCTACGAAGCTCGCCATCCATAGCCATCCAGTCCTGCAATGGGAGAATGGTTAGCATCGCTGGCGACTTGAGGTGCATGGCGACTACCTGCTCCGAGATCCAAGGCTCACAGAAGTAAGGAGCCTCACCCCAAGCACCCAGGACATGATTGTAGAAACGCTGTGTAACGCCTCTATCCTCCTCCCACCAGGCTCGTAGAGGATTCATATCGTGAGTACCTGTTGTGCACACCGAAAGATATGGATAGTGGTATGTCGAGCCAAACTCAACCTTAGGATCCTTTGGCATTCGCTGTATCTCAAGCGAGAGTATTTGCTCGCCCGACATAACAGATGCCACGCAGTCAGGAATCATACCAAGATCCTCGCCGCATACCAACATACCTGTGGCCTCGATTAATGGAGGCAGCTTACGTAGAGCCTCCTCACGCCAGAAGTCATTGTGACGACGATAGAAGAAGTCATCATAGAGGCGGTTGTAGGCCTGCTTCTGATCGTCAGATAGCCATCCGTAGCACTCTGTCGAATGAGCCGAAATACGTGGATGATACTTGCCTCTTTGCAACTTGTCCTCCACAAAGAGCATATTATCGTGCTGGCGTACATCGCCCGTATGCCATCCCTCAAAGTAGAAACCATAGTTGTCACGCATCTCATCGGGGCTGAAAGGCAGGGCCGGGTTGAAACGACCAAGCAGAGCATTGACAGCATCGAGCGGAATCTCCCATATGCGGAAGAAGCCCAAGATATGGTCGATTCTGTATGCGTCGAAATACTCGGCCATCTTCACGAAGCGAGCCTTCCACCAAGCATAGCCATCCTCGGCCATCTTAGCCCAATTATATGTTGGGAAACCCCAGTTTTGGCCCATAACCGAGAAATCATCGGGTGGAGCACCGGCAGACGAGTCCATATTGAAGAGTTCGGGATAGACCCATGCATCAACACTCGTGCGTGAAATGCCGATTGGAATATCACCTTTGAGTACTACACCGTGAGCATGTGCATAGTCACGCGCATCACGCAACTGACGTGATAGGTGGAATTGTATAAAGTAGTTTAGAGCAACCTCTTCGGCATGCTCCTTCTCGAACTTGGCAGCCTTAGCCTTGCTGTACTTAGCCATGTTGCCCCACTGCGTATAATCGGGTGTGCCCTTTAAGTCACGTAGTGCCGAGAATACGGCATATGGACGTAGCCACTCCTCGTTAGCAGCCAGGAATGACTTAAACTCCTTTGAGGCAAGTGTCTTTTTGCCATCTTGAGCAAATATAGCACGTAGATACTCACGTTTAGCATTATTAACCCTCTCGTAATCAACTGCAGGAAGGCTGTTCAGCTCCTTGCCGAGGGCCTCGAAACGCTCCATCTCCGCCTTATCGTTGAGTACACCTACATCCTGTAAATGTAAAAACATTGGGTGTAGCGCAAATGTAGAGTTGGCATTATATGGGTATGAGTCCTGCCAGGTATGGGTCATCGTAGTGTCGTTGATAGGCAATATCTGGATGATAGACTGACCTGTCGCGGCCGCCCAGTCTACCATAAGACGCAAATCACGGAACTCGCCTACTCCGAAGCTCTCCTTAGAGCGCAGCGAGAATACCGGAATTGCGACACCTGCACCGCGCCAAGGTGCCATATCGAACTGAGGACGTAGTCCCTCGACAACGAGTGCCTCGCCCTCGGCAAGTGTCTCTGCAAAGTAGTAGTTCTCACCCGACTGCCAGGCAACAACATCTCCAGAGGCTTTATCCACTATGACAAACTTATATGCAAATGCCTGCTTGGGGGCCTTAAAACGCACACTCCATACGGGAGCCGCTGCATCGCTAAGCTCCAAGCCTTTGCTGACATCCCAATTTCCGAGAGCCTTGCCATCGCCCACGATAACTACCTTCTGATTAGGACGTGCAACAGCTATCTCGGCACGTAGCGTTACGTAACCGGCAGCTACGGGCTGTGCCTTCTTGCCTTTCTCGCGTGCAAAAACACCTTCGGTAAACATCGACGAGAAGAACGAACGGTCGGCGGGCATATCATGCCAACGATCTGCAATGCGCACATTGTCGCACTTGCCATCAAGGGCTATATGTCGCTCGCTACCCCACTCCTTGCGCACCACATTACCATCGCGGCGTAACTCATAGCGGTATACAAGCTCCTTAGAGGTAGCCACCTTGAGCGTTGCTGCCCAAAGTCCATCACCTATATACTGCATAGGCGATGACTTCTCCTTATCCGAACACAGAACAACATATAGCTCCTCGCCATAGGTTGTCTGATACTCCAATCTAAGATTAAGTGTCATATCTATACCTTAATTATTTATTATTATGTGTCCAATTATCTACTTTCAATAAGCATATTGCGCAGCTCCTCGCAACACTCCTTGGCACGGCGTGTCGAGAAGTGGTAACCGTGCCAACCCTCGCTACGGGCAACATCTATATTGGCACTGCGGTCATCTATAAATAGTGTCTCCGAGGGGTTGAGATTATATCGAGATACCAATGTGCGATATATCTTCGGATTGGGCTTTATGACACCCTCCTCGCACGATACTACCTCGCCATCAAAGTTGGCATATACATCCTGCCTGCGTAGAAACTCAATAAATTCGAGCGACATGTTGGATAATACATATAGCTTATATCCTGCGGCTCGAAGCTCCGATATGAGTTTTGCTGTAGCCTCTATCGGCTCTTGTGTCACAATCGAGCGAAGCAGATTGCGCTCTGCTGTAACCACATCACTCTTATTGTAGTCGGCAAGCCACTCCACAACCTCTGTAAAACTTACGGCTCCACGATCATACTCCTCCCAAAAATGGGGCATTTGTGGCAGATATATGTATGAGAAGAACTCTATAAATTCCGGTTCAAACTTACGCGGATCACGCGAGAAAACTACACCGCCAAGGTCAAATACTATATTTTTTATATGCTTCATAGTTCTACAAATGTAGGCATTTTTACCGAGAATAGCAACCGTCAATGCCACTTTTTAGACGAATGGTAATTTTTAGGGCGTGAACGGTATAAATATCGTCAATAATATCTTGCCATAAACGGATTTAATAAGGCATATATCAGGCGATTTATATACTTACGGATACGGGGAAAACAGTAGTGATGCATCAAATGATTTATCATATATGTTTTGCAAGATAATATTGGATATAAATCATTTATAATCACATTATAATATGATTTATATAAATTGATGGTTAATGTTTGTTTGATTGCGATTATTTTAGAAACTCTTTCAATAAAATTCAAAACAGCTTCTTGTCGTTTGATAGCCCCGACTTTCATAGGTGTAGTTGGATTGTTTATCTATGTCGGTTGCCACGTATCATACACCTTTTCACATAGTGAAAAAAAGTAATGAGAAAGGCTTTAATATTCGAAAAAAAAATATTATCTTTGTGCGTTTTATAGCGATGAACGTAAAATAGACTATATATGAACACCGAACAAGAAAACATCAAGAAACACGAGGAGGAGTATTCGGCATCGAATATTCAGGTACTCGAAGGCTTAGAGGCCGTGCGCAAACGTCCGGCGATGTATATCGGCGATATTGGCGAAAAGGGTCTTCACCACCTTGTATATGAGGTTGTCGATAACTCTATCGATGAGGCATTGGCCGGCTATTGTAATGACATTTATGTCACAATCAACGAGGACAACTCAATATCTGTAAAAGATAACGGCCGTGGTATCCCTACCGATTGGCACGAGAAGGAGGGTAAGTCGGCACTCGAAGTGGTGCTGACGGTGCTTCACGCCGGCGGTAAGTTCGATAAGGGCAGCTATAAGGTGTCTGGTGGCTTGCACGGTGTGGGTGTATCGTGTGTAAATGCGCTCTCTACACTTCTAATTGCCGAGATTCATCGTGGTGGTAAGATATATAGACAGACATACTCTAAGGGTGCTCCAACCTCTAAGGTAGAGGTAGTCGGCGACTGCGAGGATCGTGGTACCACCATCACCTTCAAGCCCGATGGTAGCATCTTTACGCTGACTACCGAGTACAAGTATGATATCTTGGCAAACCGTCTTCGTGAATTGGCATTCCTCAATAAAGGTATCCATCTAACATTAACCGATATGCGTGTTAAGGATGAGGAGGGCAATCCTCTCTCTAACCACTTCTACTCGGAGCATGGTCTTTCGGAGTTTGTGGAGTACCTTGATGCTACACGTGGCCAGAAGATTATCGAGAATATCATATACCTCGATACCGAGGAGAGCGGCGTGCCGGTAGAGGTCGCTATGCAGTACAACGACTCATACTCTGAGAACGTACACTCATACGTAAACAACATCAATACTATTGAGGGTGGAACACACCTTACAGGTTTCCGCCACGCTCTTACACGAACCTTGAAGAAGTACGCCGAAGATAGCGGTATGCTATCGAAGCTGAAGTTTGATATCTCGGGTGATGACTTCCGTGAGGGTCTTACGGCTGTTATCTCGGTAAAAGTTGCCGAGCCTCAGTTTGAGGGACAGACCAAGACAAAGCTCGGTAATGACGAGGTATCGGGTGCAGTAAACCGTGCTATGTCGGCAGCACTTGGCCACTACCTCGAAGAGAACCCGAAGGATGCTAAGGCTATTGTACAGAAGGTTATCCTCGCGGCACAGGCACGTCATGCGGCACGTAATGCACGTGAGGCAGTACAACGTAAGACCGTACTTTCGGGTGCCGGTCTTCCTGGCAAGTTGGCAGATTGTTCAAGTCGAGATCGTTCGATTGCGGAGATATTCTTCGTCGAGGGTGACTCGGCGGGTGGTACTGCCAAGCAGGGTCGTGACCGTGTATTTCAGGCTATTATGCCACTTCGCGGTAAGATTCTAAATGTGGAGAAGGCACAGGAGCACCGTATGTGGGAGAATGAGGAGATTAAGAATATGTTTACGGCTCTTGGTGTGACAATAGGCACTGCCGAAGATAGCAAAGCCCTTAATCTTGAGAAGTTGCGCTACGATAAGATTATCATCATGACCGATGCCGATGTCGATGGCTCGCATATCGCAACGCTCATGCTTACATTCTTCTTCCGTAAGATGAAGGCTCTTATCGAGAATGGACATATCTATATAGCTACCCCACCACTTTACCTTGTGAAGAAGGGTAAGCAGGAGAGATATTGCTGGACAGACAAGGAGCGTGATGATATCACTCAGGAGTTTGGTGCCAAGGGTGTTCACATCCAGCGATACAAAGGTCTTGGTGAGATGAACGCACAGCAGCTTTGGGATACCACCATGAATCCCGAAACGCGTATCCTCCGTCAGGTGACTGTTGAAAATGCAGCCGAGGCTGACCGCATCTTCTCAATGTTGATGGGCGATGAGGTTCCTCCACGCCGTGAGTTTATCGAGAAGAATGCTCACTACGCTAATATTGATGCATAAACTGCCCATAAGGGATAATCATAACGACAATGAGGGTAACGGTAATAGGTGTAGCAGGTGGTACAGGCTCAGGCAAGTCTACCTTGGTAAAGCAATTGCAAGAGGCGTTTTGTGATGATGATGTGGCTACGTTGTGCCACGATTACTACTACAAAGCTCACTCGGAGCTGTCGTACGAGGAGCGCACGAAGCTCAACTACGACCACCCCGCAGCATTCGATACCGATATGCTCGTGGAGCATATTCGCGCCTTAAAGTCTAACGTACCTATTGAGCATCCTGTATACTCGTTTGTTGAGCATAACCGTACCGAGGAGCGTGTGTTGGTGCGCCCGTCGCGTGTAATCATTGTGGATGGTATCCTTATCTTCGAGAATGAGGAGCTACGCAACCTTATGGATATTAAGGTATTTGTAGACACCGATGCCGATATACGTCTTGCACGACGCATACTGCGAGATGTGTGCGAGCGCGGTCGTACTATGCACTCGGTTATAGAACAGTATACCAATACGGTGAAGCCTATGCACGAGCAGTTTGTTGAACCTTCGAAGCGTTATGCCGATGTCATCATCCCGGAGGGAGGTTTTAATTCTGTGGCAGTTGGTATGCTTATCCACAACATACGTTCGATAATAGATGAACAGTAGAATAAATTCCGCCAACTTATCATAGAGGCCGACTAAAAATTACTTTTTGGTCGGCCTCTATTCTTTGTTATATCAAGACGATGTTTATAGCGACATCCGGTATATGCGCTCAACATCCTCCGGCGTTAGTGTCACGAAGCCTTTGATATCGCCATAGCGACAAGCTTTGCGTGCCATTTCTGCGAAATGTGTATCATCGATGCCCACATCCGATAGACGACGTTGTAATCCCAACTCCTCGAATAGCAGCCTTTCGAGGCGTGCGATAGCCTCATGTGCTATATCCATAGGTGGTAATGTGCTATCTACACCGAATACATTGACACCAAACGATACATATTTTGCAACATTCTCTTCGTTAAGACAATATTTCATCCAGTGTGGGGTGAGAATCGCAAGACCGAGTCCATGAGTAATATCGTAGATGGCCGATAGTTCATGTTCCATAGGATGGCAGCTCCACGCCTTACGCTTACCGCCATTGATAAAGCCGTTTATAGCCCACGATGATGCCCACATAAGGTTGGCGCGTGCCTCGTAGTTTTCCGGTTCGCGCACAGCAATAGGTGCATACTTAACGACAGTCTTCATAAGAGCCTCCATCATACAATCGAGCATATACAGATCCTGTTGTGTATTGAAGTAGACCTCGATGATATGCGATAAGATGTCGGCTGCACCGCAGGCTGTTTGATACTTGCTTACAGAGTAGGTAAGTGTAGGGTCGAGGAACGACACCTTAGGGAGTAGCGGGCGTGCAAGACGACCTAACTTATCACTTGTCTCAAGGTTAGAGATTACACCTCCGGAATCCATCTCCGAGCCTGTTGCCGATAGAGTAAGGATTGTCACTATCGGTAGTGCATTGTCAATAGGTTTGGCATTGGCTCCGAAGAACTCCCATGGGTCATGCTCGACAAGTGCTCCGGCTGCCATAAACTTGGCGGCATCGATAGTCGAACCGCCACCGACAGCAAGTATGGCATCAATGTTATGCTCCTTGCATAGTCGCACACCTTCGCGTACCGACTCGATGCGTGGATTGGGTTCTATGCCGGCAAGCTCCACCACCTCAAAGCCACCTTCGCGCAGCTCCTTGATGACCCTGTCGTATAGGCCAATGCGTTTGATAGAACCACCGCCATAAGTAAGCAGGATGCGTTGCCCGAATTTGGCTAACTCACCGCCCAGATTGTGCAGCTGGTCACGTCCGAAGTATACCTTAACCGGAATATCGTAAACAAAGGGATTCATAATATATCTTTTTTAGGTTTATTGTTGATTATCCAATGCAAATATAGGATTTTTTCGTATATTTGCCGCAAAATTTATAAGTTCATTCATTATGTTGAGTAGAAGATTGCTCAGAATAAAGGTTGTTAAGAACCTATATGCACATCTTAAATCGGGTTCGACGAGTCTTAAAGCCTCGGAGAAGAACCTTATAGAATCTATTGACAAAGCCTACGACCTCTACTTTCAGATGATGTCACTCATCGTTGAAGTGGCCCGTTATGCCGAATCTCGCCAGGAGGTAGCCAAGCAGAAGAAGCTCCCAACGTATGAGGATCTAAATCCAAATCGTCGTTTTGTGGATAATGCCGTAGTGAACCTGCTTGCAACATCCGATTCGGTATGCGATGAGATAGCTCGTCGTCGCCTGTCGTGGGCAAACCATAGCGATATAGTTAAGGATATATACAACCGTATGCTCGACAGCGACTTCTATAAGAGCTATATGTCTGCATCGGTAAATACCTTCTCGGATGACCGCCGCTTTGTCGAAGAGTTCTATACATCACTAAATGAGGACGAGGCACTTGCCGAGACTCTCGACGAAATGTCGTTGCTATGGAACGATGACCTTGGCTTTGCCATATATATGGTTGTACGCACAGTATCTACTCTTAAGCAGAGTCATACGGAGGTACGCATACTTCCTCAGTTCAAGAGTGACGATGATCTCGAATTTGCCAAGACGCTATTTATCAAAGCCTTGGTGCAGTATGAGGATAATCAGGAGATTGTAGATCGCTATACTCGTAACTGGGATGTTGAGCGTATCGCATTTATGGATAACCTGATTCTTGCAACTGCAATTGCCGAGCTCACCAACTTCGAGTCTATACCTGTTAAGGTTACACTTGACGAGTGGATTGAGATATCGAAGTACTACTCGTCGCCCACTAGTAGCAACTTCATTAATGGCGTGCTTGATAAGGTTGTCGAGGAGTTCAAAGAGAGTGGCCGCATACAGAAGAGTGGCCGTGGTCTGCTCTAATTGACGGTTATGGGGTATCAACACCTAAGAAGAGTTATCGTTGCAGCACTGTTTTTACTCTCTCTGGTCGCTGTTACACTCATTGTGGTATGGAGTGATCGCTCTGACACCGCTGTCGGTAATGGCAGTACAGATAATGAGCTGCATAATGTGGAAGATAACTCCTTGGTAGTGCTTCAACGGGATAGTGTCGCTGAGGCTATTGTGGATTTTGGACGTGTCGATGGTTCGGAGCTCTCATCTCGAACACTTCGTTTTACAAACTCGACCGATAGCCCTATTGTACTTCTTAGCTACGAGGCGACATGCCGTTGTGTATGGCTTGATATGCCACGTGTCCCGATAGGCGCAGGCGAGAGCGTTGATGTTATACTATACTTCGATTCTCGTGGTGAGTGGGGTTCGATAGGCAACTACCTATCGGTACTATGCTCCGACGAGAATGTGAATGTAGCTATATGGATGAGCGCAGAAGTGGAATAATATTTGGTCATAATTGCCCAAATATTTGCTTGAACAATATTTTTGTGTATTTTTGCGTATTGAAACAACGATAATAACAACAAATAAACTAATATTATGAATCTACTTTTTGCACAGGATGAGGCGATTGTAAATGCCTCTACAGAGGTGGTTGATGCAGTACAGGCACAGCCAACAGGTACCGGATGGAGCTTCTGGTTGATGATTATAGCGATGATTGCTATTATGTACTTCTTTATGTGGCGTCCGGAGTCTAAGCGTCGTAAGCAGATGCAGTCATTCCGTGATGGTTTGAAGAAGGGTGACAAGATTATCACAGCCGGTGGTATCTATGGTGTTATCAAGGAGGTGCAGGCAACATCAGTTCTCGTAGAGGTTGATAGCAATGTAACTCTCCGCATCGATAAGAATATGATTGTTGGCGACCCTGCACAGGGCGTACAGCAGCAATAATCCATGCATCAGAGATGAGAGGCCGGACATACGTTCGGCCTCTCTTTTTGTATACTACTAAGAGTTGTACTCGTATGTTTCTCGAAGAATTACAAGAGGCCTATTTTGAAGAATAAGCCCACTAACGCTACAAACAACAAAAGACACCTAAAGGTGTCTTTATTGTTTGTGGAGGATATGAGATTCGAACCCGCAGTAAACTGCGGTTTACTTATATAGACAATCCACCCAAACCCTCCTTTGATAAGGAGGGCTTTAGAGGTCGTGAGTGGTAACCCAATTAACGCTACAAACAACAAAAGACACCCGAAGGTGTCTTTGTCGTTTGTGGAGGATATGAGATTCGAACCCGCAGTAAACTGCGGTTTACTTATATAGACAATCCACCCAAACCCTCCTTTGATAAGGAGGGCTTTAGAGGTCGTGAGTGGTAAACCAATTAACACTACAAACAACAAAAGACACCTGATGGTGTCTTTGTCGTTTGTGGAGGATATGAGATTCGAACTCACGACCTCTTGCATGCCATGCAAGCGCTCTAACCAGCTGAGCTAAACCCCCGAATGATGGGGCAAAGATAGAGTTATTTTCGCAATATACAAAATAATTTCCCACTTTTAATCGCCCTATATAAAATTGGGGTTGATTAAACCACGTTCAATCAACCCCGTATCACATCACTATTTATACTCGACAAGTGACTCTCCTGTCATTTCGGCAGGTTTAGCCAATCCCATAAGGTCGAGAACCGTAGGAGCGACATCAGCCAAGATACCATTCTTGACACGTGCTACCCTATCCGATACTACGACAATAGGCACAGGATTGAGCGAGTGAGCTGTATTTGGTGTGCCATCAGCATTAAGTGCATTGTCGGCATTGCCGTGGTCGGCAATCTGCACAACCTCATAGCCATTGGCCTTAGCTGCCTCGACAACATCCTTAACACACTCATCAACAGCCTTCACTGCCTTCTCGATAGCCTGGTATACGCCTGTGTGACCTACCATATCGCCATTAGCAAAGTTCAAACAGATGAAGTCGTACTTCTGCTCGCCAAGAGCCTCTACCAACTTATCCTTAACTTCGTATGCCGACATCTCAGGCTGCAAATCATAGGTAGCTACCTTAGGCGATGCAACCAAAATTCTATCCTCCTCCGCGAACTTATCCTCGCGGCCACCATTGAGGAAGAAGGTGACGTGCGCATACTTCTCGGTCTCGGCAATACGCAACTGCTTTAATCCCTGCGATGCAACATACTCGCCAATTGTGTTGGGTACATTCTCCTTATCGAAGAGGATATGAAGACCCTCGAACTTGGCATCGTATGGTGTCATACAACAGTAGTACAAAGGCAGGGTGTGCATCCCCTCCTCTGGCATATCCTGCTGCGTGAGGACGATAGTAAGCTCCTTGGCACGATCGTTACGATAGTTGAAGAAGATAACAACATCGTTAGGCTTGATGGTGCCGATAGCATTGCCCTCGGCATCTACATTTACGATAGGCTTTACGAACTCGTCGGTAACACCCTCGTCATACGACTTCTGCATAGCAGCAACCATATCCGTAGCCTTCTCGCCAACACCATTTACAAGCTGGTCGTATGCAATCTTTACACGCTCCCAACGCTTGTCACGATCCATAGCATAGTAGCGACCGATAATAGATGCTATCTTGCCGGTAGAGAGAGCCATATGCTTCTCCAAAGCCGCTATAAAGCCCTTGCCGCTACGTGGGTCGGTATCGCGGCCATCCATAAAGCAGTGGACATAGGTATTCTCTATGCCGTAATGCTTCGAAATGTCGCAAAGTTTGAAGAGGTGGTCGAGTGACGAGTGTACACCACCATCCGACACCAATCCCATAAAGTGGATATTGACACCCTCTCGCTTAGCATACTCATACGCTTTGATAATCTCCTCATTTTCGAGAATTGAGTTATCGCGACAAGCACGATTTATCTTTACCAAGTCTTGGTATACTACACGGCCGGCACCAATATTAAGGTGTCCTACCTCCGAGTTACCCATCTGACCATCGGGAAGTCCTACATTCTCGCCATCGGTACGTAGCTCGGCATGAGGATACTTCTCGGTCATAGCATTAATATACTCAGGGTGCATAGTGTAGATAACGTCCGACTTAGAGTGGTCGCCATTACCCCATCCATCCAATATCATCAATAAAACCTTATTGCTCATATCATTTATATTATTAGTTGTTCAAACCCGACATAATCAACTCTGTGGCCTTGTCTATGGCAGCTTGCAAACCGTCAGGGTTCTTGCCACCAGCCGTAGCGTAGTGCTTCTGACCACCGCCACCACCATTGATAAGCTTGGCAGCCTCACGTACAATGGCACCTGCATCGATACCCTCGGCAACAATATTATCCGTAAGCATAATGTTAAGCGTAGGCTTTCCGTCATAAATATTACCAACGACCATTACCAGACGCTCAACCTTCTGGCGCAAAGCAAATGCCAAATTCTTCAACATCTCAGGCTGATACTTCGATGTGTGAGAGATAAGTGTTACGCCATTACGCATTGGAGTATTCATAGCCAAACTATCGGCCAAGGCCTCCACCTTCTCTTTACGCATCTGCTCTACCTCGCGGTTGAGAGTATCGTTGTTCTCGATAATCTTCTCGATAGCCTGTACGATCTTAGGATTGCGTACCAACTGCTCAAGTGAGTTCACCATATCCTGAGCAGCATAAATAAGTGACTCGGCAGCCTCTCCTGTGGTTGCCTCGATACGACGCACACCTGCCGAAATAGCACTTTCGCTTATTATCTTAAAGAAACCAAGGTTACCCGTAGCTGATGCGTGAGTACCACCACATAGCTCTGTTGATGGACCGAAGTTCACGATACGCACCTTATCTCCATACTTCTCGCCAAAAAGCATGATAGCTCCTGCGGCTTCGGCTTCGGCCATCGTAGCCTCGCGATTCTCGACAAGAGGATAGTTCTTACGGATAAGGTTGTTTACCTCACGCTCCACTTGACGTAGCTCCTCGGCGGTGACCTTCTGGAAGTGCGAGAAATCGAAACGAAGACCCATAGGGCCGACCATAGAGCCTTTCTGCTCAACATGAGTACCAAGCACCTTGCGCAACGCATAATCTACGAGGTGAGTGGCGGTGTGGTTGTTGGCAGCCTTAGTACGAGCATCTACATTAACTACGGCACGGAATGTGGCCGCAGGGTTTTCAGGCAGCTGCTTAGTAATATGTATAATAAGGCCATTCTCCTTCTCGGTAGCGATAATATCGATCTTCTCGTTGGCACTCTCAATATATCCGATATCACCAATCTGACCACCCGAATTACCATAGAATGGAGTCTGGTCAAATACCAACTGATAAGTTGTATTATTCTTGCTCTTAACACGGCGGTAGCGAGCAATACGGATGTCCGACTCGAGATTATCGTATCCGATAAATATGCTCTCCGTGATAGGCATTACCTCCTGCCAGTCGTCGATATCCTGCGATGCAGCATTACGTGAACGCTCCTTCTGCACCTGCAACTCCTTCTCGAACTCCTCGATGTCTACCTCCACGCCCTGCTCCTTGGCAATAAGCTCGGTAAGGTCGATAGGGAATCCGTATGTATCGTAAAGCAAGAAGGCATCCTTACCCGAAATCTTGCCACCCTGGCTCTTGCGGATAACGCCATCCAAAAGGTTGATACCCGTAGCCAATGTACGAAGGAACGAAGCCTCCTCCTCCTCAATAACACGTGTTATGAGGGTCTGCTGCGCAACAAGCTCAGGGAACTGATGGCCCATCTGCTCAACAAGTCCCGAAACGAGCTTGCAGATAAATGGCTCGCTGAAACCAAGGTAGGTGTATCCATAACGCACAGCACGGCGCAAGATACGACGGATGACATATCCTGCCTTGGCATTTGCAGGAAGCTGTCCATCGGCAATAGAGAAAGATATGGCACGAAGGTGGTCGGCGATAACACGCATAGCTACATCACACTTCTCATCCTTGCCATACTCCTTACCTGAAAGCGCAGCGATACGAGAAATAGTAGGCTGGAAGACATCGGTATCGTAGTTTGACTTTTTACCCTGCAATATCATACAAAGACGCTCAAAGCCCATACCTGTATCTACATTCTTAGCCGGCAGTGACTCCAACGACCCGTTAGCCTTACGATTGAACTGCATGAATACGAGATTCCAAATCTCGATAACCTGAGGGTGGCTCATATTCACCATATCACGACCGGGTATCTTGTCTATCTCCTCCTGGTCGCGTAGATCGTAGTGAATCTCGCTGCATGGGCCACAAGGGCCTGTCTCGCCCATCTCCCAGAAATTATCCTTCTTGTTGCCGCGAATGATGTGGTCCTCAGGAAGGAACTGACGCCAGTAGTCGTACGCCTCCTGATCGAAGGCTACACCATCCTCTTCGCTACCCTCAAATACAGTGGCATACATACGGCTCTTATCCAATTTGTACACCTCGGTAAGAAGCTCCCATGCCCACTCGATGGCCTCCTTCTTGAAGTAATCGCCATAAGACCAATTGCCGAGCATCTCGAACATGGTGTGGTGATATGTGTCGTGACCGACCTCTTCCAAGTCGTTATGCTTACCCGATACGCGCAGACACTTCTGTGTATCTGCCACACGTGGATATTTGCGAGGTGCATTGCCAAGGAAGATATCCTTAAACTGGTTCATACCGGCATTGGTAAACATCAACGTAGGGTCATTCTTTACGACCATAGGAGCCGATGCTACTATCTCGTGCTGTTTGCTTTTGAAGAAGTCTAAAAACGCTTCTCTAATCTTGTTTGATTCCATATATGTTAAATTAATTTTATACCTATATTTTATATGCGGTTGCAAAATTACACAAATTACTGTAATTTTGTAGTGCGAAACGCAATATTTTTAATTTTTTTTACTTTTTATGTGCGTCAGTTACGACCACGAATATGAGAAGCGAGAACAAACGACCCGGACATAACGCTATAAAGCAGTGGCCAAGAGGATATCAAATCCTCTTTCGACTGTTCATTGCACTACTCATAGCAGTAGGTAGCAATATGCTGATATCCATATGGTTCGATACACCGAAAATTGCTAAAATCAAGCGTGACAACCAACGTTTGGAGGCGCAATACGACATCCTTAATGTGAAGATTGCCGAGGCTGAGCTGAAACTCTCGGATGTCAAGCACCGAGACCAATATGTATATCGTCCGCTACTCGGTATCGATACGCTTGCAATACCACAGGTGTATGCCGAGTATAACAATAGCAAGTACGCCGACTTTGCTGCGGACAGCTATGGCGATATCATAGAAGATACGTGGCGACGTATAGATCGCCTCACACGTAACCTCTACTACGCATCACGAGCCTTAGATGATACGCAGGATATGGCCGAGAACAAAGAGAAGTTCTCGACGGTAATACCGGCTATATGGCCTATTGACCGTACCAAGTTGCGTAGTGTAAGTAGCCTTTATGGTATGCGCAAGCATCCACGATATGGCACATGGCGTAAACATGAGGGTGTAGACCTCTCTGCACCTAAGGGTACGGCTGTTTATGCTACCGGAAATGCCGTTGTATCATTCTCTGGTTGGAAGCCCGGATATGGTCATCTCATTGAACTAAATCACGGCTTCGGATATAAGACACGATATGGACATCTGTCAAAGCGTCATGTGGTGGCGGGTGATAGCGTAACACGCGGTCAGGTAATAGGCGACGTGGGTAATACGGGTGTATCGGTCGGTTCACACCTGCATTATGAGGTACGCTACCGAGACAATACGGTAAATCCTATACACTACTTCAATAAGGATATGTCGCCTGAAGCATACATAGAACTTATGAAACAACTTGAAGTGTCGTCATAAAACAACTGAATTAATGAATATTAAGAGATTTATATCAACTAAAGCCAAAAGCAAGAATAGCCACTGGGAGCCAATATTATTAAAGGCACTCGGATGGATTGCCATGGTTTTGTTTTGGTATATAGTTCTTGGCTTTACCGTATATCTCCCCAAGGAGTACAAACTGCGCCACTCGTCTGATAAGATGCGTGAGGAGTATGTTATACTTCACGAGCGATATGACTCGCTGACATCTGTGCTCGACAATGTTATTGCACGTGACGAGAATGTATTTCGCAAACTATTCGAGTCTAACCCATACGACCTTAATGCTGGAAGTAAGAGCAGTCGTGCCGAACTTCACGAAGAGTTGGTCGATATGAGTAATAGCGACCTTGATAGACGTATGAGCGAGATGCTGGCAGTAGCAAGTACCAACGAGGATAAGATGCTCAAAGCCTTTGACAGGATGCGGGAAGCGATTGTGGCTAATGAAGATAACATCGAGTATATACCTGCTATACAGCCTGTTAATAATCGTCAATTAACGTTGCTTGCATCTGGTAAGAAGCCTCTTATAAATCCATTCCATCGCACATTGCGCGAGCATCACGGTATAGACTATTTAGTCCCTGAGGGTACAGCCGTATTTGCCACCGCGGATGGAAGCGTTAAGTCGCTATCGGAGAAAAACTCCTCGCATGGCAAAGCGGTAATCATCGACCATGGCAATGGTTATCAAACCTCATATAGTCATCTTCTCGATATACGTGTCAAGAAGGGGCAGAAGGTTAAGCGAGGAGATATCATTGCACTATCGGGTAATTCCGGTCTTTCGTTTGCTCCTCATCTGCACTACGAGGTAATATACAACGACACACGAGTAGACCCGATACATTACTTCTTTTTGGAGCTTACGCCCGAGGAGTATCAGAGTATAATACGCATTGCGCTATCAAGCATGCAATCATTTGATTAGTATGGCTGAGATAAAGTTAATTCTATTGGACTTTGACGGCACTTTGGTAGATACTCGAGAGGCTAACGCTTTGGCCTACATAGCCACTCTGCGTGAGGCCGGCATAGAGATTGCCAAAGAGGAGTATCTATCCAAATATTTTGGCGTGCGTTGTATGGAGTTTCTGAGGATGGTGGGTATCACTAATCCGGATACCATTCAATATCTGCGTCGCAGAAAGGTAGAGTTGTATCCCGAGTTTTTTGATACTATAAAACTGAACGAACCGTTATGGCAATGGTCGCAGATGATGCGCAGATTAGGGGCTCAGGTATGGATAGTGTCCACAGGACATATTGATAACATAACCAACGTGCTGCGATATCTGCATCTTGATGGTTGTGTAGATGGCATATTATCAGGCGACGACGTATCGCGCCCCAAGCCCTATGCAGACTGCTTTATTAAGGCCATGGAGATAACGGGAGTATCACCTCAGGAGAGTATAATATTCGAAGATTCGGAAGTGGGCCTTGAAGCAGCACGTCGTAGCGGTGCACCATATGTGGCAATAAATATGGATGATGTTTTGTTGAAGAAATAACCGTAACTGTATTGAAAATAGCATTTAGGCTTGGTAGTTTCGCATAAAATTATTAATTTTATCCTTCGAAACAACTAAATGCAACAGCTATGAGAAGGCTACTCCTAATAATATGTTCCATATTTTGTGTCATGGAGCTCTTGGCACAAGAGTCTCAAACGTCGGATAATCAGTTTACTACAATGACACTGTCGGACTTTAACATTATAGATGTGGATGCTCCGATACGCCTTACTCTTATCCGTCAGGATGTAGGAAAGAGCCCTGTCATAGAGTATAATACGCACGGTAACTATACATC
Source organism: Alistipes sp. (assembly GCA_017504265.1). Lineage (GTDB taxonomy): Bacteria > Bacteroidota > Bacteroidia > Bacteroidales > Rikenellaceae > Alistipes. The sequence goes on along the minus strand of JAFVRN010000038.1, from coordinate 16,367 downwards.
GAAGTTTACGGCAGAGGTAGATACCCGCACCAAGACCTTGAAAATAAGTGAGCGTAGCGAGTTCAAACGAGAGAGTATCACAGAAGTACGAGTCTATTTTCATACGCTTAGCGACATCTCCATAGCCAAGGCTGATGTTACGGTTGAAGATACACTCAACTCTCAGTTGCTGGATATTGCTGTATCGGGCGATGCTCACTTTACGGCCAACATCGATGTTCTTGATTTTAAGATATATGTGTCGGGTAAAAGCCGAGTCTCTATATCGGGCAATACGCTATATCAGAGTGCGGATATCACCACGGCACACTATGATGCCCTGCATCTGGAGTGTGTAGCTACAATTGTAAGCACATCGCATAATGCCGTAGCAAAGGTCGATGCGCGTGAGCGTCTGGAAGCAAAGACCTCTACGGGAGGTAGCATATACTATAAGAGCGAGCCGGTTATTTTCCGTTCCGAATCTACGCTGTTCGGAGGTATGATTTCACTACTTTAATAACTGCTATCCATGTCATCATTTCTGCGGGAGCTTGCGCATAGGCTCCTGGATAACTATTCGAACGAATTGTCGTCGGTCGTAGTGATGCTGCCATCGTTGCGTGCCCGCACCTTCTTTAACGATGCTCTTGCACGATGCTCCGATCGTCCTGTATGGCAACCTCGTTGGAGCTCGGTAGATGAGCTTACGGAACAGATTTCAGGACTTACGCAAGGCGAGAGAATACGCTTAATAAGTGAACTTTACAAGGTTTATATAAAGTATCATCCCAACGAAAAATTCGACAAATTTTACTTTTGGGGAGAGATGCTCATATCGGATTTCGATATGATTGATAAGTATCTCATTGATGCCAAGCAGCTACTACGCAACCTCGAAGAGATTAAGGAGCTGGAGACAGATGTATCGTATCTCACCGAGGAGCAGGAGCGTATCATAGCCTTCTGGCGAAGTATAGGCGATGGGGATTCCATCAGCAAGCAGAAACAACGTTTCTTGAAGATATGGCGCAGCCTATACGCTATATACACTGAGTTTCGTGAACGTTTATCGGAACTTGGCATTGGTTATACCGGTATGATATACCGCACGGCGGCCGAGAAGATTAAGCGAGGTGAGAGTATAGATATTCCCAAGTGTCGTTTTGTGATTGCCGGTTTCAATGCTCTGTCCGAAAGCGAGAGGGTTTTATTCGACTATATAGCACGTCGTCCCGAAGGAGCTGACTTCTATTGGGATTATGACAAATATTATGTCGACAATGAGGCTCACGAGGCGGGTATGTTTCTGCGTAACAATATTGTGCGCTACCCTGCCGAAGCAACCCTGTCGAATGACTGCTTCACTACGCTACGTAAGAGATTTAATGTAAACGCCTGTGTATCGAATGTCGTACAATTGAAGTATGTGACCAATATACTATCAGAGTTGCCTCGTGAGGAGTTGGATAAACGTACGGCTATCGTACTCACCGACGAAAATATGCTTATCCCATTACTTCACTCTCTCCCCGAGTTCGTAGAGCGAGTAAACGTAACAATGGGATATCCGCTGAAAACTACCCTATCGTATAGCTTCGTAGAGCGACTTATAGCCCTACAAAACCATAGTCGCAAAAGTGGCGACGAGGAGCTATTCTATCATGTGGACGTGGTGGGTATTCTATCGCATCCATACATTACGGATTGCTGTGCTGACGAAGCTCGCAGACTGCTTTCGCACATATCGTCCAATCGCATTACCTCTGTATCATCGGAACTTTTTAGTGGTAATGAACTGTTAAGCGTAATTTTCTCTCAGGTAAATGATTGCGAGAGTCTATCTAAATATATTATTGATATATGTTATAGCATTATCGAGCCACTTTACGCCACTGATAATGGCTCTGCCAACTACCTACGTGTAATCGTTGAAGAGGTTGGTAAGACTATGCGTTCGATACAGAATTGTGATGTGCCCATATCGATAGATGTATTCAGTTCGCTCCTGCGCCGACATCTGCAAACTGTGACGATTCCTTATGAGGGCGAGCCGCTCGAAGGCATACAGATTATGGGTATATTGGAGACGCGAAACATAGATTTCAAGAATGTCATAATCCTCTCGATGACCGATGCCAACTTCCCAGGTGACCGTACCGGTAGTTCGTCGTTTATACCATACAACCTGCGTGCAGCCTATGGCATGCCTACACCCGAGCAGCACGAGGCGATGTACGCATACTATTTCTACCGCCTCATACAGCGTGCCGAGCGCGTGAATATGCTCTATTGCTCGCGCGCCGACGACCGTAGCACCGGTGAACGCAGCCGTTATATACATCAGTTGGAGTACGAATCACCATACGATATAGCTAACTCATCGGTGGGTGTCGATCTTACACTCCGAGAGACAGAGCCATTGGTTATAGAGAAGGGTGAGCAAGAGATGTCTGTACTCAACAGATATCTCGATGCGGGCAGCGGTTTCAGTCTATCGCCTACAGCATTGTTCAGGTATGTGGAGTGTCCAATGAAGTTCTACTTTGCCACAGTTGCCCACTTGAAGGTCCGTGATACCATAAGCGATACTATCGATGCGCTCACTTTCGGTAATATTCTGCACGAGACTATGCAAGAGCTATATACCCCATTTATCGGCGTTAAAAACCCGGCATCTGCCATAGCTAAATTACGTAATCGTGACACTATTGAGAAGGTGGTAGATAGAAATATGGGGCGTATACTCCTTGGACGCAGTGACGTATCGTTATCCGACTTATCGGGCGACAGGCAGCTTGTACGTGATATTATTACCAAGTATATCCTGCGAGGCATCATACCTTATGACAAGGAGCAAGAGGGTTTTACAATCGAGGGATTGGAGGATGGTGTAGAGTGTCGTTATCCTATATCAAATGGAAGAGAAGTTAATCTATCCGGCCGCGCCGATCGTATCGACAGGCTATCGGATGGTAGACTGCAAATCATTGATTACAAAAGTGGTAGTACGCCTCACTTGGAGTATAATGGTATGACATCACTATTCGAAGGTGCAGCACAGGAGCGTATATCCAACATCTTCCAGACATTGCTCTACTCGATGATGCTCTACCGCAGCTTTGGTGTGGAATCTACACCATCGCTATACTACGCCTCGCAGATGATACTCGACGGCTACTCGCCATACATCGTAGATAAGCAGCGGGGAGCTACGATAGAGCGATACAGTGACATTAGCGAGGAGTTCGAACAGGAGCTATTAAGGTGTCTTGACGAGCTTTTCGATGTGCATACACCCTTCTGTCAAGCCGAGGATAGGAATGCTTGCACCTATTGTGACTACAAAAAGATATGCAGACGATGAAACGAGCCCGAATACTTAGTGCAAGTGCCGGTTCGGGTAAGACATACCAGCTGGCCCTGAAATATATATGTGACATTGTACGTCACCCTGAAAAATTCCGCAATATCCTTGCTGTAACCTTTACAAACAAGGCTACCGAAGAGATGAAATCACGCATCTTGCGCGAGATTGATGCCTTAGCATCGAACTCAAATAGTAGCTATCTTGCAAAGGTTGCAGACCACACCGGTTATAGCCATGCCAAGATACGCTCTCAGGCACTTAAAGCTCGTACACTTATCCTTCACGACTACTCGCGTTTCAGCGTTCTCACAATAGATAAGTTCTTCCAGCGTGTAATACGTGCATTTATCAAGGAGCTTGGCATTGATCTAAATTACAATATCGAGCTTGATACAGCCACACTTCTACAACGTAGTGCAGACGATCTTGTTGAGAGTATCGCCACCAACAAAGAGTTACGCCATTGGATGTTGGAGTATGCCGAGGAGCGTATGAACGATGGCGAGAGGTGGGATATGCGTGGGGAGCTGCGCAATATGGGCAGCGAGATATTCAAGGAGAGCGCGACACAGCGTATGAGCCAAAAGATATCAAAGAGCGACCTGTACGACATTGTAGCTCGTATGGCTCAACAAAGCAGTGCATGTAAAAACCAAATCAAAGGGATAGCCGCCGATGCTGTTAAGTACCTCGAAGATAGAGGCATCGCAGCAAGTAGATTTAAGGGGTCGTCACGTAGCTTCGTGCAACATTTCTGGAAGTACGCATCAGGCGAGTTGCAAGCCCCAAACCAGACACTGCTACGTGCTTCAGAGGATATAGAGCAATGGTATGGTAAAAATCCTGATGCTGAAATTGTTGCGGCTGCCGAATATCTGCAACCCAAGTTGCGAAAGATATGCGAGTTGTATACAAACAACATATCGATGATCAACACCGCAAAGATTCTGCACGAAAACTATCGCAGCTATGCCCTCCTTGGCGACCTATATGATAAGGTCAAAGATATATGTGGCAAGGAGAATATAATGATTCTGAGCGAGACAAAGAATATCCTATCAACTTTTGTCGATGATAATAATACACCCTTTATCTATGAGAAAATAGGTAATCGCTACGACTATTTTATGATTGATGAGTTCCAGGATACATCGCTAAGAGAGTGGCTGAATTTGCGTCCTCTGTTGCTCAACGCTATGGCCTCCAACCCTGATACATCGGTATTTATCGTAGGCGATGTAAAGCAGTCTATATACAGGTGGCGAGGTGGCGATTGGCGATTGTTAAATAGTAAAGCGGCAGATGATTTAGGATATGAGTCGGTAGAGTTAGTAAGCCTCAAAGAGAACTATCGCAGTCAATCAAACATCGTCGAGTTCAACAATTCGCTTATCGAGAGTGTGGTGAATGAGGATAATGAGTATATCAATACAAAGATTGGCAATGCACTAAATAACAATAAAATATCCGATTCACTTCATAAATCACTTAATAATATAATTAAGACTGCGTATACCGATCATAAGCAGCGTGTCGGGGGCAATATGTCTCCCGGTGGATATAGTCAGGTATATGCATTCGACCCGAAATATTGCGATTCGCCATTTATTCAGGCAATAGAAGATGCCATAAGCCGTGGTTACCGCTATCGCGACATTTTGATACTTGTGCGAGGGGCTACAGATGGCCGCAAAGTGGCAGATGTCCTATTTGCCTACAAGGAGCAGAAGTTTACGTCGCAGGGTAAGGCCGGATTTAATATTCTTACCCCCGATGCCCTAACCATTGAACGTTGCGATATTACCGAGTTTATTATTGCGGTGATGCGTCTATCTATCGATCCTGCCAACGATGTGGAGCGTGGAGTATATAACAGGTATTTGGGTTATGAGTTTACACATAAATTCGACGAGGATGAACTCGCTGCGCTGCAACGCATAGCTCATCTTTCGCCGATGGAGGCATTCGAACAGATTGTAAAGCAGTTTGAACTCAATAAGTGCAAGGAGAGTATAGCCTTTCTACAAGCTATGCACGAGCAGGTTATATCATTCTCTACGACACGTCTTTCGGACATTCACCACTATCTTGATTGGTGGGAAGAGCGTGGTAGATACGAAACAATACGTGTGGAGATGACCGACGATACCATTGAGGTTACGACCATACATAAGTCCAAGGGTTTGGAGGCACCTATTGTTATCATACCATACTGCAAATGGGATTTGATACCCAAAAGCTCTATACGACCGATAGTATGGGCAAAGGCAGATGAAAAGAGTGTGGAGACATTCAGCATCGGCGAGTTTCCTGTTGTATACAACAATACGATGGAGCAATCGGCCTTTACCGAGGAGTACTACAACGAGCTGGTCATGAGCCATGTCGATGGCATAAACCTGCTGTATGTAGCCATCACACGTGCCTCGAAAGAGCTTTATATGTATGTACCTTATTCATTGAATAGCAAGTCATCAAGTGATAACATCACATCTGTTGCGCCTCTTATAATCAATGCTGCGAAGAGTATTGCCCATAGTAGCAAGATAGAGGAAAGTTTAGAGGGTATATCGGGCATTGAATATAGTTTCGGAACAAGAGAGAGGGAGGTAGTAGCAGATGGCGATAAGGCCATTGTGTCTAATATCCTTCTTGATGAGTATGTAAGTCATCAACCGGAGATATCGGTACGCTACCCGGGCAAGCGTTTCGACAAAGAAGAGTTCAGCGTAAACAAATCTCGTGGCTATGGTATATTGCTGCACCGAGTATTTGAAAAGGCGAGAACGCTGAATGATCTGCATAGGGCGTTGCACGATCTTGATATGGGATGCAATATTGATGAAACGGAGAAAGAATCACTACTGCAAAATATAAATAATTCACTTGAAATAGATGTTGTAAAACATTGGTTTAGCTATGAATGGGACGATGTAAAGTGTGAGGCAGATATTATAACAAGTGATACTATGCGCCGCCCTGACCGAGTTATGATAGATGGCCGTAATGCGACAATTGTCGATTATAAATTTGGCGACATAGAGCGAAGCAATCATCTAAAACAGGTGCGTGAATACATGTCATTGCTCGAAGCAATGGGCAAGTACGATAATATTGAGGGATATGTGTGGTATATAACCCTTGGCAAGGTGATAAAGGTATAACTTTTTTTAGTATATTTGCGGAGTGAAAAACCGACTATGGCAGATAATACCCCGACACTTCCGCCGCCGTGCTATCACGGTGGCCGTAACTATTTTTGTGCGTGCGCTACTCAACTTCATAGGTATAGCCATGATGGTGCCTGTACTGATGCTTATACTCGACAGCGAGAGTGTTACATCAAACGAGTATTTAGGTAAGCTATATAACCTATTAGATTTCAGTACGTATGCCCATTTTGTTGTTGTCGTATGCATAGCAGTTATTGCTATTATCATCACTAAAAACATCGCAGTCATACTGCTATATCGTTTCGAGCGGGACTACATATATGCGCTCTATAAATATCTGTCGGAAAAGCTCTACTTGGGGTATCGGTATCGAGGTTTAGGATATATAAAGCGTAATAACTCTGCGATACTGACACGCAATATAAATGTTGTCACTCTTACATTTGTTGCCGGCATACTGAAACCAATAGCTTCAATCGTAAGCGAGGCTTTGCTGCTGCTGCTTATGTTTGCTGCGTTGCTATGGTATACGCCGACAGCGGCACTGCTTGCAATAGTTGTATTCGTTCCATCAATCGCACTATTCTATTTGGGTGTGCGACGACGACTTAACGATATAGGAGTCAAGGAAAATGAGGCGCAACGAGTAAAAAGTCGTGTTGTAGCTGAGACATTTCGAGGTTATGCTGACATTGAGATAGGTGGCGCTTTCCCTCAGATGTTCAAGCGTTTCGAGAATGCAATGAATGAGGCTATTGCCCTCCGCAAGCGCAACGCAACAATAGCCATGCTGCCACAAATGTTTACCGAGGTAGGACTTGTCCTCGGCATGGTAACACTGGTGTTACTAAGTCTGAGCGTCGAGAGCTACGATATAGGGCTTATGTTCGGTGTATTTGCAGTTGCAGCCATCCGTCTAATACCCTCTATTCGTAATATAATGTCTAATTGGAGCGCGATACGTTACAATAGATACTCGATAGATGTCCTTAGCGAAGCCGACCTCGACGATAATACCAATGTATCGCAAAATAGCGACGAACGGTTTAATTTCAGTAGGAGTATCGAACTATGCGATATATCATTTACCTATGAAGATAGTACGACACCAACAATCGAAAACCTATCGCTTACGATCAACAAAGGAGAGCGTATCGGTATTAAAGGTGCATCCGGTTCTGGTAAGACCACGCTATTCAATCTTATTCTCGGCCTGTATCATCCATCATCGGGGTATATTGCCGTAGATGGCGAAAAGCTGGATTGCACGAATATTCGTAAATGGCAAAACAGTATAGGCTATGTATCGCAAAATGTCTTTATTGCAGATATGACATTGGCCGAAAACATAGCTCTTGGATGCGAAGATAAAGACATAGACTATAATCGTATAAATAAGGTTATTGAGCTGGCTGACTTAAAGAAATTTATAGATTCACTGCCTAATGGCATTCACTCTCGAATCGGAGAACAAGGATGCCGCTTATCAGGAGGTCAGCGACAGCGTATAGGTATTGCACGAGCCCTATATAAAAACTGCGATGTGTTGTTCTTCGACGAGGCCACATCATCACTTGACAGCCAAACCGAGGAGAATATCAATAATGCTATACGTCGCCTTTCCGACGACAACCGATCATTGACAATCATTGTCATTGCACATCGTGAAAGTTCATTGGAGTATTGCGACAGAATAATTACAATAGAGTGAATATGAACCATTACGACTATATAGTAGCAGGCCTATGCCTGCGTAGCAATATAGACTTAGTTAAAGTGGGACTGCGTGGTTTTCGCCCATTCGAGAGTCACGAGCAGGGCATCGAGGCTGACTGCACCTTTGCTATCTCTACCGAGATCTCTATCTGCGATTACGTCGTAGAGCAGCGACTATCAGATACCTATGTAGCAGAGGCCGATGCAAATAGCTCTTTTATGCGAGTCAATGGAGGTTACCTCTATACGATAGATAGGCGCGATGGCGATGGTCAGGCGGCAATATTTCACATTGATACACGTAGCAACCATATAACAACCAATCTCGAATGTCACACCGTAAACGACATATCGTTACTTCGCTTTGGTATATGGATTATGTTTGGTGTGGTGCTTGCTGCTAACCGAGCTATCGCCATACACTCATCCGTTATAGAGAGTCATGGTCGTTGTGTACTATTCCTTGGTGAGTCGGGTACGGGCAAGAGTACACATACGCGTCTTTGGCGCGAAAATATCGAGGATGCACACCTGCTCAATGATGACTCGCCGATAATTCGCTTTATCGACAATCAGGCTATCGTGTACGGCTCACCATGGAGTGGCAAGACACCTTGTTATAAGAACTTAGACTACCCTATTGCCGGCATTTGCCGTCTTAGTCAAGCTCCACACAACGCAATACGTCGCCTCTCTACCATAGCCTCTATCGGTGCGGTACTACCATCCTGTCCCCCACAATATGCGCATGATGAGTATCTGCAAGATTGTATATGTTCGACACTATCGGATATCCTACGCCGAGTAGGTGTATATCATCTTGAATGTCTACCCAATGCCGAGGCGGCACAGCTATCACACTCAACAATAATCGGTGATGAGCAGTAATTATCTTCGCGACATAGAGGGCATCGTGGAGGTTGGAGAGAGCTTCAAGCTCCATGTTACGGGATTTAGTATGTTGCCGCTGCTTGGTTGTGGTCGTGATAATATTTTGATACGACGCATAGATGCAGAAGAGGACATAACCGGGCGTATAGCAATGTTTCGCACAGCAGATGGCCATATTGTTGTACATAGGGTTGTAAAGGTTGAAAATGGCAATGTAACTCTGCAAGGTTATGGCAATCCATATAAGAGGGAGCTATGCCGACGCAGTGAGATAATAGGCGTTGTTGAGAGAGTAGAGCGAGAGAATGGCCGCGAAGAGAGTTGCACAACAAGAGAATGGCTGCGTAAGGAGAGTATGTGGCTACATCTGCCTGCAATAGTGCGCCACTACACGCTTGGTATAATGCGCAAGTGGTTAAGATGGAGACGTAAAAAATAGAAGTTATGGATATACGTATAGGACACGGTTACGATGTACACGCCCTGGCAGAGGGGCTGCGCTTAGTACTCTGCGGCGTGGAAATACCTCACAATAAAGGGTGTGTTGCACACTCGGATGGCGATGTTGCCATACACGCCATTTGTGATGCTTTGCTGGGTGCATTGGCCTTGGGTGATATAGGAAAATTATTTCCGGATAGCGACCCTCGGTATAAAGGTATAGATTCTACAAAACTACTCAAAGTAGTAGTTGATATAATTGCTGATAAAGGCTATTCTATCAGTAATATAGATTGCACCATAGCTATGCAAAAGCCTAAACTTAGGCCATATATCGATACTATGCGTGTCACACTATCCGATGTTGTAGGCATAGATGTAGACCGTATATCTGTTAAGGCAACAACAACCGAACATCTGGGCTTTGAAGGTCGCGAGGAGGGTGTATCTGCCACGGCGGTAGCTCTTCTTTGCAAAGAATAGTATTTTTACAATATATAAATTTTGTAGAATTAAATAAAAATAGTACATTTGCATCGTCTTTAAGATGTTGCTCGGATGGTGGAATAGGTAGACACGCCGGACTTAAAATCCTGTGGCCAGAAATGGCCGTGCCGGTTCGACCCCGGCTCCGAGTACCGAAAGAGAAGTTCGTGAGGACTTCTCTTTTTTGTATATGTGTGCAGCGTTGATATTGGCGAGAGCCAACCTTCGGTCGTTGTGTGAGTGAGGTGTGACTTTATACGAGCATGCTCGAAAAGACACACCTCATCACACAAAGGCAAATGCCTAACGCTCTCGCAGCCCTTCCAGCAACATCAAGGACCGCTCTACTCACCTTAATTGGCGGTTGCGCAGATATAAGTATAGTTCATTGCTCGACCTTCGGCCTGCGCTATTTTATTATGGTATCTGCGCCAGTACTTCGTACTTCGACCCCGGCTCCGAGTACCGAAAGAGAAGTTCGTGAGGGCTTCTTTTTTTGTATGTCCATATGGTATCGATACCAGCGAGAGCCAACCTTCGGCCTGCGCAATTTCTACTCAACAATATAAACACCTTTTATCATAGATAATAAAAAAGCCACCAACAGAAAATCCTGTTGGCGGCTATGTTAGTGGCAAAAGCCTCTATTGTAATTACTCCTCAAAAGAGTGAATAACAACGCCCGAGCGCAACTTAGGCTCGAACCATGTTGTCTTTGGAGGCATAATGTTGCCGGTATCAGCGATATCGATAAGCTGCTGCATAGATACTGGATACAATGCGAAAGCAACCTTCATCTCACCGCTATCAACACGCTTCTGCAACTCGCCCAAACCACGGATACCACCTACGAAATCGATTCGCTTAGATGTACGGAGGTCTGCGATACCCAAAACCTTATCCAAAACAAGGTTAGAGAGAACTGTTACATCCAATACACCAATAGGATCGTTATCGTCGTAAGTACCAGCCTTAGCTGTCATCGAGTACCACTCGCCATCTATATACATAGCAAAGTTGTGCAAAGCGTTAGGAGTGTAGATCTCCTTACCCTTCTTCTCAACTACGAAGTTCTCCTCCACAGCCTTAAGGAACTCCTCCTTAGATAGACCATTCAAATCCTTAACTACACGGTTGTAGTCAATAATGCGAAGGTGCGATGCAGGGAAGGTAACAGCGAGGAAGAAGCAATACTCCTCATTACCGGTATGGTTAGGATTCTTCGATGCGCACTCCTGGCCAACGCGAGCAGCAGCAGCTGTACGATGGTGACCATCAGCTACATACAGTGCAGGGATACCCTTGAACAACTCAGTGATACGATCGTTGGTCTCCTTGCAGCGGATAACCCACATATGGTGACCGAAGCCATCCTCAGCAACAAAATCATAATCTGCCTCATGCTCCTTAACCCACTTCTCGATGATAGCATCGATCTCGGCATTGTCAGGATATGTGAAGAATACAGGCTCGATATTTGCCTTCTGGTTACGAACGTGGATCATACGATCCTCCTCCTTATCGGGACGAGTGAGCTCATGCTTCTTAATAGCACCCGATAGATAGTCGTCGTAGTGGCAGCACATAGCGATACCATACTGAGTACGACCGTTCATTGTCTGAGCGTAGATGTAGTAGTACTCCTCACCGTCCTGAGCCAACCATCCCTTCTCCTTCCAGATGCGGAAGTTCTCCATTGCCTTCTCGTAAGCCTCCTGTGAGTGCTCATCAGCAATAGGATCAAAGTCGATCTCTGGCTTAATAATGTGGAGCAATGAACGCTCACCAGCCTCAGCCTTAGCCTCTACTGAGTTAAGCACGTCGTATGGACGTGATGCTACCTCCGATGCCAACTCCTTCGGAGGACGAATACCCTTAAAGGGCTTAATTCTTACCATATTTAATAATAGTTTTAGCTTGGTTATTTTCTTTATAAGGGTGTCGGCAGAGCCAACACCCTAACACTTAGTTGTGATCTCTCCTGTGAATATCTAATCGACATTTCCCTTAGGCCGACTGACAACCGAAATTGTCGGTAACTCCGGCATATGGAGTAGTCAATTTATTATTTATTCACCTGGAAGCGAACGTTACCGTTTACAAAGAAGTCTACAATCTGACGTGCAGCAGCAAGACCTGCGTTTACGTTAGCCTCAGCTGTCTCAGCGCCCTGCTTCTTAGGAGTGCCGAAGTAACGCTTGCCGAACTTCTCTGCATATACATCCTTAGCATCAGGTGCGATGTCGGTGATATACTTCAAGTCCTCGCGCTCCTCCATAGCCTTCATAAGACCCTCCTCGTTGATAACCTCCTTACGTGCGGTATTAACGATGGTAGCACCCTTAGGCATAGACATAGCAAGGTCGTAACCGATAGAACCCTTGGTCTCAGCAGTTGCAGGAATATGCAATGAGAGGTAGTCAGCGGCAGCATAAAGCTCAGCAATAGAGTTCATCTTCTTAACGCCATCACGCTCGAATACAGCCTCATCGCTGATAAATGGGTCGTAAGCAACAACATTCATACCGAGAGCCTTACCCTTCAAGCCTACCAAGCGACCTACGTTACCGTAAGCGTGGATAGCAAGGGTCTTACCCTGAAGCTCAGAACCTGTGCCTGGATTGAACTGGTTACGAGCCATGTATACCATCATACCGAGAGCAAGCTCAGCAACAGCGTTTGAGTTCTGACCAGGAGTGTTCATAACAACCACGTTGTGAGCAGTAGCAGCTGCAAGGTCCACGTTGTCGAAACCTGCACCGGCACGTACAACAATCTTAAGCTGCTTAGCAGCCTCGATAACCTCAGCCGTAACCTTATCGCTACGGATAATCAAAGCATCAACATCGGCTACAGCGGCCAAAAGTTCCGACTTGTCGGCATACTTCTCAAGACGTACTACCTCGTAGTTAGCCTCCTTCAAGATTGACTCAATACCCTCAACTGCAGTCTTTGCAAAGGGCTTCTCGGTTGCAATAAGTACCTTCATAATAGGTTTTTAATTCTTTAATTTTTAGTTATTAAGGTAGCCACCCGACATAGCTGTCGAGGGGCTACCATAAAAGTTTTTATTAGCGTCAAATAATATTACTTGTGAAGCTCCTCGAACTCCTTCATGCAAGCTACCAAAGCCTCTACAGACTCCTTAGGACAAGCATTGTAGATAGAAGCACGGAAACCACCTACTGAACGGTGACCCTTGATACCTACCATACCACGCTCCTTGGCAAATGCCATGAACTCAGCCTCGAGCGCCTCCTTACCTGGAGCCATAACGAAACATACGTTCATCAACGAACGGTCCTCCTTAGCGGCAGTACCTACGAACATAGAGTTGCGGTCGATCTCGTTGTAGAGCAACTCAGCCTTCTCCTTGTTCATCTTGTACATAACCTCTACACCACCAAGCTCCTTAACCCACTTCAGGGTCTGGTACATAACGAAGATAGGGAATACAGGAGGAGTGTTGAACATAGAGTGGTTGCGAGCCTCCTCTGGATAGTGAGTAGCATAATCAACCATGGTCTGAAGCTTACGACCAGACTGACCAAGAAGATCCTTACGGATGATAACGAATGTAACACCAGCAGGGCCTACATTCTTCTGAGCACCACCGTAGATCATACCATACTTCTTGATATCAATAGGACGTGACATGATATCAGATGACATATCTGCAACCAAAGTTACAGGAGAGTCGATATCCTCATGAATCTCAGTACCGTAGATAGTGTTGTTAGTAGTGATGTGGAAGTAATCAGCATCAGTAGGAATAGTGTAGTTCTTAGGAATGTAGCTGTAAGTCTTATCCTCAGAAGATGCAACAACCTCTACCTCGCCATAGAACTTAGCCTCCTTAACGGCCTTCTTTGCCCAAACGCCAGTCTGCAAGTATGCAGCCTTTGTCTTAAGAAGGTTTGCAGGCACCTGGAAGAACTGAGTAGAAGCACCACCGCCTACGAAGAATACTGCGTAGTCATCTGGAATGTTGAGTAGGTCACGCCATAGCTGCTCAACCTCAGCCATTACGCGCTCCCAACCTGGAGTACGGTGTGAGATCTCCAAAATACCGATACCGGTATTATCGAAATCGCGGATAGCCTCGATAGCGGCCTCGACAGCCTGTCTTGGAAGTACGCAGGGTCCTGCGTTAAAATTGTGTTTCATAAGTTTTAAGTGTTTTAGAGTTTGTATTAGTAAATAAAATATGTATCTTGCTTGCAATGTGGCTGTTACGTTATAGCCATACAGGCTTTATTCTCACAGTCACACAAAGGTAATAAAAATTTAGCATTTACAAAAGGAAATCTCGAAAATTTCGCTTTCAACGGCATCTATATCCATATTTCGCCATCTTTGGCACCGATAACCTTCTAAATGCGGCGTGCTCCATCCGATATAACCACATTGTATACCTTAGGCTCGTGACCATACTTCTGTAGGAACTTTGCCTTGGCTGTGGTTATAAAGCTATCATATAGCTCGCTGCGAACAAGGTTGATGGTGCAGCCTCCAAAACCGCCGCCCATAATACGTGAGCCAGTAACGCCACACTCCTGAGCAACCGTTGCCAAGAAGTCGAGCTCCTCGCACGACACTTCATAATCGTGCGACATACCCCAGTGGGTCTCATACATTCGCTTACCCACCGTAACATAATCGTTACGCTTCAAGGCTTCGCATACATCCAACACACGTTGCTCCTCGCCGATAACATAACGAGCGCGCTTATAATCCTCCTCCGAAATCTTATCCTTAACACCATCGAGCATCTCCATAGTTGCACCGCGAAGGAACTCCTGACCCAATATGGCGGCTACCCTTTCACACGAGGCTCGTCGATCGTTGTATGGTGAGCCTACAAGCTCGTGCTTGACAACCGAGTCGAGAAGGACCAATTTATAGCCGTGCTGCTCGGGGTCAAATGGGAAATACTCGAACTCCATAGAGCGACAATCCAGGCGCATAAGGTGACCTGCCTTGCCAAATACCGAGGCGAATTGATCCATGATACCACACTTAACACCACAATAGTTATGCTCGGTAGATTGTCCTATACGTGCCAACTCAAAGCGGTCGATACCGAGCGAGAACAGCTCGTTAAGGGCATTCGCAAATGTAGATTCGAGGGCTGCCGATGATGACATGCCGGCACCGAGTGGCACATCGCCCGCAAAGGCGGTGTCGAAGCCCGCAATCTTACCTCCACGCTTGATAATCTCTCGGCATACACCAAAGATATATCGTGCCCAGCTCTGCGTTGGGACATCCTCCTCGTTGAGTCCGAACTCTGCATAATCGTTCAAATCAACCGAGTAAGCACGCACCTTGTCGCTACCATTTAGAGCTATCTCGGCAACCATACCCTTGTCGATAGCACCCGGAAATACAAAACCTCCGTTATAATCGGTATGCTCGCCGATAAGGTTGATACGACCAGGTGAGGCAAACATCTCTCCCGCAACACCAAAATGCTCCTTAAACTTGTCGTTTATTACCCTTACATCCATAAGTCAAAGATTTATATTGTTAATCTATTTGCTCTGTTATGATTTAATTATGACACCTCTCTAATTCAGGCGACACATAATCTTTACAAAGTTAGGAATTTTTAATTTGTCGTGCAACACATTTCATCTTTTTTTATACCTTTGCGAATATGGAAAGACGTGATAAAGTATTTGCTTGGCTCGACGAGCATAACATCGCTTACGAGTGGTACGAACACCCCGAAGCACCAACCATAGAGATTGCCCGCCAATATTGGCGCAAGGATGGTTCAAAGCACTGCAAGAATCTATTTTTTCGTAACCATAAGGGAAATCGCCACTACTTAGTGGTATTCGACTCGGAGCAGTCTATGGCCATACACGACCTCGAACATATACTGCATCAAGGTAAACTCTCGTTTGCCTCGCCGGAACGTATGATGAAGTGGCTTGGACTATACCCCGGTTCGGTATCTCCATTTGGCCTGATAAACGACACCGACAACCACGTGCATCTATTCTTAGACGAGTCGTTACGTCAGCAGGATGCCCTCAGCTTCCACCCCAACGATAACCGCTTTACGGTGGTTATACAACGTGGCGAGTTTGAACGATACCTGCAACTCGTGGGTAACAGCTACGAATACATCAAGCTATACTAAATACAAGGGCGTGTCCAAAAAGTTTGAAGTGACCCCAAAAGTTTAGACAAAAAACTTTTGGGGTTTCTTTATGCGCAAAAAGCACGATTATGGAGCATTGCTCAAATATATGAGGATGCTCGAAGAAGGTTATTCTATTCGTTACCTTCACTTGAAGTAT